>NZ_ABCQ01000015.1 GCF_000170855.1 Moritella sp. PE36 | reverse complement strand
AAGTACAATGCTGAAAAGTCAGCGTTGTTGAATGATGATTTTTCTCTAACAGAACCAGAGTTAACAGAAGCAGAGAGCTTTAGGGTTGAGTTAAACAGAGTGAATCGATTGAAAGATCGATACCGTCAAGAGCGTGGTGATGCAAGAAAGGCACAAAAAGAACTTGAGGCATTGAATAATACATTGATGTACCGTCTGTTTGAGCTTCAAGAGGAACTAAGGATTAAAAATAATGTTGTCTCGAAATTTAAAAGTAAGTCATAGTTGATTTCCCTAAATTATTTTCGGTAAACAGATCATCATTTTTCAAAAAAATGATGCAATTAATATTAAAAAATGATCAATCAAATTTCAATATTGATAGGAGTATAATATGCAGTTGAAAGAAGTAAAAATTCGATTCAGGATGCTTTAAAAGTCGTAAAGACTATGAACGATATCGACTTTCGATATATTTTTTATAGATAAATTCTACGATCTAATCGATAACCTAGTTTTATATACTGGTGTAATAGGATTTAATCATTTCTGATGATAGTTGTTGATTTATACTGCCAAAGATTTTTTCTTTCATACTTAAAATTAACGTGAAAGCTAGACTCACCAGAGCCGTGCAAAATTATTTATCCGAAACTATAGGTTAAAATCGGTTTTAAAGGGTAAAAACAAGCATTAGAGAGGCAATTTTGTCGAAGTTGTGAAATGAATTATCAAAAGGGTTCTATAGCTGATGCTAATTAAAGTTGGGTTTATTGTTGTTTCGGTTGTTTATCTTTATATAAGGAGAATAAACAACCGCATGATTTATTATTTAATAGGCAAACTAAATACCCTGCAAAAAACGCAGAGTATTTAGTTTGCCTATTCGTAACACCGGACATAGCTACGCCCGAAGCCGCAGCTGTATTTTTTTTATTAGTTCCTTGTTACATAGGATTTTATTATGGCGAGTTATATACTGTTCTTCGATATAAATGATTGACCGTGTAATACTGATTAAGTATAACCTTAGTATGTGATGTTTAATGAACTCCTCGGTGATGTGTGTGCAAAAGCCTATGATATGCTTAATGGTTATATCCCCATTCGTACCGAATTTATTCAATACATAGTTAGACGGCGATACCTACATTTAATACATTTTGCGTATAACAAATAGACCTGGCAATTCTCGTTACATCTTTTGTTGTAATCGCAGCAAAGTTGATTCGCCCACCTTTAACAATGTAGATGCCGTATTTTTCGCGAATTAGGTCTGTGAATTGTTCACTCCAGCCAAAGGAAGAAAACATACCTTTATGTGATGTGATAAAATCAATATTGCCGATATAACCTGATTCTTTCAAAGCATCATGTAGGGCTTTTCTATTATTTTTTATTTGAGAGCGCATTACGTCTAATTCGTCGATCCATAGCTTCTTCAAAAAAGGGTCAGTTAAGATCGTTTCGACAATTGCAGCACCATGGTTAGGGGGCATGGCATATGACTTTAAGGCAATATTTGTCAATCTTCTTCTTACATTAGACACACGCTCTACATCTCGGCATACAACGATTGCAGCACCAACTCGTTCTGCATAGAGGCCAAAGTTTTTTGAACTAGATGATGTAATAAATACCTCTTTAAACACGGACAATAATATATTTAAACCACCAACATCTTTTTCGAGTGTATCGCCTAAGCCTTGATAGGCAATATCAACAAATGGAGTGAGCCCTTTCATTAGCATAAAATCTGCGATCTCATGCCACTGAGTCATATTTAAGTCAGCACCGGTAGGGTTATGACAACAGCCATGTAATAAAACAACGTCACCTTTTTTTGAATTTACTAGCGTTCGAGTCACTCTACCCATATCAACAATTCTTGAATCACTATCAAGATAGTCGTAGTAACACACGGTCAATCCAGCATCTTTCAGAATTGGGGTGTGATTTGCATAACTAGGATCACTAACCCAAACGGTACAGTCAGGGTTAACAGAATATATATAGTCAGATATTAGACGAAGAGCTCCGCTTCCACCTGTTGCCTGAACAACAGCAGCAGTTTTCCTCACAGACTCATTCTCAATAAGCAGCTTGCTAATCTCTTGATTGAAATCTTCATTCCCCATTAGCCCTTTGTAGACCTTGGTTTTTTGATTTTTTATTACATATGCTGATTCAGCAATTTCCACCGCCTTCATCAAGGGCGTTAAACCCAATTCGTTTTTAAAAACACCGACTCCTAAGTCAATTTTATCTTCTCTTGGATCGTTTCTAAATGATTCGTTTAGTGCAAATATCGGATCTTTTACACCTTTAGGTATGTTGGTATACATATTAAAACACCCTTTTAGTTTTTACTTGTGAAATGGCTTCCACGAGTTTATTAATATCTTTCTTCTGTAGGCCGGCCAGACTTAGGCGTCCATTACCTAATATATAAATACCAAATTGAACTACTAGTTGTTCAATTTCCTCGCTACTGAGTAATAAATTTAAGAACATACCATTACTTTTTGTATTACTTACAAGATGAGCTAATCCACTGGTTTCTAGTGTATTAATTAGTATTTCCTTACGCATATAGAGCGTATCTCTGACAATTGCGACTTCGTCAATCCACTTATCGAAAATTTCAACATTTGAAATTACATGTGCTACTTGACCTGCCAAAAGTTGTGGTGGCATAGAGTATGTCGAACGAATAATACTTTTGGCGTACCCATCAAACGACTGTACTTCATCTTTCGAGCGAGAGAAAAAACTAAGCGCGCCAAGTCGTTCACAATATAAGCCCAAATTTTTAGAGAACGAATTGATAACAAAGAGGTTATTTAAATTGTTAAGCAAAGGTATTAAAATTTTCTTATCTTCTTTAAATGATTTAGACAAACCAAAGTAAGCGAAATCAACCACTATATAGGCTGATTTACGTTGAGCAATTTTTGCGATTTCGTTCCATTGAAACATTGTGAAATCAATTCCACAGGGATTATGGCAGCACCCCTGCACGACTAAGATATCGTTTTTTTCTAGGTCACCTAATGACTGTTTAACAGCATTAAAGTTTAGATTTCCAACGTCAGTAAGGTCGTATTGATATCGAATGATCTCTAAGCCCGTATTTTTGGCTATGTCTAAATGATTACCCCAGGTTGGGTTGCTGAACCAAACACGTTTTGCTCCACCTTCTCTTTTTAGAATCAAGAAAGCTAACCACAGGCCTCCAGATGCACCTATTGTTTGAACCGTACTAAGCGTATGAGATGAATTATTTTCATTAGTTATCAATGTTTTTACTGCATCCCTGTATTGCTCAAGACCTAAGATACTGAAGTTGATACCAATACTAGGCAACGATGATTTTGTATCGTCTAAAACTGAGAAACCGGTGTGGTGTTCACCTTCACTTTCATAATATCCTATACTTAAGTCCAGCGTTCCCCCTCTGCGATCAACCTTCACACGATTAACGACCTGAGAAATAGGATCTAACTTGGAATTTGTTTTTAGGTTTAACATTCATCCACCATTTTGAATGTGGGCGTATGACCACCCACTAAATTATGCTCAACCCAAAATATTAAGGGCACTTTTTGCTATGTTATCGGCATCAATCATGAAATCGATCCAATGTGCTGGACGGCTAGAACCTGATTGCATAAACCAACGTGTATGTTCTGTCGGAATACCTAAAACAAAAATGTGTTGATATACCGTGCCATCTTTACCTATAGGATTAAAAGGAGAGTCCGTCACATTCACTCCACCGGTCACAAATTCGTCGCCATTTTCGCCTTTATTTACAAACGAGCTATACACACCTTTGTCATACAAATTACGTGTTAATTGATTTTCATCGAGCTGCAAATTCGCAACAGGTACACGCGCATCAATCAGCGTCGTAATGTTACGTTTATAGCCATCATAGGCACCAGACATCAAAACATAACCATTTCGAGAGGTTGTAATATCCATACTAGGTGGGACTATTGACACGATACCTGCATCCATCAATGCTAAAAGTTGTTTAGTTCGAAATAAAGGAGGGCCAGCTGAAAGTAACGTAATAATTGGCATGTAGATCGACAGGAAATTTTTATGTGTTTGCGGCGATAACCCACCGAAGTCGATAGCTGCTCGAAGGTTGTCTCGAGAATTACGCAGTACATCTAAAGCAGATTTTAATGGTGAACCGAGGTTTCCATTTTCCGCTGCTGCCAAGTCAGCTTTAAGCAATTTCACTAAGTGTTGGTTCCACGAGTCAGAACTATCGAATTTTATACCTTCAAAGGGTCTGGCCAGGGCTGCTAAGTCGAGGGGGTGGGTGTGTTGACTTAAAGCTTCAGAGGCAAAGAACGCCAATGATTTAGAGTCTTCAATATTGTTTTCTGCCACCGTTTGGGTAAACATATTCGCGGCGCTCTCACCCTGCTGATTGCGAATAATCTGAGCAAAATATGCATAGTTAATTTCAGCTTCAAGTAGTGACCAAACGTCCGAATGAAAATCAAGGTTTCCGTTTTTTTCTACACGAAGTTGTGATATTTTATCATGTGTGAATATTGCATGCTTATATTTATAGTCAGATGGTTTTTCGTTACGCCCTCTTGAAAAAATAGGTACACCGCTACGTGAACCACAGTATAATTTTGGCTCTAAACCTGATGGTTGATAAATTAGACTTGCACCATTTACTTCAATGAACTGACCGCCTCTACCTTCAGTTAGCTCCGCTACGACATCAAAAAATGACAAACCAAGACCGATAATGCCTACATTTTCCATCGGTTTAACGACAGAGAAATCGATTTCACTCGAAGAGTCACCCGCGATAAACTGAAGATTAGCTTGAGTCGACGCAAAGTTTTGTAGATCATTGAATTTACCAAGATACTTATTGGTAGAGTGGCCTGTTGTCATTATTACTGTATTGCTCATAAATGGATTCGAATTTTCACATATAATATTGCAAGACTTATCATCCACATCGATGTCGAGTACCGTGTCGTTTAGATCTATCAGCGTTACATTTCTCGGTAAGCATGCTTTAACCACAGCGTGAACGAATGACAAGTATTCACCGTAATAACGTCTCGGTGCATAACCTTGATAATGGTCAAAATCGTCATAATTTTCTTTCCACCACTCCGAGAATGATGGGCCTTTACCTGGCTTGGCAGTATCTACGGAACCATGTCCAGAGAAAGCAGAAATCTCCGTGGATAGCGTATTCATAATATAATTTTTACTTTGCGTACTATCCCAGATACGCCCTTGCCCAACTCGACAATTATCTATAAGGATAATTTCAATTTTTTGTTGTATGTCCATTGTTATCGCATTAGCAACAAGGCGCTCAAGTACCGACATTCCACGTGGGCCACTTCCAATAATTGTTATTCTCTTCATTGTTTACCGTTCTCGCTCTCAAATTTTTTTATAGTATTCAATATCTTAATTGTTTCTTTTGTTTCGTTGATATTTTCTATATAACGTTTTTTAACGATATCAGAGATAGTCAGTTTGAATTCATTCCCTTTTGCTATAACTGAATCTCGTACTAGATCAACGGTAATGTCGAGGTAGTGGTCTTCCTTTAGAAACCCCCAAAGTTGCTCAACATCGTCTTCACTCAAGATTACCGGCAGCAAATCATTTATTGACGCATTTTTGTAAAAGATGTCCCCGAAACTTGGGGCTATCACAACTTTAAATCCCCAATCTTTCAGTCCCCAGACTGCAAACTCACGTGAAGAGCCTGTGGCAAACTCACGGCCCGTAACTAAAATGGTTGCACGTTGGTAGCGCGGATCATTTAGCGGGAAATCTGTTGATTCACGCCAGTCACCAAATACTGAATTTTCATGATTGCGGCGGGTCGGCTTGTAACAAAATCGAGCCGGCATAATTTGGTCAGTATCTATATTGTTTTTTACTAATGGCATTCCTCTGCCACGGAAATATTTTCTACTCACGATTTAATTTTCCAAACATTGTGGCGAGGCTATATGCCCCTTAATAGCAGATGCTGCAGCAACCACTGGTGAGGTTATATGTGTACGTACGCCTACGCCTTGCCGCCCTTCAAAATTACGATTACTGGTCGATACTGTTCTTTTACCTGCGCTTAACTTATCAGAATTCAAACCAACACAAAGAGAACATCCCGCTAACCCTCTAAAATCAGCTCCGGCATTAAGGAATACTTTATCAATACCTTCCTTGATTACTTGTTCGTGAACTTTCATTGAACCTGGCACAATTAACATGTGAACATCTTTGTGTACCTTGTGCTCTTTGAGTACCGCTGCTACAGCTCTCATATCTTCGATCCGTCCATTAGTACATGAACCAATAAAGACATTCGTAATTGGATGTGAACTCAGATCATCGCCTTCTTTTAAGCCCATATATTTGAGTGCTTGTGTTGCGGCTATCTGTTTACTGGCACAGTCAAGGGGATCGACATATGGCACCTTCCCTACTACAGGGATAACTTGTGAAGGGTTGGTACCCCATGAGATCATTTTTGGAACTTTAGCTGCATCTATTTCAACATATTTATCAAACACTGCATCCATATCGGTCGCATATGTCAGCCATTTAGTCGTATCTGCGTCACTGATCGTAACATTGCGCTCCGCCAGCTTTTCTTTGAGGTACGAAACGGTCGTTTGATCGGGAGAAATAATACCTGCACTTGCTCCTGCTTCTACCGTCATATTGCAAAGGGTCATGCGTTGCTCCATAGATAGTTGCGAAACTGCTTCGCCAGTGTATTCAATGACACAGCCTTGACCACCACCAGTACCAATTTCATTGATAATGAATAAGGCCAAATCTTTCGCATCAACACCTTCGTTATAAGCACCTGTTACATTGACCCGCATTGTATTGAAAGGGATCGCTCTTAATGTTTGTGTAGCCAATACATGCTCAACCTGACTGGTACCTATGCCAAAAGCGAGGGCTCCGAATGCGCCATGAGTTGTGGTATGGGAATCACAACATACCAACGTTGAACCTGGGAGTACTCTCCCCTGTTCGGGTGCTATCACATGAGTAATACCCTGACCTAGTTCTCCGAGCTTTTTATGCTCAAGACCATACTCTTGACAATTTTCACGAAGTAATTTTATTTGAGTCCACGTGCTGCTGTCCTTATCGATGTCGATAACAGACGATGTCGGTGTATTGTGATCTTCGGTAGAAAGCGTTCTATCTGGTCGATGTACATTGACTCCTTTCTCTCTTAGTCCATCAAAAGCCTGTGGCGTGTTAATTTCGTGTAGTAAATGCAAGTCAATGTAGAGCAGTACTTCCGTGTTCCCTAATGATGCAACAATATGACTATCCCAAATTTTTTCTGCTATTGTTTTAGTCATAGCTCAACCCTCCACTGGCGCTGTAGAGGTTGTTGATTTATTTTTAGGACTCTGTAAAAATAGAAGCGACGCTAAAGTTAACACTCCAACAATTCCCCAAGCGGTTGACCAACCTGATACATCAACCACACTCGAAATCATAATTGGAGACAAAAACGATGACATAAATACCGTTGTACCTATCATGCCAAGCGCTGTACCAGCTCGTTCTACACCAGCTTGAACAGCCACTTCGGTATATGCAACCCCGTGCCAAGCATTACCTATAAGTCCTGTGATAATAAAAAGTGCTATACCGTAAAAGTAGCTATCAACTACAAAACATAAAACTACTGCTGAGAGTCCACCTAAGATTGAAATATGCTTTAATACAGGTATACGATTTTTGTTCTTATCCGTATAGTAGCCAAACCAAATTCGAAAGGCACCCCCACCTATTTGTACACTGATTAAAATGACAGAAATTAATGATAATTCAATATGAAATACGTCCTTGAGATATAGTCCACCAAAAGTAAGCACCGACATTTGCGGTACCGTTAATAATCCTGCCGCTATCGTTATCTTCCATATCTCAAAGCTTTTTAATGGTGATTTCACTACAGCACTTTTCTTGGCCGCGTTGCTTATCTTTTTATGTTTCGAATCGACGAAAATAAGCACAAATAATCCAACAATAAAGCTAGCTAAAGCAAGAAACAAAAATGCTGAATCAAATCCATACGAATATGCTAACCAAGGGACAAGTCCTGCCCCAATCGCTCCCCCTACTGGTATAGCAGTTTGACGAATACTCATTGCAAATCCGCGTTCGCTATCATCAAACCACGACATTACAGTTCTACCAGAAGATGAGTTAATACTTCCGCCAAACGCCCCAGATGCTATTAACCCTCCACTTAAAGCCAAGTAGTAAATAGATTCACCAGAATCGGGCGTTAAAAAACGCGAAATAGCCGAAAATGCACCAGCAGATAACCAAAGGCCAATCACTAAAACTGTTTTATCACCAAGCTTATCTGTCAAAACACCCCAGATTATTTCTGAAAGGGCAACACCTAGACCCATTGCACCAAGAACTACACCAAGTTCAAATAATGAGAAATCATATGCTTCACGCATTAATACGCCAGCAACTGGGATTCCAGCAAACCCCATCGCAAAGGTCATTTGCGCAATTACACCAACACCTAGTACAAACCATCGATAATTATTTGTTGTAGACATATCCACACCTTTTAGAGCAATTTTTAATAAATTAAAGAAATACAATAGAGGGGGGTACTCCCCTCTCTAACTAATTGATAAACACAATTTTGCTTTGGCTCACTGACCAATTAACTAACGCATCATTTTTACTGGTTGTTGCCATATTATGAGCGCCAGACAACCGGATTTACTGCTAGATTTGTGAATGGAACCAGGCTTTAGCAAAATAAGATCATTTTTTTTAACCTCGCCTGTCGATGTTTGCATCTCGCCTTCAAGTATGTAAATCAACTCAAAACCCGTATGTAAATGTGGTGGAGCATCGCCACCTGCATAATATCGAATGACGGCGGCCGCAGAACCATCCGCTTCTTCTGCTTTAAATAGCCAATGAACTTCAGCTGACGCTCGGCCATTTTTATTAATAGGCTCAAACTCTAAATTCTCATGTTTTAAATTACGTTTTAGAGAACCAACCAACAGTCTTGGTAGTGAATTTTGTATTTCTGACATTGATAAGTTTTGCATTTGATCCATCCTTAGCTATCACAAATGCAAAGTGCATCTTCTTTTGTTGCCCAAGGTTTATATTTCGAGGCTTTATCGGTATTATTGAAACTGTATGTTTTTAGCAACCAACGTTTACGACCCTCCTCAGCATTTTTAACGTCAATCCATTCACGGTTATGGATCCCTGTTTGGTTACCAAAAATAAGCATCTCACCTTTTTTTACCATGTGGCGCACCTTCGCAGCTTTACTCATTGCATGCTTTAGCTCAAGCAGTGCTTTCGTCGCATTAAAGTTGTTTGGATCTAAAGGACGTGTAAAAGTGTCTTGATAACGAATTAAATTGTTACTTAACAAAATGGAATGAACTGCTGATTTTTTCCAAGAACTATTGTTTTCCTTAGATAGATCATCAACTTCCGTTTCAAAGATTTCTTTACCTAAAGTTTCAATTACTGACTTACTTAAATGTTTTTTAAGTTCTTTGACATCCATATAGTTTGTATAAATCAGCTCATTGTCACTAACATGTAGACCAAGCAGTGATACATAATCCGCCCGTACGGGGTGATAAGAACGATCGCTATGATAAATCAAGTCCCCATCTGTAAAACCTGTCTTTTTACCTTTTAGTTTATTGAAAGAAACTAAATCAGTAAAATAATCACCATTATTTCGATTTTTATAGGAAAATAATGGTGTACGTTGTAGATGCGACATTAATTCCATAAACCCTTCACCAATGAAGGTTTTTTTAGCTTTGTATTTATGCTCAACAGGATTATCTAAATCAAGTTGAGGCAATGTTTCGTCAATTGGACAATTCCCTAAAATATGAACATGATTTCCATGTTCAATACGATCGAAAACTATGGCATCACAGGCCGCTCTTAACACCGTTTCGGATGAAATTCTTAGCGCTAAAGTTGCAATGTAATCTTTAAAATCGGGGTAATCCGTGTAAGGGTTATGCGGATTAAGCATTAGTACCGCAGTTAGGTTTTGTTTTTCTGTATCTAAGAAGGTGTAAAACGGTTTCATTACATATTCTCTTGGTTATTAAATTCACTTGAACTAATCACATCAGCAACTTTATTGATGATATGAACAGCACATTCATGGCTATATTGATCGGAAGAAGAAATACAATCTTCGAGTACGGTAACTTTGTAATCTCTATCATGTGCAGAAAGTACTGTAGAAAGAACAACAAATTCGGAGGACACGCCCGTAATAACGACCTCGTCAATACGATGAGTTCTAAGCAATAGCTCTAAATTAGTATTGAAAAATGGGTCTATCCTGTTTTTTTGAATGACCTTATCATCGTTTTTGGGTGATATTAATTTGTGCACTTCTGTTTCCCATTTACCTAAAATCACCTGTTTTTTATGTGGTACATTTTTAAATAGTTTTGATGTTGACGACCATTCAGCATAATTTTCACTGAAGCCTACAACGACATAAAAAATAGGCGTTTTATGCTGTCGAGCAACATCGAGCACTGTTTTAATATTGTTGACAATTTGACGTTCAGTTGAATGGGCATAAAACCCGTCGTCACCAACACTGCCTCCTGGATGAACAAGATCGTTAATTACATCAAGCACTAAGATAGCTCTATTTGTCTTCACTTAAGCCACCTTACAAAAGGTTTTCATGAATTTATCAATTTCAAATTCCAACTCAATCATACTTAAACAGCTATTTTCGGCACGGCTGCTAATACAGTTAGCGTATAGGGTTTCAAGTAATTTCGGGTCTTGATCCATAGCTTTATTAGAAAGAATGTATTTGATGATGGATTTACCAGAATGACGTGATACAAAAAATTCACGTTCACGATTAAACACATCTGGTTTCACGAACTCATACGTATCGGGGTTAGCCAAGACCCCCTGTTGATGGATACCGGCAGCAGTTGAGAAAGCGTAAGTACCAAAAACAGGTTGGTTTCTTGGAATGTCTAGACCAATTTCAGAGCAAAGTTCTTGATAAACTTTATACAATTTGTCTAGCTTTATGTCGGTAAAAGAAGAATAACATTCAGGCTTAAAGAACAGAGTTGAGGCTATCATCTCAAGCGAAGCATTACCGGCACGTTCACCTATTCCCCCTAATGTAACTTGAACTTCATCTGCACCACCCTCTATACCCGCAAGTGTGTTCGCATGCGCCAGGCCAAGGTCGTTATGGCAGTGTGTTGAAATACTGATACCGTCGCCAGTTTTGGATCTAATAAATTGAATCAATTTCTTAAATTCAGACGGTGTCGCGTAGCCAGTTGTATCCGCAAGAATTATTTGATGCGCACCTGCAAACACTGCTGCCTCTGTTATTTCACCCATAAAATCAAAATCTGCTCGGCTCGCGTCCTCAATCCCAACTGCAATTCTGCAGTCACTATTTTGTTTGGCGAATTTTACGGTGTTGATTACTTCTTCAATTGCTTGAGATCGAGAAATATTTCGTTTGTTCTTTAAATGAAGATCGCTACCTGTCGCCACCATTTGAATAGTGTGATTTTTTTCACGTCCACCTGATTCTAGTGATAATTGGACATCACTTGTTAGTGTTCTAGAAAAAGTAGCTATACCTGACTGTGTAACTTCTTTGCTGATCAGCTTTGTCGCTTCATAGTCAAATTTTGAAGATGCTGGGAATCCCGTTTCGATATGGTCTACGCCGCACTCTTCAAGCATCAAGGCCATTTTGAGTTTTTTCTCCGGATCCATTGCATTTTCGGGAGCTTGTTCACCATCCCTTAGTGTTGTATCCAGTATTGATATTTTTTTCATTATCACTATCCCACCAATCCGTAAAACATCCCTTGTGGTATGTTTGTGACGTGGATCCTATATAATCCCACAAGTCAAAACATCGACATACGTCACACTTTTGGATTGTTAATCTATTTATCTACCTATTTGTGATCATTTTGTACAGGTTGTTCATGTTTCACATATTGATTTTTTTATTTAATTTTTAACCGTTGACTTAAAACATCCACACTGGTATGTTTTAGCGGTCTCGGACATACCTGTTGGTATGTTTTTTTATTGGGTAATTGAACAGTTAAACAGAGGTTTATATGATTAATATTGCTATTAATGGTTTTGGCCGCATAGGTCGTAGTTTTTTGCGCGCACTGGAAGAGAGTGATCACCAAATTAATGTTGTAGCCATTAATGATCTTGGCTCAATCGAACAACTAGCTCATTTATTAAAGTACGATTCTACGTACGGTCGATTTGGTAAAAGCATTGAAATTAGTGATAATGCACTAATTATTGGTGATAAAAAAATTGCGGTCTATCAAGAGCGTAACCCAGAAAATCTTCCTTGGGCTGAGTTAATGGTTGATTTAGTTTTGGAGTCAACAGGCATTTTCAATGATGGTAATAAAGCCAACGCGCACATTAAAGCTGGCGCAAAAAAGGTACTTATCTCAGCACCTGCGACAAATGTTGATTTCACCATCGTTCAAGGCGTTAATAACAGGGAATATGATGCGAACAATCACCACATTGTTTCTAACGCATCATGCACAACAAATTGTTTAGCACCTATTGCCAAGGTGATAAATGACAATTTTGGTATTGAATGTGGTTTTATGACGACCATCCACGCTTATACGCAAGACCAGAATCTTCAAGATGCTCCACATAACGATATGCGTCGTGCGCGTAGTGCTGCTCAAAATATGGTTCCAACTTCAACTGGTGCGGCTAAATCCATCGGTATCGTGATCCCCGAGCTTAACGGCAAGCTTGATGGTGGCTCAGTTCGTGTACCTGTGATTACCGGCTCAATGGTTGATTTAACGGTTGTATTAAAAGAAGAGGTGACCGTTGAAAAAGTGAATCAAGTAATGGAAGAAGCGGCCATAGCAATGGCTGGAGTCTTATCTTACACTTCTGATGAACTTGTCTCTTCAGACATAATTCGTGACCCTGCTTCAGCTATTTTCGACTCTAAACTTACGAAAGTTAAGGGTGGAAAGCTATTACAAGTGGTTAGTTGGTATGACAATGAGTGGGGATTTAGTAACCGTTTAGTCGACACCATTAAGCAAATGGCATAAATCTATACCTTTCCTATTTTAATGCTATCCTATTTTGGGTAGCATATTTTAAGAGGTGTGTATAAAAACTATGACAAAAGATCAGAAGTCGAAATCGAAACAGAAGCTGATTGAAGCCATGGCTGAACTGTTGCTAAAAAAAGGCTTAGCAAACACCAGCCCGCAAGACATTTTTACTCTTTCTGGTATTGGAAAAGGCAGTCTATATCATCATTTTAAAGGTAAAGAAGATTTAGCTTTTTATGCTATAAAATATAACGTCGATCAATTGATTTTAGCTACTGATGAAGTACTTTCGACTGAAAGTACACCTTGCGGTAAACTTAGAGCTATTTTAGAAAAAACTCGTAATATCGAACGTGGTTGTCTTATTGGGCAAATGGCCAGAGATAGTAAAATAATGACCGATGATAAACTTGCACCTGAAGTGAGCAGAGGCTTTGAGTGGATGAAGTCACAAATTGAAAAGTTGATTCGAGAAGGGATTAATGATAACTGTATATCGGATAACCTTGCACCATTAGAAGCGACCATTCTTATCCTCACGACTCTGCAAGGAGCGTATGTTGTTGCTAAAGGCCTTCGTGATGATACCTATTTTAAAATTGCACTTGCTTCATTACTGAAGACATTTATAAAATAAAGGGGTACTAATTTGGTTGTGTTTTCTTAACCTTAGCCGAGCTTTACACATATTTATGCTTTGATCATTACGAGCTAATTGAACTTTAAATTAATGTGAACATTTTAACTCGAAATGTCAAAATCTGGTTTCGGGAAGTGTTTTAAAGGTGAGAATTATGCCATTAAATTCTCAGTTTTATACCTTAAATTTGGTGAAATACTGAGAATCACTTGAAACCCTTACGTTAAAAGGATTTTCAGAAGAATTGCAATAAAAAAAGTGTTAGGGTGAAGTACGAAGATGACGGCCACGTTATCTATGCTCGTGACTAAGCCTCATTAAGCGTTACGTTTATATTAAAAATACCAGCCTCGTGCTGGTATTTTTGTATTATTTTCTATTTGTGTAAAACTCGAGTACCTGCCTGATTACTATCTTTAAAATATAACAATTTTCAATACTTAAAAATTAATTTTTCATTAATCTTTCGAAAACTGCGGATGTATAAAAAGTAAAAATAAAACAATATATCATACCTAAAGTAGCTGAAATATATCGCCACGATGAATTCCAACCCACTATGAAATTTACAACTGCTTGCAAAATTGAGATAGTCAAAAACATTTTCAAGTAAAAGTAATATTTATTATCAACCAAACATAATGATTTTAAAAAACTAAAATCCAATGCCAAGCACAAAAGCAATATCCCAAACATACCTGCACTATCTTCTATTTTTAAATTACTGTCAGGAAAGAAAGAATAGACAAATAAGAGCAAAAATATATGAAAGCATAATGTTGTTCCAAGGATCGAATTGAATAATCGTCCTCTAGTTAAATTTATATATTTCTTCTTCGGAAACAAATGAACATTTTTTTTCATATTAATTTTAGCCTTATAATATTAACGAGCCCGTGTATTTTCTGATACACGGCTATGATTTAAATATTTCTAATTTTCTGTCATCTCTTGGTTATCTTGGGTTGTATTGCTTTCACTATCACTCAGATCGTTACCATGCTTATTACTACCGCCTTTGTGAGTATCGGACTCTTTTGCTTCAGTTTTAGAGTTAGCCTTTTCAGTGGCCTCAACATGTTTAACTGTTGCTCCATAAACAGCTATATCTGTAGTGACCTCTGCAGCTTTCGTAACAGGCTTGATAGCGACTTTAGATACGAGTGTTGCAACGCTAGAAGCCTTAAGACTCAAAACGTTCAAAGCCGCACTTACAAGATCAAAGTCATCATCGCCATCAACAAGATCTGCTACAGAATTTACAAGACCGGACCCAAAAGCCACTGTGGCATAAATTGCTGCTGCTTCAGGTGCAAACGCTAAAGACACGAGACCGAGGGATCCCGCAGTTAAACTAATATTACCGGAGGGATTTTTTATATCGTTAGCCAAACTATGCATATAATCTTTACGAGTAAATTGAGCGCTGATAGAGTCCATTTGTGCATTGACAGACATTGCTTGCGCATATCCATTGCTAATACCAAAAGAGTCAGTAATAGGGTGTTCACCATTAGGGTCAATATACTTCAGAGGGTTTCCTCTACCATAAGCATACGGTGACCAATGTTGCGGGTCGGCAAAGCGTTCTCCTCTGGAAAACACCGGATCAGGCGTGATGAATTGTCCAAACGAATGATCAAGATAACGCTGACTAAAATAACCTAAACCAGATTCTTTATCTTGCTCTTTATCAGTAAAGCGGTAATTGGTTTTTTCTATTTGTCCGAATTCGGCCTCTACTTCGCCAAAAGGCTCGTAGTTAAAAGCATTTACCAGCCTTCCTTGATTATCTACCGATAACTCTGTCGAGCCTAAATGTTGTTTCAAATAATATAATGACGGTTCAAATAAACCACCGGATATATCCGATTTTGCAATTCGCTTTGAGCCCAATCGTACAAACTTAATTAACTTATTATTACGGATCTCGGCGTCTTTACTAATATAAAGTACACTCGTTTCATTCCCTTCACTGTCTTTCACCCATTTTATACGTCTTTGATTATTATAATCATAACTATATTTAGCTTGATGACCTGTATTCCTTACTTCAATCAAACGACTTTTATTATCCCAAGTATAATATTGATCACCCTCTTGAGTTCGGTTACCTTGCTCGTCATACTTTATCATTGTTTTCCCAAATGTGAGTGCATTGGGTCCTGGCTGTTCTCCAGGAGCTCGGCCATAACGGGCAAATCGGTTCTGGTTATCCTGAGTGCCGCTGCTACCGTATTTAAGCGTGAAATTTTGGGTATCTTGTAATGGGTTAGAAATATTCTTTTCTAGTAAATTACCGATTGGATCAAACTTGTACTCAGTTAGCTTAGCTTTGTTTTTCTCCGTTGATAAGCGATACCAGTCATCGTAGGTGTAGCTTCTTGATTGATCTAAAGCATCAATAACGCCACTATAGCCAAGCTCTGTGGCAATTGTATGTAGACTGGTTGTATTCCGTTTATCATTTATACGCTGGAGGTTAGAAACTCTATCATATTGATAATCAAGCGCCTGCAATTCTAACTTGTCTTTATTACGGCTGGTTTGTAAATAACTGAGTCGATTTAATGCATCGTAACTATATTGGCTGGTTATACCGTTATTCAAACTTACCTGCTCAAATTGACCTGATGCGGTATACGATAATTCAGAAACAACACCAGGAATAGCAGTAAGTTCGCCACCTGCACCATAACGATAGTCAACAAATGTTTGATCCGGATAAGTTAACCGTGTCACTTTACCCGCACTGTTATATATACGTTGTGTTTGATAAACAGGCGTATTTTGCCCTAAACCGATAATTTGACGTTTATCGATAATACGACGATTATTTTCATCATAACCAAACCAAGCTTTACCTGATTGATCATGTACTTCAGTCAATTGCCCTTTTAGGTTATGTAAACTCAAATCTCGACTCTTATCATAAACAAAACGAGTCATCAGTTTAGCTTTACTCCGGTCTAAAAGAGGGAATTCAGTTCCTAGAGCAGACACTTGTAATTTATCAGTGTAAGTTCTTTCAGTGAGCAATCTATTTATACCATCATATGTTGAGAATTGGGCAACACCCCGACTATTAAACGACGAAATTTCATTACCTGCCGCATCAAATTTACGCCAGCTCCGCCCCCGGTTTGGATCATCAGTAAAAATATTTCGCCCTAGTCCGTCATAAGACATAGTTCGCACATTACTAAATGCATCTTCTAACTGGGTAAGATTTCCAAGTTCATTATAATCATAGCGCGTCACCCATTCTTGAGTTGAGCTTATATCGCCATCCTGGTCAATACCTATTTCTTCACGCACTTCTCTTAACCTATTTAATCCATCATAAACGAGCCATTTTCCTGAGCCTGAATGCTCACTGCCCGCTTGTGTTTGTGCGGTATCTTTAGTCCATACCTTTAATGGATAATATGTATTTTCATAATAAGTTGCCCCATGACTCCGAGTTGGCGGGTAGTGCCTACTGGATATACGACCTAAAGCATCATAAGTACTATCAATCGACTCGGACAGTGTATAAGAATGATAAGCAAATGAGGTGCTATAATAAGGTAAATAACTTTTAATCTTTAGTCCGCGATGACCATATTGAACATGACGGTTCACCACGGGTCCTTTCTCTGTTTCACCCACACTCATCAGGCTTCGACCAGCACCATCAAAGTATTCACGACTAGCGATACTCTTTCCTCCTGCCACAAGCCTCTGCTTACTACCAATCCAATTTACTCTTTTACCACCAAATGTGTCTTGGTAATGATACTCAAATGATTGAGTAGGGGCACTGGTGCTATCCCCAGGGGCAATAATATCTGTCACGCGGCCGAGGCCATCGTACTGAAGAGTCGTTTTTTGTTGGTTAAAATCCTCAAACTGAGTCATAACCCCAAGGGTTGTATCATACTCAGCTTTTGCTACGAGACTTTGACCACCAAGGTGCAAACTTTCTTGAATGGGGTATAAACCATTCAAATATTTGATAGTGACATGATGACCTGGCTGCTCACCATACAAAGGACTGAAAAATTCCACGGCATTGCCGTATTGATCATAGCGTTGTCGTTTGGTGAATATGGTTTTATTGGAACTATTGGGTTTAACCCATTGCTGATGAGCGGTAAGATTTCCTTCTTTTACACTCCCCAAATTATTAGCGCTGAAACTTTCATCGTCGTAAAACCATTGTTCTTTAGAGGCGATAACGCCATCTGCATTTTTGACTATTTTCTCAACTGGCTTGTGTAATTGCCAGTTCACAAGAGAAGTGCTGTTTTCTGCGCTATAACGCCAAAGTGTCTTACGTTCATCGTTAAAGACATTATCTAATCGACCAAATTCATGTCGATAAATTAAATTGCCATAATCGTCATGCTGATATTCCCACGCTAAGGTAATTGGGGTACCCCGATCTTGTTCAATCAATTCTCGCTCTCGACGTTTCACGCTAGCAAAAGATACAAACCGATCATCATCAGTGCTGTCAAATAAGCGTCTTGATTGCCACGTTTGAGTTTCACGCCAAAAAATTCGACCTTTATCATCTTGTTTTTCGATTTGGCTAATTTTACCGCGCAACGATTCGTCCTCAAGCCCGAGCAAGAAATCATAAACAGTTTTACCACCTTTAGTTGATTTAGACGCAGGATCAATTTGTGTTGCCTGACGAAATCCCACAAATTTACGTTCTTTAGCAAAAAAAAAGCCATCTCGATACTGGTAAGTTTTACGCTCTTTTTGGCTCGGTTTGCTAGAATCTCTAGTTGTGACATGTTTTACTATTTGCATCGCCATTGGCAAGGTATGCTGCCAAGGTGTATTTTCATTTTTGTCGCGCAGCATTTCTGAAGCGACACTGGCGTATTCGATACTTGATACCTTACCTACACCGTTATCCACTGACAGTAGCTGATTTGGCATTACATCTGGAACCAGTGTCAAATAAGTAAAAGATTTTTCGCGTTTTCCAGGGCGATACCACACTACGTCCATCACTCCATTTCCATCGATATCAGCCATTTTGACTGCACTTGGCGCAAATCGGTCAGGATGTTCAATAGTTAGCGACTCGCCGAAAGAAAAATATTCATGTTGACGATTACGACCTCTATTTGGCCAAATTGTCAGACGGCTGCCATTTAAATAAATTAAATCAGCCATACCGTCGTGGTTTAAATCAGCAAAGCGTACCTGGCGGATATCAAATATTTGTCGACCAATAGACCTAAAATTATCTATTTCAATAGCCTGAGAGAAGCCATCTGTTCCACGTCCAGCAAAGAAAAACATGGTTGATCGGGTAATGTGAACCAAATCAGTCAGTCCATCACCATTGATATCAGCCATAAATGTGGTTGGATTAGCCAAGCTAACGCCAGCACTTTTTTGTGGCATCGGCATTTGTATCGGTTCACCCCAACCTTGTCCTGTATTTAATGCCACACTGTGCGCAAAAATACCATTTGCTGATTTATTATTCGTTACAAAAATATCGGCCAATCTATCATTATTGATATCAATTAATCTTGCATTATTACTACTAATTGGTAATTTAGGGCGGCCAAGATCGCCATTTAATTGCCAGTTGTGACTATCATCCAGTTTAAAAATATAACTTGCACTACGAGAAACGCTTAACATATTGACCCTTCCATCGCCGTTCATGTCTCCCCATTTTACCGAAGGACTGGATAAGCGATTTCGAGAATGTGTTTTCATTTTTTGCATAGTTGAAAATTGCACTTCTCCATTAGAGTCAGGCCCTTGATTGAGCCAATATCGATGAGGTGAAAATCCAGTATTAAGGACATCTGGCAACCCGTCGGCATTGATATCAATAAAATCTGTATCAGGGCTATGCAGAGGAAAACCTCTGGCAGAAGGAACGTAATGGCTAGTGGCTTTTTTAAGATCAAAATCGGTGTAGCGATAGCGTGTCGGTGGCGCTGTATCTTGTCCATTTCCAGCCGTTTTTGATACTAAAACTAAGCGAGACAAGGACTGCCATTGTGTCGTTATTTCATAATCAAATTGATAATTGGCCACTCGATTTGTATAGTTGAAAGTTATTATTTTCTTAAGACGAAATGCTTTTGTTAACTCAAAGGTAGGTAGAAATGAAACAATTGGATCGGGACGTGATTCATACTCAAGTTCAACGATACTATCGCCATTATTATAATCTATTTGCGTGAGATATACCGCTTGGGTGTTATCAAATTTGTCGTAATAGTAGTTGATTTGATTACCATTACTGTCGGTAATGCTTTGTATAAACCACTGAAAAACCTTTTGTCCAGAACTATCACTATGCTGAGCTGAGTTGTCTTGACCTAATAACCAAACTTGACCATTAGGCAGATAAATACGCCAACCTTGATCGAGTTGCTGATATTTAACAAATTGTCCTTCAATTTTGGCGCGATACTCGTCAGCACCAATATGAACTAATTCTGCGCCCTGGTGATTGATAAATACATCTGACTCACTGTCATCGTAATGAGGTAGCCCATTAGTGGTTTGGCGTTGAATATAAGGTACGCTTAATCGTCGCCCTATCCCCAGTAAACCATTACCAAACCCACTGTCGTACACGACCGATAAGACAGGAGTTAATTGATTACGGCCTAAGGGTAGGTCAAAGTTAAGTACATCTTGGCTAGTGCCTGTATTCAATTGTGTTGTAAAACCCTCACCAAGCCCTTGGATGGTTCCTGGCCCAGAAGGCAAAGATAAAATTGTAGGGGAGACAGCGCTCGGCTCACTGGCATATGCCCCCCAAGCACAGCAACACGCGATCACCAAAAAAATAACCCGAATGTTAATGACAACTAAAAAATTCATTCAAAATTCCTTTATATGGATATCCGTATATTCAACTGTTCTAGTCATGATCATCGAGATTAAAAACTACTTTAGAGGATAAGTGGTAAGCAGCTGTGATAGCCCCATAATTATTGCCACCATCTAATGCAGACGTTAATTTAAATTGTCGAATACTGTGCTATCACATTGATTTTAATGTAAAGAAGTGCAATTAAGTGTAAATATTTGTAATAAGTCAATTCATTTATTATTTTAAAGTCTGTTTCCTGATGCTTGTCACGGTCTCCATTGACAAAACCTAGGCTAAGTATCAAAACCAGTGTTTTTGTCTTTAAAAGCCGTTATTAACTAGTTATACACCACCTAATAAGTACGTATTAGTAAAATAAAATGTCAACAACTCTACACTAGGTGAATAAATAATCATGCTCAGAATAAAACTCTATTTAACAATGATACTTTGTATTGTTTTTTCTTCCCAAGCGATTGCTAGCGGGAAAGAATATAGACGCTACCTTGAATATCCCAATTTGGGGGACGAATTTAAGTATTTTAGTTGCGAAGGCGGTGCTTCATTAGAAGGAAGAACTTGCAGCAAGTTGATCGTACATACTGGTCCATCACTGAAATGCCCTAAGGGTCAATTTATGAAGAACAATCAGTGTCGTAGTAGTATAGGGACTACTGATTCTTGCCCTGCGGGCTACAATAACAACAGGCAATCATGTATAAAAAAAACCTGCGTTAAAACAGCCCCTTATACTATCCGAGTACCGTGGATGGGAGGCTACAAATATATAACTAAATATGAGAAATGTACATCATCATTTAAACCGACCAAAAGGACTTGTCCTTCTGGTTACAGCGGTAGACCTGGAGGTGGTGGGATGTGCGATTCAAATAACTTTTCTGTACCGATAAAATACTGTAAATTGGGGGATTTAAATAATAACCAATGTGAGTCTTTTGAGCGTCAAGCGGCAACTTTGACCGATCCAATTAAGGCGTTAGTTCAAGCTACTTATCCGCTAAATCCAGCTGATACTAAGGCTATATTTAGTTACCTAACTAATTTGTATAATCTTGATATTAGTAGCCCACAGTTAAATGAAATTCTAATTAATTCAGATTTTGGTACTTTTTGGCATGAAAATAATAAAATTCAGGCTAGCACTAAGGTACAAGAACTGAATAAATTTTTAAATCAAGCTAAAAAAGAAGATCTGGGACTCTCTCACCTCCTGCTAGATGTATATTACGATCGCGCTGCGGCCGATATGATCCTTGCTCAGCAAAACATAGATCAAGCTCAAATTGATTGGTTAACATTAGGTGAAGAGGCCAATATTGAAAGCGAATATCAGTTACGTGAGGAAGCGCTAAACACACTACGAAACACTCTGGATAATTATTGGATAGTTATCTCCGAGAATCGCGACATTTACTTTGACCTAGTGCCTAAACGAGGAATTTATAACCCAATTGATGAGACTGCACCTAAATTAACCGCTGACTTTAAAGATGTGGCTTTAGTGCTTGACCTCATGAATCGTGTTGCAGAGCAAACATTAGCTATTGCAAAATTACAAGTTCGTCAAGGATTAAGCGTTGAACAAGATGAGTTAGATAATACGCGAGAAGATCTAAGTGTTAAATTAGCCAGATTACAAACGCTGTTTGGAACAGAAAAACTTGGACAAGCAAGCTTCGCCTCAAGTGTTCCCCAGTTGCTTGGACAGGTGAATGAACACTTAAATGACTTAGCAACATCTTCGCGTTGGGTCAGCGGCAAGTTTAACATCTTGAATATGCCATTCGATACTGTGTTATTAATTCAGGGCTATGGTATTGATGGTAATTTTACTTATGATTCATATAACGCCATAAAAAAAATCATCACTGAAGATGGGCTTATTTCATCTGCAAAGCAAGCTCAAAAAAGAGCTGAAGATAGTTTAAACACTTACCAATATAATCTGGATAATTACGCGGGGTATTACAGTGAGACCCACCGTAACTTAAATAATCAGCTTTATCTATTACTTGGCTGTAGCTTGGAAAATGGAACGAATAACTGTCTAACCGATAATAAGGCGCGAGAGGGGAGTCAAATATCACAGCAGTACAACCTTATGAATATGGCCAATATCGATCTAAAACGCGCTAAACAAGAAAAAGAAAACATAAAAAAAGCAATAACTATAGAAGGTGCTCGTTTAGAGGAAGAAAAAGGGGTTTCTCAAGTCCTCGAAAAAATCTATATTCAATATGGTGATGTTAACGTTTTGTTAAATGACTATATAAGATCTTCTTCAGATAGGAACGATAGCTTTATATCAGGTAAAGAATTGGATGCCATGCTTTCTTTTATGAACAAATTCATTAGAGATGACGGGTTAGTGTCTGTTGATGAGTTAACTTCTGCAATAGATTCATTACACGATGATATCAAAAATAGGAGCATTAAAGATCCTAAGACGTATATTGAAATAATGTCAGCGCTGGAGCGTGCTGTGATTATTAGTTCTGAGCGACGTTTATTAGATATTAATTCTAAAGCTCGCATAGCAAACTGGACTCAGCAATTGGCAACGGCAGACTGGGATATCGCCCGAGCTAAAAATACAATCATCATTGAAAATGAAAAGCTTTCAGGTTTTCTCAAGCAAGCACAGCGTATAATTACACAAATTAACGCTTATGATCAGACGCTGAAAACTCGTTATTATGCAGATCCAATCCACTTTACACGATTAACCAATGACGTAAATAAAGCTAAACTTGCCTTTGAACAAGTCCAAGAGTGGTTATTCTATGCTGTAGGTGCGTTGGAATATAAATGGCAGGAGGATTTTAAAGATTTAAGTAAAGGTTACAGTAAATCAGGGTTATTTTCTTTATATACTATTTGGCAATTGGAAGATTTCTATAATAGTTTACAAAGCTTTGATGCGCGTAGAGGCACCCGTCCAACCCAACTTGCGCAAGATACAATTTCGCTGAAAAAAGATATTTTTGGTTATGTTGAAAGAGAAAATGGCGAATATAAAATGTATCCAGACCCACAAGGTGGACCGGGAATGTTGAATGCTGATGAGGCATTTACCGCTAAATTACACACTTTAAGTCGTAATGTCGGATCTGCATACTGGTTAACAGCTGAATTTAGCACTGCAAAATCATTTCCAAGAACGAATCTATTTGCAGGGCCAATTGTAGGTTCTGACACAGACTTGTCTTGTTTAATTGATGGTGGTAATTACGGTGATAAAATTGACTCCATGTATATCAATATTAATACATCCAGTTATTACTCAGATGAAACAGACACTAGGGCATACTTAACCTACGGTGGCTCAAGTTACTTTAGAACACCTACGCCAGGTAAAGTAATTGATAATCGAGATAGTTTAGCACCAGTAATTGAAAATGAAATGATTGCTTACGATGCACGCTTTTGGGATGCAAATCAGGATACGATGACATTTAAAAATAACCATCGTGAGAATGTAAAAGCAAATATTAGTATATTGGATGGTAACAAGGAGTTAGTAAACCCAATATATAGCTTTAAAGAGCGCAGTGTTGCTGCAACTGGATGGCGATTATCACTGCAGTTAAGTGACAGAGGTGGTGAAATAATTAATATAGATTCAATTGATGACATTGATATAATTATTAAGCATCGTTACAAAACACGTAATTTCGTACCGTGTAATGATTCCGGCCCACTTCTTCTGTTACTTAGGTAATCCTGTTTAAGCCAATATAAACCAGTAAACGTTTACTGGTTTATATTAAAAATACCAGCTGCGTGCTGGTATTTTTTAGCTAAAACTATACTTTTAGGAGTTTGGTCCATAATGTTCACTGAAATCATAGTTTTATATAATAAAAGTATGCTTTAATGACAAAAAACTTTCAATTCAACTCAAATTAGCAGATAATCCCGCCGTTCACAAAGTGAATATAGCAGGTAATAATTACCTATATTTTAAATCCGGTTATTTAATAATTGTCAGCTTAGAACTTTCCACTTTTCCGCTATGCGACAGCCATTTATTAAACAACCAGTCATCTTGGTTTGTATCTATCAGTTGCTGAAAGAGCAATAAGTACAGACAACCGCTGTTATACAGTGAGTAAGATGAACGAATTAAAAAGTGAGTACTTTAATGAATACCGCAAGTCAGTCTACCTCTGAATCAACAAACACGTCTGCTTTTGCAACTTTGCTGGAAAAGTTGTTCAAGCTAAAAGCACATAACACCACGATTAAAACAGAAGTAATGGCAGGTTTAACGACTTTCGTTACCATGGCTTATATCCTATTTGTTAACCCTGATATCATGTCTATTGCAGGCATGGACTACCAAGCGGTATTCGTTGCAACAGCATTAAGTGCTGCAATTGGCTGTATCTTCATGGGTCTTTATGCGAACTGGCCTGTGGGTCTAGCGCCAGGCATGGGGCTTAATGCCTTCTTTACCTTTGCTGTCGTAAAGGGCATGGACTATACGTGGGAAGTTGCATTAGGTGCGGTATTCATTTCAAGCATTGTATTTGTATTGATGAGTGTGACGAGACTACGTAGCTGGATCATCGATAGCATTCCAAGCAGCTTGCGCTACGCAATGACAGCGGGTGTTGGTCTGTTTTTAGGTATTATTGGTTTAAAAGCTGCAGGTATCATCACTGCAAGCCCTGCAACGTTAGTGACACTGGGTAACTTCCATGATCCTAAAGTTATCTTAGGTTCATTAAGCTTCTTAATTATCGCTATCTTAGCAACGCGTAAAGTATTTGGTGCGGTGTTAATCGGTATTGTTGTTACTACTGCGATCAGTGTAATTATGGGTTTAGTAAGCCTACCAGACCAAGTGGTATCACTACCAACGGGTTTGTCAAAAACATTCATGAAAATGGACGTAATGGGTGCATTAGACGTATCTATGGTCAGTATCATCCTAGCATTCCTATTTGTTAACATGTTTGATACCGCTGGCACTATGATTGGTGTGGCTGAAAAATCTAATATGTACAACAAAGATGGCAAAATTGAAAATCTAAACAAAGCCTTAACAGCAGACAGTGTTGCCAGTGTTGCTGGTGCGATAATTGGTTGTCCACCGGTAACAACATATATCGAAAGTAATGCCGGTATTGCCGAAGGTGGTCGTACTGGTTTAACTGCGGTTGTTGTTGGTCTGTTATTCTTAGCATCGATGTTCTTTGCGCCGATTGCCCAGATTGTACCTGGTTATGCGACTGCGGGTGCGTTGATCTATGTTGCTTTCTTAATGGTTGGCAGTTTACATAAAGTTAACTGGGATGAATTTACCGATTACGTACCAGCGGCAATCACTGCAATCATGATGCCGTTAACGTATTCAATCGCTGACGGTATTATCTTAGGCTTCTTATCATTCACTATCATTAAGCATGGTACAGGTCGTTCTGCCGATGTGTCTTTAGGTATGAATGTATTGGCTGTGGTATTCATTGCGAAACTAGCGTTTATCTAATGCGTTAAATCACTAACATTGACGGTGCCTCTGGGGCCGTCAATGTAATAAACAAAATGCCAGCTGAGTATGCGCTATTCGTGTATATTAGGCTGGCATTTTTGATCTGCAAACCCGGTAGGTGTTGCCCCTGTGACCTTAAGTGTTACACTTTCCTTTCATCCATTTTTATCTTAGCGGGGCAGAATGCCAAAATTAGAATCTCAATGTTGCCCAGAACCACAATGTAATGCTGAATTACCGGCATTAGATGATCAGCATATTGCTTCTCTTGCGCATCTTTTTCATTTGTTAGGCGATGAAGGCCGTATCCGCTTAGTGCTTGCCTGTATGGCTGGCCCTGTTCCTGTCTCTGAGTTATCAGCGGTTACCGGTATGTCACAATCACTGACCAGCCATCATTTACGTCATTTACGTGAAGCGCGTATTTTACGTTCTGAACGTCAAGGTAAACAAATCCTCTATCGATTGGATGATCACCATATTCGTCATGTGGTACATGATCTGGCTTGTCACGTGACCGAGCATGAATAATTTTTATTAAAGCTTAAAGCTTCTAGCTTCACGCGTTATTTTAACGAGAGTATTATGCGTAATCTATTTATTGAATTTTTAACCCAACTGGGGTGTGCCGATCGCGCCCATGATATCGACCATATTGAACGCGTGGTGGCGACTGTTAGGCAATTGGCCGAGTCTGAAGGCGCAGAGTTGGCGATCTTAGAGCCAGCAGCCTGGTTGCATGATTGTGTTTCAGTTGCTAAAGATCACCCGCAGCGCAAGCAAGCCTCGTTGTTAGCTGCCGACCGCGCTGTGGCGTACTTACAAGAGATTAACTATCCCCAGCAATATCACAGGGCTATTCATCATGCCATCGTCGCACATAGCTTTAGTGCGAATATTACGCCGGAAACCTTGGAGGCGAAAATATTACAAGATGCTGATCGTATGGATGCACTCGGTGCTATTGGTATCGCCCGTTGTATTTTAGTCGGGGGCAAGCTAAACCGTCAGTTGTATAGCAGTATTGATCCACTCTGTGCAGAACGCGAGCCGGATGATAATGTGTATACCTTAGATCATTTTTTTACCAAGCTACTAACGCTGGGTGATAGCATGCACACCCAGGCGGCAAAGGCTGAAGCACAACGACGCAGTGTTTATATGCGTGACTTCTTAGTCCAACTGAAGTCAGAATTGTTATCGTCGGATTAAGCTGACTCACTCAAAAATAGTGATGACCAAAATGAAAAGCGAGCACTTGTGTTCGCTTTTTTTGTTTTTACACTTGAATGAAAGTTAATATGAATATATATTAATATGTAAGTTAACTAGCTTGAACGCTTAACTGGTATTTATATTAATAACAACAATTCTATTTACGAGGATAAACTTATGTCATGTAACGGTAACGCTGCCACAGCGACAGCACCAAAAACAAATCAAGGATGTTGTGCTAACGATCACAGCAAAACGCACGTACACGAACACCAACATAGTGATGAACACCATTCAACATCTGCAAGCAGTAGCAGTGATTCTTGCTGCGCACACACAGCATCAAATGAACTTATTGCTGATGATGAGGAACCCGAGTCCAGAAGTTTAACTGCCCGTTTATCCTGGTTAGTGACTGGCATGGATTGCCCAAGTTGTGCCCGTAAAGTAGAAAAAGCCGTTCAAGCCTTACCCCAAGTTAAGCAATGCCGTGTTGCATTCGCGACCGAAAAATTACTTGTTGATATCGACCACGACAATAGTAGTACTGCTGTTGATAGCATCAAAATGCAAGTCAATGATGCCGTCGTTAATGTCGGTTTCAAGTTACAACAAGTGGGTAAAAAGCCCATAAACACTGACGACGACGCTTCATTACAGCAAAACCTGCGCGAGCATTGGCATGCCATCACCTTAGTCAGTGCGATTGTTATTGCTGCTATTCTGACGCAATTTAACAGTGATGCCAGTCAGTGGTTATTTACCTTTGCGAGTGTGTTTGGCGTTATTCCTGTTATTAACCGCTCGATTAAATTAGCCCGTTCGGGTACCCCATTTGCCATCGAAACATTGATGTCAGTGGCGACTGTCGGTGCGCTTATCTTAGGGGAAACTGCGGAATCTGCGATGGTATTAGTACTGTTCATGGTTGGTGAGAAACTGGAATCGTTTGCCGCAGGTAAAGCACGTAAAGGTGTTAAATCATTAATGTCGCTGGTGCCTGAAGAAGCCACAACAATTGTGGATGATAAGCGTATCGTTGTCGCTGCAAGTGATTTACAACCAGGCGATATTATCGAAATTAAACCCGGTGATAGGCTACCTGCTGACGGCGCGTTATTAGCATCTGGTATTAGTTTTGACGAAAGTGCGTTAACGGGGGAATCGGTACCTGTTGAACACCAAGCTGACGATATTGTGATGGCGGGTAGTCTGGCTGTGAACCGTCTCGCGCAATTACGTGTGGTATCAGAGCCGGGTAACAATGCGATTGATCGTATTTTACATCTCATTGAAGACGCAGAAGAAAACAAAGCGCCAATCGAACGTTTCCTCGATAGATTCAGTCGTTGGTATACACCGGCAATGATGTTCCTCGCGTTATTGGTCGTCGTCGTGCCACCTTTATTATTTGGTGGTGATTGGACTGAGTGGGTCTATAAAGGCTTAACATTGCTACTGATTGCGTGTCCTTGTGCTTTGGTGATCTCAACACCCGCAGCGGTAACATCGGCATTATCATCCGCCAGTAAACGTGGCGTATTAGTGAAAGGTGGTGCGGCGCTCGAGCAGATTGGTCGTATCCAACAAATCGCCTTTGATAAAACCGGTACCTTGACCCAAGGTGTACCAGAAGTAACAAGTGTGGTGAGCTTCATTGATGATGAAGCTAAAGTATTACAACTTGCTGCCAGTATCGAGCAAACCTCAAATCACCCACTGGCAACTGCGATCCTCGCCCATGCGGAACTCAAATCAGTGGCTTTATTGGCCGTTAGCAATGACCAAACATTAGCGGGTTTAGGTGTGCAAGGTGAAGTACTGCTGGGTGGTTCAGCACAGTTAATAAAACTGCTCGCCCCGCATCACATGACCGCGCAACTTGCTGAATTAGCACATGTACGCACGGCTATCGAAGATCTTGAAAATGGGGGCAATACTACGGTTGTCGTCCTGCAAGATGAGCAAGTTATTGGTTTAGTCGCGCTGGCGGATAGTATTCGTGACGATGCCCGTCAAGCGGTGGAACAACTGCAAAAACTCGGTATTAATACGGTGATGCTAACCGGTGATAACCGCCGCACCGCGAAAGTGATTGCCGATTCGTTAGGCATGGAATACCGCGCCGAACTATTGCCAGAAGACAAATCACGCATTGTTGGTGAACTGAGCCAAGACAAAGATACTGCGATGGTGGGTGATGGTATTAACGATGCACCAGCCATGAAAAGTGCCAGCTTAGGTATTGCGATGGGCGGTGGGACAGATGTCGCGTTAGAAGCGGCCGATGTAGCACTCATGCATAATCGGTTAATTGAATTACCACAAATGGTGGAACTGGGTCAGGCGACACTCACCAATATTAAACAAAATATTAGTTTAGCCGTTGGGCTTAAAGCGATATTCCTGGTGACAACCCTATTAGGGTTTACTGGACTATGGGTAGCTATCTTAGCGGATTCAGGTGCGACTGCATTGGTAACAGCAAATGCATTAAGGTTATTACGTAAATAATAGATACGTAAATAACAGATACCAAAATAACAGATACCAAAATAACAGGCAATGCTACGTCAAGCTGTTCTATACTCAATGAAGCTCATCAAATTTAATTTGCTGAGCTTTTTTATTTGGTGTTGAATTTATTGTTATAAAGGTCTTCATCTGCGAGTTTAAACAAACTTTCAATGGTTTCACCTGCACGCCAAGTTGCCGAGCCTATTGCCGACGTGATATTGAACTCGCTAAGCAAAACATCATTTTTAATTTCACTATCAATACGTTCGATGACTAAGCGTGTTGACTGGACTGACGCTGGTTGTAGGATGATCGCAAACTCATCACCACCCAAGCGAAATGCCACATCACTATTACGAATACTACGCTGTAATACGTGCGCATAATGTTTCAGAATCTTATCACCAAAGGGATGACCATAAGTGTCATTTACCCGTTTGAAATCATTTAAGTCAGTCACTAATAACGCCATGTTTGATTTATGACGTTGGCAGAGACTGTAAGAACGTTTAATGTTCTCATCAAAACTGGCGCGATTATCTAAACCGGTTAGATGATCTTTCATGATCCGGACCTGCATTTCTTGTAACATCAAGGCATGCATCAGGTTGGTCTCTAATAGCTGATGTAGTTCTTTTAATATGCTCAGTTCACTAATCTTCAATGGTTTTACTGAGCTATACCGCAAGGAACCAAGATCTTTACCTGCGACAGCCAAATGGTAGTTTTGTTGAAACGTCGCAGAGCAGTCTGTTTTTAAATGGATGTTGTTCATTTCATCGGTAAAGCTTAGCGCGGTAAAACGGACATGCTGTGCCGCTATAGCGGCAAAGTTATGTAACAAAGAATCGACATCTAAGCTGGTCTGTAACTTTTTTAAAGTAGCAATGGTTTGCGAAGACGTCAATTTCTGCTGCCGTTTTGGCGCAGTAAACCCATAATGTGTATGTGTTTTAGGGGTATTGATGATGCTTAAGTTATCCATTTTTACCTCTGTCAAAAAAATTACAATAATTAGTGTAACGATAAAACATGCATATTACGTACCATTATTTAAAAAAGTTTATAGTTAAATTAATGGTGATCTTTTTATTGATCCTTGCCCTAACTTGTTAAATCGGGCGCTAGTACATATTCTTTAATGGCATTGTATTTATTATTGTTGGTTGCTTATCGATAACGTCTGCTTAACTGTTTCGGAGGTAATAATTTGTTTATTGATATCATCCTATTACTTTCTCTCGCGGTTGCGCTTGTGGCGTTATTTCAGCGTATTCACCTACCGCCGATCCTGGCTTACCTGGCGACGGGTGTGATTGCCGGGCCTTTTGGTTTTCAACTGATTGTCGAACAAGCTGATATTGAATTGTTTGCCGAGCTGGGTGTTGTTTTTCTGATGTTCTCATTGGGTTTAGAGTTTTCATTACCGCGGTTATTATCGATGCGGCATCTGGTATTAGGGCTTGGTGGTGGCCAGGTGATAAGTGTCGGTGTGCTCTTTACCGTGCTGGGTGTATTCGCTTCATTGTATTGGTCACAAGCATTTGTGGTGGCTTCGGCGTTGTTAATGTCATCGACCGCGATCGTGATCAAGCAGTTAGCAGAATCGAAGCTACTCAATACCCGCATGTCGAAATTGTCGATCAGTGTACTGTTATTTCAAGACATTGCTGTTGTTCCTTTCCTTATTATGATCCCTTTGTTGGCGCAGCAAAGTGGCAATGTTACCTTGATTGCCGAGCAGATGGGGTGGGCATTGGTTAAAGGCTTGTTTGCGGTATTTCTGATCTTGGCTGTCGGGCGTTGGATCTTACCGGCGGTGTTTAAAGAGATTGCCTTAACCCGTTCTGATGAATTGTTTGTGATGTCGACCTTATTAGTGGCGTTAATTGCAGGGCTGATCACCCATTGGTTAGGGTTGTCGATGGCATTAGGGGCTTTTTTAGCGGGCATGATGTTAGGTGAGGGACCTTATCGACACCAGCTCGAAGCTGATATTCGCCCTTTTCGTGATGTATTAATGGGGCTGTTCTTTATTACTATCGGTATGTTACTCAACTTACCGAGTTTGCTGGCCGATTGGCCGCGCTTGATCATTGTACTGGTGGTGATGATGTTAACTAAGATCGTCTTGGTATTCATCCTTGCCAAACTGCTCGGTGAAAGTAGCAGTAATGCCCTTAGTACTGGACTGGTGTTAGCGCAAATGGGTGAGTTTGGTTTTGTACTACTGGCATTAGCAGGCAAGTTAGCATTATTACCTTTGCCGCTAATTTCGACGCTGGTGGGCGTTGGGATCATCAGTATGGCGATGACACCTTGGTTAATTGATTGCCACCAAGAGGTCGTTAGGCGGTTGTTATTTCAGTCTAAGCCGAGATCTAAAAGCGGATTGTCACCACCACTTCCAGGGCAATATATTGATCATGTGATTGTCTGTGGTTATGGCCGCGGTGGCCAAACTATTGCCCGTTTCTTAAAAATTGAAGGCATACCTTATACGGTGATCGATCGTGATCCCGTGCGGGTACAGGAAGCTTTAAATGGTGGTGAAAAAATTGAGTTTGGTGATGCCAGTCGCCGCGAAATTCAAATGATGCTGGGGGTCGAAAAAGCCAAGTCGATTATTATTACCTTCAAAGACACCGAAAAAGCCATCGAGTTATTAAAGATCGTCAAACCTTTAACCGAAGCCAAGGTATTAGTGCGAACCACCGATGATTCCAATATTCAAAAATTACATGATGCGGGGGCGACAGATGTGGTACCTGAATCGTTAGAAGGTAGTTTGATGATGGTATCGCATGTACTGGCTATTTCAGGGGTACCGATCAAGCGTATTTTGAAGCGATTACAGTACGAACGGCAAGGCCATTATAACCATTTACACGGTTTTTATTTTGGTGGCGAAAGTACGATGTCTTTTGAAGAAAGTGAAGTACTAGAACGGTTACACGCTATTCGCCTTGAGTTTGGTGCTTATGCGATTGGTAAAACCGTTGCAGAAGTAAAATTAAAAGAAGTCAGTTATCGTGCCATTCGTCGACAAGGAGTTGAGCTTACTCAGGTTCATCAGGATTTCATCTTTGAAGTGGGCGATGTGGTACTGCTTTGTGGGCCTTCACGTTATGTCAAACGGGCGGAACATTGCTTGTTAGGCGGTTGGGCAGATTAGGTTATATATTTAAAAATGCTCTTAATTCCAGTTCTTGTTTAAGCACATCTTGATAGCCCAAATTAATTAACTCCCGCGTATAGTTTTGTTCAAACATCAAGTAAGAGGTAATTGAAGAATTGCTACCTTGGTTAACGCCGATCGTACGTAGCAGGGTACGGATGGTTATCGGCAGATCGTGAAAGTATTTATCGGCAATAGCATTAATATCATGCTCATTGGCGACTCGAAACAAACCGATGGGTTTCATGCTTAACGACGATTGCTGTGATGTGGGTGTTAACGAGAGCGTATCATTAATACGGCTCAACCGCTCGATGTCCGAGTTTAAGGTATCGGTAAAGATAGTATCAAGCAGATGCCCAGCGATATCGGCCCCGGATGGGGTTTGCCGTACTTCCCCTTGTTTGAATGTTTGCGGTGGCTGCTCTGCACCTATTACCAGTATCTTCTCTGCGCCAAGATGGATGGCAGGGCTGAGTGGTGATAGTTGATGCACCGAACCGTCCCCATAAAAATCACGGCCTATCTGGGTACAAGGAAAGACCAAGGGGATGGCGGACGAGGCTAACAGATGGTGGGGGTGTAAGCGTGTACGTAAACCACTGCGACGAGCCCGCTGCCATTCTTGTAACTGTTGATTACCTTGAAAGAAACTAATGGAATCACCGTTGTTATAGTCAGACGCGGTAATCGAAATAGCATCCAGGTGCTGGCGTTGAATGTTGATATCGATGCGGCGCATATCCAAATACCGATCCAGCAGTTGATGTAAGGGTTTATTGTTAAGCAGGGATACTGGTTGGCGCGCCACATGCGGCGATTGGAATTTGGATAAGAAGGTCAGCAGCAAGTGCCGTGATATTTCATCAAAACGGCATTGAAATACTTGGTTGGCGTGGAAGTTATTCCAGATGTATTCAAGCTTTTTCACCCCCAAGCGGAAGCAACTGGCATAACAAGCGATGGCGCAACTGTTGATTGCCCCTGCCGATGTACCTGTGATGACTTTAAAAGGTGTACCGTGGTTACGCGGATAGAATTCGGCAATGGCTTTGAGCGCACCCACTTGATACGCCGCCCTCGCGCCACCGCCAGTTAATAACAATCCTTGTTTCGTCTCTGTCATAATCCCCCAAATTTATCGATAAAGCGCTGTTTAATCAAAACTGTAGTGTGCTTTATTAATTATTGTTAAAGACTAACGCCTTCGCCAGATTAATACTGTGGGTTAGGGAGATGTTTTGCTGTAAAGCTTATGCTTCAAGTAAGAACACTCCGCCTTTTTATAAACCTGTATTCCCCTTTTGACGCATACATTTCTTATTAATGCAGGTAGTGGATAAAAGATTGAGATTATTCCGTCCCATTGATTTTAGCCGAGGCCATACTCAGTCAAATCAGCCTGACATACTTCATTAGAGTTAGCTGTGTGCAACAGGATTTTATCATTAAATACCTGAGAATATGCATATATACATATATACACGTATACATATATACATTAATATCACTGGTCGGAGTTCAATTAACAAACAGATATATCGTTAATCATAAAATGGAAATATCTTTTTATAATAAAAACAATGTCTATTGATTTTGACTCAATTTAGAATCCACAATCTTTAATTTTTTGAAAATAGCCACTAAATAGCCACTAAATAGCCACTAAACATCCACTAAATAAACACTGGTTAGATAATGGAATATTGTATCGGATAACCATTTTACAGGATCTGTCGACTGATCCCGCTCAAACATATATGCCACAACAGGCAATTATTTTTCCTAGGATAAAGGGATTTATGAAAATAAGAACCAAACTAATTACTATTTTATTCCTCTTAACTGCCATGATCATCATAGCGATTATTGCTGAATTGATAGGCTCGAGTAAAAATGATCAACAAATTAGTGCAAGTAAAACACGTTATCTTTCATTTGTGCTTGCCGATGAGTTTCGTCACTCGTCAATGAATTTAACTCGTTTAGCACGCAGTTATGCTGCCACGGGAGAACAAACGTATTCAGAACAATATTGGAATATTGTGAAATGGCGCTCAGGTCAAAGTGCTCGCCCCGCCAATGTAAATGCGGCGCTCTATCCAGGGCAAGTGAAAAAACAAAGTGATATCATGCGTGAATTGAATTTCTCGCAAACAGAATTTGATTTACTTGCACAAGCAAGCCAACTTTCCAACGATCTAATTAAAACCGAAGAACAAGCAATGAACAGCATGAAACAGGGTCGAATTGTTATGGGCCCTTTCTCTGCTCTTACAAACGAAACAACACAACAATTTGCATTACGCATTTTATTTGATCGTAATTATGAAAATGGCATAGCCAAAATCATGCAGCCTCTTGATGCTTTCTTTACATCTATCGACCGACGTACAGCAAAAACATTGGAAGACGCCAATACACAAGCCAATTTTTGGCTGGAATTAGCATTAATTGTGCAAATATTTGTCTGTATCTGTGTAGTATTGATAATCATGTTCTCAATTAAATATGTGTTTACCCCGCTCGACAAAGTTGTTGCGGCAATGCAGGAAATCGGACACGGTGAAGGCGATCTTAGTGCGCGCTTAAATGATAAAGGTACAGATGAATTAGCTGATTTAGCACGCGGATTTAATCAATTTTCTGCAAATATTCAAGTGCTTGTCAATCAGGTGAGTGACTCCGTACTCGAGCTTTCGACTACCGCTTCTCAACTCACCGTTACAGCAAAAGACACCAACAACTCAGTAACAGAGCAACAACAAGCTTTAGATTCAATCTCGGCAGCGATTAGTGAAATGGCCTCGACGGTACAAGTCGTAGCAAATAATGCCAACAGTGCTGCATCTGCCGCATCTGAAGCTGACAATCAAGCAATCAATGGCCAGCATGTTGTTAGCCAGGCAATTACCAGTATTGATGTTTTATCCCGTGAGATCCAAAGTGCGGTTAATGCAATCGCAAAAGTAGAGCAAGACAGTAATACCATCACAGCAGTGTTAGATGTGATCCGCGGTATTGCCGACCAAACTAACTTATTAGCGCTCAATGCAGCCATTGAGGCCGCGCGAGCGGGTGAACAAGGTCGTGGATTTGCTGTCGTTGCTGATGAAGTACGTACATTGGCTCAGCGTACACAAACTTCAACAGAAGAGATTCAACAAATGATAGAAAGCTTACAGCGTAATGCCAATAGTGCTGTGACTGTAATGAATATAAGTCGCGATCACGCGGCCATCTGTGTCAAACATGCGACAACTGCAGGTCAATCACTGAATAGTATTACCGAGTCTGTATCTGCAATTAACGGCATGAACACTCAAATTGCGACCGCTGGCGAACAGCAGAGCATTGTGAGTGAAGAGATCAATCAATCTGTACACGATATTTTAGGTAAAGTGCAACAAACTTCGACTGGAGCGCAAGAAACTGCGGAAAACAGTGCAGATTTAACCCGAGTATCAGAACAGTTAACAACCTTACTAGGACGCTTTCGAACTTAATAAAGCCTATAACGCACACCCACTAAACGTGTCGATTGACCTTGCGTCGGCTAAGCCTAGGGCTTCTCTTATTAGGATGAAGGATCTCTACAGGTTGAAATATTTATAATTAACAAATCCGAGGCCCTTGAAAGCCAAGCAAATGCTTGGCTTTCATTGTTCACTTAATCGAATTTAGGTGAACTAGTTATAAACCCGACCTCGATGCTTCAACCAACCGTGCTGGTGATTATTACGCGGATCTTTATGGGTCCAGTGAATAACCCCACCTCTGCTATGCCACTCATATTCACCGTAAAATTGCACAAAATCACCGACCTTTAAATTATTAATGCGAGGTGCTAAATCAATATTATGGGCGACTAAGATGGTTTGACGATTCTTCAAACGTAAGATGAATTTTTGATGGCGGGAACCGTCATTGTCATCGGGTAATATTCGCGTAACTTTACCTGACCCCTTAACTTGAATATCGCTTTGCTGCGATTGATAAGCTCGCTTCAAGACGTCGTCATTTGACCAGGCGTTGAAAGACAAGACGCTTAACAATATTAATAGACCAGTAAAAAACCGTTTCATTTTGATACCTTTATCTTTAATAGGTTTTGTAGTGAGCAATGGATGTGTTTAAGTGCATAGCTATTCTTACTAGGCTATTGTTACTAGACTATTCTTACAAGTAAAGAGAAGCAAAGTAAGCCTCAATTTCAGCTTTAGTCATTTCCTGAGTCTGATTCGAGAAGCAATAGTAGTCTGGACGTTGGTCGCTAAAATATTGCATGGTCATGGCTAGATCAGGAAACAAACCTACTGGCATATTATAGCTACCGGTTTTGTTCAAACGGTAGAATAAATGCGTGCCACAATTATGACAGAATCCCCGCGTTGCCCAAGGGGAAGACTGGTATTCTTTGATACTGTCAGCACCTTCAAACTTAACGTCTGTCCCGCATTGCACCGCAAACAGTGGGCCTCCGCCCCAAGCCCTACAAGTATCACAGTGGCATAAGGTAAACTTCGGGTTGATCTCAGCTGCTGTAATTTTCACACTACCGCATAGACAGCTTGTTACTTTTTTATCTGAATCTAACATTCCATTTTATCCCCAAGTCTCAATGTAAATATGATGCCGTCATAACTGGTTTATGATTATGACAGAAAATCACATCTACAATCTAACATACTGAAATTAAAGTAAACCTAGAAAAGTTAATTTTGAGTAGGGGAGTATATTTTCTGCGGATATGAAAAAGCCAAGCAGATGCTTGGCTTTGATTGTTCCCTTAACCGAAGTCAGTTAATTGTCTATTAGCTTAAGCTAGTAGGCTTTTAACGTGCGCGACGATATCAGCAACAGCAACTTCAGTCTTATCACCTGTTAGACGTAGTTTATGTTCAACTAGGCCATTCTTCAGGCTACGATCGCCGATGATGATGTTGTGTGGGATACCGATAAGTTCAGAATCCGCGAACATAACACCTGGACGCTCTTTACGATCATCGAAGAATACTTCGATACCAGCCGCTTGCAGGTCAGCGTAGATCTTCTCTGCTGCTTCTTTAACGTCTGCTGATTTGTGCATGTTCATTGGGATGATAGATACTTTGTATGGTGCGATTGACTCGTTCCAGATAATACCGTTTTCATCGTGGTTCTGTTCGATTGCTGCTGCAACGATACGAGAAACACCAATACCATAACAACCCATTGTCATGATTTGTTGCTTACCTTGCATGTTTAATACGCCAGCTTTCATTGCTTCTGCGTATTGCGTACCAAGTTGGAAGATATGACCCACTTCAATACCACGTTTAATAGAAAGTGTACCCTTACCACATGGGCTCGCTTCACCTTCAACAACGTTACGGATATCTGCAACTGTGTATTCTGTAATATCACGATCCCAGTTAGCGCCAGTGATGTGTTGGCCATTAACGTTAGCACCACAAACAAAGTCTGCTAGGTGTGCAGCTGAACGATCAACAATCACAGGGCAGTTCAGACCTTTAGGACCGATAGAGCCTGCATCGCAGTTTGCTGCGGCTTGGATTTGTTCTTCGTTAGCAAATGTTAACGGAGACGCAACGCCAGCAATTTTCTCTGCTTTCACTTCGTTTAGTACGTGATCGCCACGTACTACCAGTGCGATAACGCCTTGTGGTTGGCCTTCTTCAGCTTCAGCAGCAACAAGCAGTGTTTTCACTGTTTGCGTTGCGTCAACGTCTAAGCATTTACACACGTCTTCAATGCTGTGTGCATCTGGTGTATCAACAACGGTTAATGTTTGCGTTGCTGCAGGACGTTCACCAGCAGGGGCTAGTGCTTCTGCTTTTTCAATGTTTGCTGCGTAATCGCTGCCGTCAGAAAAGACGATATCGTCTTCGCCGCTTTCTGCAAGTACGTGGAATTCGTGAGATACGGCACCACCAATTGAACCAGTATCAGCGAGTACCGGACGGTATTCTAGGCCAATGCGTTCGAAGATGTTGCAATATGCTGTATGCATTTTGTTGTATGTATCGTTTAGACATTCATCTGATATATGGAACGAATACGCATCTTTCATCAGGAATTCACGCGAACGCATCACACCGAAACGAGGACGAACTTCATCACGGAATTTAGTTTGGATCTGGTAAAGGGTCAACGGCAGTTGCTTGTAGCTGTTGATTTCTTTACGCGCGATGTCTGTGATCACTTCTTCGTGCGTTGGACCTAAAACAAAAGAACGGTTGTGGCGATCGTTAATGCGTAACAACTCTGGACCAAACTTATCAATACGGCCTGTTTCTTGCCATAAATCTGCTGGTTGAACCATTGGCATTAGAGTTTCAACAGCACCTGCTTTGTCCATCTCTTCACGTACGATGTTTTCTACTTTGCGTAAAACTCGTAAGCCTGTCGGTAACCAAGTGTATAGACCTGATGCAAGACGACGAACCATACCTGCACGAAGCATTAGCTGGTGGCTAATTACTTCTGCGTCATTTGGAGTTTCTTTCAAAGTTGAAAGCAAGTAATTGCTGCTGCGCATAACGTTCCTTTATTTACTAATAAAATCGATTTAAGAGCGCGATTTTAACAGGGCGCAGCCAGAGTAAACAGTAAAAGTTCATGATTAGTTTTATTTATTTTTGACTGCTGTCCTTTTATTCGTTTCTCGTAGGCCATATACTGGCTGCCAAAATTGGATTTGTGCTACTTAAAATGAAAAAAACACTGAGATTAGCTGCACTTATAATTGTCAGCAGCGTATTGTTTGGTTGCTCGTCACAACCTCGTAATCCGGAAAATATTTGCGATATCTTTATTGAAAAATACGATTGGTACGAAGCGGCCATCGACAGTAAAGACAAATGGGGCGTGCCTGTACATGTGCCGATGGCGATGATGTATCAAGAGAGCTCATTTAAACATAATGCCCAGCCACCGATGCAGTATTGGTGGATCATTCCTACTGGTCGTGCGAGTTCTGCTTATGGTTTTGCCCAAGCAAAAACCATGACCTGGGGTGATTACGTGAAGGAAACCGGTAATAGTTGGTCAAGTCGTGCTGATTTTCATGATGCCATGGATTTTATGGGCTGGTTTATTAATAAATCCCAAAAAATCAACGGTATATCTAAGTGGGATGCAGAAAAACAATACTTGAATTACCACGAAGGGTGGGGCGGTTATAAGCGTAAAAGCTATAATCAGAAACCTTGGTTGAAGAAAGTCGCCAAGAAAGTGAATAAACGTTCATTGAAATATGCAGGCCAATATCGTACCTGTAAAGATGATTTAGATTCCAATTGGCTGTGGCGTGTATTCTTCTTATAACACTGAATACTGTAATAGAAGTGCATGATTTAGGCGACTGCCGCTGTTAAACCAGCGTTAGTCAGCCTGAATGTGTTTGATCAGACTGTCTTTTTTATCGCGTCTGTCGCCAATTTGGTGCGCGGGGTTGCCAGCCATTATCGCCCACCGCGGCACATCTTTGGTGATCATACTGTGCATGCCAATCACGGCATAGTCAGCAATCGTTACCCCATCGACAATACCGACATTCGCCCCTACCCACACATCTTTACCTATGCTCACCCCTTTTGAAGTCGAGGCTTGTTGCCAGATCACTTGGTCAGGATGCATACCGTGATTAGAGGCATGAATAACGCAATTATTGGCAATACGAGTATCATCACCAATGCTTATGCCATTTTTACCGCCATCGAAAGAGCAACTGTGGTTGATCGCAACGTTGTGTCCCAGCGTCATTGGTCCGTGCATAAAACTCGCCGAAGCAAAGAAACAATTATCGCCCATGGTAATTTTACGACCGGGTTCGGCAAACATATGGCAATCGGGGGCAATAAAACAATTGTCACCAAACTCCACCGTTTCGACCGACATGACATAAGCTTGCAAATCGGCTTGCCATCTTTTCGCCCAGCTTAATGCCTTCGGTTTGAGTTTGTAATATAAGCCCGGCATCCACGCCAAGCGGCGCTTATGCTGAGCAATATAATCAATCATTGCTGCTTTCCGATTCAGTGACGGCTTTAGCGACTGTCTTAAGGACTGAAAATACCGTCGTGATATTATCTTCCACTGCCCAACGCACATTAAAGTCATACAGTTTTACCCCGTATTCTTGGCGGGCTGTTTTATTCTTTTTATAGGCTGGACGCGGATCTTGCGCCAGTACTTGCGCAATAAAGATCTGCAATTCAGGATGCTTTTTTCGCTGCGCAGTTATTTGTGCTAAGGCTTCATCAGTAAACTCGACAGGCATATCAGCAATTGGCGCATCCGTCGCGTAACCCGCTTCGGCATCAGGTAAACTGTCGGCATAAGGTACATAAGGTTTGATGTCTAAAATTGGTGTGCCATCGACCAAGTCAACGCCGGATAGATTCAAAATACACTGATTATTTTTAATCGTAATACCATCTAACTTCGCGACCGATAAACCTAATGGGTTCGGACGGAAAGTAGAACGTGTGGCAAAGACGCCTAAACGCTCATTACCACCTAAACGTGGCGGACGTACGGTCGGGTTCCAACCTTTATCCATGGTTTCATGAAAAGCAAAAATCAGCCACACATGACTAAATTGTTCAATGCCGCGCAGCGCATCGGCTTCATCATATGGCGGACTTAAAATGAGCTTTGCTTTAGCGGCAGAAACCAAACCCGGTTGACGCGGTACGGCAAACTTTTCTTTATATGGGGTATGAATGATCCCAACTGTATCGAGTTCTAGTTTCATTATTGGCTATCGTCATTACTGCTGGTTAAAGGGGTTACCTTGATTGCATCGCCATAACACACATAACTGCTGAGGCAGGATTTTGATGCGGGTGGCGCGATACATGAACGGATAATAATACCATTGGCATTAAGTGCAGCGGCCTTGCGTTTCGCGGCTATTTTGGCTTGTTGTTGTTCTGCTGGTGGCAAATTATCGGCAGATTGACAGCTTTCGCCTTCCACTAAACCAAGCTGTTCAACTTGATAATTTTGTAGTGCGCTCGCTGTGTAATACTCAACACCAGAAATTGAGAAGTATTCGGTAAAGTTATTTTTATCTAAGTTGGTTTGTAGCGGGTAGTTGCTGCAACCGCTCAAGAGTATCGTCAGTAATAGTAAATATTTCATGGCATATTCATCAAATGATATTTGCTTTAATTATAATTCTATCACTGACTTAAAGACATTTATTTTTAGCCTGATTTATCTGTTAGGCAGTTTTGTTACGCTGTTTATCGGTATTACAGATGGATAATTGTGGCTATTTACTAGATAGCTGGTGATTTATAGTCTTAACTTATATTGGATAAACGCAATATGAGGTAAGTACAACGATGACAAAAACGAGCTGTATTATCGCGCTATTATGTTCACTAAGTTTAGCCAGTATTAGTCTATCTGCCCATGCTCGGATTGATAAAATACGCCTTACAGCTGAAGAGCGTAACTACCTTTCTGATCGAGAACCAATAAAACTCTGTATTGATCCTAACTGGATGCCGTATGAAGCATGGGATCCTAAACTGGGCTATATTGGTATTGCTGCTGATTATGTTGCGGTGTTTTCGGCGATGCTAGATGTCAAATTTAAAGTGCGAGAAACCAAGACTTGGCAACAAAGTTTAGATGTCACGCGTAATGGTGGTTGTGATCTACTGTCATTTCTTAATCAAACGCCAAGACGTTCGCAATGGTTGATCTTTACTGCGCCTTATGTCGAAGCAGAAGCTGCATTAGCAACCTTGAAAAATGTGCACGGGATCCGTAACTTAAAGTCTCTTCGTGGTAAAACAGTCGCTGTTGTTGAAGGTTATGTGTATGAAGAATATCTCCGCAACAACTACCCGAGAGTGATCGTTAGCCGAGTCGAGAACACGGATGAAGCACTGCAGAAAACGGCTAATGGTGAGATCGTTGCGACGATAGAATCCTTATTCGTACTGCGTTATAAAATCGCCAAACTGGGGCTAAAGAATTTAACCGTATCAGGACGTACTAAATACGTGAACCGCTATCGTTTTGGGGTACGTAAAGACCAAGCCATGCTGCGTAAAATTTTAGACAAGGCGATCATGCAAATTGAGCCGAAAGTGGAAAACAAAATTTTACGTAAATGGAGTCTAGAGCATAACTATTAATGTCTCGAACAACTTTAATTTGGGTTTAAACTAAACGTTTCTGCCAATAACCGACATCGACCCATTGGTTAAATTTATAGCCCACCTCACTAAAATGCGCACTTTTTTGCATGCCAAGTTTTTCATGCAAAGCGATACTGGCGGGATTAGGCAGAGCAATGCCGCCAATGACGGTTCGTACTTTGGTGGTTTTTAATTGTATAAATAAGGCTTGGTAAAGTTGGCTTCCCCAGCCTTTTTTTGAAGCATCAGGAGCAAGATAAACCGATGTTTCGACACTAAATTGATAGGCACTACGACTTTTCCAAGGGCTTGCATAAGCATAACCAAGCACTTTGTTATTGTCTTCTGCCACGAGCCAAGGGAGACCGGCAGCCTGTGTTGCCTTGATTCGGCTGGCAATATCATCACTTGTGACCAATTTTTCTTCGAAAGTGATCACTGTATTAGCGATGTAATGATTATAGATATGGCTGATTGCCTCGGCATCTAGTTCGGTAGCTGTTCTTATCATTTGTACTCACTCCCTTGAGTTATTACGCCAATCTTATTTTTAACTGAAATTTATCTGTAAGACAAGGTAAACTAAACAATTAACCCAATGCCTGGGTATTCACCTTGATATTTAACGAAGAGAATTTAGCATGATAGAACGTATGGGAACGAAACCAAGAATGAGTCGCATTGTAAAGCACAACGGCACTATCTACTTATGTGGCCAAGTATGCGCAGATGCAACGTATGGTATCAAAGAGCAAACAGAAACTATGTTAGCAAAAGTGACTGAGCTATTAGCCCAAGCGGGCAGTGATAAAAATCACATGTTATCGGCAACGATTTATATTAAAGACATGGCAGATTTTGCTGAAATGAATGCGGTTTGGGATGCTTGGGTTCCTGCTGGTCACGCTCCTGCACGTGCATGCGTACAAGCGAGTATGGCGCGTGAAGCGTTATTGGTTGAAATATCAGTGGTTGCGGCTGAGATAGTATAAAGACGATTAACTGTGTATTAATTGTATATTGTTGAGGGCAGTAAATATTGAGATTACTCAGTGTTAACTGCTCTTTATTATAGTCTGATGTGATTTATTTCTATCTAACATCTAATTTACGTTACAAACGGTTTTATGATTCATTTATTTTAGTTTTAACCATCACTTACTTCAAATCCGGAACATCTTTAGATTCAGATCAAATTTAGCTGCTTTTAGTTACGCTAGTATAACTCTAAATGAGTAATTTAAGGTGTGTGACTATGTTAGCATTCAGGTTTAAAGCAGTACTACAAACGATAAATTTATCGTATTTACTGCTAACTATTGTATGTATATTTTTAGGGTTTAGTGCTGTGATCGCAAATCATGGTGATGTAAATGGTTATTTATTAATTGCAGCGTGCATCGCTGCGTTTGTTGGTCACTTCAGTCTTTGTACATTCCACGAATATTCAGATTTAAAACATACCTGGGCGTTTAAAGTAAATCGCGATAAACATGTTGGGCATCCTCGTGCGCGTGATCAAGTTAACTCCGCATTCCTTGCCGGACTCGTTGCACTTATCGTGAGCTTGTTATGTGGCTTATTTTTGGTGGTTAAGTTTGGCTTAGGTATTTTACCGGTAGGTGTGATTGGGTTAATGATATTGTTGAGCTACAGCAGTGTTATCAAAAAACATCCGATCTATTCATTATTGGCTCCGGGCTTTGGTTTTGCATTATTAATCGCATTAGGCACCGAGTATGTCTTAGTTGGGCAATATACACAGTTGGTTTGGGTTATCGCTATCATCCCATTCTTCTTGGTGAATAACCTGTGGTTACTGAATAATTATGGCGATATCAAAGCATCGGCTGATGATAATGACAGTGAAGATTTTCCGATGGCTTACGGCATCAAAGTGAGTAACTATGTTTATGCTGTGTTTGCCACGTTAGCTACATTAATCATCATTACTTATGTAGTGATAGGGTATCTGCCAGTACTTAGTTTGATCGCGTTAATACCAATGCCGTTAGCGTTTTATGCACTTTACGGTGGCATTAAGTTTGGTCAGAATATTACGCAGCAGCCTAAGTTTTTACGTTCAAATTTAATCGCGACAGTCGCAACACCTGCGTTATTGGGGTTAACATTGATTTTAGATTAGATTAGTATTTGTTGTATAAAGTCGATAATGGCCACCCACAATGGATCTGCTGTGGGTGGTATTCGCTATCGACTGAGTTATTAAGCTCGTTATTAGTAACTCGCTATTCAGCTTGTGCGAATGCTAAATATTTTGGATCGTCGTCACCGAAGATCTCAGCACCTTCCGCTTCAAACGCTTTTGCTAGCTGTTCTTTAGCTGGTTCCATGTTGCCTAGTTCAAAGTGTGCTTGACCTAAACGCAGGTGTAAATAAGGGTTTATTGCACCTTCAGGGCATAACATAGCAAAGCCTGTTGCTTCTTCTAATGCAGCCCAGTCGCCTAGCATGAAATGAGCATCACCTAGCGCAGTTAAGATCCAAGTAGAAACGTTCCAATGGATCTTTGGTTCAGGAACAAGATCATAAGCTTGCATGAAAGTCTCGATCGCAATCTTGTATTCTTCAGCTTCGAGCTGCTCTTCACCTTTCTCACAAATGATTTCGATTTTTTTAAATAGTTTAGGATCAAGTGCTGTCTTGGTTGCTGTCATCTTATTTCCGTAATAAAAGCCTGATAGGGTCATCAGAGATATGTATTTTGTAAGTATATCGTATTGCAGCACAGAAATTGTAAAAAAATGGCTAAAAATGAAATCAACGAGGTCAACGACTAAACTTTAAGAGCTAGTCGAACTAAATGAGGTGTTTCTATGGAAAGTACCAACAATAAAGTTTTCATTCTCGATACCAATGTCTTGTTGCACGCCCCCTTGTCTATCTTCACCTTTCAAGAACATGATGTCATGATCCCCATGACAGTTTTAGAAGAGCTCGATAATATTAAAGATCGAGGACGAGATGTCAGCCGCGATGCGCGTGTGGCTATTCGTGCACTGGAAGATATTTTTTCAAATGCGACCCCCGAAGAAATCAGCGAAGGGGTGCCACTACAAAAAGTCGAAAGTAAAAATAAGCTGGGTAAGATCTCAATTTTTGCCGATCATAGTGTCATGCATCCAGATGCTTTTTTTACTGATAACGAACCTGATAATCGAATTATCAACGCGGCGTTGTTTTTACAAGGCCAGTCAGAGCGAGAAATTGTCTTAGTGACCAAAGACATCAACATGCGCTTAAAAGCCAAAGGCGCGGGGTTGAGACATGTTGAAGATTACCGCTCTGATCAGTTGATTGATGATATTAAGTTTTTAGCCACTGGATTTCATAAGTTTACCGGGGACTTTTGGCAAGAGATAAATGAATGTCACAGTGAAAGTATGAAAAGTGAAACCATGGGTTCGAAGACCATTCATACTGTCGAAACAGAATTGCTGAAAGACACTTTTATTAACCAATACCTGATTGACGAAACCGATCACTTTGCCGCCCGTGTTGTCGGTAAAAACAAAGGTGAAATTAGTTTTGTTGATTTAGGGCGTGAACGCCTGATGTCAAAAAAAGCCTGGGGCATACATCCTAAAAATATTTACCAAGGCATGGCGCTGGAGGCCTTATTGAATCCACATATTGATTTGGTGATCTTAACGGGTCCTGCGGGCAGCGGTAAAACTCTTTTGGCCATGGCCGCCGCACTCGAGCAAGTTGTTGAGCGCAAAATGTATGACAAGGTGATAGTGACCCGTAATACCCCTGAAATTGCCGAAAGTATTGGTTTCTTACCCGGTACCGAAGAAGAAAAAATGCTGCCTTGGTTGGCTGCGATCACTGATACCTTAGAAGTTTTGCATAAACACGATGAGTGTAAAGATGGCTCAGTGGAGTACATTAAACAGAAAGCCAATTTACAGTTTAAGTCAGTAAACTTCATGCGTGGGCGTTCGATTCAAAATGCCTTTGTATTATTGGATGAGTGTCAAAACCTTACGGCAGCACAATTGAAAACTATCATTACCCGTTGTGGCGAGGGTACTAAGATTGTCTGCTCAGGTAATCTATCGCAAATTGACAGCAGTTATTTAACCGCCGTCACCTCTGGTCTCACCTATATAGTGGAACGTTTTAAAGACTTTGATGGCAGTGCCAATGTATTCTTAAAAGGTGTGCAGCGTAGTCGTTTGGCGTCTTTTGCTGAACATAATTTGTAATACATTGTTTGGCGTATTATCTCCATAGTACGGCATTTTAATTCATGATGAGCAAGCACAGCAGGTGTCTAAGTCTGGTGTGCTTTTTTCTTAACAAGTTGATTCTCTATATTATTTTTCATCTATACTATTATAATGTTAATGCGCGTTACTCATGGACGTTATTATGCGAATTAAAATACTCACACCTTTACTCACATTTTCACTCTTAGTTAGCATTACTGCATGCAGTAGCACACCATCAGAAACTGTCGGTGGCGATCGTGATGAACATGGTTGTTTACCTGCAGCAGGATATTTGTGGTGCGAACGTAGCCAAACCTGTGAACGTTCATGGGAGCTTGCTGATGCGGCCAAAATTCAACACTCCGAAGCTGAAGTGAAAACCTATTGCGAGATCATTGACAGTGATTTGATTACTGATGACGAGTGGTAAGCCGCTAAGTGGCAATATTGCATTTTGAGTTAACGTAAATAATGTAAATTAAATGCCAATGAAAACTATTATCAATTACATTGCCTGTACTTTAATCCCATAAACCAAGCAGTGTTATTACGATCATGTCCTCTATCAGTCAGTCTTTTCCCCAGACACCTATAAGATCGAAACACCAAAAGACAACATCAAAAAACAAAACATTTTTGAAAAACAAGCAAGTGCAATTATGGGCGCGTCGTCTGCATATCTATATTTCTATGGCATTGCTGCTGGTGGTGTTATTTTTCTCGATCACCGGCATTACCTTAAATCGTCCAAGCCTATTTGTGAGCAGCCAGCCTGATATTGAAGAAACTATTCTGACGTTACCACAGGCCTTATTCAGTGATGCCAATGACGCTGTTGCTATCGATAAAGCCGGTATTATTAATTACCTTACCGAACACGCTAAGCTTTCAGGTCAACCTTCAGCTTTAGATGTTTTTACCGAAGTTGAAGACGGTGAATTAATCGAAGGTGAGATCGCCATGGACTACAAAGGTCCGGGGTATAACGTCGCGGTATTCATTGATATGACCACAACCGAAGCGGTGATTGAAAAGACCCATTATGGTGTTATTGCCGTATTAAACGACTTACATAAAGGCCGTAACAGCGGTGACGTATGGAAGTTGTTTATCGATGTTACCGCGCTGTTGATGGTGTTTTTTGTATTAACCGGTGTGTGTTTATTGGTACCAAAAAAGAAAACCTTCGCAACCTCATTGAAATGGACCTTATTTGGCTCCCTCGTTACCTTGGCTATTTTTGTGGTGGCCGTTCCTTAAAGGATCTTGTATGACTTTGTTATTTAAGCGTCTTAGTCAGTGCGTTGCACTATTAAGTTGCCTGTTATTACCAGCTTTTTTTGCCACGGCCGCACCTATTCCGGCCACCGCAACACTCGCTGTTGAGTTTAGCTTGCCAAAGATTGATACCACTATGTATGCCCGCCCTTATGTGGCGATATGGATCGAGAATTCAAAGCGTAAATCTGTGCGTACCATTGAGTTATGGGTGGGTAAAGATGAATGGTTAAAAGACTTACGCAGCTGGTGGCGAAAAGTGGGTCGTTATGATCGCGCTTTAGTTGACGGCGTTACATCAGCAACCCGCCCAGCAGGTGATTACCGTTTCACTTGGGATGGTTTAGATAATGATGGTAACCGCGTTGAAGCCGGCAAGTATACATTTTATGTTGAAGTAGTACGTGAACACGGTGGCCGTAATTTCATCCGCCAAAAAATGACGTTAGGTGACCAGCCATTTAGTCACACCATTGCGCCGACAGAAGAAACCGGTGATATCCGTATCAACTACCTAATTAAATAATATAGCGAGAAAGATAATGTCTACAGTTCAGTCTTTTAAAGAGAAGAGTTTAAAAGTAAACAAGTTAAAAGTATTAGGTTTAGCCTTCACGGTTATCGCAGGACTCGCGGCAACAACAACGGCAAACGCACACCCTCGTTGGGTATTACCATCACACTTCACTGTATCGAAAGAAGGCGGCGATTGGTTAACGTTTGATGTAACTGCATCGCATGGTACGTTCGTATTTGATAAACCAGCGGGCAGTGAGTTTGCACAAGTGATCATGCCTGACGGTCGTAAAGAGCGTCCTAACTTTGTGATCCGTGGTAAACGTCGTTCTATCTTTGATTTCTACTTTGCTGAAGAAGGCACACATAAAGTCGCAATTAATAACGTACCGTCTTACTACACAGCGTATAAAGCCGGTCGTCGCGATACCATTAAACGTGTTAAAGCCAATAAAGCGGAACGCGTAAATCTGATCCCTGAACAAGCTCGTGATGTGAGCACACAAGTAAGTTATACCCGCGCAGAAAGCTATGTGACGGTTGGTATGCCAACAGAAAAAGCATTAGAGATCGAAGGTAAATACCTAGAAATGCGTCCACTGACTCACCCGTCTGACATTGTTGAAGGTGAAGAGGTGAGTTTCCAATTCTTTTTTAACGGCGAACCACAAGCCGGTGTTGTTGCTGATATCACCCGTGAAGGTACGTTGTACCGTAATCACCAAGAGCAAATTAATGTGGTGAGTGACAAGGACGGTAACGTGACATTCACGCCAAACGTAGCGGGTCGTTACTTGATGAAAGCCAATTACAAAGGTGAATTGAAAAATGATCCGATGGCGGACAAAGCCAGTGTGAACGTACATTTCACCTTTGAAGCACTATTACAGTAGTTTTTAACGACGACTAAGTCAGCGCAGTGTGGTGCTGAATTATTTATATTATGGCCTGTAATTAGACGCAATCTGATTACAGGCTTTTGCTATTTATCTATTACTTATGACTTATTTATTAATAGTTAATAGTTAATTGTTGAGGTTTTCATGACAAAAATGCCAATCAAATCGACGCTGTTAGCGCTTTCATTGATGACGGGTTTATTTTCTGGGACGGCAAGTGCCCATTTCCCCTTAATGAGCTGTTGGTTCGAGTCTGACAAAGTAGCTTGTGAAGCGGGTTACAGTGATGCTAGTACTGCCGTTGACTACGCTGTAAATATGTATGACTACGATGACAATCTGATTGCTAAAGCAGTGACCGATAAGCGTTCAATTGCAGAATTTAGTAAACCGGACACGGACTTCTATTTAGTATTCGATGCAGGCCATGAAAACCCAGTTGAAGTCGATGTTGTTGAGATCAGCGAAAAATGATCAGTCAATCAGTTCAAGCCGACGATGGTGGTCGTGAAGGTAAGTGGGTGGCGTTATTAATCATCTTAATCTTAGCGATAGCGGCATTACTTTTACCTTATCATCAAAAAGCATCGAGCGAACGAGTGCTCGCGAGCCATCAGATTTCGATTAAAGATTTACCGTCTGTTGAATTGGCGATGATCGGTGAATTACGTTTAGCGCATGAAGAGATCCGCAATATTCATCAAGACAGTCTTGAGCTAGAAAGTGTCGAATTTGAAAGTGTGGATCTATGGCCTGGTATGGCGGAATTAGATGAGCTGTGGTTAGCACCTTTTATCAGTGATAAAAGCTGGGAACGTAAAGGTAAACATGACTGGCGTAAAGTCGCGCCAGCTTTATATCAAGGCATTCCGACGCTGATAACGGGCAGTGTTGCGGTGTTATTAAATAGCCAAGATGCACGACCTGAAGTGTGGTTAGCATTAGATATTCCGACACCGGCACCGATGACAGCAAGCGCGCTTAATACAGACGATCTTATTAGCGCGGGTTGGACACAAGTGGTGTTTGCTGATGATAGCGATTCAGACAATACAGCACATACAGATAAAGACAGCCACTAAGGCGTGACACCAGTCGACAATGAGAATAGCAATAATGAAAGTAGCCATAATAAAACCAGTCTTAATAAAAAATCGCATCAATACCAGCATGAAAAGTTTAATCGCTGTAGTCGCTACTACAGCGGTATTGCTGATGAGCGGAGCATTACAAGCCGCTGATAAATTAACCATCGGTATTACCTTGCAGCCTTATTACAGCTACGTGAAAGCGGTTGTTGGTGATAAAGCTGACGTATTACCGCTGGTTGACGAAGGTTTTAATCCCCACAATTACCAACCACAGCCGAATGACTTACGCCGTCTTAAACAGATGGATGTGATCGTGGTGAATGGTATAGGTCATGATGACTTTGCCTTAAAAGTAATTAAAGCTGCAAACCGTGATGATCTGATTGTGATCCAAGCCAATAAAGACGTGCCCTTGTTACCTGCTATTGGTCAATCGGTTGGTGACGGTGCGGTAAACCCGCATACCTTTGTTGGTCTATCAACAACGATCCAAAAGGTTTACACCATCGCGACCGAGCTATCAAAGATCGACCCTGAAAATGCGCGTACTTACCGTAAAAATGCCCGTAAATACGCCACTGAATTTCGTAAGATGAAGCGCCAAGCAATGCTAACGCTGGGTGACTTAGATACATCCGGTATGCTGGTGGCTACGACGCACAATGCTTACGGTTATATCTTGCAAGAATTTGGTGTTGATGTTGCAGCCGTTATCGAACCTGCGCACGGTGTTGAGCCGAGTGCGAGTCAGTTACAAGAAACTATCGAGAAGATCCGTGCATCGAAGATTGATGTGTTGTTCTACGAATTAAATATGCCAAGCCGTTATGTAGAAACCATTGAAGCGGCAACGGGTGTGCAACTTTACCGTTTTTCACACATGACCCATGGCGCGTATGAAGAAAACAAAGTGGCTATTGAAATGAAAAGTAATCTCGCGACCTTAGTTGAAGCGATGAAGTTTGCTGCCAAGCGTTCACTAGCTGATACAGCTGTATCTTCTAACAAGCAGCAAGGAAGTTAATCGTGGGACCTGCAATTCGTTTACAAAATGTCGGTTTGAAATACGGCGATAATGTCATTCTAGAAAACATTTCACATTATTTAGCAGCCGGTCAGTGTCATGTGATCATGGGGCCTAATGGTGGTGGTAAAACATCGTTACTGCGTTCTATCTTAGGTTTAACGCCATTTTCGGGTGCTATTGATATTCAATGGCCAGAGCGTAAAGGCAATATCGGTTATGTACCACAAAAGGCGACGTTTGAGTCGAGCTTACCCTTTACCGTCATGGACTTTATTTTACTCAATCAAAGTCGTAATCCACTGTTTTGGCGCAAGCGTAAAAAAGAACAAGATGATGCACTGGCACAACTCGACCGGGTGGGTATGGCTAATCGTACCGACCGCCGTATGGGGCTGTTATCGGGTGGTGAGCAGCAACGGGTATTATTCGCCCAGTCGTTATTAGATGATCCCGACTTGTTGGTGCTTGATGAACCGACAACGGGCATGGATGAACAAGGTGTGCGTTACCTTGAATCCTTGATCCACGAATTAGTGCGCGAAAATAAAACTATTTTAACTGTGCATCATGACGTGACCGCGGTGCGTCGTTTCGGTGGCCAAGTGCATGTGGTTAATCGGCAGTTGGTTGATACTGGCCCGGTATCTGAGGTGTTAAGAGCCGATAAGATCGAGCGCTTATTCAATCATTATACTGGTACCAGTACGCCGGCAATCAATCTCGCGCAAGGAGTTAAATAATGGATACGATCCGTCATTGGGCACAACTGGGCGTGGATGCTGGTTGGTTGAGTGAGAGTTTTTCTTATTCGTTTATGGTGAATGCGGTGGTTGCCGCGTTATTACTTGGTCCACTACTGGGTGGTTTGGGTACGTTGGTGATTGCCAAGCGCTTAGCTTTCTTTTCTGAAGCGGTTGGCCATGCCGCGTTAACCGGTATTGCCTTAGGCGTATTGTTAGGTGAGCCAGCAGAGAATCCTATTATTGGCTTATTTAGTTTTTGCATGATCTTCGCCTTGTTACTGCACTTTGTGCGTAACCGTACCAATGTGCCATACGATACCTTGGTTGGGGTGTTTCTGGCATTTGCATTAGCGGTGGGGGCGGCATTGCTGATGTATGTGGCACGTAAGATTAATATTCACATGTTAGAGAATGTGTTGTTCGGTTCGGTCTTAACGATCACCGACTATGACTTATTGATCTTGGCGGTGACTTGCGGGGTTATTTTACTGGTATTGATACCGACCTTTAACCGTATTTTATTAACCTGTATCAGCCCTGATATTGCCAAAGTACGTGGTTATGCGACTAATTTTTACGACTATTTATTTGTCATGATGATCACGCTTGTGACGATTGCCTCGGTGAAAATTGTCGGTGCGGTATTAGTGGGGGCACTGTTATTGATCCCAGGTGCAACAGCACGTCTATTAACCAAAAATATGGGTAATTTTGTGCTTATGTCGGCGTTATTAGCGACGATCAGCTGCCTGCTTGGCACGATCTTACCAATGGAATTAAAACTACCGATTCCTTCTGGCGCGGCGATCATTATTGTATCGACCAGCTTCTTCTTAATTGCCACTTGCTACCGCATTGTGCGTAAGGGATAACCGATTATGACTGCTTCATTATTTACCATCAGCTCAGCATGTTTGCTACTGGTATCAACGCTAGGTTTTAGCCAAAAGGTAGAGGCTGCAGATATTCTTACCGCCACTCCGGTGACTTATATGTTAGCGACAGAGTTAACCAAAGGCACTGACATTACTACGCAGTATCTGCCCCCAAAACGTTATGGTTTATCGCGTTTACCGAATTGGTTTAATTCGAAAGGCGCGACGTTAACAGCGGAAGCGGCGATTGATGCACAAGTCGCTATTACTCTTGGCGCAGTATGGTCGCAAGATCCGTTATTTGTGCACGCACGTAAAGGTAACATTCGCATAATCGAAGTGGATGCCTCACAAGCTATTTCACCCCGTGCGCAAGGCGTCGCGGCACTGCGTTTAGAAGATGGTAGTATTTCGCCTTACACTTGGCTTAACCCGACAAATTTAACCCGTATGACGGCGATTGTAAGTCAAGATCTGCAACAAATATGGCCACAGCAAGCAGGGGTCATTGCCAGTAACCAGCAAGCCTTAATGATGTCGGTACGCCATTTGATTAATCAACAGCAAGCCATGTTATTAGATAATGAGATTGACTCTGTGGTGTTGCTGTCGAGTGAGTTAGAAGACTTTGCATCGGGCAATCAATTGTTTGTGGTTGAACGTTTAACCAAACCAGAATTGGAATGGACTGCAGCAGATAAGCAGCAGCTTGTTGAGCTATTAACTGACGATGATAGCTTGTGGATACTGACCTCGAAAAGAGCCAGCAAGAAATTGAAAGCATTAGTGCCTAATCCGGCGCGTATCTTAACCATTGATAGCATCGATCGTTGGGGTCGTGGGATCAAAGCGGATAAGCCATTACAACGCTGGCAGTTAGCACTTTAAATCTGCTAAGGTTTCTCGCGCTAGTATAATAAATAACACGCCCCTGGTAATGGTGATTGCTCGGGGCGTTGCTGTTACTACTTGGCCGTGGTTGTCATTGAGTTATGGTTGTCGGCAATAATCGATACTGTGTTTACTTAACTTATGCCTAGGAATAGGTATAATAATCACAGTTAAAATAAGGATTATAAAATGAAATATCACCGCTTAAATGAGATCATCGAGTTGTTACAGCCTGAATGGCAGAAAACACCGGATGTGAGCCTGTTGCAATTGTTATCGACCTTGGCTGAAGAGATGACGTTTACAGGTGAGTTAGCAGCGCTGAGTGATGATGCACTTATCTATCACTTAAAAATGCGCAATAGCACGAAAGATGAAATGATCCCCGGGTTAGCAAAGGATCAAGAAGATGACTTTAAAACCGCACTGCTTAAAGCCCGTGGTTTTTTATAGGCTCTTACTTATTCAGCGTCCCCAAATAACGTTTCAACATATCCGGTGCATCTTGATCAGCCAAAATAGCGGCTGGTGCATGCAGTGCGATCTTACCGTTTTCTATAAAGGCAATATTGTCGGCTATCTGCAGGGCATCATTGGGGTTATGCGTGACCATTAACACGGTAATGCCATGTTCTTTATTCAACTTGGCAATCAAACGTAACATCTCTTGACGTAATGCTGGATCGAGCGCACTAAAAGGTTCATCTAACAATAATAGTGGTTGTTTACGTGCGAGACAACGGGCAATACCAACACGCTGACGTTGACCACCACTCAAGTCTGCGGGTAAGCGATTCAGTAGGTCGGTCATTTCTACTTGTTGTGCTGCGATTTCTAACGCCGTTTGTTGCTCGGCATTTAACTTCATGCTAGGTGCTAAGCCAATGGCAATATTTTGTTTAACCGTTAAGTGATTAAACAAATTATGCTCTTGAAATAACGTAGTGATCGGTCGCTGCGCAGGTGCTTTGGTTAATATCGAGTCTTGTTGAAAACGAATATCACCCGACAAGGGCTGATTAAAACCAGCAATCAGATTCAGTAGTGTTGATTTACCCGAACCACTGGCCCCCAGGATCGCTAAGGTTTCGCCGCGATTAACGACTAAATCAAATTGCATCTGCATTTGTTCATAAGCAAAGGTTACCTTGTTTACTTGCAATAAAACATTATCTACCTGTAATAATGCACCGCTGTTGCTGTTGCTGTTGCTGTTGCTGTTCTGACTGGTGTCGGCATTGCTGAGGGGAATAGCATTGTTTAGGAGAGTTGCATTAGGCATTTTTGCCTCCAATAATACGTTCGAACAAATAGAAAATAATACCGCAAAGAGTTAATAAGAAGATGGCTGTCACCGCGGCGGCATCAAGTTGATAGCTGCCTAACTGGCGGTAGAGCACCAAGGGTAAGGTTTGCATATCTTGGCTACCAAATAACGCGATCACACTTAAATCACCCAGCGATAATACACAAGCCAGTCCTAATCCCATCGCCACCGGTTTACGTAATAATGGCCATTCGATAATACGCAGACGCTGCAGGCGTGATAAGCCTAGACTGATTGCGAGTTTGTCATATGACGCAAAACTATCTTGGATCGGTTGGTTCAACACGCGCAGTAAATAAGGTAATGCCATGAGTGCATTGACGAGGATCACCAACCAAGCGGCAATGCTAAATACATCGACATAGGGGCGTAATAGTAAGAACAGTCCCGTACCCAAAACCAGTGCCGGAACCACTAAAATGATGGCGCCAATATTTTCGATGCCATACGCTAATGCCATGAGCTTAAAGCGTACTTTTAGTATCCGTGTTGAGAATAAAATTGAGCAGGCCAGTAACAAACTTAATAAACCCGAGCTCAGGGCTATTTGTAGTGAGATACCTGTGGCTTGCCACAACATAGGATCGCTAAGAACGGCGAGAGTCTTGTTGTTGATGCCACTGATAAAAATAGCCAGTATCGGTGGTGCTAATAAACAGCTGGCTAAAATAAAGCTGATCGCATCACCAATTTTACTGCTTAGCGTGTGGCAGTCGGGGCGACGAAAATAATTACCTGATGGTGCTGACATAGGTTGTGACTTTAAAAATACCGCACTAAAAAGCATTAACGCCACGGTGATCGCGACTTGAATGATCGCCAGAGCCACTGCTTGTTCGATATCAAATTCAAATTTAAGTGCCTGGTAGATGGCGACTTCAAGTGTGGCGTAATCAGGCCCTCCGCCGAGCGACATGACAATCGCGAAACTGGTAAAGCACAGCATAAAAATAAGACTGATTAACGAAGGTAATTGTTGTTTTATCTTCGGCCATTCTAAGGTGATAAAGATGTGCCGAGATTGTAAGTTAAGTTGACTGGCTAAACGCCAAGATTCACTGGGAATAGAATCTAATGTTTGTAATAAAATACGTGTGGCTAACGGCACATTAAAAAATAAATGTGCGAGCAGAATTCCGGTTAAGCCATAAATATAATGGCCTGTTTCTATGTTAAAAAACCCGAGAAGTTGATTAACCCAACCACTTTTACCGTGCACAGCAATAATACCAAAGATGGCAATGATAATGGGCAGTACCAGTGATAAGTTAAACAGTTTGATTATCATTTGTTTACCCGCGAACTCTCGACGCGAGAACGCGCGTGCTAACGGGATCGCTAAACCAATACTCAAGCCAGTTGATAAGGCCGCTTGGTAAAAACTAAAGCGAATGACATGTTGGGTGTACGAGTCCGCCAGCACACTGCTGAAGTCTAACTCGGCTTGTGAAAAATTAAGTAGGGCAGTAAAACTACCACCCACCAGAATTAAAATGATGCTGATGGCGAGCACTGCGCTACACCACCAGTATTTATGCGAATTCGCGATCATAATTTTTGATTAATTATTTACTAATTATTGGATAACAGCGTTACGCCATTCCTTCACCCAAGATTTACGGGATTGAGCCACTTCTTCTGGTGTGAACTCTAAAGTTTTTGCCGGCGTAATTAATTGGTCGAACTCACTTGGTAGTGCCGCAGCTTGTTTAGCTGGTAGCATCCAGTTACCTGTTGCAATCAGATCTTGGAACGCAGGTGTGAGCACAAATGCCATGAATTGATCGGCTAACTCAGGATTCGCTGCATCTTTTAAACGCGCAACCACTTCTGTTTGTTGATAGTGACCTTCACTGAATTCAGCTGCTTTATATTTGAATTCTTTCTCTGCGATCATGTGGTATGCCGGTGATGTGGTATAGCTTAATACCATGTCCGCTTCGCCTTTTAAGAACATGCCGTAAGCTTGGCTCCAGCCCTTAGTTATGGTGACGGTTTTAGCTGCAATTTGTTGCCATGCTTGTGGTGCTTTATCACCATAGACTGCTTTTACCCATAACATAAAGCCAAGACCCGGTGTGCTGGTACGTGGATCTTGATAGATAATGCTCAGGTCTTTACGTTCAACTAATTCAGCTAAACTCGCTGGTGGATTGGCCAGTTTTTCACTGTCATAGATAAATGCAAAGTGACCATAATCGAATGGAACAAAGTACTTATTCGTCCATTCGTTTGGCAGTGATAAATTACTGGTATCTTGCTGATGAGGTGCAAGCAGGTTGGTTTTTACTGCTTCAGCCATCAGGTTGTTGTCTAATCCTAATAGCACGTCTGCTTTCGTATATTTACCTTCGAGTTTCACACGATTCAGAATACTGACCCCATCTTCGAGTGCGACTAAATTAAGTTCGCAATTACACTCGGCTTCAAACGCGGTTTTTATTTTTGGACCTGGGCCCCAATCGGATGCAAATGAATCGTAGGTATAAACATTTAATACGGGTTTGTCAGCTGCGTTAGCGACTTGTAATGACAGCGAAGGTAAAAGTAGGGCAGTGCAAAGTGCTAGTTTTTTGATCGTGTGCTTCACGGATACTCCTAGAATGTGAAGCATAGAACTTATGACTCAGTTAGTCGAATCTCATTCCTATGCCAGCATTATCTGGTTCAAGTTATTACGGGTGTTATCTCAGCCACTGTGACTCTTTAACAAAAAGTCGAGCAGCACCCCGATGAGTGAGCGTCCATTGTATTTTTATTTGTTCTAAAGTGCTAGTCGGAATAACGCGATTGGTCGAAATTTAATTATCCCTTTAGTGGTGCATGCATAAATTCATTTGCACCAATAACTGACATTATTTTGTGGGTCATTTTATTTTATAACTTCAAGGTCAGTTTTAAATCCTTGTTTTAACTATGTATTTATGTTCTCTGTTTCTACCTGATTATGAACTGGCATAACGATTGCCTATTTAGAGTTAGGTTCATAATAAGGAAGTTAAATCATGTTTACACTTAACAAATCTAAATTTTCTCACCTAGCAGCAATTGTCGCACTCACATTGGGTGTTGCTTCATTTAGCGCTATCGCGGCAGAAGACAGCATTAAAGTCGGCGTATTGCACTCACTCTCAGGCACGATGGCTATTAGTGAAACCACATTAAAAGATACTATCTTAATGATGATTGAAGAGCAGAACAAACAAGGTGGGCTATTAGGTAAGCAACTCGAAGCGGTGGTGGTTGATCCTGCGTCAAACTGGCCACTGTTTGCTGAAAAAGCCCGTGAGTTAATTGAGAAAGAGAAAGTAGATGTGGTATTTGGTGGTTGGACATCAGTATCACGTAAATCTATGTTACCTGTGTTTGAAGAACTTAATGGTTTGTTATTTTACCCCGTGCAGTATGAAGGTGAAGAGTCGTCTAAAAACGTATTTTATACCGGTGCTGCGCCAAACCAACAAGCGATCCCTGCTGTTGATTACCTGATGAATGAAATGGATGTCAAACGCTGGGTGCTAGCAGGTACCGATTACGTCTATCCACGTACCACCAATAAAATATTAGTGGCATACCTTAAATCTCAAGGTGTAGCAGACAGCGATATCATGATCAATTATACCCCATTCGGTCATTCTGATTGGCAATCCATTGTTTCTGACATCAAGAAATTTGGCGCTAAAGGCAAAAAAACCGCGGTTGTCTCGACCATTAATGGTGACGCCAATGTGCCTTTCTATAAAGAATTAGGTTCACAAGGAGTATCTGCAGAAGACATTCCTGTGGTGGCGTTCTCGGTAGGTGAAGAAGAACTATCGGGTATGGATACCTCGGCGTTGGTGGGGCATTTAGCGGCATGGAACTATTTCATGAGTGTTGAAACAGAAGCTAATGACGAATTTATTGCAACGTGGCAGAAATTTACCAAAGACGAAAATCGCGTAACCAATGATCCAATGGAAGCCAGTTACATCGGCTTTAAGATGTGGGCTAAAGCGGTTGAGAAAGCGGGTACAACGGATGCTAGAGCTGTTCAAGATGCCATTATTGGGGTGACAGTACCTAACTTAACTGGTGGTTACGCGACTATGATGCCGAATCATCACATCACTAAACCAGTATTACTGGGCGAAATTCAAGATAATGGCCAGTTTGAAACAGTGTGGGAAACCACGGGTGTGGTAGCCGGTGATGCTTGGTCTGATTATTTACCGAGTTCAAAACCCTTGTATTCTAGCTGGTTAGCACCTTTGTCGTGCGGTAGTTTTAATGTGGATACAGGCAAGTGTACGGGCTCGTCAAAGTAACGACTGATTAGTATTTAAGTACAAGGTAACCAGTTATAAGCGCTGGTTACTTTGAATGGCAAGTTATCCTCATTGACAGGGAAGGTTATGAACAAATATGCCCGTGTATTATCGCCATCATCGACTTTATGCTTTACCGCGCTGATATTTTTATTATCGCTATGTACAGTAAATAAGAGTTGGGCTGCGGCGGCGGTTAATTCATTTTCAGACGTAGAGATACAGTTTTCTCAACGTAACTTTGATAATAAAATAGCGGCGGTAAATTGGTTAAGTCAAAAGGCATATCCAAGTCCATCTCAAGCGAAACAGTTATTTAACGACTTACTTTCAGGTCGTATTTTCTATCATAAAAAACAAAAATCCTTATTTCTCATTGCTGATCATGCCACTGGCCAATTAGCAATTAAGTTAACGTCGACATTTACCTTTGATGCTGAGGCTAGCGTCGATACCGATGCGCCAGCGAAAGGCTTGACAGAATCTGTTGTTATTGCCAAAAACGCGACTTCAAGAAAGTAGCTCTTAACAATAAATTACGTAAAAGCATTCGCTTAGGTATCGCCAAATTAGACTTAATGTCGAGTGATGCCGCGTTACGTGAGCAAGCAATAGACGATTTATTGGGCAATGTTGATCCTGCGATCCAAGCCTTATTGCGTCAACGCTTAGCTGTTGAAGATGTTGAGCAAAATAAAACGTCATTAACACTCGCGCTAGCCATAGGCACCGCAGCGATATCAGAAGACAAAACTGAATTGTTAGCCGCCGTTCATTTATTGGCAGACTCGATAGAGCCGACCGCGTTTAGTGCGCTGGACAATATCGTCAATACCACTGCTGATGATGACTTACGTCAGGCCGCGCAACGAGGCTTAGACAGTTATGCGCAAAGTCAAAAAGTCTATTCAACCCTTGAAACTTTGTATTTTGGCTTGAGTCTCGGTTCGGTGTTGGCATTAGCGGGTCTGGGTCTGGCGATTACCTTTGGGGTGATGGGGGTGATTAATATGGCGCATGGTGAGCTGATCATGCTCGGTGCTTATACTACTTACGTTATGCAGCAATTAATGCCGGACAATATTGGTTTATCGTTAGTACTCTCGATCCCTGCGGCCTTTCTTGTGTCGGGTTTAGTAGGCATTGCCATTGAGCGTGGGGTGATCCGCTTTCTCTATGGCCGTCCATTGGAAACCTTACTTGCCACCTTTGGCATCAGTCTTATCTTGCAGCAAGCAGTCCGCAGTGTGTTCTCGCCATTGAACCGCTCGGTATCGACACCCGATTGGATGAGCGGCATGTTGGAGTTTAATCCCATGTTGGCACTGACTTATAACCGCCTCTATATCATTATTTTCTGTTTATTAGTGTTCTGTACACTTATTTTTGTATTAAAGAAAACACCACTGGGTTTACAAGTGCGTGCGGTATCACAAAATCGTTCGATGGCTCGGGCAATGGGTGTACGTTCGGAGTGGGTTGATGCCATGACCTTTGGTTTAGGTGCCGGTGTAGCTGGTATTGCGGGTGTTGCCTTGTCGCAATTAACCAATGTCGGACCGAATATGGGCCAGAGCTATATTATTGATTCGTTTATGGTCGTGGTATTTGGTGGGGTTGGTAATCTGTGGGGTACCTTGGTTGCTGGTTTAACTTTAGGTCTATTTAACAAGTTGTTAGAACCTTGGGCTGGTGCGGTACTCGCTAAGATCATCGTACTGGTATTCATTATCCTATTTATTCAAAAACGCCCGCGTGGACTCTTTCCACAACGTGGTCGTGCGGCCGAGGAATAACCCATGTTACAAGCGCTATTCGCTAATTCAATGTTAAAAACAGACCGTGGTGGCCAGCTATTAATGCTGCTACTGACGACGCTGTTAATTTTGGTACCCGCACTTAATTTACTGGTGCCACAAGGCCATTTTCTGCATATCGAAACGTACACTATTACCTTGTTAGGTAAATATTTAACTTATGCGTTATTGGCAATGTCAGTGGATTTAGTCTGGGGTTATTTAGGTATTTTAACCTTAGGTCACGGGGCATTTTTTGCCTTAGGTGGTTATGCCATGGGCATGTACCTGATGCGCCAAATCGGCGATCGGGGGGTGTATGGTCATCCTGAGTTACCTGACTTTATGGTGTTCTTAGATTGGCAAGAACTGCCGTGGTTTTGGCAAGGTTTTGACATGTTCTGGTTTGCTTGTTTGATGGTGGTATTAGTACCGGCAACACTGGCTTTGGTATTTGGTTTCTTGTCATTTCGAGCGCGTGTGTCTGGGGTGTATTTTTCGATCATGACTCAAGCCTTAACGTTTGCCCTCATGCTGGCATTTTTCCGTAATGAAATGGGTTTTGGCGGGAACAATGGTTTGACCGATTTTAAAGATATTCTTGGTTTTAGCTTGCAAGCAGACACCACGAAGGTGAGCTTGTTTATGGCGTCGGTGGTCGCGTTGATTTTGGGTTACCTGACTTGTCGTAAAGTGGTTTCAAGTCGTTTAGGTAAAGTGGCTGTGGCCATACGCGATGCCGAACCTCGGGTACGTTTTATTGGTTATAACGTGGCTAACTTTAAACTGGGGATCTTTATTTTATCAGCCATGCTCGCGGGTATTGCAGGTGCGTTATATGTGCCGCAAGTCGGTATCATTAATCCTGGGGAGTTCTCACCGCTTAACTCGATTGAGATTGTGGTTTGGGTTGCACTTGGCGGTCGCGCCACTTTATTTGGTGCGATCATTGGGGCGTTGTTAATTAATTATGCCAAAAGTTGGTTCACGATTGAGTTACCGGAAGTGTGGTTATTTGCCCTGGGTAGTTTGTTTGTCTTAGCGACGTTGTTTTTACCAAAAGGGGTGACAGGTTGGTTTACTGATCTAAAAATCCGTAACAAAAACTTGGCGACGAAGGAGAATACCTGATGAGTGATCCTAAGCAATTGGATGCAGAATTGGATGGGCAGGTGAATAGCGCATCGGTTTTAACTTCACAATTTACTGACCAGCAGATCGCCGCTAGCCCACTAGTGAATGAGCAAGGGTTTACCGCGCCGTTAGCCAAAAAGATTCGCGATAATGTCAGTCAGTTTGCGCGTCGTGATCAGGTATTTGAATTTTTGAAACCGCCGCATAATCCACTGATTGATACCCGCCATAATATTCTGTTGTATTTAGAAGGCGTATCCGTGTCTTTTGATGGTTTCAAAGCGATTAACGATCTTAACTTATACATCAAAGAAGGCGAGTTACGTTGCATCATTGGTCCTAATGGAGCGGGTAAAACTACCATGATGGATATTATTACCGGTAAAACCAAGCCTGATACGGGGCAAGTCTGGTTAGGCTCAAAGCTTAATTTATTGACGATGGATGAAGCGCAAATTGCCAATGCTGGGGTGGGGCGTAAATTCCAGAAACCAACAGTATTTGAATGTTTATCGGTATGGCAGAATTTAGAGTTATCAATGGCGGGTACGCGCAGCGTTTGGTCGGTATTCCGTGCCAAATTAAGTGGTGAACAGCGTGATGAAATTGAACGGGTATTAGTCTTGATTGGCTTGCAAGAACAAGCGGCAATGGATGCGGGCAGTTTATCTCACGGGCAAAAGCAATGGCTGGAAATTGGTATGTTGTTAATGCAAAAACCAAAACTGCTGTTAGTCGATGAACCTGTTGCCGGGATGACGCACCAAGAGATGGATCGTACTGCAGAATTACTGACGTCATTAGCGGGTGATCACTCAGTGGTTGTGGTTGAACATGATATGGATTTTGTTCGCTCTATTGCCAGTACGGTTTCGGTATTACATCAAGGCAGTATATTAGCGGAAGGGTCGATGACTGACATTCAAAATAACGCCAAAGTTAAACAAGTTTATCTAGGAGAGTAGCCATGTTATCGATTAAAGGTGTTAATCAGTTTTATGGTGAAAGCCATACCTTGTGGGACCTGGATATGTACATCCCAAAGGGTAAATGTACGGTGTTAATGGGTCGTAATGGGGTGGGTAAAACAACCTTACTGCAATGTGTGATGGGGTTATTACCGGTTAAAAGTGGTGAGATCTTATTACAAGGTAAAGATATGGCGCCATTGAGAGCGGAAAGTCGTGCCCGTCATGGGGTGGGCTACGTACCACAAGGACGACAAATATTCTCATCGCTCACCGTGGAGGAAAATTTACAGATAGGGTTACCCATTCGCGCCAAGGGTGACCGTAAGATCCCAGAATTCATTTATCAGCTGTTTCCGGTGTTAAAAGAAATGTTGCATCGTCGCGGTGGCGATTTATCTGGTGGTCAGCAGCAACAATTAGCCATAGGTCGCGCGTTGGTGATTAACCCGCAATTGCTGATCCTCGATGAACCGACAGAGGGGATCCAACCTAACATAGTGCAAGAAATTGGCGACATTATTCGCAAACTAAATCAAGAGCTTGGCTTAACGGTGTTATTGGTCGAACAGAAATTACCTTTTGCCAGAAAGGTGGGTGATAACTTTTGTTTACTCGACCGAGGCCGTGTCGTCGCGAAGGGGGAGATGGCGATGTTAACCGATGATTTAATTCAAGAATATCTAACCGTGTAAAGTATGTGTTAAATAGTTAACAACTATGTCACAGTAGTGTAAACAATCTAAAAATACAAAAAAGCATTGGTAATCTAATACTAACGGAGACATAAATGGAATTAACGCCGAGAGAGAAAGATAAATTATTGTTGTTTACGGCGGCTTTAGTGGCTGAGCGTCGATTGGCGCGTGGTGTTAAGTTGAATTATCCAGAATCTATTGCCCTTATTAGCGCTGCGATTATGGAAGGCGCACGTGATGGCCGTACCGTGGCGGAATTAATGACATTTGGCAGGACAGTGTTAACAGCGGAACAAGTGATGGAAGGTGTGCCTGAGATGATCTCTGATGTGCAAGTCGAAGCTATGTTTCCTGATGGTACCAAGCTTGTCACCGTTCACGAACCAATCATATAGGGACTGTTATGGTGAATAAAACACAGACCGGAACAGGTATGATCCCAGGCGAAATGAGAGTCGCTAGTGGTCACATAACCCTAAATCCTGATATGCCTACTGTATCTATTTCGGTGGCGAACGTTGGCGATCGCCCTATTCAGATTGGTTCGCATTACCATTTTTATGAAGCCAATGATGCGCTGACTTTTGATCGTGACGTGACGTTAGGTTTTCGACTTAATATTGCCGCGGGTACTGCGATCCGTTTTGAACCCGGACAAAGCCGTACTGTTGAATTAGTTGCTTTTGGTGGCAATCGCATGATTTACGGTTTTCAGGGCAAGGTCATGGGCAGCGTTAATGATCTTAAAAGTAAGAATGAGCCGCAAAGTAAGGATGGTTCGACGAACAAGGATGAGGGTAAATAGATGGCAAAGCTTTCAAGACAAGCCTACGCTGAAATGTTTGGGCCAACGACAGGCGATAGACTGCGATTAGCGGATACAGAACTGTGGTTAGAAGTTGAGCATGACTATACCCGCTATGGTGATGAAGTTAAGTTTGGCGGTGGCAAGGTTATTCGTGATGGCCAAGGTCAAAGTCAGCTCACCTCGAAATACACCCCTGATTTAGTGATCACCAATGCGGTTATTCTCGATCATTGGGGCATTGTTAAGGCGGATATCGGCGTTAAAAATGGCCGTATTATCGGCATAGGCAAAGCCGGTAATCCAGACGTACAGTCTGGCGTTGATATTATTATTGGTCCTGGTACCGAGATCATCGCCGCAGAAGGGTCGATTATTACTGCTGGTGGCGTTGATTCACATATTCATTTTATTTGCCCACAACAAATTGATGAAGCGCTAACCTCGGGTATAACCACTATGATCGGTGGCGGAACTGGGCCTGCGACGGGCACCAATGCCACAACGTGTACGCCAGGGCCATGGAATATTCACCGCATGTTGGAGTCACTTGATCACTTCCCAATGAATTTTGGTTTGTTAGGGAAAGGTAATGCCAGTGTGCCAGCGCCTTTGCATGAACAAATTGCAGCGGGGGCTATAGGCCTAAAACTGCATGAAGACTGGGGCACGACACCGGCGTCTATTGATAACTGTCTAACGGTTGCAGATGAAACAGATGTGCAAGTGGCGATCCATACCGATACTTTAAATGAGTCTGGCTTTGTCGAATCCACTTTAGATGCTATTGGCGATCGTGTTATTCATACTTACCATACCGAAGGTGCTGGTGGCGGTCATGCGCCAGATATTATTCGTGCTTGTGGTGAATCCAACATCTTACCGTCATCGACCAATCCTACCCGCCCTTATACGGTGAACACAATTGACGAACATTTAGATATGTTGATGGTATGTCATCATTTATCACCGTCTATTGCCGAAGATGTGGCCTTTGCAGAGTCGCGTATTCGTCGTGAAACGATTGCAGCAGAAGACATTTTGCATGATCTGGGCGCATTTTCGATGATCGCCTCAGATTCACAAGCAATGGGACGCGTGGGTGAAGTGATCTCACGTACTTGGCAAACCGCCCATAAGATGAAAGTTCAGCGTGGCAGCCTGCCGCAAGATCCCCCACATCATGACAATTTCCGCATCAAGCGTTATGTGGCTAAGTACACCATTAACCCTGCCATCACGCATGGTATTAGTCATGAGGTCGGTTCTGTTGAAGTGGGTAAATTGGCCGATTTGGTGTTGTGGAAACCGGCATTTTTTGGTGTTAAGCCCAGTTTAATTATCAAAGGTGGCATGATCGCATCTGCGCCGATGGGCGATCCGAATGGATCTATTCCAACGCCACAGCCAGTTCACTATCGTCCTATGTTTGGTAGTTTTGGTCGCGCGTCGCAGAATACCTCTATGTTGTTTGTTTCTCAGCAAGCGAAAAAAGATGGTATTCCCGAGCAGTTACAGCTTAATAGTCTGATTGGCGTTGTTAAAGATTGCCGCCAGTTACGAAAATCAGACATGGTATTAAACGATTGGTTACCGACCATTGAAGTGGACTCCCAAACCTACCAAGTACGTGCCAATGGCGAGTTGTTAGTGTGCGAGCCTGCTAGTATTCTCCCTATGGCGCAGCGTTATTTTCTATTTTAGTGCGTCGGTATCGTCAGTCTTTCCACATATAAATTTTGTTGTAAATTATTTTAAGGAAAAAATAATGTTTAAATCTATATTTTTAAAACAAGTAGTCTCAGAACAAATAGTACCAAAACAGATAGTCTCCAAAAAAGTCATTTCTTTAGCTGCACGAGCAACGGCTATAGCAACCGTGGTATTTTCTGGTTCTGCACTGGCGCATACCGGCACTGAAAACTTCATGGCGAGCACATTTGCCAATGGGTTATTGCATCCATTAACGGGATTGGATCATTTGATCATGCTATTAGGTGTAGGCTTTTTAGCGGCGCAAATGAAAGGTAAACAAGTGAGTATTATTGTTGGCGCGTTAGTCACTATGTTAATCGGTACTGGTTTTGGTGCATTAACTGGGTTGATCACCGGCATGGAAAGCTTAATTCTAGCATCGGTATTTATTGTTGCGGTTGCAGTTTGGAAACAAAGCCAGCAAGTCGAAACAAAGGTTAATTTATTATCCAGTGCGGCAGTGGTCATGGTGTTGTTTCATGGTTGGGCGCACGGTGTTGAAGCACCCGCTGCGCAGTTAGTACAGTTTGTTCCGGGGATGTTAATCAGTGCCGCAGCGTTATTAACGCTTGGTGCTGTGATTGGCCGTCAAGTCAGTGCGAAATGGCTAAGTCCATCGCTGGGTTTAAGCGGAGTATTAGTTGCCTTCCTCGGCGCTTAAACCGATGAGTATTCCATCGACTATGCGTTTTTCTCGCCCTGAGGGTGATCAGGGCTGGCGCGCTGAGATCCGGCTGAAATATGGTGTGAAAGGCGGTAAAACCCGTCTGCTTGAACGTCAGCAAGTTGGTCCTTTGGCCGTGCAGAAAACCTTTTTCCCAGAAGGCGAAACTTGCCATACCTATCTATTGCATCCGCCCGGAGGCGTTGTTGGTGGTGATCAACTCCGCTTTGATATTCATGTCGATTCAGCCGCGCATGCGTTATTAACCACGCCTGGTGCGACCAAATTCTATCGAAGTAACGGCGATACAGCGTGGCAGTCTCAGGAATTAGCTGTCGCTGACGGTGCTTTTTTAGAATGGCTGCCGATGGAAAATATCTTTTTCCCCGGTGCTGAAGTTAAGCTTATTACCGAGGTGAAACTAGCAGGTAATGCCCGTTTTATCGGTTGGGAAATGCAGTGCTTTGGTCGTCCGGTATTGGATGAAGAATTTACCCATGGGCAGATTTTAGGTCAGACACATATCTTCCGAGACGGTAAATTACTGTTGGCTGAAAGTTTGCGATTACAGAATAAAACCCAGCTGGAATACGCAGCCGTGTTACACGGTTATCCAATGACGGGCAGTTTGTATATTAGCCCGGTGGATGATGCGTTGGTGAGCCGAATTAATCAAATTATCGATGAACAGCAAGCACGTTTCGGCGATCGGGTGTTGCTTGGTGCCAGTGAGTTAGAGGGGTTATTAGTCGTTAGGGCGCTGGGGCAACATACCGAGCCGATGATGGCGAGTTTTGTTCAGGTCTGGTCTGCGGTGAGGGAAGCTTGGCTTGGTTGTACGCCTGATGCGCCACGGATCTGGTCTACATAATTTTTATAATAAAGGAATATTGATGATCAAATTAACGCAAATATTAACCGTAGCAGCCAATAATGTTGATGCTTATGTGTGTTTGACCATGTTACAGCGCACCAAGAGCCGTCTTAAAGTACAACTTGAAGATGGTCGTGATGCGGGGTTGTTTTTACCACGTGGCAAGCTATTAGAGCATGGCACGCAATTAACCACTGACGATGATTTTGTTGTCGAAGTCATTGCCGCGAAAGAACGGGTATCAACGGCCCGCTGTGATGACCCAACCTTATTTGCACGCGGGTGTTATCACTTGGGTAATCGACATGTGCCATTACAAGTTGAAGCGGGCTGGTGTCGCTTCCTACATGATCATGTATTAGATGACATGCTGATCGGTTTAGGCTTAGAGGTAACGGTTGAAGATGCGTCATTCCAACCTGAACCGGGTGCTTATGGTGGCACCACAGGTGGTCATTCACATGGTAGTGAAGAAGCGTATGTGCACCCGCATGAACATGAGTCCTTGCCCCAATGAATAGGTAATCAGTATGGATAATATGTTAGCTGAATTAAAGCTATATCAGTTGATTAGTCCTTCGCTCCCAGTGGGTGGGTTTACTTACTCACAAGGGCTTGAGTGGGCCATTGAGAAAGGTTGGGTGACGAATGTTGCTACGTTAGAAAATTGGTTATCTGGGCAAATGTTTGAAAGTTTAGCCAGTCTCGAGTTGCCGATTATTATTCGTTTACAGACCTGTTTAGCCAACAAGGATCATCTGCAGGCGCAGCGCTGGTGTGATTATTTAGCGGCGAGCAGAGAAACCAAAGAGATGCGTTTAGAAGAGCGTCAGCGTGGTTTAGCTTTTGTGCGTCTATTGCCAAGGTTAGGCATATCATTGGACGATAGTGAACTGGCTAAGATGGTTGAAACGACACAACTGGCCGCGTTTGCATTGGCTGTTAATCAGTGGGCAATTCCATTAGAAAAAATGCTGGGTGGTTATCTCTGGAGCTGGTTAGAGAATACTCTCGTTGTTGGCATTAAATTAGTGCCATTGGGGCAAAGTGATGGCCAGCAATTATTAATGAAGTTAGCAGGGTCGATACCTGCCGCTGTGCAACAAGCATTAGCAACCGACGATCAAAACATTGGCAGCTTTACCCCCGCTCAGGTGATGGCGAGCTGCCGACATGAACATCAATATACGCGATTGTTTCGCTCATAAGGATTTGCAATGACAGAATTTAAACAACCATTACGCATTGGCGTCGGTGGCCCAGTAGGCTCAGGAAAAACAGCATTATTAGAAGTATTATGTAAAAGCATCCGTGATACCTATAATATCGCGGTTGTCACCAATGATATTTATACTCAAGAAGACGCCAAGATCTTAACCCGTGCCGGCGCACTAGATGCCGACCGTATTATCGGGGTGGAAACGGGCGGTTGCCCACATACCGCTATTCGTGAAGACGCATCAATGAATCTAGCGGCGGTTGAGGAATTAGCTAAATTGCACAAAACTCTCGATATAGTATTCATCGAAAGTGGCGGTGATAATTTAAGTGCGACTTTTAGTCCTGAATTAGCCGATTTAACTATTTACGTGATTGATGTTGCCGAAGGTGAAAAGATCCCCCGTAAAGGCGGACCAGGCATCACGCGTTCTGATCTGTTAATCATTAACAAAATTGATTTAGCCCCTTATGTTGGCGCCTCGCTGGAGGTCATGGAGCAAGATACTAAGCGTATGCGTGGTGATAAACCGTATGTGTTCACTAATATGAAAAAGCACATCGGCTTGCAGCAGATCATCGATTTTATTGTGGATAAAGGCATGTTGGATTGCGAGTAGATAGTGGCTAAATGACTAGTGAAATAGTTGTTGAGGTCGCATTATTCACCTTACTCTATCCCGAGTGAATAAATGATGACTATACTCAAAAAAGAAACGGATCATTTAGATATTTGAATGATTTATACTTTTTCAGCATTTATAAATTAACTAATCAACATTTATAAATTAGAGTCATAAGAGGGATATTGATGTGCTAAAAGCTAATTTGGAACGACGTAGTTATCACCGAATGTTAATCGATTCACCGGTGCAGGTGACGGATGAAGAGCGTAATATTACTGCTATCTGTCGTGATTTAAGCGCGAGTGGCATGTCGTTAGATATATCTGAAAATTATTTTTCTTTAAACGATAGCGTGAGTATTTTTCTACCAACTGGCGATACCCGCGTCCCACCGTTACAAGCCGAAGCAAAGATAACTCGTATTGATAATTGTGGTGATAATTATCAAATAGGGGTCGAATTTACCAGTTTGACTTAGTCTTGGTGATTTATCTTCGAGCCATCAATTCAACGAGATGTAATTACGAGCCAATAAAAAGGCCGATAGTGTATTTTCACTATCGGCCTTGTTGTTATAACCGGTTACTTTAATCGAAGACATGTATAGAAAAGTATAAACGGCATGGTTAATGTGGTGCTAATTAAGCGCCAACTTTAGCGGCAATTAAATCACCCATTTGTGCTGTGTTTTGCACTGGTTTCGCATTCGCAGCACTGTGTAGATCGCCAGTCGCATAACCTTCTTCTAATACAAATGAAACTGCTTGTTCAATCGCTTGTGCAGCTTCTTCTTGTTTTAGTGAATAACGTAACATCATTGCAGCAGATAAGATCTGAGCAATTGGATTGGCAATACCTTTACCTGCGATATCGGGTGCTGAACCACCTGCTGGTTCGTACAAACCAAAGTCAGAATCGTTCATACTTGCTGATGGCAACATGCCCATAGAGCCAGTGATCATTGCACATTCATCAGAAATGATATCGCCGAATAAGTTGCCACAAAGCAGCACATCAAATTGCGATGGATCTTTGATTAACTGCATTGCTGCGTTGTCGACATAGATATGTTCTAGTTCAACTTCTGGGTATTCTTGGGCAATTTCAATGACCACTTTACGCCATAATACAGAGGTCGCGAGTACGTTAGCTTTATCAACCGACGTTACTTTTTTACCGCGTAGTTTTGCCGCTTCAAAGGCAATACGAGCAATACGTTCAACTTCAGCACGGCTATAAAGCATGGTATCAAAACCAGTTTCGTCAGCGCCTTCGCCTTTATTACCTTTTGGTAAGCCGAAGTAGATGCCGCCAGTTAATTCACGCACGACAACAACGTCAAAACCATTGCTTGAGATGTCTTCACGCAGAGGTGAAAATTTTTCTAAACCAGCATAAATTTTAGCTGGACGTAGATTACAAAATAGTTTGAAATGCCCACGTAATGGTAATAATGCGCCTCGTTCAGGCTGTTCTTGTGGCGGTAGTCCTTCCCATTTTGGGCCACCGACAGAGCCAAATAAGATCGCATCTGAATTTTCACACGCCGTTAGTGTGCTTGTTGGTAATGGTGTACCGTGGTTATCGATCGCAATACCACCAACATCATTGAAGTCATAGGTAAATTCTAAATTAAATTTACTTTGTACAGCAGCAAGTACTTTAATTGCTTCCGCCATTACTTCTGGACCGATACCATCACCTGGTAATACAGCAATATTGTGTTTTGTTACAGTCATCCTTAGCCGCCTTTTCTATATTATTGATTTTGTTTTTTAAGTTTCTGTTGTTCTACCGCGTTGGCGCGATGGATATTATTCATTACGTGGATATAAGCCAGCGCCGACGATTCGATGATATCGGTTGCTAAGCCGATACCGTGGAACTTACGGCCTTCATACGTTGCGACAATATCGACTTGACCCAGTGCGTCTTTACCTTCACCTTTTGCAGTGATGTGATAATCGGCAATATCGATATCGAAGCCAGAAATACGGCTTAAACATTTATAAACCGCATCAACTGGACCATTACCTATCGCCGCTTCAGTATCTGTACGAGATTCACCCGTTGTTTCTAATTGTGAAATTAAGCTAATTGTTGCGGTTGCTTTCACGCCAGAACCGGACTGAACACTGAGATAATCTAATTTAAAATGTGCTTCATCTTCGTGCAAATTATTAAAGAAGATTAATGCTTCAAGGTCATAATCGAATACTTGACCTTTTTTATCTGCAAGTTGTAAGAAGCTTTCATACAGCTCTTCAAGATTATAATCATTGTCGGTATAACCCAGCTCTGCCATACGATGTTTGATCACATGACGACCAGAACGTGAGGTCAGATTTAACTTGTTTTGCGTTAGACCAATACTTTCTGGGGTAATAATTTCGTAAGTATTTTTTGCTTTCAGTACGCCATCCTGATGAATACCTGAGGAATGTGAAAATGCGTTAGCACCCACAATCGCTTTATTAGCCTGTACTGGCATGTTGCAGAGTTGACTGACTAGCTGGCTGGTTCGGTAAATTTCTTGTGCGTTAATATTGGTGGTTTTACCTAATAAATCTTGGCGTGTGTGCAAGATCATGGCTATTTCTTCTAATGAACAGTTACCTGCGCGTTCACCAATACCATTGATGGTACATTCGATTTGACGAGCACCTTGCTGTATGGCAGCAATGGAGTTCGCAACCGATAAGCCAAGGTCATCATGACAATGTACCGAGATCACGGCTTTATCAATATTTGGCACGCGATTGAATAAGTCGGTGATGATGCCGCCGAATTGCGATGGCACGGTATAACCAACGGTATCTGGAATGTTAATCGTTGTTGCACCGGCTTTAATGGCTTCTTCAACCATACGACATAGATTATCGATTGGGGTACGGCCGGCATCTTCACAAGAAAACTCAACGTCATCAGTATAGCGACGTGCATGTTTAATGGCGTGGCGACCCATATTGAGGACATCGTCAAAGCTACGTTTTAGTTTACTTTTAACATGAATATCAGAGGTTGAAATAAAGGTATGAATACGGAAGTCTTTAGCAACTGAAAGCGCTTGGGCAGCAGCATCAATATCTTTTTCAAGCGCGCGAGAAAGGGCGCAAACACGACTATTTTTAATATTACGTGCAATCGTCTGCACGGATTCAAAATCACCAGGTGATGAAATTGGAAAACCAACTTCCATTACATCAACACCTAAGCGCTCAAGTGCAAAGGCGATTTGTAATTTTTCTTTTACGGTTAAGCTTGCAGATAATGCTTGCTCTCCATCCCTCAAGGTCGTATCAAAAATAATAACCTGGTCTGACATTATGAATCCTTCAATAGCCGTTATATAGATGCGTTTTAGCCATCTATATGTATAAATTAATTTTATGCCTTAATCATTACAGGCTTGGTTGTTTTTTGTCAATTGATTTATCCCCAGCTACTGGCAGAGACATAACATAAGGCAAGCCTGGTAATATTACTTTTATTGCATAGAGAAATTAGACCTTTCTTTGATCTATGCCACACTTAAATTAGGTTTTTTATCGTGGAGTGAGATATGTTATTTAAAAATGAACAAGGCGAGGTGGCTGAGCTTGCAGATGACCTAACACTGAAAGAATTAACCGAGATGGGGATTGATATATCTTTAGTTGAAAGAGCCTGTGATGAACCATTAGACAGTTGGTCGCATTTAGCCAGTCACTAGCGACACTTAACTTATTATCGAGAGTAATGACTAAATAAGTTATAATTTGTGGCGAAAACCCCCAATTTATAACTGAAATGACGCTATTGTTGGATTGTTGAGTGTTAAATAGGTTATAAAATCTTCATTTATTTTACAAATGAAATTTTACAGGCTACCCTCTCTGGCTTACAAGTGTAAGCCGAGTTTTGTTTGCGCCCGAATTAACATGAGAACTAGACATGAGTCAGCATTTCGTAAATCAGATCCTTGCAAGGATTGAGCAGTATCAAGATAAAACAGCCTTGAAGAGTAAAACCAAAACTGGTTGGGATCGCGTTAGCTGGAAACAGATGGGTGAACGTATCGAAGGTCTGGCAAATAACTTACTTAATCGTGGACTTAAAGTTCAGGAGAGCGTGGGTATTTGGTCAAATAATCTACCAGAATGGACGATTGCCGATCTCGCTCTGCAGCAGTGTCGTGCCGTTTCGGTACCACTTTATCCAAGCAGTACTTCATCACAAGCTGAATATATAATTAATGATGCCAATATTACCTGCATGTTTATTGGTGATAAAGCGGAGTTAAAACTCGCCTTACCATTACTTGATAAATGTGAATCGCTGCAGTCCCTTATTGTGTTTTCTTCGACCGTTAATTTACCTGATGATCCTCGTGTTGTTGCTTATGCCGATATGCTAGCGTTCACACCTAATAGCCCATCATCGATAGCGCTCTCACAGCGTATTAAACAAGCTAGTTCAGATGATCTTATTACCTTAATTTATACCTCTGGCACCACCGGAGAACCGAAAGGCGTGATGCTTGATTATGCTAACATTCAAGCTGCATTAGCGGCGAATGAGTCCGAAACGCGTTTAGAAGAAAATGATGTTTCATTAGCATTCTTACCGTTAAGCCATGTGTTTGAACGTATTTGGACGTTTAATGCATTGTTATGGGGCGCCGAAAATACTTACCTGAAAGATCCTGCGCGCATTCAAAAAGCCTTAACAGATACCAAGCCTACTGTGATGTGTGCGGTGCCTCGTCTGTATGAAAAAATCCATACAACCATGATGAATAAAGTTGAGAATGCCCCGGCAGCACGTAAAAAATTATTTCATTGGGCTGTTCGCGTTGGTAAGAAACGCTTTGCAGCACAACAAGCGGGTACGTCTGTGTCGCCATTATTGCAACTGCAACATGCGATCGCTGATAAATTAGTATTTACTAAATTGCGCGCCGTATTTGGTGGCAATGTACGCTTCTTCCCTTGCTCGGGTGCGAAACTCGATGATGAAGTTAACTTATTTTTCCAAGCAATCGGTATCCACCTTAAATATGGCTACGGCATGACAGAAACTGTGGCGACAGTGAGCTGTTATTCGAAAGATTTTAAACTCGGATCGATTGGTTCGGTGTTACCGGGTATTGAAGTGAAACTGGGCGCTGAAAACGAGATCTTGATTAAAAGTCCGACTGTCATGCGCGGTTACTTCAACAAGCCAGAAGAAACGGCCAAAACCTTTGATGGTGAATGGCTTAAAACCGGCGATGCAGGGGCGATTGATGAAAATGGCTACTTGTATATTACCGACCGTTTGAAAGATTTAATGAAAACAGAATGTGGTAAATATATTGCCCCACAATTAATTGAAGGTACGTTAGGTCGTGATCGTTTCATTGAACAAGTCGCCGTATTTGCCGATGCCAGAAAATATGCCTCAGCCTTGATTGTGCCTGCACAAGAAGCAATTGAAGAGCATGCTAAAACACTGAATCTAAAATACGAATCCTATGTTGACTTACTTAAGCATACTAAGATAGTTGAATTACTTGATGAGCGTGTTAAAGAGATGCAGAAAGAGCTGGCTAAATTTGAGCAAGTGAAGAAATTTAAGCTCGTGGCATCACCGTTTACCAATGAAAAAGGTGAGCTAACACCAACGCTTAAGTTAAAACGTAAAGTGATTCAACAGCGCTATAGTAGCTTGATCGAAAGTATGTATAGCACTGTTAAAAAAGGAAAAAATATAAAGTCTTAAGTTTTCCCTCTAGCATACTCATCCCGTTGTGCACTGTTAAGGTGGCTTACAACGGGATTATTATTGCTAGATCACATTTATGACTGAGTAAACCTTTACTGCCCTAGCACTTTCTTCTATTTATTACTAAGCCTAGTAAAATATTCACACCATTGTTATTGATCTGCACTAATCTTAATTGAATATGAATTAAGTAGATTGGTAACAACGGATAGTGCTAATTATGGACAAGTTCAATACCGGGAATACTTCACATCAATGGCGCAAAATTGTTCTTACCTTAATTGCGGTTGGTAGCTCGCTAGCACTGTTTTCTTGCGTCTATCTTTTCGCGTTTTCGAGTGATGCAATCTGGTTCTTTTTATTAGCATTTCGCCATACGATCATCTTAACGCCTACTTCCGTCATCATTACTATTCTGGTCAGCATTATTGGTGTTATTTGTATTTATAAAACAAGTAACTACAGGAAGAATCTGCGAAAAGCTAATTTGGAGTTATCCCGCTTGCAAGGGCGACTTGTCGAACTGGATTTATCGGTATATTTAGATAATTGCACTGGACTTGCCAATCGATTTAAATTTCTAGAAATGCTCGATAGCAAAATGGCAGAAGGGCAAGGTAATACCGCGTTATGTATTTTGGATCTCGACGATTTTAAAGATATCAATGATACTTTAGGTCATAATGTCGGCGATCAAGTAATCGCTATTATCGCGCAACGCATTAAACTGTCGTTAGGTTACCCACTGCAACCTAACATGTATAAAACAGATATCTTTCGTATTGGTGGCGATGAATTTGCGATATTAATAATGGATTTTTCAGATGCTGAAGATATCGCGCCTATCTTGAACCAATTGCTTAAAAATATCCGTCGTAAAATTGAATTGTCTGGTGAGAGTATCGTCATCGGTGTCAGCATCGGTGTCAGTATTAGTCCTGAGCACGGTACGTGCAGTGACTCATTATTGAAAAAAGCGGATATGGCGATGTATAAAGTCAAAGAGTCAGGCAAGCATGGAGTGGCTTTTTTTAAACCTGAGTACATGCGAGAATTGGAATACCGAGTCCATCTTGAGCAAGAACTTAATCAGGCGATTATCAATGGTGAATTTGAAATTTATTATCAACCTATCATCGATATATCAACAGAAAAAGAGCTAGGCTTTGAAGCGTTAATTCGTTGGAATCATCCTGTTCGTGGTTTAGTACCCCCCGATGACTTTATTCCGGTGGCGGAACAAACGGGTCTTATCGTGCCTATAGGTCAATGGATCATAAAACAAGTTTGCAGTGATTTAGCGTTATTACAGATCAACAATCCTGAGTATTTCATTGCGATCAATATCGCCCCACAACAACTTGCTGATAATGCCTTTGTACATAATGTCAGAAGTATTTTAGCGAGTTACTCTTTATCCCCAGCCCAGATCCATTTTGAGATAACTGAAACCACCTTAATGAATGCAGATAGTGAGAACTTGCGAGTATTACGCGAATTAAATAATTTAGGTATCAAGTTATGGATTGATGATTTTGGCACTGGTTATTCTTCATTCAGCTATCTGCATAAATTTAAGTTCTATGGTATTAAGTTGGACCGTAGCTTTATTGAAGGTGTCGTTGACTCGGAGCGTAGTCAAAAAATAGTGAAGGGTATTTGTGCTATGGGCGATGCTTTAAAGTTAGAGTTGCTGGGTGAGGGCATTGAGCACCCAGGGCAAGCAGAATTCTTACTAAAACAAGGTTGTTATAAGGTACAGGGCTACTGGTACGCAAAACCCATGTCGTTATCAACGTTAAATATGTGGTTGGCGAATCGCAATGAAAATTCTGCGACTGAAATGATTGACCAGCCATCAGTATAGTTAATTATATCGTTATTCGAGAAATTGTTTATTTTAAAATAGCCGTGTGTTATTACATGGACAACTTACCGTGGAAGATATTTTTTTGATTTTAAATCAACGTGTTGTTGATCTGCACCTCTTTGTTCCCTTCATATTTCCGGTTGAAATATATCGTTCTAAGTGATGATGATGAATTTTTTTAATATTTAATTTCTCATATTGCTTTTAAAGATGATTTTATTTTGTTAATTTTAATAAATAAACCAATAAAAATAAAGTTAATCTAATTCAATGGGAAGTTTAAACTTGTAACTAATTTGTTACAATGTCGACAGTTGTCAAACTAGAATTAGGAAATGGGCCGGGAGGGCCTGCTTATGGAAATGTTGTCTGGTGCCGAAATGGTAATCCGCTCACTGGAAGATGAGGGTATTGAGCATATCTTCGGTTATCCTGGTGGCTCTGTTCTTGATATTTATGATGCGTTATTCGAATCAAGTCAAATTGAACATTTTTTAGTACGTCATGAGCAAGCTGCAGTACATGCTGCAGATGGTTATGCACGTTCAACAGGGAAAGTTGGTACCGTCCTAGTTACATCTGGACCAGGTGCGACAAACTGTATTACTGGTATTGCTACCGCGTATATGGATTCAATTCCGCTGGTTGTCTTATCGGGTCAGGTTCCTACGTCAATGATCGGTAACGATGCATTCCAAGAAACGGACATGATGGGTGTATCTCGTCCTGTTGTAAAACACAGTTTTTTATGTAAAACAGCTTCTGAGATCCCAGAAGCGATCAAAAAAGCGTATTATATCGCGTCAACAGGTCGTCCTGGACCTGTGGTAATCGATTTACCAAAAGATACGCAAAACCCGTTAGCTAAATTTCCGTACAAATACCCTGAAAGCGTATCTATGCGTTCATATAACCCTGTTACATCAGGTCATAAAGGACAAGTACGTAAGGCCGTTAAAGCGATTGCAACGGCTAAAAAACCAGTACTTTATGTTGGTGGTGGCGCGGTAATTGCGAATGCTGAAACACAAGTACTTAAATTTGCAGAACAGTTAAACCTACCGGTAACGAATACCTTGATGGGGCTGGGTATCTTCCCAGGTACGCATCCACAGAATGTCGGTATGTTAGGTATGCATGGTACGTTTGAAGCGAACAAAACCATGCATAACTCAGATCTTATCATTTGTTTAGGCGCACGTTTTGATGATCGTGTCACCAATGCCATTGATAAATTCTGTCCTGAAGCAAAAATAATTCATGTTGATATCGACCCAACATCAATCTCTAAAACCGTACACGCTGATATTCCTATTGTTGGTTCTATCGAAGTGGTTGTTGAGCAGATGCTTGAGATTATTGAAGAGTTGGATGTTACTGCGAATGAAGAAGAACGTGCAGCTTGGTGGAAACAAATCGATAGCTGGCGTACTAAAAAATGCCTTAGCTATGAAACCGGGTTGTCAATTAAACCGCAAGCGGTTATCGAAGGCTTATATAAACATACAGAGGGTAAAGCGATTATTACCTCTGATGTAGGCCAGCATCAAATGTTTGGTGCCTTGTACTACCCGTACGATAAACCACGCCAATGGATCAACTCCGGCGGTCTCGGTACCATGGGCTTTGGTTTTCCTGCTGCAATGGGCGCTAAAATTGCCAACCCAGAAAAGGTAGTATGTTGTATTTCTGGTGATGGTTCTATTCAAATGAACATCCAAGAACTATCAACCTGCCTACAGTATGGTATTGCGGTGAAGATTATTACCCTGAATAATGGTGCGCTAGGCATGGTTAAACAGTGGCAGAAAATGTTTTATGATGGCCGTCATTCTCACTCTTATATGGAGTCTATGCCTGATTTTGTTAAATTAGCGGAAGCTTATCATCACGTTGGTATTCAGGTGAGTAAACCTGAAGATCTTGATAAAGCCTTTGCTGAGTGCTTCTCGGAAGAAAATAAAAATCGTGTTGTATTCATGGATATTATTATTGATCCAGAAGAGCATGTATATCCGATGCAAATTAAATATGGCGCAATGGACGATATGTATTTAAGTAAGACGGAGAAAACCACCTCATGAGACGTATAATTTCAGTATTAACAGAAAATGAATCAGGTGCTTTGTCACGCATCGTTGGTTTGTTTTCACAACGTGGTTACAATATTGAGTCTTTGACTGTATCAACGACTGATGATGACACGCTTTCGCGTTTAACCTTGGTTACAAACGGTGATCGGGCTGTTGTCGAGCAGATCATGAAGCAATTGAATAAGCTGATTGATGTGTTAAAAGTGAGTGATCTTACCGAAGGTGCACATATTGAACGTGAGCTGTTATTAATTAAAGTAAAAGCAGCTGGTTTTGTTCGTGCAGAAGTGAAGCGTACATCGGATATTTTCCGTGGTCAAATTGTCGATATCACTGATTCTTTATATACCGTACAACTGACGGGTGATAGCGATAAGCTTGATAGCTTCATCAAAACAATAGCGTCACAGACAGAGATCGTCGAAGTAGTTCGAAGTGGTGTTTGTGGTATCGCACGTGGCGAACGTTGTCTAAAAGCATAATCTAGCGTTACCCTAAATACAAAAGCCAGCTCATGTTATGTGGGCTGGCTTTTTATTTAGCTTAATATTATATTAAGTTATTACTTACACTAATTTAGATATTTCACTATCAAACAGATTTTTCATTAAACCAACAAATTCTTCGATAAACGCCATTTGTTCATGACTCGGTGAGATATTCCAAATACTGGATAATACTTCTTCTAAATCACCCACTATGGCGTCTATTTCACGAATAATAACAAAGCGATGTTTTTCAGTAAGCTGTTGATGTTGATTACACACAGCCATAGTATTCGTCGCGATATGTTCGGAAAAGATATCACCAATGGTATCTGTAGTCGAAGTGCCTTGCTGGCTATGGTGTTCAAAAATAGCCAAGTTATCAGCTAAAAAATGAATTAGCTGAACGTAGCCATCACTGTTTGTTATCATAATTATCTACCGCTTCAAATATAAAATTACATGCTATCGCACAGTTTAGCACTCATCGGGCCTAGCTGCATTATGGCGCTATGTGCGTATAAACATGTATAAGGTTTGATTATGCGCTGACCACTTTGATAGGTAAAGTAGAACAGAAAACAAAGCGCTATTTCTGTTCTACTTTGTGGCCTATTTATAATTGTGTCTGAACCTTGTGAGTAGATTCAATATTTTTTAATATAAGATATGATTAATTAAATCGTGAGAAATCAGGTTTACGCTTTTGCATAAAGGCGCTTACTGCTTCTTTTGATTCTTCACTTTCGAGTGCTGCTGAGAAGTACTCAAGTTCAACGTCGATGACTTTTTCTATTTGGTTAATCAACTCAGCTTTCATCAGTTTTTTGGTATTACGTAACGATGCAGGCGCTTTCGCCGCTAGCTTTAGTGCACTTTTTTCAGCCATTGCAAATAATTCATCAGCGGGAAGTACTTTGTTAGCCAGACCGATTTCTAATGCGGTTTGCGCATCAAATTTATCTGCAAGCAACATCAATTCGGCGGCGCGTTGATGACCGGCAATACGCGGTAATATAAGACTAGCGGCATATTCTGGTACGGCGGCAAGGTCAGTAAATGGCAGGCGCAGTACGGTGTTATCGGCTAGGTACACGAGGTCACAATGCATGAGCATCGTGGTACCAATACCGATAGCTGGCCCCGCTACTGCGGCAATTACTGGTTTTGAGAAGTGTAATAATGCCAGCATATACTGCACCAGTGGCTGATCTTTAGAGAAGCCCATACCATTCATGAAATCAGCCATGTCATTACCAGCACTGAAACAACTTTCTGAACCGCGCAGTATCACCACACGTACAGCTGGGTTGTTATCAGCCTGACGAAAAGCCTCCGCTAGCTCGGTATAAAACGCACCGTTAAATGCATTGAGTTTATCTAATCGATTGAGGGTTAACGTTAATACGCCTTGTTCATTTAACTGTGTCAGTAAATAAGTTGCCATTTTATGATCCTGCTAATGGTTTTTTGGAATAACTATTTTGCCATGTAACTATGTCGAATTACACTATAAATGTTAAAGATAGGTGTTAACTTTGTTGGTAAGGTTTGTTTTATTTGTTGTGGATACTCGAGGTGGCGAGTTTGCATATAACGAAAAGGAATAAAAAATCATTATTTATTCTTTGTGGTTATCGTTAACAGTCGTTAATCTTTACCTAATTCAGCACAGTGGAAGCCGTAATATGCTATTAAAGGAACTATCATCATTGACGAGTCCGTTGAGTGGACCGCAGTTATCACAATTGCAATTAGCACTTAATGATTTGTCACCAACGCAAACCGCGTGGGTAAGTGGGTATTTGGCAGGGATAAGCCAAGCATCTGGAACTCAAGTACAGGCACAAGGCGCGGTTTCTCAACCTGCTCAACGTGTCACTATTTTATTTGGTTCACAAACCGGTAATGCCAAAGGCGTAGCGGAAGAACTTTATCAGCAAGCGCAAGCGCAAGGTATCGCAGCCCGACTTGTGAATATGGCAGATTATAAAGCCAAAGAATTGAAAACAGAATCGCATTTGCTAATTGTCGCGAGTACCAATGGTGAGGGCGAAGCGCCAGATGATGCTGTTACTTTCCATGAGTTCTTAGCCTCTAAAAAAGCCCCTAAAGTACCAGAGCTTAAATACAGTGTCTGCGCATTAGGCGATACAAGTTATGAGTTCTATTGTCAAACCGGTTTGGAGTTTGATGAGCGCTTAGCTGCACTGGGTGCTGAAGCGGTTGTCGCACGTGCTGACTGTGATGTTGATTATGATGATATGGTTGCTGCGTGGAGCGAACAGGCTCTTGCCGCAGTTAAAGCAACGCTAGAAGAAGCAACGACGGCAGTGCCGATTACTGCTGTGGCGTCAAATCATGTTGCTAATACCTATACAAAAAAGAAGCCATTTAAAACCGAACTATTAGTGAATCAAAAGATCACTGGGCGTTTCTCTGCTAAAGATATTCGTCATGTTGAAATTGCATTAGATGATAGCGGTATTCGTTATCAAGCTGGCGATGCGTTAGGGATCTGGTTTAAGAATGATCCTGTGCTTGTCGATGCGATTTTAGACCAACTGGAATTAGATGGTACAGAAACGGTTACCGTCGCAAATGAAACTGAAACTTTACGCGATGCACTGATTAATCGTTTCGAATTAACCCAGAGTTATCCAAGTTTCGTTCAAGCTTATGCTGAACTATCTGGTTCGAAGAAATTAGCTAAATTACTCGATGATAAAGCAGCATTACGTAACTATTGTTATGGTCGTCAAATCTTAGATGTGATTGATGAAAAGAAAGCAAAATTAACCGCAGAACAACTTATTAGTGGTTTACGCAAGATAACGCCACGTCTTTACTCCATTGCTTCAAGTCCTAATGAAGCGGAAGGTGAAGTGCATTTGACTGTTGCTGTGGTTGATTATCAGCAAAATGGTGAACAGCGTATTGGTGGTGCTTCTGGTTTCCTTCAACGTCTCGAAGAAGGCGCTGAGATTGAGGTTTTTGTTGAACACAACGATAACTTCCGTCTACCAAGTAACGATGACACACCTGTGATCATGATTGGTCCTGGTACCGGGATCGCACCATTCCGTGCCTTTGTACAAGAACGTGACGTACGTGAAGCAGCAGGTAATAATTGGTTATTCTTTGGTAACCAGCACTTCACTGATGATTTCCTGTATCAAACCGAATGGCAGGGCTACTTGAAATCGGGACTATTGACTAAGATGGATGTGGCGTTCTCACGCGATCAAGCAGAGAAAGTTTATGTGCAAGACCGTTTACGTGAAAATGCGGCAGAGCTGTATGCCTGGTTAGAGCAAGGCGCTCATGTTTATGTCTGCGGTGACGGCGATAGAATGGCAAAAGATGTCAATGAAGCATTGATCGAGATTGTAGCAGAGCAAGGTAAATTAGCGCGTAGCGAAGCAGAAGAGTATGTTGCTGAACTACGTCGAAATAAACGTTATCAGAGGGATGTTTACTGATGAGCGACAAGAAATTAGCGGTTAATGAACGCATTAAAACAGAAAGTAATTTTTTACGCGGCACCATTGCTGAAGGCTTAGCAGATCAAATCACTGGCGGACTGTCAGATGATGATATGCAATTAACGAAATTTCATGGTTTTTATCAGCAAGATGATCGTGATATTCGTGCCGAGCGTCAGAAACAAAAGTTAGAACCTCGTCATAGCTTTATGCTACGAGCGCGTGTTCCGGGTGGTATTTGTACTCCTGAGCAATGGTTAGAGATAGATCGTATTGCCAGTGACTTAACTATCTATGGCAGTATCCGTCTGACGACACGTCAAACATTTCAGTACCATGGTATTTTAAAGCCACAAGTGAAGCCATTGATCCAAGCATTAGGCTCGGTTAACTTGGATTCGATTGCCGCCTGTGGTGATGTGAACCGTAATGTAATGTGTACACCGAACCCGGTTGAATCTGCATTACACCAAGAAGCTTATGCGTGGGCTATTCGTTTAAGTGATGATTTATTACCAAACACCAATGCCTATGCAGAATTATGGCTAGACGGTGAAAAAGTGCATAGTAATGAAGTTGAACCTATGTATGGGCCAACTTACTTGCCACGTAAATTTAAGATTGCCGTGGCTATTCCACCACACAACGACGTGGATATTCATGCCAATGATTTAAACTTTGTGGCGATTGGTGATAACGGTAAGCTCGCTGGTTTCAATATATTAGTGGGCGGCGGTATGGGGACAACCCATGGTGATGTGAATACTTTCCCTCGTTTAGCGGATGATTTTGGTTTTGTAAAACCAGAAGATGCAGTTGAAATCGCGAAAGCGGTATTAACGGTACAACGTGATTGGGGCTGCCGTACTGATCGTAAACGTGCACGTTTGAAATATACCCTAGAAGACCATGGTGTGGATAAATTCCGTGCAGAAGTCGAATTACGTTCAGGTATTAAATTTGAAACACCAAAAGCCATTGAGTTTACCACTCGTGGTGATCGCTTTGGTTGGATCAAAGGCATTGATAATAAATGGCATTTAACGCTATTTATTGAAAATGGTCGTATCATTGATACCGAAACCCATCCGATTAAAACCGGGTTAGTTGAAATTGCTAAGATCCACCAAGGTGATTTTAGAATGACCGCCAACCAAAACTTAATCATTGCTGGTGTGGCAGAGCAAGATAAAGAACAAATCGAACGTCTGGCACGTTTATATGGCCTGTATTCAGATGAAATAAGTCAGCAACGCTTGAACTCAATGGCGTGTGTTGCACTGCCGACATGTGCGTTAGCGATGGCTGAAGCAGAGCGTTATTTACCATCATTGGTGACTAAAGTTGAAGGTTTGCTAACAAAACACGGCATTCCTGATGAACACTTTGTGATGCGTATGACCGGTTGTCCCAATGGTTGTGGTCGTCCATTCTTAGCGGAAGTTGGCTTTGTTGGTAAGGGGCCGGGCAAATACAATATGTATTTAGGTGCGAAGAATAACGGCATGCGTTTAAACAAGATGTACCGAGAAAATATTGGTGAAGCAGAGATCTTAGCGATCCTTGATACATTAATTGCAGAATGGGCAAGTAATGCCTTACCTGATGAACGTTTTGGTGATTTTGTGGTGCGCAGTGACGTGATTAAACCTGTGATTATTGCGGCGAGAGATTTCCATGGCTAAATTGAACCTAGATGAATTATTAACGTTAGATAAGGCAGGCCAGAAAGCAGCTTTAACCGTGGTTAATGCTCAGCTAGAAGCGATGACAGCGCAGCAACGTGTTGATTGGGCTGTTACTGAGCTGGGTGACAAATTAGTATTGTCATCGAGCTTTGGTATTCAAGCAGCCGTGTGCTTGCATTTGTTAACGCAGTTTAAAGCTGATATTCCGGTGATTTTAACCGATACCGGGTACTTATTCCCGGAGACGTATCAGTTTATTGATGAGTTAACTCAACAACTCAGCCTTAATTTACAGATATATAGCGCGCCGCAGTCTGCTGCTTGGCAGGAGTCGCGTTATGGTAAATTGTGGGAACAAGGTGTTGAGGGCATTACCCAATACAATGTGCTTAATAAAGTTGAACCAATGAAACGTGCGCTGAAAGAATTGGGTGCACAAGTATGGTTTTCTGGTTTACGTCGTAGTCAGTCATCGAGTCGCGAAGCATTACCGGTATTGTCTATTCAAAATGGCTGTTTTAAATTTTTGCCTATTATTGATTGGACCAATAAAGATATTCATTATTATCTGCAAGATAACGGGCTGAGTTATCATCCGTTGTGGGAACAGAATTATGTTTCGGTCGGTGATGTGCATACGTCACAACCGCTGCAACCAGGCATGACGGAAGAAGAGACACGCTTCTTTGGTCTCAAGCGTGAATGTGGTTTACATGAAGAGAGTGATGAAGTGGGTGGTAGTGGTATTTAATCGTTATGCCATCATCACGTTATCTTGATTAATAAAGCTTAGTGCTAACGTATTAGTACTAAGCTTTTTGCCATTCTGGAATAGCGTTATCAATCGGCGTTGCTTCAGGTGCCGATTGCTTCTGCTCTTTTTCATCTTCTGCTGTTGATTTCTTGGCTTCATCTAATTCTTTCTGTAACTCTTCTATTTTTTTCTTGGTTTTATCCCAGCCTGATTCTGCACCTTGTTTTAAGGATTCGAACCACTCATCGCTGTGTTCCGCACTTTCTTCTAATAGCTCATCGGTTTTACCCTTCGCGGCTTCAATGGCTTTATTTGTTGCTTCTTTGGTTTTATCCCATGCTTCCCCCATCGCTTCTTTAGAGGCTTCCCACGCGTCGCCTGCGCTACTGGCTTGCGTCGTAAATGTCGAAAAGCAACTGGCTAGGCTGATTATTAAAATGGCCATTTTTTTCATCATCACTCGCTTATCTTTCATCGGATTGTTTATATAACTAAATTGTAGCAAATATTACTCCGTAGCGTCATCCCTCAATGGATATACACCTGTTATTACTGCTATGGGATTAATGCAATTGATACGTTGCACTACAGCTGTTGTCTATTGAGTCGCGTTTGATGACGTTGTTATTGTTGATGTAGCTATTGTTGATGTAGTAACAGGGCAATAGCATCAATTTTGTATTTAGCGATGATGACTAACAAGAGCGTGACAAAGGCGAGTAGTGTCCCGCATATCCCGGCTATTTTACCTTGTAACCAAGTGAGCATACCAATCGCAATAATAAACAGAAACAGGGCAATGCTGGCTGAGGTGGTGCCGATAGCTCGAACTTGGCTGATTTGTTCTAATACCGGGGCAGAGAAGGTAGTAATAGTGGCCACTTCAATGCTCAAACGCACGTCGATATACAATGCGACAACAAATAGCAAGGAGGTCAGAGTAAACATAAGCAGGGTGATGGTGCTATAAATGCTTTTTCGGTGGCTACGTAAGATCTGCGCGGCGATGGATAAAGAAAAGCCCGCCATTAATCCACTGATAAAAGAAACTTGATTGGTCTGCAGTTCGAGGATCTCATTCATAGGCGTGCACCGTTAATGGACTTTGTAAGAAGATGATATTGAAATTATATTAGTATGTTAGCTGCAAAAAAGCCAAGTACGAGACTTGGCTTTTTGATAATGGTTCGCAGACTCAAAGCAAACGAGTCAATCGATATAGCGTGTTTTAGCTTACTTAACTGGGATCGCTTTTAAGATCGCCAGTAAGTATTTCCAGAACATATCAACAGTGGTGATATTTACTTTCTCATCAGGTGAGTGTGGGAAGCAAATGGTTGGACCGAATGATGCCATATCCATCGTTGGGTATGAAGTCTTGAATAAACCACATTCTAGACCTGCATGGATAACCATGATTTTTGGTACAGAACCAAACTCTTTTTCATATACGTCACGCATGATCTGCATCACTGGTGAACTGGTATCTGGTTTCCAACCCGGGTAAGCACCGTCAAATTTCACGTCGGCACCCGCAAGTTCAAATACCGATGCGATCATTTCTTGTGCATCAAGACGGCAAGAGTCAGCTAAAGAACGGATCAAGCATTGAATATGCACTGTTTTACCGCGTGATTGAATTACACCAAGGTTAGATGATGTTTCAACTACCCCTTCAATCTCATCACTCATGCGCAGTACACCATTGAATACACCGTTAAGTGCAGTAATAAGGCGAGTCTGGCAATCTTGAGTCATCACTGTTGGTTCATTTGGAACTGGGATCAGTGAGATTGAGAAATCAGGTTCTGTCGCTGTAAGCTCTTTTTTAATTGTTTTAGCAAAGAATTCTAAACACGCTTTAAACTCTTCTCGTTGTGCTGGCGCAACCGTAATCACTGCAAAAGCTTCACGTGGAATTGCGTTACGTAGTGAACCGCCGTTAATCTCAACAAGGCGAACACCCATATCGCGACCCGCTTCTTTTAAAAGACGAGCCAGTAATTTGTTGGCATTACCGCGACCAAGGTGAATATCAACACCTGAGTGACCGCCTTTTAGGCCAGAAATAGAGACTTCAAATGTTTGGTGACCCGTCGGCGTGTCTTCACGTTCGATAGAAAAAGACACTGTGGTATCGATGCCGCCTGCACAACCCATGTATACTTCGCCTTCGTCTTCTGAATCGGTGTTTAGGAGGATGTCACCTTCTAGCCAACCAGCTTCAAGACCAAACGCGCCAGTCATACCTGCTTCTTCATCGATAGTGACAAGGACTTCGAGTGGACCATGTTCAATATCGTTTGAAAAGATAACGGCAAGACTTGCAGCTAAACCAATACCATTATCAGCGCCAAGTGTTGTACCGCGGGCAGTTACCCATTCGCCATCAACATAGGCATCGATAGGGTCAGTAATAAAGTTATGCTCGGTGTCAGAATTTTTTTGCGGAACCATGTCCATGTGCGCTTGTAATACCACACCCTTACGATCTTCCATACCAGCGGTCGCTGGTTTACGTAGGATAAGGTTGCCCACTTTGTCTTCTTTACATTCAACGTTATGATCTTTCGCTAATTGTTGGATCCACGCAGATACCTTTTCTTCATGCTTTGAAGGACGTGGATGGGCACACATTTGCTCAAAAATATTCCAGACAACTTGCGGTTCTAAATTACTTAAATTTGCCACTACAGTAGCTCCTTAGTTGGAATTAATCATTATACTTAGCATGAGACAAAGGATGTTCCAGTTTATTGAGATAGTAAAGCGTAATATTCCAAATCCACTGTGTTAATCTATAGTTATGCGATACCGTAAACAAGTTGTCGCCTTATCATACTCTATAGGAGGTAATTGCCAGTTAATAACTTGTCCCAAGGGTCAAGTACTGGTATCTTTACGGGTTGCAAATTGAGTGTGCAAAGTCTGATTTTTTGTACGTAAACCCTTCGTTGATGATTTTATATAGCTATACCTTAGTTCGTTCGCTAAGTGTATATAGAGGTTGGTTAAATGAGTGATAAATTTATAGTATCTTGGGATGATTTACAGCGTGATACGCGTAAACTTGCTCGTAAACTTCTTCCTGCAACACAGTGGAAAGGTATCATTGCGGTTAGTCGTGGTGGTTTAGTACCTGCAGCCATTCTTGCGCGTGAATTAGACTTACGTCATGTTGATACTGTATGTATCTCAAGCTACGACCACGATCATCAGCGTGATATGACGGTATTAAAATCAGCACCGGGTGATGGTGAAGGCTTTATTATTATTGATGATTTAGTTGATAGTGGTGAAACAGCGAAGAAAATTCGCCTAATGTACCCTAAAGGTAAATTTGTTACTGTCTATGCGAAGCCACTGGGTGAGCATTTAGTTGATGATTTTGTGACTGCTATTAGCCAGGATACTTGGATTGAGTTACCTTGGGATATGGCGATTGAATTTGTAGAACCAATCTGCAAACAAGGTTAATTAAACTACCGAGATTATAGGTCAGTCTGTATTCTCGTTATTAAACAGTGTCGTAACTCGCGACACTGCATTTATCGATATTATACACTGTAAAAACCTTGTTTTTTAGTCGTATTATTTGACCTGCATTTATTGTTAACTATACTTAATAGTTATCCCTCAACATTTATAGTGAATCATTTATAGCGCATAATTCATCACGAACAGCACATAAGAGATAATCATTATGGTAATAGCGACTGACCCAAACTTGATTTATTTTCGTAAACGTATTCGTATTTTAAATGCTCTCGGCCCTTATTTAAGAGAACATAATTGCCAACCTACCTCTTTTTACTTCGATTGCTTTAGTGTCTGTATTGATGCCAACATTGAACCTGATGAACGTGAGTTTTACGGTTGGTGGCTAGAGATGAATTTAGTCGATGATACGTTTGAATATCAATATCAGTTTGGCACGTATAATAAAGCCGGTGAGTGGATCATAACGCCAATTCCCAAAGCGTTGCAACATGATGTCACAAAATCACTTAATGTATTCTACGAGAAATTATCTGTTTGTCTGACAGAGCAATTGAGCTTTAACCTAAAACCGTCCTCTATATTGGCAAAGACCTTGATCTTGTCTGCAGCATAGCATCTTGATTATGTCGTTATTTTCATCAATTCTATCCGATTATTCGGTCTGATAATAAACGCAGCGTTAGATCTGATAAAAGTGCAGTGTTTCGCTGTACTTTCCCCGTCTATCAAGCTTCCCCCTATTGTATAAAAGTGCTTCTCAGGTCAAAATACTCATTAAGTTAGTAACGAGAATGAGTTAAATGGCTAAGAAAACCATAGTGGTGAAGTTAGGAACCAGTGTATTAACCAGTGGCACGGCAAAAATAGATCGTGCCCACATGGTTGAGTTGGTTCGTCAATGTGCGAAATTGTACAAGCAAGGGCATGATATTATAGTTGTAACGTCTGGCGCGATTGCTGCCGGACGTGAACATTTAGGTGCTCCTGAATTAGCCCCCACCATGGCAAATAAGCAGATGTTGGCCGCTGTTGGTCAAAGTCAGCTTATTTTTATTTGGCAGAGCCTGTTTAATATCTACGGCCTCAATGTCGGACAGATGTTATTAACACGTGCAGATCTTGATGATCGTGAACGATTTTTAAATGCGCGCGATACCATGCGGGCATTATTAGACAACCGTATTGTGCCGATTATTAATGAAAATGATGCGGTCGCTACAGCTGAAATCAAAGTGGGTGATAATGATAATTTATCGGCACTTGCGGCTATTTTAGCGAACGCTGATACGTTAATGCTGTTAACCGATCAAGAAGGCTTGTTTACCGCTGATCCACGTAATAACCCAGATGCGAAACTGATTGAAGTTGTTGATGTGATTGATGATGAGATACGTCAATTAGCGGGTGGCACTGTCGGCGGTCTAGGCACTGGTGGTATGGCAACTAAGATACAAGCGGCTGAAATTGCTTGCCGATCAGGTATTGATGTGGTGATTGCGGCGGGTATTGCTGAAGATGTGGTGTTACGTGTTGCTGCCGGCAAGCATGTTGGTACCTTATTTCCTTCGCATATCAGTCCATTAGAAAGCCGTAAACAATGGATATTAGCAGGTCCGCCACCATCGGGTATCGTTATTATCGACGATGGTGCCGTGACTGCGGTAACGCAAAAAGGCAGCAGTTTATTACCGAAAGGTATTACCGAAGTATCGGCAACATTTAAACGTGGTGATGTGATCCAGTTACAATCACTGCAAGGTAAATTACTTGGGCGTGGCATCTGCCGTTATACCAGTGATGAGCTTGCAACAATTGCAGGTTGCCATTCGTGTGATATCGAAAGCAAGTTAGGTTATGGCTACGGTGCTGTTGCCATCCATCGCGATGATTTAGTTTTATTTTAAGGAAGATAACGTGTTACAAGAATTAGGAAAAAAAGCCAAGCTTGCGAGTTATGAATTAGCAACGTTAACCACGGCACAGAAGAATTACGCTCTAGAATGTATTGCGTGTGAATTAGAAAATAGCCAAGCAGAGATTTTAGTCGAGAATGCGAAAGATATTGCTGCCGGTAAAGCCAACGGTTTAACCGATGCGTTGCTAGACCGTCTATTATTAACAGAAGCAAGACTGGCTGCGATCATTGCCGACGTGCGTGGTGTGATTGCTTTACCCGATCCAGTGGGCGCTGAGTCTGAAGGTAAGGTATTAGAAAACGGCTTACGTTTATCAAAACGTCGTATTCCATTAGGCGTGATGGGCGTGATTTATGAAGCGCGTCCGAATGTGACGATTGATATTGCGGCGCTAAGTTTGAAAACAGGTAATGCCGCGATCTTACGTGGCGGTAAAGAAACCGTTCATTCAAACTTAATTTTGGTGTATTTGATCCAAACAGCGTTAGAAAAAGCGCAATTACCAAAAGATTCGATTCAAGTGATCGCAGATCCGAATCGTGAATTGGTGACTGCTTTATTGAAAATGGATAAATATGTCGACATGATCATCCCACGCGGTGGTCCCGGTTTACATCGTTTATGCCAAGAGCAGAGTACCATCCCGGTGATCACAGGTGGTATGGGTATTTGTCATGCGTTTGTTGATGCATCTGCTAATGTTGAAGATGCACTGGCGATCATTGAAAATGCCAAGGTCCAACGTCCTTCTGCTTGTAATGCATTAGATACGGTATTAGTGCATAAAGACATAGCCGCAAGCTTCTTGCCATTACTCGCTGAACGTTTAGCAACAAATGCAGTGGAATTACGTGCTGAGCCAAAAGCGCATATTGCATTATCAAATGTGAATGCAAAGAATTTACATGTGGCCACAGCTGATTGCTTTGATCAAGAATGGCTCGCGCTGGTGTTAGGCGTTAAAGTTGTCGCTGATGTTGAAGAAGCTATTGTTCATATTCGTGAGCATTCAACAGAGCACTCAGATGCGATCTTAACGGATAACTTAACCAATGCGACGCGTTTCTTGAATGCGGTTAACTCAGCGGCTGTTTACGTGAATGCGAGTACGCGTTTCACTGATGGCAGCCAGTTTGGTTTAGGCGCTGAGGTTGCGGTATCAACACAAAAATTACATGCACGTGGTCCAATGGGGTTAGAAGAGTTAACAACGTATAAATGGATTGCAATTGGTGATGGTTTAATTCGACCATAAGCATCTTACTGTGTTGCTAATTTGATTAAGTGCTCAGGCAGTCCCGTAATATGTGACTGCCTTTTTTATATTCGCCTAGAGTGACATGCAAGGAGGAGCTTATGGTTCAACAAGCGGTAAACAAAGTAGCTTCACGGTTTAATACTTCAACAGTATTAGCTGCAGCCTTGGTTGCAGCAAGTTTAAGCTATTTTTCCTATGCGGTACTGAACTTGACCAAAGAAGTGGCTGAAGTTCGAAAGGCTCTGCCTGATATATTGCAGAAGATCGATGATATTTCGGTACAAATACCGGCGATAGTGGCGCAAGTTGAAATGATAAATGCGCAAAGTATCCCGAATATCTTAATCGAAGTTGCTGCTGTGCGTGGTAGTGTTCCGGCTATTCTAACCGAAGTGGAATCTCTCCGTGTGAGTATTCCGCCAATCTTGCAAGAAGTTGCAGCAGTGCGTTTAGCTGTGCCTGCCATTCTCGCTGAAGTGGCGGCAGTGCGTGCCGAGTTACCGGCGTTATTAAAGCAAGTTAATGCGGTCAATAAACGGATCCCTGCCATCTTGAGGCGCGTGGACGCGGTGAACAAGCGTGTCGATGATATTAACGGATTAATCCCACCAATTTTAGCTCAGGTTGAAAAAGTTCGCATGGATATACCACCAACGCTCACCCGTGTTGAAGCCTTGGTTGAAGCCAGTGATAAGATTGGTGAAAATGCCTCGAAAGGGGCGGCAAAAGGGGCCATTAAAGGTATTTTAGAAATGCCGGTTGATGCGACGAAACGGTTACTTAGCGCACCGGGTGCTTATTTTGACACGAGTGAAAAAAAGCCGGCTAAATAGTGTTCAGGTAGCTGGATAGTTAAATCGTGATGTGAAGTTTGCTGATTTGCTATGGATAGGGGTAAATCAACGCTAACAGCGAAAATATATTATCGTGTTAGCGTTGATAAAACACAGGTAAGGTTAAGTAACCTCTTTGCCTTGTGCTTGTAAGTCTGCATGGTATGAAGAACGCACGAATGGACCGCAGGCAGCATGCTCAAAGCCAACTTCTTTTGCAAGTACACCAAGTGCATCAAAGTCGTCTGGGTGAACGTAGCGTTTCACTGGCAAGTGATGACGGCTTGGTTGTAAATATTGACCTAGTGTCAGCATCGTTACGCCATTCTCAGCAAGATCATTAATTACTTCTGCAATCTCTTCGTTGGTTTCACCCAAGCCCATCATTAGACCTGACTTAGTTGGAACGTTCGGGTGCATTTCTTTAAAGCGTTTAAGTAAACGTAAAGACCACTGATAATCAGAACCAGGACGCGCCATTTTGTAATGTTGTGGTGCAGTTTCTAGGTTGTGGTTAAATACATCTGGTGGTGTATCTTTAAAGATTTCTAATGCTTTATCCATACGGCCTTTGAAATCGGGAACCAAAATTTCGATTTTTATTTCAGGGTTCAGTAAGCGGATTTCACGGATACAATCGACAAAATGCTGTGCGCCACCATCACGTAAATCATCACGATCTACAGAGGTAATTACCACGTATTTTAGCTTCATCTTGGCAATCGTTTGCGCTAATTTAAGCGGTTCTTCGGCAACGAGTGGTAATGGTTTACCATGAGCAACATCGCAGAATGGGCAGCGACGAGTGCAGATTGCACCCATGATCATAAAGGTCGCAGTACCGTGGTTAAAGCACTCAGTAAGGTTTGGACAAGATGCTTCTTCACAAACTGAATGCAGGTTGTTTTCACGCATCACAGCTTTAATTTCTTGGATACGAGCAGAGCTTTTCGGTAGACGGATCTTCAGCCACGATGGCTTACGCAGGATCTCATCATTCTCAGTAGCAATAATTTTAACTGGAATTTTAGCCATTTTATCGGCGTCGCGAAGTTTAACGCCTGGCTCTAATCGAACGGTATTACTCATGCTCTGTTAATCCATCTTTGAAAGTTAATTGGGTGTATTCTAGCAGGGAACATAGGTGTTCGACTAGCTTAGGTTGTATCTCTTCTAAGCTGGTAGCACCACCCAGATCACTTGTTTGGGTCATTTCCATACCCGCATAACCACAAGGGTTAATACGCAGAAAAGGGGATAAGTCCATGTTTACATTAAGCGCTAAACCATGGAACGAACGGCCTTTTCTGATCCTTAAACCTAATGAAGCAACTTTTTTGTCAGCAACATAAACACCGGGTGCATCTGCACGAGGGTAGGCTTCAATACCTGTTTCTGCCAGTGTGGCAACAATACCATTCTCGATGTGGCTGACAAGGTCTCGTACGCCAAGTTTACGGCGTTTAATATCGAGTAAAAAATACACTACTTGTTGACCAGGGCCATGATAAGTCACTTGGCCTCCGCGATCGGCTTGCACGACGGGGATGTCGCCAGTCGCCAGTATATGCTCAGCTTTACCAGCTTGACCTTGGGTAAACACGGGATCGTGCTCAACAAACCAAAGTTCATCTTCAGTGTGGTCGTCTCTGTTATCAGTAAACGACTTCATCGCGTCAAATACAGTACAGTAAGGTTGGCGATTAAGTTGACGAATTATAATGCTATGTTCTGACAAAATATGCTCTTCTATATGATTAACACCAACGCAAAAAATCTAATTAGCCACACTAATTAGATTTTTGATATGGATATTAGTTATTATAAAACGCGGACCACACCTGGGATCGCACCGAACGCTACGTATAAGCCTTCTATTTGATCTTTGTCTTGGACTTTAATTTTGATAGATACAGAGTTGTAAGTGCCTTTGCTGCTCTTTCTTGAGCTAGGGGCATAGTTACCTGGAACATGCTTCTGTGCCACTGCAACAATGTTATCTTCGAGTTTAGGATCGGTATTACCGATAACTTTAAAGTTAAGTAGACAAGGAAAATCAAGCAGTTCGTCGAATTTGGTATTTAAAGACATTAGTTTTTCTCGTACCTTAGAAATAATGGCAAAGGAGACAACTGCCTCCTTTGTATTCGTCATTATACCCAAGTTACTTCAAGATGCTAGATCAGAGACGAGCAGGGATATCAGTACAAGGCGCAATATGTAGATAATGGTTATCCCATTTTCAAATATTGTAACGCTGTGCTGTTATCCCTGCTCGCCTCCCGCAGGGCAAGCCGAACGAAGGCATCTTCGGCGTTATGAAGCCTTGATTTAGAATAACTAAATCCTCGACTTCATGCCTTGAATATCCTCTCCTTTCGGTTTGCTGATTGTGCAGCTTGAAGTAGCTTGGGTATATAATCGGGTAACTGTGTCAGGGAAAGGATTAACCAAACCAACCGGCAAATAATAATTTGAAATAATCAATTAATCTGCTAAACCAACTACCTAATTCAACGTCTTCAAGTGCGATCAAATCAGCTTGAGCAATCTCTTCATCGTTAAGTATATAGAATACTTTACCGACGATATCACCTTTAGCGATAGGTGCGCTTAGCTCTTTTTGGATCTCGAAATCAGCGGTTAAGTTTTTGGCTTGGCCACGTGGTACTGTCAGCGTTAATTTATTTGCTAGACCTAGTTCAATCTGCTCTTGTTCACCCATCCATACACGTTCTGCCACTATGCTTGAATTTGCTTCATGCAGTGTGACTGTTTCATAGAAGCGGAAACCGAAGTTAAGCAGTTTTTTACTTTCTGCTTTACGTGCATCGGCACTTTTAGTACCCAGTACCACCGCCACTAAACGCATGTTATCTTTCGTTGCTGAAGAAACGAGATTGTAACCAGCGCCTGAGGTATGACCGGTTTTAATGCCGTCTACGTTCATGCTTTTATCCCACAATAAGCCATTACGGTTGTATTGGGTGATGCCGTTATAAGTAAATTTCTTTTGCGAGTAAATGCGATACTCTTCAGGCACATCACGGATAAGTGCTTGCCCTAATGTAGCCATATCACGCGCGGTAGTGTATTGATCTTTGCTATCTAAACCGTGGCTATTAGCAAAGTGCGTGGCATCCATACCGAGCTGTTTGCTCCATGAATTCATCAACTGCGCAAAGGCACCTTCGGTGCCGGCAATATACTCTGCCATCGCCACGCAAGCATCATTACCAGATTGAACGATGATGCCTTGATTGAGCTTTTCTACTGTTATGGTTTTGCCAACCTCGATAAACATCTTTGATGAATCGGGGAAGTTTTTAGCCCATGCATTTTTACTGATAGTTACTTGATCATCAAGGTTGATGTTGCCGGATCTTATTTCTTGGCCAATAACATAACTGGTCATCATTTTAGTTAGGCTGGCAGGCTTTAATGAATCATCGGCATTTTTTTCTGCGATCACTTTGCCTGAATCAAAATCAATTAATATGAATGCTTTAGCTGCAACGACGGGTGTATCGGGGATCACACTCGGTGCTGCACTTAATGAGAAACTCGCCATTGCGAGGCTCGTTAGGATAAGTTTTTTAAATTGATTGGCCACGTTTCACTTCGCTATAATTAAAATTGGAATTAAGTTGTTGATAACTTAATTAAATAAACTGGATTAAACGGTTTTCAATCAAGTTTATTCGATAATAGCAGCTAGTCTATCAAACTAGCTGAATGGTTGTCTTACTATTTAAAGTTTATTAATTAGATACAGTTTTACTGGAAAGTTCCTTTAAAATATAAGCATTTTTA
>NZ_ABCQ01000016.1 GCF_000170855.1 Moritella sp. PE36 | reverse complement strand
ACGACGATGGTTTCATCGCCTTCCACATCGGTATCTTGCGTTGCAGTTAACGTCGCGGTACCCGTGGTTTGCCCTGCGGTAATAGTAATACTGGTTGGCCCGGTGCTATAGTCCGTGCCGTTGGTCGCGGTACCTGAATAACTTAAGCTCACCGTCACATCGGCAAAGGTAGCGCTGTCTAAGGTTGCGGTGATAATGCTGCTGCCCGCAGCTTCTGCTATTGCATTGCTTCCAACAGAGAGGCTCACGCTGACTGTTTCATCATCGGTGATGGTCACCGTTTTGGACTGTGTGCCATTTTCGCTGGCATTGCCGCCGCTCACGCCACTGATAGCAACGACGATGGTTTCATCGCCTTCTATAGCACTGTCTTGACTGGCCGTTAACGTTGCTGTGCCCGTGGTTTGCCCGGCGGTAATGGTGATGCTGGTTGGCCCGGTGCCGTAGTCCGTGCCGTTGATTGCTGTGCCGCTATAACTTAAACTCACCGTCACCGTTTCAAAGGTGGCGCTGTCTAAAGTCGCGGTAACGATGCTGCTGCCCGCCGCTTCTGCAATAGTTGTTGGCGTTGCCGATAAACTCACGCTGACTGTTTCATCATCGGTGATGGTGACTGTTTGTGTCTGGATACCATTTTCAGATGCATTGCCGCCGCTCACGCCACTGATAGCAACGACGATGGTTTCATCGCCTTCCACATCGGTATCTTGCGTTGCAGTTAACGTCGCGGTACCCGTGGTTTGCCCGGCGGTAATAGTAATACTGGTTGGCCCGGTGCTATAGTCCGTGCCGTTGGTCGCGGTACCTGAATAACTTAAGCTCACCGTCACATCGGCAAAAGTGGCATTATCTAAGGTCGCTGTAACGATGCTGCTGCCCGCGGCTTCTGCGATAGTCGTTGGCGTTACCGATAAACTCACGCTGACTGTTTCATCATCGGTGATGGTCACCGTTTTGGACTGTGTGCCATTTTCGCTGGCATTGCCGCCGCTCACGCCACTGATAGCAACGACGATGGTTTCATCGCCTTCCACATCGGTATCTTGCGTTGCAGTTAACGTCGCGGTACCCGTGGTTTGCCCTGCGGTAATAGTAATACTGGTTGGCCCGGTGCTATAGTCCGTGCCGTTGGTCGCGGTACCTGAATAACTTAAGCTCACCGTCACATCGGCAAAGGTAGCGCTGTCTAAGGTTGCGGTGATAATGCTGCTGCCCGCAGCTTCTGCTATTGCATTGCTTCCAACAGAGAGGCTCACGCTGACTGTTTCATCATCGGTGATGGTCACCGTTTTGGACTGTGTGCCATTTTCGCTGGCATTGCCGCCGCTCACGCCACTGATAGCAACGACGATGGTTTCATCGCCTTCTATAGCACTGTCTTGACTGGCCGTTAACGTTGCTGTGCCCGTGGTTTGCCCGGCGGTAATGGTGATGCTGGTTGGCCCGGTGCCATAGTCCGTGCCGTTGGTCGCCGTGCCCGAATAACTTAAGCTCACCGTCACATCGGCAAAAGTGGCATTATCTAAGGTCGCTGTAACGATGCTGCTGCCCGCGGCTTCTGCGATAGTCGTTGGCGTTACCGATAAACTCACGCTGACTGTTTCATCATCGGTGATGGTCACCGTTTTGGACTGTGTGCCATTTTCGCTGGCATTGCCGCCGCTCACGCCACTGATAGCAACGACGATGGTTTCATCGCCTTCTATAGCACTGTCTTGACTGGCCGTTAACGTTGCGGTGCCCGTGGTTTGCCCGGCGGTAATAGTAATACTGGTTGGCCCGGTGCTATAGTCCGTGCCGTTGGTCGCGGTACCTGAATAACTTAAGCTCACCGTCACATCGGCAAAGGTGGCATTATCTAAGGTTGCGGTGATAATGCTGCTGCCCGCAGCTTCTGCTATTGCATTGCTTCCAACAGAGAGGCTCACGCTGACTGTTTCATCATCGGTGATGGTCACCGTTTTGGACTGTGTGCCATTTTCGCTGGCATTGCCGCCGCTCACGCCACTGATAGCAACGACGATGGTTTCATCGCCTTCCACATTGCTGTCTTGACTCGCCGTTAAGGTTGCGGTGCCCGTGGTTTGCCCCGCAGTAATGGTAATACTCGTTGGCCCGGTCGCGTAATCGCTGCCATTGGTCGCTGTACCTGTATAACTTAGATCCACGGTGACAGTTTCAAATGTTGCGGCATCTAAGGTGGCGGTAATAGTGCTGCTGCCAGATGCTTCTGCGATAGTCGTTGGTGTGGCCGATAAACTCACGCTGACCGGGTCGGCATCGGTGCTACTGACTATACCAGTCTGATTTGTGGTCGGATCATCAGAACCACTGGAAGTATTCGCGCCTAACTGCCCGGTATTATTCCCTGTAGTCTGACTATCAATTATTGAAGCAGAACCTGTTGTGGTGGTACCATCCATCTTCCAATAAGCAATCAAATTTGCTGTATCAGCTGCTATTTCGGTTGGGCTGCCACTGGCATATAAAGTTGAGACATCTCCCGAACTCAAAGCTGAACTATAAACCTGAAAATCGTCCATTACTCCGGTGAAATAAACATTGCCAGCTCCAAAATTACGTCCACGCCCTACTTCAAAACTCCCTCCGGTTAAATTGCTATTAGTCGAGCCTAACGCACCAAAGCCATCAGCAACAGTACCCACTACTGAACCGTCAAGATACACAGTAAAGGTGCCGGCGCTGAATACAAGGACAAAATGATGCCAGCTATCCGCAAAAAGTGTGGCCGTGCTGGTACTTAGAAGGTTAGCTGTTGTATTTCTACCGAGTAAGAATGTATTTGCGGAAAGTGAGCCATTGCCATCCCAACAGAAATACAGTGCTCCGTTTGAATAACCGAAAAAACAGTAAAGTTGATTAACAGCTGATAACTTTCCCCAAAAAGAAAAGGAGTGAGTCGTAGTTGTATTTATTTCAATGTCAATGTTACTCATTGTCGTGAAATCATTACCATCAAACGAATAACCTGAGCCTGTAGAGGCCCATGTTTGACTACTAGTAAATAGCAATAACAGACCCAAAAAATATTTATTCACGAGCGACTCTCCTTGTTAGCATCAATGCTTTCTTCTATCTAAACGGCAAGTTATAGAACAATACAATTACTTTAAGGTAGAAGCTAAGTCTCAAAAAAACCTGATGAAAAATCGAAAATACAAGCTAAGTCTCAAAAAAACATAGCAATGAACTTACACTTAACAATTCCAGTAATTAAAATTAAAAATTCACCACAATTAACATTTTTCATTCTACCCTAACAATGCGTAACATTTACATTACGCCCCATTACAACTCTGATACGAAAGGAAAAATATGGAACCATTTTTAGGAAGTACTATGACTTTTGGCTTTAACTTTGCCCCAAGAGGCTGGGCTTTTTGCCATGGACAAATAATGCCTATCTCTCAAAATACAGCACTATTCTCCCTTCTGGGCACGACCTTCGGGGGGGACGGACGCACCACCTTTGCATTGCCTAACCTACAGGGTCGCTCCCAAGTTCATGTCGGCAATGGCCCAGGGTTAAGTTCCATACATTGGGGTCAAAGGGGCGGGGCTGAATTAAAGGTTCTAAATGTTTCCGAAATACCCTCTCACACTCACACTGCGACTTTTGACGGTAGCAAAGCATCAGCGACACCAGCAACGGCAACGGCAGAAGTCATTGTTAATGCCCATTCAGGTTTAGGCGATCAAGAAAATGCAAATTCAGGCTATTGGGCAACGGCTAAATCAGGCTTTAACCCAATACCAGACAGCTTTTCTAAAAGCAAAAATACCACCATGGCGAGCGACGCCATCGAGGTAGATGTTACAATCACAGCAGGTATTCTTACCGGTGGTGAAGTTACAGTAAATAACACTGGCGGTAATCAGGCATTTAATATTCGAAACCCTTATTTGGGTATGTATAACAGCATTGCACTTCAAGGCCTATTCCCATCCAGAAATTAATCCGAATCACCTTAGCAGACCGCTTAAAGTGATTTAATTTTTAACATTAAACTAAAAATAAGGAACATTATGGAACCGTTTATAGGAACTGCAATAACTTTTGGTTTTAACTTTGCCCCAAGAGGCTGGGCTTTTTGTGATGGGCAACTGCTCCCTATCTCTCAAAATAATGCATTATTCGCCCTTTTGGGTACGGCCTTCGGCGGTGACGGACGCACCACCTTTGCTTTACCTGACCTACGAGGCCGTTCTCAAGTTCACGTTGGCACAGGCCCAGGGTTAAGTCACATTAACTGCGGTCAAAAGTCTGGGTATGAATTCAAGAGACTAAGTATTCCCGAAATGCCCTATCACAACCACACTGCAACTTTTGACGGTAGCAAAGCGTCAGCAACACCAGCAACGGCAACGGCAGAAGTCATTGTTAATGCCCATTCAGGTTTAGGCGATCAAAAAAATGCAAATTCAGGCTATTGGGCAACGGCTAAATCAGGTTTTGACCCAATACCGGACAGCTTTGCTACCAGCAAAAATACCACCATGGCGAGCGACGCCGTCGAGGTAGATGTAACAATCACGGCTGGCAGCCTTACCGGAGGTAAAGTTACGGTAAATAACACTGGCGCCAGTCAGGAATTTAGTATTCGAAATCCTTACTTGGGTATGTTTAACAGCATTGCACTTCAAGGCATATTCCCATCCAGAAATTAATTAACTGCACCTTAGGTCATAACCTAAGGTGCAGTTAACAATTTAATATCTGAAACCAAGCCTATATCTGGATACCTTGCATATTATTCCCTAAAGGATTAACCTTGCTCTGAAATAAGCTCAAATTGCATCCCTGCATCCAGTCCAAATCGCTCCGCAAAAGCAAGGCCACTAAAGACACCTTCAGCAATAGTAAGTACATCCAGTCGCAGAGCTCCATCTAAGGTAGCTACTACAACCCCCTCTGGCTCACCTATATGTAACACAGTACCGGCGGGCACACCATAATTCGGATGCTCAATACTTGTTGCCTGTAATAAGCCCATGTAAGACTGTTTCCATATGATCGTCATACCATTAAATAAGGGATTACCAGCTCTTGCGGCAGCAGCAATTTCTTCACTCTTCATAGTTTTCCAGTTAATCAACATATCTTTTTGTGTAGGCATGCGAGCATTACTGGCTTCCCCCTGTTGCGCTACTGCAGTCAGCTCGTCATTCGCATAACGAGTCATAAAATCCTGTATAAATTGCGGTGCCTGCTGCGCTAAAGTATGAGCAACACTATTCAGCGTATCCAATGGCGATAATGTCATAATTTGTTGTAGCATGATATCACCAGTATCAAACTCATCCTCAACCTTAATAATACTCAGGTAACTTTCAGTTTCTCTGTTTCTAATTTGCCAATACAGCGGCATCGAGCCACGATATTGAGGTAATGCAGATGCATGTAAATTGAATAGCCCACCATCAAACGCATTTAATACAACTGCAGGTAGCTTATGTGAAAAAGTATATATCAGTCCCAGATCTGCTTGCCTACTTTTAATTTGATACACAACCAGCTCTGGTTGATTTGTTTGATAACGAATAGCCGGAACATTCATATGATGCAGTTGCTGCTCCAGCTGCATACAATCGCTGTCTCCCTGCTCATTCAATACTACAAGCACACTATACTGCGAGTCTAATAGCATATACAAAGTGGGTAAGACTATAGTGCTGGACGAAAACAGCACAATGTTTTTATATTTATTAGTCATAGCAATATTTTCACTCCATAATCGCTATTTAAAATCATCAATTAAACACCTACAGTCGCCAAAAAACCTGGCAATCCATTCAAACGATAAAAGAATTTCAATTTATCGCCATTTTTCACCAACAAGTCACCCGGTTTCGCATCATGTGGAACAAAGTTTACACACACATGCATATCCGGTAGCGGATGAGTGATGCCAGAATCATACTCGCCGATATACTCATCGCCATAGACTTTGATCTGAGTGCAAATAACCAACAGTGGTTGACCCATTTTATCTTCAAGCTCTGGTAACAAGACTTCACCACACTCGATCAGACTGGTATTCTCATCCAATACTCTCTCTGGTAATGTAAGTAATGATGCTGTGGTTAAATTTAGGATTTCTCCTAAATCAACTCTTTCATTGATGGTCTGCTGTTGCATCTCTGCTGCACAGACATGGCGATTTTCATCTTGCCACTGCTCAACAAACTCCTGTTGGCCAGCGGTTAATACAGCTCGTAGGCTTATTTCTTGAGGTAAGAATATGCCATCATCCTCTATTAACGCCGCAAAATGCCTGGCAATAGGAAGGTGGCCTTCTCGACTAAATCCATGCTGCATAGCTTCCAATATCACCATATGAATGGGTGAAGATGGTTGATATTCGCAGGCATCCTGACAACATATCTCATTGATATATCCCGCTATACCCATTTCGTGAATTATCACTTTTAAGCTATCCACAGCCCCTTTCTGCATATCAATCAGAGTAATACGAAGATCGTTTTCGTCATATAAGCCCGTTTCTTTATAATACGTTATCAAGGGCAATAATAACGGTGCAAACGGACCGCAAGCAGGGTAGACAAGATGTAAACATTCATCAGACTTAGTTTTTAATGTTGCAATCGCTTGGTGTGCTGCACGAATAAATGCACTGACTCTTAAGGTATCTTTTTGTGTCGTTATACAATGGTCCGGCGACATCACTAAACCATGGCGAGCAATAAACTGCCTTTTACGTAATGCCGGGTCTATATTAGCTTGTTGATAAATTTGTTGAAGGTTTTCAAATAATGCACTTAAGCTCTGCTCTAGCGAAGCCACGTTTGGCTTCTCATTACCTAGTATTTCCTTCACAGTGTTTACAACGCATAATGCCAATCCCTGATGGTTCTGTTCAGCTTCATTATTCTGAGTAACAGATAACTCAAACGGTTTTGTTGGATTCAATTGTTGCCGTAATAAATCATTTAATGAACCCGTAGATATTTCAGGCTCAGCAAGATCCGTTGCAGTGCTAAAAACTGTGCTCCCAGCAAATTCATTATTCATTTTTAATCCTTTAAATTTTGTGGTGATATTTCTTAACTAACCAGATGGTCAATATCTAGGTATAAGTTGAATTAGGCCAATTAAACTGCCTAAAAGTAAGATTGATACGTGAGAAGTCATGATGCTTAGCTACAGGTAAAGCATGCTCATACTTTTCTTGGCAACCTTCACCCATAATAACTAGGCTGCCATTGCCTAACGTCAGAGAATATTGATCTGAATGATCTTGCTTGTTTCTAAAAATAAACTCTCTGGGCTGCCCTAGGCTCAATGACGGTATCACGTTAGTAGGACCAAAAGCTGGTGGATCGTAATGAAACGCCACACTTTCATTACCATCGCGGTAATATATGCAAACACAGACACTAAATATTAAACCAGTAAATTGTTCTATTTTTTGTTTTACAGGCAATAGCACATCAGGCCAATGTTGCCGGCGACCATGTATATTTTCCAAAAGTACGGCATTGGTGAGTGGCTCATCAACAAACATGCATTTACCAACACTAAGGCGAAATTCAGAACCATCAGCCATCTCAATATTTTCGTAATCAAGACCTTCAACATGAGTATAAATCCAATCAAAAATAGCACTACTATCTTCTTTAGATATAAAATTTTCAATATATTGAGTATTACAATTAATCGGCAGTTGCATTTACTCGTACCTCCAGCCAATCTTCAAACTCCGTAAATGTCTTGCAATAAAACACCTGCGCCATCCACTCTTTTAAACTAACGCCTAGGCTATCTATAATGGCAAGGTCGCGTGACCATTCAACTTGCTGTAGTTCATTGGGTAATGCTCCCAATCTTTGCTGTTGGGATTTACTCCACAGTCGTTTCACGCCAACAATATCTAATCTTCCCATCGCTTGATGGGCGGCTAATTCGATTCCCCCCCCAGATGTTATACTTAGCTCAGAAGTCCATTCAAACTGCGGTTCAGGCTGCATTTTGTAATTAAATTCAATGGGCTGGTTCGCCTGTAAACGGCAATCGGGAAAGTTCTTATTAAGGGTAAGACTCGATTCACACTCTGTGAGCCGATAGTCGCCATAAACCTGAATGTCAGTACAAATCTTTAAATCCGGAAAATCACCACAATTACTGGGTAACTTAGCGATATGATGCAAACTGGTTAACCCGCGATCTAGAAGGTCCTGCGCACTGCGCCTGTCGAGTTGATAAAAATCAGCAATTTTTTGCGTTCGATGTCTCGAGGTTTCACCGAGCATTTTTCGGGTTTCCTGACCTAAATCGGTTAACCAGGCCGATAACCGCACTTGCTCTGGTATCAATACCCCATCAGGTTTTAAAAACTGTTGCAGGTGAGCAAAAATGAACATTTGCGGTTCTTGCCTTAACGCATAATTCATGGTTTCAGACACAATAATATCAAATTGATTTGGCGTTTTTGGCTGCCATTGTGTCGCGTCAGCGAGCAAAATTTCATCAATAACCTGCTCAAGTCCGAGTGCAATAACAACCTTAGTCACTGCAGCAATTGAAGTTTCATGTATATCTAATAAGGTAATGCCTATATTGGGAATGATTTGATCAGAAGGTAGCCCCTGTGGCTGTTTTTGTGACTGAGCTTGTAAATAGTAGAAAACTAAGGGGAGTAACAATAAACCATAGGGCCCAGTTCCCGCATATAGAATAGTTAACTTGTCATCTCTGATTAATTTATCACTGCAGGTTAATTTATCTTGGATGGCTTGATTAACACCAAGTATAAATGCACGAGAACGAGCAATATCTTGTAAGCATTTCGCCGCGATAACTGGTGAAACAGCTAAACCTTGTACAAGCTTGGTTTCACCCTCAGCAATATTTTCCACTGTGTCTACATCAATATCACTGAACCGTGATAATAGCCCACCTAATTGGCTTAACACTGGTTTAAGTATGCCAATATCACTCGCTGATGATGCTAACACTTGAGTAATTAAACCATATAGCTGTTGCTTATCATCCCAATCCATAAATTCTGTCCTTGTATTAAACTATTCAGCAGCAATATGTATGATGCAAACACTCGTTTTCTACAATTATTTTGAATGATAACTGCCGATAATATTTGTTGTCGCAGCCAGTCATTAACTTTACAATCAATCACTAAGTTAATTCTATCTTCGTTGCCCACATGTTTCACAGAATGAGTAGCATCAGCATTCAGATACCACAACTCGCCATTTTTCATAGGAATCAGTGCACCGTTGACTATAAATTCAACTTGCTCAACAGCACGTATAGGGACATGAAAGCGTGCGAAACCATGCTCTATTGATAAACCCTTATCTTGATGAGGTTTAATATGTGCACCTGGTTTTAAACGCATTAACCGAGTAGCTTCAACATCACATTGAAACCAATCAATAATACTTCTAATCTGCGGTAATTCTTCGATGATAGGTAAATACACCCAATCACCTTTTTGCTCTAAATTAAAGCTTTGCAATATTGGATGTTTGTCTAGATGGGTTGTCAGCGTTCTAATTGGTAATACATCCCATGAACCGCCGTAACAAGCGCTATTCACATGGTCTACCCAATCGAGAGCTAAACATGATAAGACCTCTTTCTGTAATGCAATGACATCTGATTGAAAAGAAAGTTGTACAGCATAAATTATGTTAGGCATTCCATTCCTTAACTCAAACAATAACCCCTATCTAATTGAGTATATTAACGTTTATAATTTCCACAAGGAGGGTAAGACTATTTTTATGGAAAACGTGATCAATGTATAAATATAAAAATAGCGCTAAATAGAATGCTTAAACACACTTACATTTCCAGCTTAATACGAACAACGTCTTCGCCATCAATTGCCGCAGGAACAGCACAACAAAGCAATACTTCATCATCACGTAAATCAGCTGAAATCTCGGTTTGATAACTGACTTTACCCGCCAGTAGTTTGGTTTTACAAGCGCCACATTGACCACTGCGACAACCGAATTCAGGAGTGAGTCCATGGTTCTCGGCAAATTCCAGTAATGTGCCCTCTTCTGCAGTCCAGGTTTGCTCTACTTCCGATTGATTAAATTCAATCACCGCCACACTCGCGCTTGGAATGGCGATAAATTCCACAGAACTCGCATCATGTTGACGCGTTAATGAAGCCGGACCAAATTCTTCTGCTTTAATACGCTCATTACTAACGCCTAACTCACGCAGTAAATCATACATACTTTGCATAAATGCACTGGGGCCACACAAGTAAAAATCATAATCATCAATCGGTAATATGGCTTGCAGCAAGTCTTTATTAATACGTCCTTGATGATGGTAATCTTGGCCCGGTTTGAGGTCCGATTCAGGCTGACTTAACGCCCAAAAAGTACGGATGCCACCTTGGCTTTGTTCACTTAATTGGTTAAATTCATCAAAAAACGCCCGTTGCTGTGCATTTTTCGCCGCGGCAATAACCGTAATAGGTCTTAAAGATCGCGTGCGAATGGCTTCAAACATGGCATGTCGCGCCATCGCAATCATCGGCGTAATACCAACGCCACCAGCAAGTAATACCGTGGGTCTTAGTTTCGCAGTTATTAGTTTCGTAGGTATGAGCTCAGCCGCATCTAACACAAAGTCACCTTTCGGCGCTTTTAACTGCACTATATGACCCAGCTTAATATTGTCATGCAGATAATGAGAAACTAATCCCTTGTGTTTACTGTCCGCTGACGTTTCTCGTTTAACACTAATGCGTAACAAGGGATCGGCAGGCGCACTGGAAATAGTGTAAGTTCGAATAACATCCTTGCCATTGACGGTGTTTCTCAAGGTAGTTGGCACCTTGACCGTTAAAAACTGCCCGGCAGTAAAATTAAATTTGGGTAACGCTTTTACTGTATCAGTAGGCTGTAAATAAAAAGATTTAATCAAGCTACTTTCATCAACTATGTTGACCACTTGATAGTCGTGCCATTGTGCTTGGTGTGACTCAAGTTGACGTTGCTGTTTTTTTTGTTGTTCTTGCTGCGCTTTCTGTTTAGCGACTTCAGCCCAGGTTCCTGTCATTAGCGTGTTAGGCGAGAATTCATTGAGTTTCCAACGTAATGGTAAGCTATAATTTAAGCGATAACCTTGTTCAAGGTGAAACGTCCATAAACGTTCTGCGCCAGTAAAATACTGACTATCTTCCGACTGCCACAAGATTTCAACACGGCCAGTCAGCGTGAGTATATGACCCTTGTCAAAATCGATAAAAAGCAATCCCGCTTTGGGGTTTTCAACAAAATTACCCAAGGTATTAAAATGATTGTTACCGAGATAATCCGGGATCGTGAGACTTTTATTATTGTCCACGCGAATAAAGCCGGGTTTTCCGCCACGGTGTGACACATCAGCGCCGATACTCGCATCACTGCTATCAGCGTTACTGTTATCACTGTTAATGTCATTATTAACAAAACTGGCCACAAAAAATGTATCACTATTGGCAATTAACTGCTGAGCACTCAAGTCCAATTCAGTCAGGGCCTCAACACTACTTTTTGGCATAGTGTTAGGATCGATAAATTCATATTCACGCTTTTGAATATATTGCGGGCAATTACCAAAAGATTGATCAATCGACAGCTGGATCTGCTTATCCGTTGAAGCCGTGATATGCGCGGCTAAACGATTACGGCGACGCGTTTCCAACTCAATACCGAGTAATCCAAGTTTAGTATTAGCATCCAATGCTTTAAGTAGCGGATCACCAAGCACGGGTTGCGTATTAAGATGTAAACTTTGCTCATCTGGGGAGTGAATAAAACCCGGTTTGTTAAATAAAATAGACGCCCATGGCCAACCATCCTTATCGCCATGTCCAACAAATATAAATGGCAGTTGCTGATAAAAATCACGATGCTGTTGCGGCATATGATCGCGAATAACGCGACTACCAAAACGTTCCATCTGCTCCCTTACCCCTAATTTCTCCTGTATGGTTTGTTCACCACGATGAAATGGAGAGGCTCTTAACTTCAGGTTCGGGTTCGGGTTCGGGTTCGGCTTAATGTCCATAGTATACATCCTATGCCATCAGTTTTAAGAAATAGGCGTTATTACATTGGTTCTAACTGCATATTAAACCGCAAGTCCTACCGCTGTTTTTTGCATCGAAACAAACCCTTGTAATGCTTCAAAACTGGTTAACCAACGACGTACATGTGGGTATTCTGCTAATGACACATCGCCTTCTGGTGCATGGGCAATATAAGCATAGTTTGCAACATCAGCAATCGTGGGCAGTTGTCCGACTAACCAAGTACTATCAGCAAGATGACTATTGAGATCACCGAGTAATGCATGGGCAATATTCTTGGCATTCTGATGGTCAAGACCCGCGCCAAACACATTAACTAGGCGTGCAGCAGCCGGGCCGAATGCAACTTTACCCGCCGCAACAGACAGAAAACGCTGAACGTGCGCTGCTTGTGCAAAGTCTTCAGGTAACCACGTACGATAAGAGTCGTATTTACTCGCAAGGTAAACCAAAATGGCATTGGAATCAGATAACGTGATATCACCATCTTCGATAACAGGCACTTGACCAAGGCTATTTTTTTGCAAGAAGTCAGGCTGCTTGTGCGCCCCTTTCATTAAATCAACATCAATGATGTCACTGTCTAAACCTAATAACGAAAGAAAAACTTCAACACGATGAGAATGACCTGATAATGAGTGACGGTATAATTTTATTGCTGACATAAGTAACTTCCTTAAAATATGTGTTAATCCATATTGCATTGCTGCGTTGTTGATGGAGTAAGTATCGACTAAGTTGAGTTATTGATAAACAGGTGTACCATTGAATGATTGTCAACAACACATTGACAATCCGACTGATATTACAATTAGAGCGGTATTGCAAAATCAGAAAGGGCTTGTTAATTACTTATTACATGCAACATGGATAGATAATATATGGATACACTAGACGGCATTAAAACGGTGATCGCGGTTGTTGAAACTGGTTCTTTTACGGCAGCAAGCGAGCGCTTGGCGATGTCCAAGGCGTTAGTCAGTAAATACGTCGCAGAGGTGGAAGCGCAATTAGGTGTACGCTTGTTCAATCGTTCGACTCGCCGATTAGCATTAACAGAAGCAGGTCAACGTTATTACGATAGTGCCCTGCCCTTATTGGGTGAGTTTTCAGAGTTGGTCGACAATGTGACGGGTGAGCAAACATCGCCACGCGGTAACTTACGCATAAGCACCTCGGTGACATTTGGCGATACGATGTTATCACCGAAATTAGCCGCATTTTTAGCGCGTTTCCCCGATATTAAAGTAGACCTACAACTCACAGACCGCATGATCGATATGTTAGAAGAAGCTGTTGATGTGGTCATTCGCATCGGCAGTGTCGATGACTCCAGTCTTATCGCGAGGAAGATCGCAGACTTTCCGTTAACCTTATGCGCTTCCCCTCAATATCTAGCCACTCATGGCCATCCAAGAAAGCCGCAGGATATTAACCAGCATAACTGCATTATTGATAGTAACTTTAGGATTGGCAAGCAATGGCCAGTCATTGACTCCAATGGAAAAACTGAAATAATTTCAGTTAAGTCTAACGTTGCAGTAAACAGTCCTCGCGCAGTCAAAGCGATGGCGATTTCTGGTGGCGGCATCGCTTTGATCCCTCATTTTATTATCAAAGATGCGCTTGAGTCTGGCATCTTAGAAGAGGTTTTACCCGGTTATAGTACGCTGACATTTGGCATGTTTGCCATCTATCCTCATCGTCGCTATTTACCTAAAACGTCACGGTGTTTCATTGACTTCTTAATAGCTGAATTCGGGACTTAAACAACCATCAAATACCTTGCCAATCTGGTGCAAGTATCGCCATCATGATTTTGTCGATAAACACACCATTGCGGAAACCCGCTTCTTTCTTCAACCCTTCATGCATATAACCGGCATTCTCATAGGCGCGGATGGCTGCGGGGTTATTGGCATAAGCCGTTAATTCAATGCGATGTAGACCTAGCGTATTAAATCCATAGTCGGTGATCACCTTGGTTACTTCAGTACCAATACCGTCACCCCAATACGCTTTATTACCAATGAGGATAAAATATTCACCTGAACGATTGAGCGAACTGATTGAGGCGATGCCTGCATAACCAATCAGTTTATCCGTTTTAACGCTGCAAATACCAAATGTCACGCATGTTTTATTCGCGTTAATACCTGACAACCAAGTTGAAATATCAGCTTTAGACTGAGGATATGCATAAGCTGATAGACTAAATTGAGTCACTTCACGATCGCATGACCACGCATAAAATTCCGCACTATCATTGATATCAAGCGATCTTAATTGTGCCTTATTTGTATCTAAAAACATCCTTTTATACCTTTAATATTTAACGTTAATTTCAAACTGTAAGACTTAAATTAACATAATTAATGATAGTATAAAGCGGCGATTTGGATAAATTAATCACTCAAGGTAATAAGTATAGGCGCGTCCCCCCTGCGCTCACACGGGGGACGCTCGAAAGTTATATTCCGCCCTGAGTCAGTTTTAATGGATTAAGTAATTCACTCAGCTGCTCTCGCGATAACTCAGTGTATTCTAACGCCACATCAATGACCGCGCGCTGCTCTTTGTAGGCGGTTTTGGCTATTTTTGCCGCCAATTGATAACCAATAATCGGATTAAGCGCTGTCACTAAAATTGGATTTTTATCCAAGGCTTGCTCAATGTTTTGTTGCTGTACTTCAAAGGTCGCAATGGCTTTATCGGCTAATAACACCACATTATTACTGAGTAAGTGCATGCTATTAAGTAGGTTATTAGCAATCATAGGTAGCATGACATTAAGCTCGAAATTCCCTGATTGTCCACCAATAGTGATTGCAGTATCGTTGCCAATCACTTGCGCACAAACCATCGCCATCGCTTCTGGGATCACCGGATTTACTTTACCCGGCATAATTGAAGACCCAGGTTGCAAGGCTTCAAGCGCGATCTCGCCAAGACCCGACAGTGGACCAGAGTTCATCCAGCGTAAGTCGTTCGCAATTTTCATCAATGACACAGCGGTCGTTTTTAACGCCCCTGACAATGCTACTGCAGTATCTTGAGAGCCAATTAATGCAAATAGATTGTCCGCTGGGGTAAATTCAAGACCTGTTGCGGCACTCAATTGTTGATTGAATACACGGCTAAATTCGGCGTGAGCATTAATGCCTGTGCCAACCGCGGTACCACCTTGGGCTAGGCGCTGAATAACAGGTTGCAATGCGGTTAGATTATCAATGTTTTGTTTTATTTGTGCACTCCAGCTATGCAGACTTTGGCTCATTTTAATTGGCATCGCATCCATTAAATGGGTACGCCCTGTTTTAACAAAATGATCGACGCTTTGTGCTTTTGTCTCTATCAGTTGAACTAAATGATTAAGTGCTGGTAGCAACTGATTGGCAAGTGCGAGTGCCGCACTTACATGGATGGTACTTGGAATCACATCATTACTACTTTGACCATAGTTAACATGATCGTTAGCACTGACTGGTTCGCCAGCTATCTTAGTCGCAAGATGAGCAATAACTTCATTCGCGTTCATGTTCGAGCTGGTGCCAGAACCAGTTTGAAACACATCAACCGGAAAATGCTGCATCATGTCATCCATTTCAGACAAGTCTTTACAGGCCGACATGATCGCATCGGCGATAGTTGGCGATACTAGCTCAAGCTGTTTATTCGCCGCCGCTGCACTGGCTTTAATTTGAATTAAGGCGCGGATAAAACCGACGGGTAATGGTTGGCCACTGATGGGAAAGTTATTGACTGCACGCTGGGTTTGAGCCCCATATAGAGCCGATGATGGTACTTCAAGTTCGCCCATACTGTCTGTTTCTATTCTAAAGTTTGTCATTTTCGTCTCCGTAATTATCAGGTGAATAGCACTAATTCAGTAAAGTCGAATTAGCGTACGATTAACGTAATTTAAAAAGGATGTAGGTTGAACACCTGGGTTACATGTTCATTTATTTGTATATAGTAAGCATTTAGTTGGCGTTTTTTGTCTGTCGTAGTCGCTAATCGTTGCAGTGAGAGTAACGGCTTATTTAGCACTTCATAACATGCTCGGCGCCAATGGCTCGGAAGCTGATTATTCTTTATTGAACGTAAAAGGAGTCCGAGCTGTGCGAGATAAAGAGTCCAGCGCTGCTCGACATCGAGTGGTGCCGCGATCTGATCACTTAATAGGAAATAAGACAAAAATATGTCGTGGCGTTGTGGTGAATCAGCATGCTCAATAGCACTGCCAAGCTGCTCATAATATTCAAGATCGCAGTCGTCACCTAGGCTGGTTTTAACATTTAACGTCGACAAGTTCATAATACTCCCAATTAACCGTTTATGATAATGATTCTTATTATCATAAACGGTTTAATTGGATATTCAAGAGGATTTTAAATTGAGAATGGATCTTTTGTGGCGAAAGTTAGTTGGACTAGTCCGTTTAAGCACTTTGCAGATTACAGTCAAGCATCCGCGTATCATTTTCAAGCTGTCGACTCAATTCAACTTCCGGCAACGGACGAGAAAACAGATAACCTTGAGCAAATCGACAACCCCCTTCCAGCAGAAGTGTCCGCTGCACTTCAGTCTCCACACCTTCGGCAATCACTTGTAAATTGAGTAAACGTGCCATAGTAACGATCACTTCAACCATTACCTGCTTACTGCTATCTTGCTCTAAACCATCAACAAAAGAACGATCAATTTTAATACCATCAATCGGAAACTGAACCAAGCGCTTTAATGAGCTGTAACCAGTACCAAAATCATCAATGTATATTTTAAAGCCCATCGTTCTTAGTGCTGACAAACGCTCGGTCACCACTTGCTCATTCATATCCAAGGCACTTTCTGTTAGTTCGAAACGGATACTCTCTGGTGCAATTTTTGCCTCGGTTAACAATCGAGGTAAGGCTTGCACTAATTGATCATCCTGTAACTGGCGCGGTGACAAATTAATATTCAGATAAAGCCCTGCATCGGGCTGTAACAAAGATAAACGACGAAAACCAGCCAATGCCTGAGTAATCACCCAGAGACCTAAAGGTTGGATCAACAAAGATTTCTCTGCGAGAGGAATAAAACGATCTGGGGAAATCTGACCCAATTTAGGATTATACCAACGTAATAAAACTTCAAAACCTCGGGTTCGGGCATCCTTCAAACAGACGACAGGCTGAAAACATAAACTAAATTCATCGTTGTCCAATGCGCTATGTAGAAGGTCATCAAATTCAGTCTGGCGCTGAACTTGTTCATGCAAGGCTAAACTAAATACCTGATAGTTCGCCTTACCGTTCTTTTTCACTTCATACATGGCCAAATCCGCGTCGCGTAAAATATCCCTAGCATGCTGATAGTGTGGGCCTAAGAAGGTAAAACCAATGCTGGCGGTAACGTGTAAGGCTATCGACGAGCCATCTAATAGAACCGGCCGAGTGACTTCACGCTGTAGACGTTCAGCCAACTGCTTGATGGTATGTTGAGACATTTCCCCCTCAAAATAAATGACAAACTCATCACCGCCGATGCGGGCAATTCGATCTCTTTTACGTAACATCTGCTTTAATCTGTCCGCGGTTTTTTGCAAAAACAAGTCGCCAACACCATGGCCATAAGTATCATTAATCTTTTTAAAACCATCAAGATCAATAAACAGCACCACGCCCCACTGTTTATTCTGTAGATACTCTTCTAAAAAGTTCTGGCAGGCGGTTCGATTTAACAAACCCGTTAAGGCATCGTGATTAGCTTGATAGTTCAGCTGCTGTTCATTAAATTTACGTTCGGTAATCACATCCAAGGTGCCTTGATACACGACACAACCATCATCGGCGGTATTTAAATATGCATTTTCTGACAACCAGATAGTATTCCCGTGCCGATCCTCGCCTTCCCATTCATAGTTAAATACTTCTTTTTTCTCCAGTAACGTCTGTAAGAATACCTGATACGATTGATGTTCTCGGTGTAACTGCCGACCAATATGCTCAACCGCTTGCTGCATCTGGCGTGGTTCTTCATAACCAAAAGCGCGAGCTAACGCCGGATTAACCTTTAAAAATTGCCCTTCAAGCGTTGCGCTATAAACACCTTCCACCACTTTTTCAAATAAGTTGTGATATTCATTTTGTACTAATTCTAGCGAACGTGTTTTCTCTCTAGCGAGTTCTTCAGCACGTATACGGCGATATAATGTATGACGCAACAACAAGACAAACAATGAAATGATTAAACCAATACCGGTGACAATTAGCGTGGGGCGAGAGAGGTACCACCAAGGCATAGGGGGACTTAAATCAACAAACTGATATCGTAACTGCCAATTTGCATAATTTTGCGTAAAATCAATTCGATATCTAGAGTTAGAGGTTGGTTGGCGTAATGAGCTAAATAACAGCTCAGCATCTTGGAGGCCTTCGCGGTAAATTTCCAAACCAAGATTCTGCCTCTGGCTTAGTACTGGCCCTAACAGAATTTGCATCGCGGCATCAAAGTGCGTCATCGCACTCACATACCCCCTCAATTCAGGGCCCACCTCTCCTTGCTCATTCAAAACAAAAACAGGTAACAACAACCGAACTTCAGGCGTTGTCGATTCATCAACTCCCATATTCTCACTGATCACTAACTGCAGACTGTTATCTTTGGCCGCTAACATCATCCCCTCGCGAATACTATCGATATCCGCTAGATTAATCCCCAAAGATAAGCCATTCATTTGCGCTGAAGCGGAATAATAAATAGGATAAAACACCTCATCCGACCCGACCCTGCTGAAACGAAAATCAAAAATCCCGGTATTAACGGCTTCCCGAATTAAGGCAGGCGCTTGCTGGAGGGTAGTTTTAGGGATCCACTCATACACAACAATACCGTAATCACTTAACGCTGACTGGGCATTAAACTGATCGAATTGTTGGCGAGTTAGTTCTGGTTGGTAGGTCATCATGCTGCGCAATGATACCAGGTGTTCTTGCAACGCATCTAGATTACGCTGAGCGGTATCAAATCCCAGGCTAGCATGTTGGTTCAGCTGTTCATAAGCCCGTTGTTGTTCACCCTGCTGTAAGGCCACATACAGAAAATACAAAGGAAACAACAGGAGACTGATTGTAATAAACAACCATAAACGGATATTTTGTGCCAACACTACAGATTACCTACTGGTTTAATGCTCAAATTAGATAGGCATTATAGTGATAATCGTTCTCATTATCAATTGAGGTTGTGAATTTAAAACCAACTTGACCAGATTTTTGTAGGATTAAAGCTTGGCGGCCTTTTGATAGGGTGTAATTCATATATAAAGGCTTCTAAATGCATTTAGAAGCCTTTATATACACGAGTAAGGGGGTCAACTGAACATAAGAATGCTTAACTGAGCATCTTATGACAAGCCAAGTCTACAAAATACTTGATAAGAACTTCTGCAATCTTGGGTGTGTCGGGTTTTCAAAAAAGTTCTCAGGTACGTCATCGACAAGCAGTTGACCATCTTCCATAAACAAAACTCTGTCAGCAACTTCGTTAGCAAAGCCCATTTCGTGAGTCACCACTACCATGGTCATGCCTTCTTCTGCCAGTGATTTCATTACCTCAAGTACCTCACCAACCATTTCAGGGTCTAAAGCCGATGTGGGCTCATCAAATAACATCAAGTCTGGTTTCATGGCTAATGCTCTCGCAATCGCGACTCTTTGCTGTTGACCACCGGATAGCTGACTTGGGTACACGTCCACTTTTTCTGCTAATCCGACTCGGGTAAGTAAGCTTATAGCGTCTTTTTCAACTTGTTCTTTATCCAGATTCGATACTGTTAATGGCGCCAGCATCACGTTTTTTTTAACCGATAAATGGGGGAAAAGGTTAAACGACTGAAACACCATGCCGACGTTTTCACGTAATGCGTTAATGTTGGTCGCAGAGTCATACATATTGATGCCATCAATAGTGATATCTCCGCCTGTCACCGTTTCTAACTGGTTTAGCGTACGTAATAATGTAGATTTACCCGAACCTGATGGGCCAATAATGACCACCACTTCACCACGCTTAACAGTAACGGATACTTTTTTAAGTGCGTGACAATTGTTGGGGTATATTTTATCTACATCGACGGCGATCACCATATCCTCGCCTTTATAATTTGCTCTAGTCACTAGTTGCTAACCTCTTTTCTATGCGCTGAACGCCGAAAGACAACGTTGAAGTAAGTACAAGGTAAAGCGCAGCGACCGCAAACCACACTTCAAATGTAGCGAAACTGCCCGCAACCACTTCCCTGCCAGCTTTGGTTAAATCTGTAATTGAGATCACCGACACCAGAGAAGAATCTTTGATCAAGTTAATAAACTGGCCTGCCATCGGCGGTAAAGTACGCTTAAATGCCTGAGGTAAAATGACGTAAATCATCGCTTTTGGATAACTCATACCCAACGACCGTGCAGCTTCCATTTGACCTGGTGAAATAGACTGAATACCTGAACGTATAATTTCCGCAATGTAAGCGCCAGTGAAAACTGATAAGGCAGCAATACCCGCGGTAAATCGGTCTAAGTCGAAAATCGTTCCTAAGAAAAAATAGACAATAAATATCTGCACAAGTAACGGCGTACCACGGATTACCTCTACATATAAAAAAGCAAAGTTGCGACTAAAAGGATTAGTTGATATACGCATTAGTGCCGCGACTAAGCCAATGATAACCGCAAAAAACAGCGAGATAAGCGACAGTTTAATGGTCATCAACAACCCTTGTAACAGTACCCCCATGCTCCGTTGATTGACGCTGGATATTACATCGCCTGAAAAAACAAAATCGCCGTCACTGACAAATACATCATCCGCTTTTTCGATAATTAAAGCGGGATCACCGTTGTCGAACTCGACTGTAATTATACCGCCGTCATTAATGCTGACGGTGCCATCATATTCAGCAAAGGTTTCCCTTGGTGAGTCATCTATTATGTAGGGGGCAACGCGATTCCATTGCCAAGTATAATCAATTTTTTGCGATGCAGAATAGATTGAATAACCTATAGCTGCCAAGGCGATGACAAACAGTAAATGCCACATCCAATTATTAGTTTTATTATGCATATCGATACCAAGATAAGAGAAACAACAAGCCAGAAGCAAAAGGCTTCTGGCCAATTCACTTATTTAATTTGTTTTAACCAAGCGTCACTCTTGAACCACTTGTTATAAATACGATCATACGTACCGTCACCTTTGATTTGGCGTAAGAAATTATTCAGGAAATTGATCATATCGGGATCACCTTGTTTTACAGCCCAACCAAGCGGCTCGTAAGTAAAAGGTTCAAGAATAGCTTCAACTTTATCGCTATTTTGCGCGGCATAGATAGATACAAATGGCATATCGTAAATCATGGCATCAGCTTTACCATTGATGACTTCCAAAGCAGCGTCTGTTTCGGTTTCAAATGCATTGTATTTGGCTTTCTTAAGCATTCTTTTTACAACCACTTCACCTGTCGTACCAAGTTTACTTGCCACCGTATATTTAGGATTGTTCAAATCTTTGTAACTTTTAATTTCACCCTTAAGTTTCGGATTAAGAATGATAGATTGACCGACAACAATATACGGGTCGGCAAAGTTCACTTTCATATTACGCTGAGCATTCACCGTCATCCCAGCCATGATCACGTCACATTTACCGGTAATAAGCGCAGGAATAATGCCATCCCATGCAGTGTTGACTGGTATATATTTAACACCCATTTGTTTTGCCATCACTTTACCTAAGTCGACATCAAAGCCTATGTAACGATTATTCTTTGCTTTCATCTCAAACGGCATATAGCCAGCATCAAAACACGCTCGTAGCTCACCAGATTCAGCAATACCGTCTAATATAGCACCGGCATTCACGCTTGCAGAACAGAAGATTATTGTACCTAAAGCGATAGCTTTGCTGATTTTAGTCTTTATCATGTTAATTCCTTGTTACATTTTCTAAAAAATTAATCCATTAGTGGGTGTTTATTCATAAGTACCATTCCTCTGCATATACACTAACCTAAGGAAAAAACCACGGTTAAATTTTCACATCTAAAAAACACTAAAATTAGTGATGTACTCTACATTGGAACTGTAAAGCAGCTTATTAGACCTAAATGGAAAGGTAATTAGGAATATAGGGTAACTATGCACTAGCATAATAAAAATAACATTGAACCAACACTCATAACAGAAAGTTAACATACGCAACAATGAGTCAACCATCACAAACTATAAAATAAACCGTCAATTAATGCACAAAGCACAATAAAGTAGCGCTAATTTTATTGAATGTTAAAAATACGACGAGAAGTAGGAGCAGTTGAGATGTAGGCGGGTATTTAAATTTTGGACAAATTTAATTTCCTACTGTTAAAAGACAAATCACGATAGAAAATAAATGTGGTTACTGAGTGATGTGTTCACACTTAGCGTTATTGCACACTAAGCCATCACTGGACATAAGTAAGTTATATTTCTTGTACTAGCTGATAGTAATATTCATTCGATTTAGTATCGAAAATAACCAAAGCAACCCCTAGTGTTTGTCGCCAGTGGAAATACCTGATGTCATAAACCTCACTCGCTAGTTAAGGCTCGCAGCACTATCATACTCATAATTAATTTGTGAGGTTTTTATGTTCCGATATCTTCTTTGTAGTTTTACGCTTGTACTGCTTTATCCCACCGCCATCGATCTTTATCTTGTTGGTTTACCACAAATTGCAGCTGACCTTAACGCAACAGAATCCCAGCTGCATTTTGCTTTTTCTATCTATTTGATAGGCATGGCAACTACAATGCTTATTGCTGGAAAAGTGGCCGACTCAATAGGCCGTAAACCTGTTGCTATTACTGGTGCCGCAATCTTTGCTGTATCATCTATATTTGGTGGAATCGCTGAACATAGTACGCCGTTTCTTATTGCTAGATTCATTCAGGGGATTGGCGCTGGTAGCTGTTACGTGGTTGCCTTTGCAATTATTCGGGATACTTTGGATGATATACAACGCGCTAAAGTACTTTCTATGCTCAACGGTATCACCTGTGTTATCCCTGTTATTGCGCCCGTGATTGGTTACCTTATAATGCTTAAATTTCCATGGTCAAGTCTGTTTATTATGATGGCTGTTATGGGGGGCGTGGTCTGTCTATTATCTTTACTGGTACTCAAAGAGACTAAGCCAAACAAGTTAGTTGTAATTAATGGCATTCATCCAGACCGTCACGCTGTGCAAGAATCATTCTTCGAGCGTTTTTTTATCAGCCGTCTGATTATGACTTCGCTCGGGGTGATGACCATTTTAACTTATGTCAACGTGTCTCCTTTATTAATAATGGGAGAGATGGGTTTTGATAGAAGCGAGTATTCTACCATTGTAGCCGGCACTGCTTTAGTCAGTATGATCACCTCGTTCTCCGCACCTTTTGCTTTATCTATATTTAAAGAACGCACCCTACTACTGGCATCACAAATATTGTTTGCACTCTCTGCTGTGGTTATAACACTCACACTTATCTCTAATTTTGATAATCAATTGTATTTGCTCAGTTTTGTACTGATATGTGCGGGTTTTGCCATTGGCTTTGGTGTATCCATGAGTCAAGCTCTTAGCCCATATTCTGCGCGCGCAGGAATGGCGAGTTCGTTGCTTGGTATTACCCAAGTGTCCTGCTCTGCATTGTACATCTGGTTAATGAGTGCTCTTGGCGTAAATGCACTGAATATGCTACTTACAACCTTGATTATAGGTAGCGTAATTAGCCTTGCTCTAATACTATTGATACCCAAACATTCTCACGGTCAGAAATATGAAAAGATCACTAGCCCAGCTTGATTTTAATTTGCTGTATACACTACAACTATTATCTAAAGAACATAGTGTGTCGAGAACTGCAAAAAAGTTGAATGTCACGCCATCTACCGTGAGCAAGTCGTTGAGAAAATTACGTGATTGGTTTGATGATCCTTTGTTTGTTAAAACCCCAAAGGGGTTAGCACCAACCCCTTTCACACAGAGCATGGAACAAGATCTTTCAGATTGGCTGCAGATAAGTCGCCAACTTCTGGAAAAACATAGCGGTGATTCGCCAAAAGGGATTCAATTTGATTTAGCTATTGAATCTCCGCTTCTGCTAACCATGCTAAATGAACTAATCCAGAAAATTCAGCAACATTATACAGACGCAAAAATAAAAACGCATAACTGGGATTACGACTCTTTAGAATCAATTATCCGTGGCGAAACTGATATTGGGCTCACGGGAAGAGAAAGTCACCCGCGCTCTAAAGAGTCACTACATCTACTCCCTTACTTTATTGATTTTGAAATTCTTTTTTATGATATTCCTGTTGTATATTTGCGTAAAGATCATCCCGCCTTACAAGAGGAATGGAATCTCGATACCTTCCTCAAATACCCACATATCAATATCGTTTGGGAGAAGTGTGAAGCTTGGGCCTTAGATGAAGTACTGAGTGAACAGGGATTGAAGCGAGATATCACGCTTACTATGGCTAGCTTTGAGCAATCATTATTCATGTCGGCTCAACCAAACCAAAATATGATCACGACTGCACCTGCATATTGTCAGCATTACACCAAGCAGCAACATCCAGATTTGTTGTGTTTACCCATCCCGGTAGACAAGGTTTATCATGATAAACTGCTAATTCCCTTCACGTTGATTTGGCATAAACGTAATGCTCACAATCCGAAGTTACTGTGGCTGAAGGAAACGATTAAATCACTGTATTACATTCACCAATAAGAGTGGCGAGTACGCTGCTAACAACAAACAGAGCATATATTTATTTTGTAGTAGCCAAGTAATACAGGCAACGGTTTTCAATTTATATCTTTAAATCATCGTCGGACAAATATGCACCTAATGCCAATACCTCAAATTCAATATTTTGATGGATACGCTTCATAACGCCACTATCAGTGCTGCTTCCCAAAGTGCAAAAAAGAGGCAAAAAGTGTTCCGGTGTCGGGTGATTAAACAGGGCAAAGGCTTTTTATATTGCCATTCAGCCAACCTTTATCACTGGCAAACCGATATCTGAAGGAAAGTTAACGACGATTCTGGAAGAGTTTGAACCCGACCCTTTAGGGCTTTATGTTGTTTATGCTCACCGGCATCATTTAGCAAGCAAAGTACGCTGTTTCATTGATTTTATCTGTGACTATTTTGGCAACCCTCTTTATTGGGAGCAGTATTGAACTATGCAGCAGACTTATTTCTGCTGCATCAAGGTTAGTTGAAAGTCGTCGCGGGTATATTATGCCGGTGTTAGCTGCTCACCTCGCGCATCATCTTGTGCCTGATGGCAATGATCACTCGCCAGCCACTGATACAAAAGAGGCAGGACGATTAAGGTGAACACCGTGCCTATCATCATGCCTGCGACTAATATCACCCCTATGCTGTTTCGTGCCTCTGCGCCGGCGCCGGTGACCAATACCAACGGGAAATGTCCCAACACAGTTGCAGCAGTAGTCATCAATATTGGACGTAACCTCGTGCTAGCGGCCGCTTTCACGGCACTCAGTTTATCCATCCCTTGCAGCTGCATTTGATTGGCAAACTCGACAATTAAAATACCATTTTTAGTGATTAATCCCACCAGCGTGATCAAGCCGATTTGGGCATAAAGATTAACCGAAGTGAAGTCCAAAAACGCTAACATTAATGCACCAGACAATGCGAGTGGCGCACAACCAAGCAATACGACCAACGGATCTCTAAAACTATTGAATTGAATGACGAGTATAAAATAAACCACAATGAACGACACCATCAGTACCGATATCAAGGTATTACCTTCTTTGCGCATTTCTCGCGATTCACCGGCATAGTCAATCGAATAACCAGCGGGTAACAGCTCAGTTGCAATATCTTCTACTTGCGATAACGCCATCTCTTTAGTGATATGCGGTAACACGCCAGCGAATATTCTAAACGACTTTTGCTGGTTGAATGAACCTAATAATCGTGGTCCTACGACTGGCTCAACATGCGCAAAACTCGAAACTGTGACGGCATCGCCAGAGGGCGTAGTCACTTTAAGATCCAAAATCAGTTCTGGATTAAATCTTTTTTGTGCATCCACCACAGGGATCACCCGATACGCTTTACCGTTATCGTTATATTGATTGACAAAATCATTGGATAATAAAACACTAAGCTGCTGATTGATCCCAGCAACAGTTAACCCCAGATCGGCAATAATCGTCTTATCGATCACTAACTGACTCTGTGCTAAATCTATTTTCAAGTCAGTATCGACAAACATAAAGCTTCCCGACTGATACGCTTTATTGATAATTTGTTGTGCATAACCCAACATATTCTCGTAACTATCATTGGCACGGATCACGACTTCGACATCAAACTGTCCAGCGGTCGGCAGCGCCGCTGGTAATATCGGAAATAAACTTAATGCACTAACTTGACCGAGTTGACCAAACAGCTGCGGTACAATCTCATGCACGGTGCTCTCACGTTTGTCTAAGCCATCAAGCACGACCCCACCAAAGCCGGCATTTTTAAACACCATTTGCCAAGTGAGTTTGCCGCCGTCGACGCCGTTCATAATATCGGCCACTTGGTACATTTGATTTGTTGTATAATCCAACGATGCTTCAGGTGGCGCGGTAACCACAACATTGATTTCGCCCTGATCTTCTACTGGTGCCAATTCGTGCTGTGATAATAAATAAAACGGCACCGCTAGCAGACTAAAGATAATGGCGCAAAACATCACTTGTGCTCGCCAGCTAAACAGGACATCTAATGCGCCAACATACTGTTGCTGTAGGCGCTCAAAATAGCCATTAATCATTAGTGTAAATTTACCTTCACGCCCGCCTTGTGGCAAAACAAATGCACTCATAATGGGAGAAAGTGTCACAGCGACTAGCCCTGAAATCAGCACGGCAATAGCCAGGGTAAAGGCAAATTCTTTAAATAAGAAACCTGTTAGCCCAGATAAAAAACCAATCGGTACATATACCGCCGCTAAGGTGAGGGTCATAGCAATCACTGGTACTAGCAACTGACGCGAACTAATGAGTGCGGCCTCAACGCGCCCTTTCCCCTCACGCATGTGCCGCGCCACATTTTCCACCACGACAATGGCATCATCCACCACTAAACCAATCGATAAAACAATGGCTAAAATGGTCAATAAATTAAGCGAAAAGCCCATTAGTGACATCACACCAATTGCGCCTAAAATCGAAATAGGAATGGTGATCAGTGGCACCATGGCACTTCTTAATGAGCCCATCATTAAGATCACCACAATACCCACCAAAAACACCGTTTCCAGTAGTGTGGTAAATATTTCCTTAATGGCATCTCGCATATATAGCGTACCGTCATAACCGACGGTGATACGAACTTGATCCGGAAGATGTTGATTTAATTCGTCAATTTTTTTATAAAGCGCGTCGCCGATATTTATCTCATTCGCGCCAGGTAGCGGCCACACGCCGATAAAGGTCGTTTGATCGTGATCGAGGCGGGCATCGGCAAACCCTTCCACTTCTCCTTTTTCGATAGTCGCGACATCCCCTAACCGGATTTGCGTACCATCGATGCTAACAATCACCAATTGTTCAAATTCTGCCACAGTGCTTAATAATGTGTTGGCCATTAAGTCAACACGTTGTCTATTATTCTTACTGTAACCAAGCGTGGCAATGGTGTTATTTTCTCGCAGGGCGGTGACCACTTGACTGGCACTAATATTAAACACGGCAAGCTTGTCGGAATCAATCCAAATGCGCATTGCAGGGTCGCGTCCCCCCTCGAAGGTGACTTTTTGTACGCCGCGAATATCACTCAACGCCGGAATAACATTACGACTGAAATAATCCGTGATCTTACTACGTGGCAAATCACCAGATTCAATATTTAGATAAAACAACGCGTTTACTCTATCGGCACGCACCACCGATATCGCGGGATCTTGCGCCCCTTGCGGAAGCTCAAATTTTATTTGGCTAAGTTGCGCCGTGAGTTCTGCTAATGCAGCGGTCGAATCATAGTTAAGATCTAGCCAAGCCGTCACCTTACTACTGCCAGCTATCGTCGCCGAATCAACATAATCAACGCCCGGTACCGTAGAGGCAACACGCTCGATAGGTTCGGTAATATACCCTTTAACCACCTCCGCTGATGCGCCGGTGTAAACCGTGTTAATCACTAAGGAAGTACTTTCAATTTTTGGAAATTGCTGCACTGAAATACTACGCGATGAATAAATACCCGCAATTATTATCAACAACGACAAAACAATGGCCAACATTGGTCTCGTGACAAAGATGTCCATAATCGACTTGTTATTTTCGTGGGCGGAACTCATTATTTTAGCCCCGCAACAGGGGATAACATAGTATCTGAGTTACTCGCGTTCTCGGCATAAACCAACAATTCTGGTCTTAATTTAAATGCACCTATGGTAGCAATTAACATACCTTGTTCTAACCCTTGGCGCACCACATGGTTGTCACCATCACGAGGCCCCAGTTCAACGTTACGTTTTTTCGCGCGGAACTGTCCTTGCTCATCCTTAACCAGTTCAAACACAAAGCTACCAAAAGGACTTCTGACAATAGCTGAGTTTGGTACAATGACCACTTTCTCGGCGGCTTTAGGTATCACGACTTTAACTAATTCATTGTGAAATAACAGTTCACGGCTGGCATTGATTTGCGCTCGATACTGTAGATGTCGTGATGCCGCATCCATTTGACTATGCTTGCCGATGATTGTCGCAGGCATTACTTGCGGTGTAGTCGATTGACTGATGTTTTTAATCGTCACCTGGCTATCAAGTGATAATTTGCCCATCGTCTGTGGTAATTTAAAATCGACCCACATGTCGTTGTTATCATCAACCAAGGTAGTTAGGCTGGCATTAGCGCTGAGAAACTGTCCAACTTCATATGTTTCTAATCCCATGGTGCCACTAAAAGGCGCAAGTACTTGTTTCTTATTAATTACGCTTTCAAAGTTAGCGATATTAGCTTGGCTAATTTGATAATCAGCCAATGCAGAATCGACTAGCTGCTGGCTTACTTGGTTACCAGAAAATAGCTTTTTATTACGCTCTAAAGTCGTTTTAGCTAACTCAAATGAAGCTTTAGCGGCTTGCAGCTGTGCTCGTTCTTCACTGGTATTGAGTGCAATCAATAACTGTCCTTGCACAACATGTCCACCAGCGCTGTAATTAACTTGCTCAATCGTACCAGGCAATTGGTTATGCAAAGTCACAACTTGGATTGCTCGCACCTGTCCAGTAACTTGATATGTTGGTTGATAGTTTGATGATTGGGTCCACAATGTTTCCACCGTAGCAGACGGCTCAGGAAACGATTCACCAAACGCAATGGCCGCTTGTACCTGTTGAAACTTGATAAATGCTAAGCAACCGATACTAACCACAACAATCGAAACGGCAACGCTCCAGCGACGTAAACTCATATTAATTCTCCTAAAATTTTCTCTTTTATTATCGTAAGTTGTGTTCAGTTAACAATTGCGCGGTATGTTTTATTCCGGCACTGTCGAGTGGCTTTTGCCATTGATAGGAATTAAACAACCGAGTAAATATTCGTACAATTGACGCATCACAGGCTGTAGGCTCATACAACTGCGCGTCGCCTTGGGCAATTTCGCGGATCTGCACCACACGCATGACACTTTGATAACCGACTGTTAATGCCCAGCCGCCAAGATTAATTTCCTCGATAAATTCCTCTATCTCACCTTCTGCTAACAGTTCACCCGAGTCTACAGCTTCGCGCATACAACGATAAAATAGTTGCTCACAGTTTTTATGGGCGTCGATCATACGATCTCGCCACAGCTTTGAGGTTCGTTTAACCACTAACTCATTAGTGACAAAGGCGTCTAAATGGATATCGAAGGAGTAAACCTGAATTTTCAACGGGTTTAACAAGGAGATGCCGATCAAGCGTTCGGGTGTAGTTAACGGCAGCGCAATAACTTGCTCAAACACGCTACTTTGGTGATGGTAAACACGAATAGCAAGGGCAAAAATAATATCCTCTTTGCATTGCACATGCTTGTAAATTGATCCCATTGACATCCCTGCCGTCTTAGCAACAGACGACATGGTAAAGTCAATCAGCGAGGTCTGCTCAATGCATTGTGCCGCCGCGTCTAGGATCATATTCTCTTGCTCTTGCAAGCTATATTTAGGTGGTGGTGCCATAATTTGTTCTCGACCCAATAGGATAACGATGTTCGAATGGTGTTATCCTAATTGTTTTAGTCAAAAAGTCAACCAATTAGAATGATTCAAAGGATAGGGTTCGTATTACAACAAGTATGGCTAACTGTAATTAGCATTTGAGAAGATTAAAAACGTGCGCTGATCTCTTTAGGCTTAAGAAACTCAAGCGGTTCATCTAAAATATGCTGATAAATGACGTTATAGACTAAAACATTTTTGACATAACGTCGGGTTTCTTTATAGGGAATGGCTTCAATCCAACTATCCATCGTTAAGCCTTGCTCTGCCCTGCCGTCTTTGCTGCCTTGCCAGCGATCGACTCGATTCGGGCCCGCATTATATGCCGCAGTGGCCAGTACCCGATTGCCTTTATAGCGCTTAAGTAAGCTATCAAAATAGGCTGACCCTAACTGTACATTGATATCGCCATCGGTTAATTGCGCTCTTCTCTTATAATTTTTCAACCCTATTTTCCGGGCGGTCTCTTTTGCCGTTTGTGGCATCAGTTGCATATAACCACGAGCCCCGACTGGCGAACGAGCAAACTCGTCAAACGAACTTTCCTGACGGGTAATGGCGTAGATATAGCTTGAATCGAGTTCATATCGCTCGGCATTAGCATAAAACAACTGGGGGTTAGCTGCGGGGAAACGAATATTCAACGCACTCCAACTTTTAGAAAGGATACTGGCAACGACCGAAAGATGAGCCCACCCTTTTTGAAAGGCAAATAAGCCTAACTGCCTTTGCAAATTGATACTTTGATTACTAATTAAGACTCGCCACTCACGTTTAAGTAAATACATATGTTGATGGAAATACAGTTCATCAATATGTGCCAGCTGTGTTTTCAGGTGAGCTAAGTCTTGTTTCTGTTCGCTGACGATATTGGCATTAAATTGGTAATCCAAACCTAATTTCTGCGCGGCCAAAAAGCCGTAGTAATTACGCTCAGCCGCGATATTTTGATAAAGTTTATCGGCCTGACCTTGTTGCTGTTTCTCTTCCAATACCCGTGCTTGCCAATACACCCATTTACTATTTAGTGGCTTACTATCCTGTTGCTTAATTTCGTCTAGCTGGCCTAACCAATATTCTATATCGGGCCAATTATTTAATCTAATCGCATAACGGATCCGACGCTCCGTTAGTGGTGCATCCCCTACAGTCGAAAGCGTTTTATCTAACCATGGGAACAACGTGATTTCATTACGGCTCATAATGCGCGAGATAAGGTATTTTTGTAAATTAACTTGTTCTGCCGATGTAAACGATTTTTTACGCTCATAACTGAGATATGCATTTAATCCTAATTCAATATCTTTTTTGGCAAGACGTTTAATACTGGCGGCTAAAAAAACGTGGCTAGCCTGCGCTTCCCTGTTAAGTAAGTCGCTGTTAAATGAGAGGTCCTTAAATAAAGGGCTGTTTAATACCTTTGTCGGAGCTCTATGTAAGGCATATAACTGCTTAGCCAGCAATTCATTTTGCTTGTCCATTAAGGTGATTAAATAGGACATAAGGGATGTTTTATTCTTCACATAAGCTAAATGAAAGCGCTGCAAAATTAATGCCTGAGATATTTTCTTATTATCAAGATAATACTGCAAAACGCTATTACAGGCATTCGGCAAGGAAGATCCCGTTAACCAGGTTTGTTGCACATCTGTCCAAATTTCATCAGCTTGATCATCGGCTAATCGCGCCTGAAAATGATAGCATTTCAAACTGAGTGAGTTGGGGAGTTTCGGATAAAAAGACAGATACTCACGCCAATATTGATTTTTTGCTAAGTAATATAAATAACTTCGCTGCAGATCATAACTGGCGCGACGATCAAGGTGATCCTCTATAAATGATTGCACTGCAAACAAACTGTTGCGGCTAAAGTGTGCTTTAAGCTGTTGGTATTCAAGCAGGTAGGTTAATGGGTATGCAGGGATAAGCTTTGTTTTTTGTAACGCTTTGGACCACATATTTTGTGCTTGTAAGTCTACAGCTTGCGTATACAGGCCTCTTTGCTGACTCCACGTAAGTGTGGTCGCAAAACTTAAAAATGAAAATGAGAATAAAAACAAAGATAGAAAAAATATTTTCATCGATTTTTCCGCCAAAGACTCTGTGTTTTAGCGCAGAGAGGGATAGCTGTTAAAGCATGATACGTAAAGTGCAGTTAACTAAAATGACAATGTATTAACGTCAGGATATTAACACTGGGGTTATTATGGCGCTATTGATTCAGTCTGCATACCTCAATAAGTACATTCTGCCACCTTAGGGGCACAAATAGAGAAAATTTATGACAAGCCGCTGATTTACACAAGAAAAAAACAGCACTTTACCATAATAGTTATTTTTCAAGATGAACAATTAATAAGTCTGTGTTGACGGTGTTTGCAATTTTTCGTACTGAAGATAATAAACGACTCCAGAAATCATGATGGTGTCCACAAACTAATAGATCAGCATCTAATTGATTGACTGCTGCTGTTAATTTTACCTCCAAATCACCTATTACAACCAGCGTATTTTCTACAGGGTAATCAAGTCGATCGGCTAATGCGCGCAGCTCTTGCTTCTCTTTTCTGTTATCAACTTCAGGCATAGCTAATAATGAGGTGCTCCGCGCCCCTGAAATACTCAAATGATTGGGATCAACATAAATAAATGAAAGTTTAGCATTCGCCTCTTTTGCTAATAAGACAGCTTTACTAATCACTATTTCACTGGATTTAGTTAAATCAACAGCAACTAATATATGGTTATAGCTCATTAAATTTTCCCCTATGAAATCTCTTATCAATAGTAGCAGACTTGTATGGTTCAGTGCATTTAGCCTCATCGTGGGCGTTTTTTTGATCTAGCGATAAAATCGTCCATATGCGGGCTACCAAACATAAGGTGACAACCTGTTTCATGTGTATTTGTAAGAACCAACACAGGGGTTATCAGGATTTAGTTATTCTAAATCAAGACTTCATCACGCCGAAGATGCCTTCGTTCGGCTTGCCCTACGGGAGGCGAGTAATAATTGACAGTGTCTATTCATGCATATGAAATAATGAATATAAACCTACCTAAGTTAACAACACGAAACCATCAAAAGTGAAGCCGACGGCATAAATAAATATTCGTCAAACAGTTGCGAACATTTCTCGTATAGTCCAAGGGAATGCGGAGTAAGCCCCGATTTAGCCGTATCGGTAGGTTATCTTATCTGTAATATTTACAGGAATATAAATATGCAAATCAAAACGATGATCATGAGCGGAATACTGTTGAGCCTAGGGATCCAGTCGGCAACAGCGGAACAAATATTGAGTTACCAGCAAGGTGTTGAGGGTTACCAAGGCACACTGTCGGTACTGTTTAATTATGGCCGACATCAAACCACGCAATACGATACCCATTATGAACGCTGGACGGGAACGCACCGTAATTACAATATAGAGCGCTTTACGCTGGATGACGCCTCACTAGCGGGCGAAATTACCCAAGCAACATTGACGTTTTATCGTGTCGGCGGTTGGGTTTATCATGAATCTGATATTATAGTCAGGCAGATTTTGGATCCAGATAATCTAGGCAGTGGTTATCCTACTGGCTGGAAGCAAGGTGACGGCTTTCGCTCCGGTGCCAATCTTGAGTCCCGAGATGATACCACTTCACCAGATACTAAATGGCGCTTATCAGATCCGGATGGCCCAGATGATTTAAACGTTGACTATTTTCAGGGCGTTTTACGCTCAATAGCACAATCTCCCTCATTCAGACCCGTTCAAAGTGATCCGGTTGGTACAGTGTATACAGTCGATGTAACCGCAGATATACAATGTATTCAGCAAGGGCTGTGTCCTAATCAAGGCTGGGCGCTGACACATGTTGATGATGATGCCAACCTCCAGCATGTGACAGCCAACTCTCGCTACGCTGAGGCGATGTACCGGCCTAAACTAACGATAACACTGGCAGATGATCACATGGAACCTTTGGTATTGCGCTCATTGCCAAATGGCGCATCACTAGCAGCTGCCTCCGCAACAGCCAATCTGTCACTGACCACGAACGAACCCGCTATTTGCCGATATGACCTTTCACCACGTGTTGAGTTTAACGAGATGCGTTATATCCTAAATGCTTCAGCCGATAGGTTAGATCACTTTGGCCTGTGGAATAATTTAGCCAAGGGTTCACAATACTCGCTGTACTCCCGTTGCCAAGATTCTGTGGGTAATACAACCCGCACACCACATGTATTCCATTTTTCGGTGAGTAATACAGATACTGACGGCGATACAAGTTCCGGTGGTGATACAGGTACTGGCGCTGATACCGATACTGGCGCTGATACAGGTACTGGTACTGGCACTGATACCGGTACCGGCGCTGATACCGATACTGGCGCTGATACTGATACTGGCACTGATACCGATACCGGCACTGATACCGATACCAGCGCTGATACCGATACTGGCAGTAACCCTTTGGAGAACCAGACTTATTACATTCGTACCGATGGCGGTACCCACGACGAATGTAATGGGTTGAGCAATCAAGCATATTCAGGTACAGGTTTGAATCAAAATTGTGCGGTAAGCCACCCGTTTGAGTTATTACCACCTTACAAAGAACCACGTATTAAAGGCGGTGATACGCTGATTATTGCAGATGGTGATTACCGCATTGGTTATACCAAAGATCTTTATGATGAAAGTAATACCGCTTGTTCTTCCTTTTATCCATACGGCTGTAGTATGCCCGCTTTACCATCAGGACCATCTGCAGAAAAACCAACCCGTATTCTTGGCGAAAACTGGGCAACAGGTTGCAGCACTAGGCCTAAATTGGTTGGTGTCGAGCGACTTTATCAAATCTTTAATCTCAAGGATGCTGATAATGTCGAGCTACAATGCTTAGAGATGACCGATAATGAAGCTTGTACTGCGTTTCATATGCATGGTTTTAGTAATCCATCCAATCCGAATCACAATCTATACCTAGATACGCCTTATCGCTGTAACCGTGACAGCTACCCGTTTGGTGACTGGGCAGAGAAAGCTATATTTGCACATAACTCAGACAACGTGCTGTTAAAAAATCTCGATATTCATGGTTTTTCTTCTCGTGGCATTACCGCTGGAGGCATCAGTAACTGGACACTTGAAAATGTTGATATTATCGCTAACGGATCTGCTGGTTTTGATTCGGATGTAGCGGGCACCGATGATGATAGTAATAGCGGTGACCTCATCTTCAATCGTGTGGCCATTAAATGGAATGGTTGTGTGGAAACCCTCGATCGCCAACCTGTTGGTTGCTGGGGACAAAGTGCTGGAGGCTATGGTGACGGCTTAGCGACCAATGATACCTCGGGTAACTGGATCTTTGACCAAGTTGATATATCCCACAATACTTCTGACGGCATTGACCTACTCTACAATATTGACGGTACCATCAAAATCACCAACTCACGCTTCGAAGGCAACGCAGGTAATCAGGTCAAACTGTCGGGCAGTCGCGCCGAAATCAGCAACAGTTTACTTATTGGTAACTGCGCTTATTTCAAAGACCAACCCGTTACCGCTCATGTCAATCATTGCCGTGCGCAAGGAGCCGCGCTGTCGCTTTCTTACAGCCAAGATGACAGTAAAATGGCCGTGTTCAACTCCTACATAACTGGTAATGGTGATGGTTTGATTGGGATTGGGTCTCGTGGCCGACCAGCATTAACCAGTGATAACAGTCTGACATTTTACAATAATCTAGTGAAAGGTGACGTCGAGTTTCATACCCCAACTGACCGAACGTTTTTTGTTTATACCGAATCGGACAGCAACCAAGTAATGAATTACCACTTCGACTACAACCAGATTGGTGGTCTGATCAAGTTCCCTGTTAACCATCCAGATTGTCCATCAGGCGCAAACGACATCTGTCTTGCACCACAAATTAGCGGGCCAGAAAGTGGCGCTCACTTTAATGTACAGCCGTTATCAAGCAATCAAGGGGTTAATTCGGGTTATCTAGCGGGCAGTGAAATTAATGGTTTTACGCTGCCAATAGTAGATATCGAAGGATATCAGCGCAATTTAGATGGCGGTAATGATATAGGCCCGTACGAGTTACACTGATAACGGGTAATGTAAGATGCACTAACATAATAAGTTTAGCCTCCTGCTTGGAGGCTAAACTAAATGTTGGTAAATAATATCCCTCAGCCGCTGTAACCCTTTCCCTTTATTCACTGTTTTCCAAGCAAGGTAAATTTCTGATATATTCTCGCCTTCGTCTAAGTCAATAGCGACTAAAGCACCCGAGTCTAAGTGTGATTGAATGCGTATTTTCGGCAGGTAGCCTACGCCAATGCCGGCAATAATGGCTTGAATTTTGTGCTCAACTGAACTGACATAAAAATGTCGGCTCAATTCAATAATGTTATTTGACCAAGGTACTGCCGTTTTTGCTGAGTCGTGCACAACAACAGTGCGGTAGTTATCAATTTCAGATTTGCTGACTGGCGCTGTAAAACTCGCTAGCTCATGACCTTTAGGCACCACGAATATTTTCTGCAGATTGCCTAAGGCGGTCACACTAATACCTTGTTGATGAGGAGTGGGGCCTGGTGCAGCGATAACTAAATCGGTGCGATCTTCAATCAATGCTTCCCACGAACCATGCATTACCTCTTCATTCATGTCGACTTCGATATTCGGATGCTCATTTAAAAACAACGCTAATGGTTTAAGTAATAGCTGCATATCAAAAAGAGAATCGAAGGTGATATTAATTTTAGGTTCCCAACCATGGGAGATGGTTTGCGTTTGTTCCGTCAGCTTACTCACTGCGCTAAGCACCTTGCGGCCTTCATCGAGTAAATGGCGACCCGCAGGCGTTAATACCGACCGCCGCCCCTGACGCACAAACAAAGTCACCGCCAGTTGTTCTTCTAATTTCTGCACTATGTAAGAGAGTGCCGAGGGTACTTTGTTTAGCTGTTCAGCCGCGGCGGCAAAACTACCCCGACGGTCAATCGTATCAAGTACCTGCAATGCTTCTATCGTTATCGGAGATTTATACATGTATCGCCTCTCTCTTCTTATTATTTATTGTCACGCTTATACACGCCATCAATTGTTCAAATATGTTGAACATACTAAACAAATTTCAGCGGTTATTCCAATCCATTTAAGCGAATACAATAGCTGCATACTTATAAAACCGACTTATAAAGCAAACCCAAAACACATTAACGAATCAAAGAGAGCACAACATGAATACTGCAACAATTAAGCAAATCCTAACATCAGATAACACCTTTTCGGCTTTACCATTACGTTTAGTGGCAGGCATTATCTTCACCGCACACGGCGCGCAAAAGCTATTTGCTTGGTTCGGTGGTTATGGTTTGGAGGGCACGGGTCAATGGATGGAATCTATCGGTCTGGCACCAGGTTACTTAATGGCGATGATGGCAGGCAGTGCAGAGTTCTTCGGTGGTCTATTGCTTATCTTAGGTTTATTGACTAGACCAACAGCATTGGTATTGGCGGTCACTATGATTGTTGCCATTTTCAGTACCCATTTCGCTAACGGCCTGTTCATGAGTAACAACGGTTATGAATTTGCCTTAGCACTGTTTGCAATCAGCCTGTCGGTAATGCTGCAAGGCGGCGGTAAATTATCAATCGATCGCCTTATCGTGAGCAAGCTTAGTAAATAAACACGATACGAAAACATAAGTATCAGCATCAAATTTAGTTTTGTCAGTCTATCGCGCCTAAACTTACATTAACGAAGGTAGGCGCTAATACAACATAAATTAGGAGTATTATCATGGGTTTAATCGTCAACGGTAAATGGCATGACCAATGGTACGAAACCAAAAATAGTGAAGGTAAATTCGAACGCCAAGCAAGTCGCTTCAGAGACACTATTTCCAATGAGGAAGGTAGTCGCTACCCGGCAGAAGCAGGTCGCTATCATTTGTATGTTTCATTAGCGTGTCCTTGGGCACATCGCACGTTAATTTTTAGACAGTTGAAACAACTTCAAGACATCATTTCTGTCAGCGTGGTTAAGCCTGAAATGCTCAGCAATGGCTGGGAGTTTGCTACTAATGATGCCGATGGCAATACTAATGGCGACTATAGCGATTCACTCTATCAAAGTGACTATGTTTACCAACTTTACCTTAAAGCAGCACCTGATTATGAAGGCCGAGTTACCGTACCGGTATTGTGGGATAAGAAAACCCAAAGCATAGTGAACAATGAATCGAGTGAAATAATTCGTATTTTTAACACTGCATTTAACGAGTTAACGGGCAATCACGATGACTATTACCCAACTGATTTACAACCAGAAATCGACACTATTAACGAACGTATTTATGACACGATAAACAATGGTGTGTATCGCGCCGGTTTTGCCACCACACAAGAAGCTTACGACCAAGCATTTGAGGAACTTTTTGCAAGTTTAGATTGGCTTGAAGCGCGTCTTAGCAACCACCGCTATTTACTCGGTGAACAACTAACAGAAGCTGATTGGCGATTATTTACCACATTACTGCGTTTTGATGCCGTTTATCATGGTCATTTTAAATGTAATCGTAATAAATTAAGTGAGTTCCATCATATCAGTAACTATGTACGTGAATTATTTCAATTTGAAGGGATCAAAAGCACCGTCGATTTGGAATATACCAAGATCCATTATTACGCGAGTCACGACACCATTAATCCAACTTTAATTGTCCCGCGTGGCCCACAACAAGACTTCACCGCGCCGCACGACAGAGATCGCTTAACAAATAAAGTCTAGGGGGAGGAACATACAATGATAAAACACTATTCTTTTCAGCAGATTGGCAAGGCAAACCACGGTTGGTTAAAAACCAATCATCACTTTAGCTTTGCTAATTATTACAACTCCAAAAGAATGGGGTTTGGCACGCTATTAGTGGTTAATGACGACTGGGTCGCGGCAGGAACAGGGTTTCCAGCTCACCCACACAAAAATATGGAAATCATTACCTTTGTCCGCTCCGGCGCGGTCACTCATCAAGACAATGCCGGTAATAAAGGCGTGACCCTCGCAGGCGAGGTGCAAGTGATGAGTGCGGGCTCAGGTATTACTCACTCAGAATACAATTTAACGAAAGAGCCCTTAACCCTATTTCAAATTTGGATTGAACCGAATAAGCACAACGTAAAACCGAGATGGGACAGCAAGCTGTTTTCTGAAAATACAGATAATGCCACGTTACCCTTATTAGTTTCTGGATACCCAGACGAACAAGATAACGCACTGTTTATCAATCAAGCGGCGCGTATCTATGGCGGTAAGGTGAAGAAAGACACCCTGTTTACTCATTCCATTGAACACCAAGCCTATGTTTTGGCATCCAGTGGAGAGTTTGAACTTATCGATAATCAGAGGGCAGTAATGATGAAAACAGGCGATGGCGCAGAAGTGACTAAACAACAGGAAGTCACGATTAAAGCGCTATCCGATGCGGAGATCATCATTATTGATGCACCAGCCCAGTGACGTTTTACTGCTTATATTTCTACTTGTTTTCTGTAATAGCATTCGCCACCAAGGACGGTCAGCGCCATGCCAGCAAGATTATGCGCGACCGAGGTAGGTTTCTCAGGATTTTAGTTCAAAAGTGAAATCTGGTACTCATTATATATCGCGATTCATGGCCATTGCTAATATCCTTGGCGATGCCGCCTTCTAACACCCATTTTTGATGAACCCACTGTAATCCAACCGTCAGCTGATGTACTGTACTATTACCTTCACGCCAGCGGCCATTTAACTCTAGAACACTGTTTAATTCTGGTGTTAAGCCCCACTCAGCACGTTCACTCGGTAACAGTCTAAATTGCCAGGATACGTCATAACGAGCGCTATTTTTACGGTCGTTCATACCCGCTTGATATAGCACATCAACATCTATTTCATTGCGATTTTTAAAATGGGTGAACACAAAACCAGCCTGAACAGCAGCATCTCTATCGCTTTCGGTGGGCGCAATAACTCCAGCCAATAAACCCAAACGATCGGTACCTGAAAAGCGATCATTTTGCCAGACGATATGCCGGTATAACACAGATACATCGCCTTGACGATCACTGCCAGAGGGTGACAGCCGATAGGGTAAGCCTAATAACAATGTCTGCTTGGCACTCAGTCCATAAGCGACATTGGCGATCAGGTGTTCGCTATTTTCCGAGGCCATATCTGACGCTTTCACATGCTCGTATACGAAGCGGATCACGGCTCCGTCTTTTTCTACTGGCAGCGCCACAAATGAACGCAGCCCCATGCTATCGGCACTGCTTATCATGCCAAACCAAATAAAAATAGCGTAAACGCTATTGCTCTTGGCCATTACTCTGTACTGTCACTTTCACTGGTGTAAAACCAGCATCTAACACAGCTTGCTTAATAGTTTCGATACTTGGCATGGTTTCATCTGTGACTAGCCGTACTTTTTTATGCTTTAGACTGACGTCCACCTGAGAAATGGACTCCATGTTTGCAAATTTCCGCTCTAAACTGTCAACACAAAATGCACAGGTCATGCCGTACACTTCAACTTCGACCGTTCTGGCTTGAACAGTCTGAACAATCAAGAGTGTAGTTTGCATAACTAAGAGTGCGGAAAACATAATTACGGTGAGAAATGCTTTCATTTTACGACCTCCTTAAAAGCCAACATATATTCGTAAAGGCAATAACAGCACACTAAAGAAAAAGCCAATGCACCAAATAATGCTGCTTAACCAAAATACCCGCTGATTCCAACGTTTGGCGGTTTGGCAATGTGCGGCCAGTTCAGGATCTGCCGGACAGCTTTGATTAGGTCGCCATATCACCCACGCTAAGAACAAAAGTAACAAAGCAGACAAACTCAGTGTCCAAAGTTTATATTCAGCTAAAAATAGCAATCCAGGTACGTTGAAATTCAAACTCGCGACGATGGCACCAAACCCCATGGAGACCAACACAATAGGTAAGGCGCAACACAACAGCGTTCCGCTGGTAATAAACAGCGTCCCCCAGCGTAAATAGGACTGCTCATGCCATTTAACTTTTTCCACAACCGCAACCTCCTATTCCCTGCTCCGTGCTTTCTAACTGGATCGGAGGACAAGGGACTGAACCATAAGAACAAAATACACAACAATCACCTTTTTGGGGTTTGAGTAACACATGGCAACCTGAACATTCATGAAACCACAGGCAGGCATCTGTCGGCATGGTCAGTAATTCCTCATGGCCGCACTCAGGGCAGCTAAGTAAGGAGTCCGCGATTATTGCTTGCATCAATTTATTCCTCAATTTTGTGTATATTTGTTATTATAGAACCTATAGTAACTATAGGTTCAAGGAGGTTTTAAATAAATATGCAACAATTCTCAATCGGGCAGATCGCCAAGCAAGCTAAATGCAAAGTAGAAACCGTACATTATTATGAAAAATCAGGACTGATGCCCAAACCACCACGCACCGAGGGTGGGCATCGCATCTATTCGTTACCTCATGTTAAACGGCTTAATTTCATTCGCCGTAGCCGTGAGCTTGGATTTAGCATTGAACAAATAAAGGAACTGCTCAAATTTATTGATGAGCCAGATCATGATTGTGGCGAAGTGCAAACAATGGCAATGCTGAAAATAGCGGAGGTACAACAAAAAATTGCGGATTTGCAACGACTACAATCAGCACTCGATAAAATGGTGAACAACTGTAAAGGCGCTGGCCACTCGATTGATGATTGCCCGATTATTGATGCACTTTATGTTGAAAATCAGTAGTGATGGTTTTTACGCTTGAATCTAAAGACACCCAACTTGATACAGGCCTCGAAATGATATTTGATTAAGTTATAAGCGCAAACTACCTTTATAGTACGTTTAAGGTTTAGTAGGCAATAACTTAAAGAGACCCAATAGCATGGAAAACCTATATGTGATCCTGCCGATGTTACTCAAGATTGCCGTCGTGGTGGCGGTTCTGCTGCTGTTGCCTTTACCTCTTACTTGGTTGGAGCGCAAAATTGCCGGTCATATCCAACAACGTCCGGGGCCTATGCGGGTCGGCTGGCACGGCTTGTTACAGCCAGTGGCCGACGGCATCAAACTACTGACGAAAGAAGATCATATCCCCAGCGCCGCCGATCGAACCCTGTTCAAAATGGCTCCAGTGGTCGCATTGGTACCGCCTTTTGTGGTGTTTGTCGCCATCCCACTCGGAGAGCCGGTAACAATTTTTGGCACTGAAGTGATGCTCAGTCTGTCTAATATGAATGTCGGACTATTGTTTATTCTCGCGGTTAGCGGCATCGGCATCTTTGGGACCATCCTCGCTGGCTGGGCCTCCAACAGTAAATATGCGGTGCTCGGTAGCCTCAGGGCGATAGCCCAGATGATCAGTTATGAAATCCCCATGGGGTTCTCTGTCATTGGCGTGGTAATGCTGGCTAACTCGATGAATATGATGGATATAGTCACCGCCCAAAAAGACATGTGGAATGTGGTCTATCAACCCTTAGGTTTTTTTGTATTCTTTGTGGCAGGACTGGCCGAAGTTCAGCGTATTCCGTTCGATTTACCAGAGGCCGAAGGCGATCTGGGTGCCGGTTATCATACCGAATATAGCGGCATACGCTTTTCCTTTTTTATGTTGAGCGAATATTTGGGCGTCGTGATCATCGGTTTTCTCAATGTAATGCTGTTTTTTGGCGGCTGGCATGGCGCCCCACCCTTTATACCAGACACAGTCTGGCTGTTACTCAAAGTTGGTTTTTTCATCTGGGTGTTTATGTGGTTCCGTTTTACCTTTCCACGTTACCGTTATGATCAGTTAATGGCGATTGGCTGGAAGGTGCTTTTGCCCCTGTCGCTAGTAAACATTTTAATTAGCGGATTTTTTATGTTTTAAGAACATCTCGTTACACAGAAAAACGGGATAACAAATGAGGTATGAGGTATGAGGTATAGCTTATACCGGGAGGCCAACATGGCCAGAACACGACAACAAAAGCAAAGTTGGATCGGATGGCTGTTATTCAGTGATCTGTGGCGCGCACTGCGGCTGACATTACGCTATATGTTTTCCAGAATTATTACCCACAGATATCCGGACCATGAAAAATGGCGGCCTTACCATCGTCATCGCGGGCATCATTTCATGAAAACCAACGATGAAGGCGACGTGAACTGTGTCGGCTGTGAACTGTGTGCAAAGATCTGTCCCTGTGACTGCATCACTGTGGTGCCCTATGAAGATGAAAAAGGTAACCGACGACCAAAAGTGTTTGATATCGATTTGGCGCGCTGCCTTTATTGCGGCTTGTGTGAAGATGCCTGCCCGGCTGACGCGATCAAGCTCGGTCAGGAATATGAGGTTGCTACCACCACCACCGAAGCGTTAGTGGTGCATCTTGAAGACTTAATCGCCGCGCCACGTAAGGCTGAAGAAGGGGCTGGCACCGTCATCCCAGCATCGCTGGCTAAAGATGGCAGTGGTAAAACCATCGCTCAGGCTAACGTAAAAGGCTACGACTGGTGGCAATTGCTAAAACGACAAAAATAACAAAAAAAGGATCAATCAATGGAGCAACAATTTTTTATATTACTTGCCTTGGTTGCCATCGGCACTGGCTTGCTGGTTGTTGTCGCCAGAAATCCGATCCACAGTGCCCTATCTCTTGTCGCCTGTTTTGTGCAGATAGCAGCCCTGTTTGTCCTACTGGGATCACCGTTTCTGGCGGTGATCCAGCTATTTGTTTATGTCGGTGCCATTATGGTGCTGTTTTTATTCGTCATCATGATGTTAGACGTACGTAAAGAAGCCCATGGTCGGTTTATCAATAACAGTCGCTTTATTCAAAAAGGGGCAATACCAGCCATAGTCGCGCTACTGGCACTGGCAACTGAGCTACTATTCCTACTCAGCCAAAGCAGCCGTCTGCATGCGGTGATGACAACACAAAGCGTCATTGGCGATGAACCAACCAAGCAACTAAGCTTAACTTTATTCAGGGATTTTCTGCTGCCCTTCGAGGTGGCGTCGGTCATCCTACTGGTCGCCCTGATCGGCGCAGTAGTGCTGGCGCAAAGTAACGGTACTAATCACAAACCTAGCGAACACAAAAAAGGAGCCACAAAGGAGGCATCCAAATGATCCCCATCTCTTGGTATTTGATATTAGCCGCCATTTTATTTGTCATTGGCGCGGCAGGCGTATTGCTCCGGCGTAATGTTTTGATTGTACTGATGTCTCTCGAACTAATGCTCAACAGCGTCAATATCAATCTGCTTGCCTTCGGGTATGAAATGAACGATCCCCGCGGCCAGATCATGGCTATTTTTATTATTGCGATCACCGCAGCCGAAGTCGCTATTGCACTCGGCATACTGGTGGCTTTATTGCGCAACAAACGCACGTTGGAAGTAGATGACCTAACAATAATGAAGGGCTGAGACTGGATTGATGACTCTTATCAATATGGAATTACTGAATTTGGACTTAATGTTATCCATAAGACCGGCTTTAGCGGTCACAGTCTCGCTCATTGCTGCGGGCGTCATACTGTGCCTGCATAATCGCCCCAACGCACGGGATGCGGTATCGGTTGTAGCCGCGGTGATAAAGTTCATCATCGTTATTTCAATGGCGCCGTTAATATTGGCCGGCAATACTGTCGATCTGACTTTATTTGAGATTCTGCCTGGGGTTGATTTTGCCTTTCGTGTTGATGCGCTGGGTATGGTATTTGCCACTGTCTCCAGCCTATTATGGATATTTGCCGCCATTTATTGCATCGGTTATATGCGCAGCCAGAATGAGAAAAATCAGACCCGATTCTATGCCTCTTTTGCCGTCTCGCTATCGGCCGCTGTGGGTGGAGCATTTGCCGCTAATCTGTTTACCCTGGTGATCTTTTACGAACTACTCAGCCTTATCACTTACCCACTGGTTTATCATAAAGAAAACCAGGAATCCTGGCATGGTAGCAAACGATATATCGTCTATTTGGTGGGGGCCTCAAAATCCTTTTTGCTGGCCGCACTGGCACTAACTTATCAACTTACTGGCAGCTTTGATTTCTTACCCCAAGGCCTATTCAAAGATGTCGTCGCCGCCGATGGCTTATTGATTATTATCTATTTCTGCTACCTGTTTGGATTTGCCAAATCAGCCATCATGCCGTTCCACGCCTGGCTGCCAGCGGCCATGGTCGCACCAACCCCGGTCAGCGCTTTGTTACATGCGGTCGCGGTGGTCAAGATGGGGGTATTCTGTCTGTTACGGGTCATTTTTCATGTGTTTGGTATCAACCTGATGAGTACATTGGGTCTTGGCATCATCACCGCTTATCTGGTGTCGTTCACCATCGTTACTGCCTCTATTTACGCGCTGACCCGGGACGATTTGAAAGCCAGACTGGCCTATTCCACCGTCAGCCAACTCTCTTATATCATTCTCGGCGCCGCCATGCTGACACCGATGGCCGCCATGGGGGGAATAATTCATATCGCCGCCCATGCCTTTTCAAAAATTACCCTGTTCTTCTGCGCGGGTTCTATCTATTGTGCCAGCCACCGCAAGAAGATCAGTGATCTTTCCGGCATAGGTAAAAGACTGCCTTTGACCATGACGGCATTTTTTATCGGCTCCCTCGGTATGATTGGCATCCCGCCAACCGGTGGTTTTATCAGTAAATGGTATCTGGTCGTGGGTTCTGTCGATGCCGGACAGATGGCGCTGCTAATCGTACTGCTGGTTAGCGCTGTGCTTAATGCGGCTTATTTTCTGCCCGTCACCTATAAAGCCTTTTTTGAGCCTGAAAAAATACCACAAGATCCGTCACTGGTGGCGGCCAATGATATCCATGAGATCCCAATGGTCGCGATGCCCTTACTGATCACCGCACTATTGTCTTTGCTCCTGGGACTCTATCCGGACTATTTTTTAGGCCTAGCCAATACTTTAGTCGCAGACGCATTTGTCACAGGAGGATCGCTACCATGATGGCAAAACTGGTCAACTTCTTTGGTGACAAAAAATACACCAGAACACGCTGGCGTCTGTTAGTCGTCATTTTAGTGGGCATCGTCATTGCCGATTTTATGGTTGCCAGACCTCACGGTTATAACTTTTGGGATGCTATACCCGGCTGGGGAGCGCTGCTAGGGTTTATCGGCTGCGGCTTGATTGTATTAGTCAGCAAATTCATCGGCAAAAAAATCGGTATCTCCAAGAAGGAAGACTATTATGACTGAATGGTTCTCCTTCTCCATGATGCCAGCCGTTCTGCTACTCGTTGGCGGTCTGCTGCTGCCGTTATTTAAAGGCAATAGCCAAAAATCCTACTCAATCATCATTCCACTGCTGGTGATCTTTTCTCTGACCCAGATGGAAATGGGAAGCTTCGGCGAAATTAACTTTGCCGGTATCTCGTTGGTCATGTTCAAAGTTGACAAACTGAGTCTATTTTTTGGCTGGGTGTTTGCTATTGCGGCGCTGATCGGCAACATTTATAGCTTGCATATCAGTCATACAGGCGAAAGAGTGGCGGCGTTTCTTTATATGGGCAGTGCCTTTCTCGTACTCTTCGCTGGCGACTGGTTTACCCTGTTAGTCGGCTGGGAGATCATGGCATTTTCCTCTGCTTACCTGATTTTTGCCACTCGGGAAGATCCGGCCGTGAAAGCAGGCTTTCGTTATCTGATGGTGCATGTCACCGGCGGGGTGTTACTGTTTGCCGGCATTGTGTTGCATGGTCTTGAAACCGGATCTTACTTGTTTGGCCCGATAGATGGCGCGCAGCAAGGGGGGATAGCCTATACCCTGATTCTGATCGCCTTTATGATAAACGCCGCAGTGCCTCCGTTAAATGCCTGGCTCACCGATGCTTATCCGGAGGCGACAGTGACAGGCGCAGTATTCTTAAGTGCCTTTACCACCAAAACCGCGGTTTATGTGATGATCCGCGCCTATCCCGGCGCAGACGTCCTGATCGGTTTTGGGGTGTTTATGGCCCTTTACGGGGTGATATTCGCCATGCTGGAAAATGATTTTCGTCGCCTGCTCAGCTATCATATTGTCAGTCAGGTCGGGTATATGATCGCAGGTATTGGTATCGGCACCGAAATGGCTTTGAACGGTAGTTCTTCTCATGCCTTCGCGCATATCCTCTATAAAGGACTGTTGTTTATGGGGGCTGGCGCTGTCATCCACATGACCGGAAAACGTAAACTGACCGAACTCGGCGGCCTCTATCGAACCATGCCCTGGACGGTAGCACTTTATATGATTGGCGCATTTGCTATCGCCGGTTTTCCCTTCTTCAGTGGTTTCGTCAGTAAAAGTATGGTCATCGCCGCGGCCGCCGGGGATCATCACGCGACAGCCACACTGTTACTTATGTTAGCTTCTTCCGGTACCTTCCTGTCGACGGGGCTTAAACTGCCTTATTATATGTTTTTTGGTAAAGACTCTGGTCTCCGCCCCAAGGAACCGCCAATTAATATGTTAGTGGCCATGGGCATTGCGGCATTCTTCTGCATTGGCATCGGACTCTTTCCCGGTATGCTTTATAGCATGCTGCCTTATACCGTTGAGTTTGAACCCTATACCGGTGCACATATCACCGAAAGTCTCGGTATATTGATGTTCACCCTATTGGCTTTTGTACTGTTACTTAAATACCTCAATCCCAAGAATACCATCAGCATCGATACCGACTGGTTTTACCGGCGCGGGGCTGCCGTCTTTATGTGGCTGGCGAATAAACCAGTTGCGCGGTGGGAACAAAGAGTCATCACGCTGGGCGATGGCGTTATCCTTAATACCCTGCACCGATTGTCAAAACACAGCCTGACCGTCGATACTCATGTGGTCGACGGCGCGGTTAACGGCGTGGCTAAAACCGCAATGAAAAGCGGTAACTTGTTGCGTCGCCTGCAAACCGGCATTGTTTCCCATTATGCCCTGGCGATGGTGATTGGTCTGTTTTTGGTGATCGCCGTTTATGTGCTGATTGGGAGTGAGGCGTTATGACTGACTTCTTTATGGCACCTTTCTTCATGACAAGTGTGCCGATATTAAGCATATTGATATTCCTGCCAGCAATAGCCGCCTTATTAGTGCCCTTCTTGTCTGGCAATAAGACGGTGCGCTGGTTTACGTTTACCGTCTTATTTGTCGACTTTTTAATTGCCACCTGGTTGCTGGTCATTTTTGATAATAGCACTGCCCAGATGCAATTCGTGGAGAGCAAACCCTGGGTACCGTCTCTGGGCATAACCTATAAGTTAGGCGTTGACGGGGTCAGTGTATTATTTCTGTTCTTAACCTCCCTGCTCGGCTGGATCTGTGTGTTAGCGTCTTGGACCGCCATTGCTAAGCGGATTAAAGAATTTATGATCTGCCTACTGGCGATCCAGAGTCTGATGCTTGGGGTTTTCTGCGCGTTGGATCTGTTGTTGTTTTATGTGTTTTGGGAAGCGATGCTGGTGCCCATGTATCTGATGATAGGGATCTGGGGCGGTGAAGATCGCATCTATGCCGCGTTTAAGTTTTTTCTTTATACCCTCGCTGGCAGTCTGATTTTTCTAGTGGGGATATTGGTGCTGTATTTCGCTGGTGGACGTACCTTCGACATCTTAACGTTAATGGATGTGTCATATGACTTTGAGCTCCAGCGCGGGGTCTTTATCGCGTTTCTGATCGCATTTGCGGTCAAGGTGCCTATGGTCCCATTCCATACCTGGCTACCGGATGCCCACGTACAAGCCCCCACCGCGGGCAGTATTATTCTGGCTGGCGTACTGTTAAAAATGGGCGCGTACGGTTTTATTCGTTTTTCGTTGCCAATGTTACCCGATGCTTCCCATTATTTTGCCCCGCTAATGCAAGGTTTGTCAGCTGTCGCGATTGTCTATGGGGGATTTCTCGCGTTAGCGCAGCAGGACATCAAAAAGTTAATCGCTTATTCCAGTATCAGCCACATGGGATTTATCACGTTAGGGCTTTTTACTTTCACTATCAATGGTACAACGGGTGCGGTGATCCAGATGTTTAACCACGGCATTACCACGGGTGCCTTATTCCTGTTTATTGGTCTGGTTTATGAGCGCACCCATTCTCGGGATATTCCAGCTTATGGCGGGTTGCTCAAAGCGGTTCCCTTCTACGGCATATTTTTCGCACTGTTTTTACTGTCTTCCATGGCGGTACCCGGAACCAACGGATTTATCGGCGAAATTCTGGTGCTGTCAGGGACGTTTGGTGTCAATAACTGGGCCGCGACTGCTGGTGTGTTAGGGGCTTTGCTCGGCGCAGCTTACCTGTTAGGCATTTATCGTCAGATGCTATTGGGACCGATCCGTATTCCTGACGCAGCAAAGATGTGGGACCTCAATAAACGAGAACTCTGTTGCGCACTGCCGCTGCTGATTTTTGTGTTTTGGATCGGGTTTTATCCGAAACCCTTTCTCAGTATTTTGCAGCCAACCCTAAAGCACCTGCTTGAGCAAACATTAGGAGCAGGCTTATGAGCGGGCTCGCTGAAAAACAAACCGCTGTTGACTTAGTCACTGTAGATCTAACGGCTATCAGCCAATCGGTATTGGCGAGCGGGCCGGAAATCATCCTCATTATCGGTGCCTGTGTGGCTTTGATGTTATCGCTGGTGCCACATCCGCGCCAAGATCAACTGCTGGCAGGCGTTTCGGTGTTCATGATCTTGCTTGCCGCCGGTATGAGTTATGCCCTATCCGACTTTCCGCAGACAGCTTATGCGGGTATGTTCGTGGTTGATGATTTTTCCACTTTTTTCAAAGTTATCCTTTATCTTGGCACCACGTTGACAGTGCTTATGTCAGGTAAGTATCTGATCAAGGAAGGGGTGTTCCAAGGTGAATATTATGCCTTACTGCTGTTTGCACTAGTGGGCACTATGATCATGGTATCCAGCACCGATCTCCTGCTCATCTATCTCGGTCTGGAACTGCAGGCTTTATCTATTTATGTGTTAACAGGTTTCCTCAAAACTGACGTCAGATCCAATGAAGCGTCTTTAAAATACATCATTCTTGGGGCTTTCTCGTCCGGTATTATCCTTTACGGTATGTCTTTATTTTATGGTTTGACCGGCACCACTAATCTCAGGGACATGGCGACAGCACTGTCAACATTAGATTTGTCCGACCCGATGTTGATCCTGGCAACCTTGTTTATGCTGGTTGGTCTGTTATTTAAAGTCGGGGCGGTTCCCTTCCACATGTGGGTGCCAGACATTTATGAAGGTGCCCCGTCACCGATCACCGCTTATATGTCGGTGGCCTCCAAAGCGGCCGCGTTTGCCGTTATCATGCGCATTTTCATGCAGGATCTTGCGGTGCTACAGCCCATTTGGATTTTAAACATTACGGGTATTGCCGTGCTGACGATGGCGGTGGGCAGCTTTGTGGCGCTGGTTCAAAAAAATATCAAACGCATGCTGGCTTATTCCAGTATTGCCCACGCTGGTTTTCTGATGTTAGGTCTAGTGGCTGGAGGCCGAGACGGCATGGCGAGTATCATGCTTTATCTGCTGGTTTATACGTTTATGACCATAGGTATTTTTGCCGTCATCATTCTGTTAAATAAAGGTGTCAGGCTAGGTGAGCCCATCGAGGATTTTTCTGGTTTGGCAAAAAACCATCCAGGTCTGGCTTTTATGAGTCTGATCTTTTTATTTTCTCTGGCTGGTATTCCGCCAACCGGTGGTTTTTTTGCCAAATTTTATGTGCTGACAGCCCTTGTAGATAAAGGCCATGTGGTGCTGGCAGTGGTCGCCGTACTGCTAAGCGCCGTCTCGGCCTGGTTTTATATTCGTATCATCATGTTGATGTATGTACAGCCACCAGCACCTACAAAAGCGGCCGAGATACAGCTTACCCCATCCATACGCATTGTTTTATTAATAGCAACAGTTGGTACCTTGTTGACCGGATTATTACCAGCTGGGTTCCTTGGTTTTGTAGCCAATTCAATCCCCCTTGGTCTTGGATAAAACCCCAAAACAAGACTACAGTTAAAAAGAGCGTAGTTGTAGGAGAGTGGAGTAAATGCCTATTGATTTTTTACCGGTGTTTTTGATGGTTGCGGTGGTGATTATGCTGGCCGCATTTATCCTGACCGTCTCCCGCCTGCTCAGGCCAGACAATCCCTATCCAGAAAAGAACCGGCCCTATGAATGCGGTATCGACCATGTTGGGGAAGCGTCTGCTGGATTGTTTAAAGTACAGTATTTTGTGATCGCCATCCTGTTTGTGGTATTTGACGTAGAAACCATGTTTCTGTTCCCTTGGGCAGTGGTGCTGGCAGACCTCGGCTTGTTTGGTTACATCGAAATGTTTATTTTTATCATGATGCTGTTGGTTGGATTTATCTACGCTTGGATAAAAGGAGCCTTAGAATGGGAAGTTTAACAGAACGATACAAAGACAATGTACTTTTTACCACCTCCGATAGCATTATCAACTGGAGCCGGAAATCATCCCTGTGGCCGGAAACCTTTGGCATCGCTTGCTGTGCCATCGAAATGATCGCGGCCGGTTGTGCCCGATATGATCTTGACCGCTTTGGCGTGGTTTTCCGTTCCTCTCCCCGCCAGTCAGACGTGATGATTATCGCAGGTACAGTGACCAAAAAAATGGCACCGATTATTAGGCGTCTTTATGATCAGATGCCAGAGCCGAGATATGTGATCGCCATGGGTACCTGCGCCATCTCAGGCGGTGTTTATAATACTTATTCAGTGGTGCAAGGTTCAGACCTTTTTGTCCCGGTTGATGTTCATGTGGCCGGTTGTCCGCCTCGTCCAGATGCACTGTTACATGCCATGGTGCTATTACAACAACAGATCACCGGCAACCGTCAACCTAAGCAGGATCAAGAGCAAACTACCCCAGTCTCTACTTATACAAAAGAACAATCTGCCTTTGTGAAAGAAAATGTATGATCATGTCGGGGCAGTTTCCACTTAACCAGCTCATCGATAGTTTCAACGGCCGCATCAGCATCGATCCAAACGTCATCGATATGCCCTGTGTCGTGGTCAGCCCGAAAGACCTGGTTGAACTGTGTTTGTTTTTGCGCGATGACGACGCGTTTAAATTTAATTTTATGGCTGATATTGGCGGTATTGATTTTCACCCGAATACCCCGCGCTATCAGCTGGTCTATCACCTTTACTCCATTTCACTGGGCTGGCGATTGCGCATCAAATGCCCGCTAAAAGATCCACCAAAAGCACCGACCATCACTCACCTGTGGACCACCGCCAACTGGCATGAACGGGAAGCATATGACATGTTTGGTATCGTCTTCGAAGGTCACCCTGACTTGCGCCGGATCTATATGTGGCAAGAATTTGAAGGCTGGCCGATGCGCAAGGATTTTCCGCTGCGGGGTTACAAAGATAAATATAATCCGTTTGGCGAAGAAAAACCGGGCGCAACGCCCCCCATAACCAAGAACCCCGTCGGAGACATCCTATGACTGATGTCAATATCATCCACGAAAGCCAACAGGAACATGGCCTAAGTCGCGAAGTGTTGATGAATCTAGGGCCACAGCATCCCAGTACCCATGGGGTATTACGTCTGCTGTTACAGATGGATGGCGAGATCGTTAAACGCATCGAGCCGCATATTGGTCTGCTACACAGAGGCACCGAAAAGCTGTGTGAAAGTTTCACTTATACCCAGATTTTTCCGCTCACCGATCGGTTAGATTATCTCTGTCAGCCGTCCAATAACCTGGGCTATGCGCTGGCGGTGGAGGCATTACTGGGGATCAAGGCACCAGAACGCGCGCAATATATTCGGGTATTAATGGCAGAACTGTCCCGAATCTCTGGGCACCTGCTGATCACTGGTGCATTGCCAATGGACGTAGGCGCGATAACAACCTTGCTGTATACCATGCGTGACCGAGAAATGATAATGGACCTGATGGAGATGATCAGCGGCGCGCGTATGCACACCTCCTTCTGCCGAGTTGGCGGGGTAAGAGAAGATCTGCCTGACGGCTGTGTCGAACGTATTATTGAATTTTGTGACATCTTCGAAAACAGTATTTCTGATTATGAAAATCTGGTAGGCAACAACCGGGTATTTCTGGCCCGGGTAGAAAATGTCGGCAACATCACCGGGGAAGATGCTATCGCCCTCGGCCTTAGTGGACCCTGTCTCAGGGCTTCCGGTATCGACTGGGATATCCGCCGCGATGCCCCTTACGAGATTTACGACAGACTCGATTTTAACGTTATAGTGCGCACCGATGGCGACTGTTATGACCGTTGGAAATGCCGGGTTGACGAAATGCACGAAAGCCTAAAGATGATCCGCCAATGTGTCGCGCAGATGCAGCCGGGCCTATTTTTAATCGATGATCCAAAGATCGCCTTTCCAGTCAATAAAGACCTGCTTGCTCATTCTATGGAAGCCCATATTCATCATTTCAAACTGGCGGCCGAAGGTTTCAAGGTGCCCAAAGGCGAAGTTTATACCGCCATCGAAGCGCCTAAAGGTGAGCTTGGCTTTTACATCATCAGCGATGGCACTGAAAAACCGTTCAGAGTTAAGATCAGAGCGCCCTCTTTTGTCAATCTACAAGCGCTGACCGACCGCACCACCAATCTAAAATACCTGGCTGATGTCATTGCCATGATAGGTTCACTCGATCCGGTAATGAAGGAGGTGGATAAATGACGGCCGCATACTCTAAGCAAGACATCATCGCCGAACTTACCGCCCCTATCGCTGACATTGTCAAATGCTACCCAACCCAGCGCAGCGCGATCATGCCAGCCTTGTACCTGGCTCAGGATACATATGGGTTCCTCGATGAAACTGCCTATCGAGCAATCGCCGAGATCCTCGACATACCAGAGATCTGGGTATTTGAACTGGCCAGTTTCTATACCCTGTATAAAAACAAAAAAATAGGTAAATACAACCTCCAGCTCTGCACCAATGTGCCCTGCATGTTACGCGGTGCATATGATCTGCTCGGCCACCTGCAAACCCGGCTCGGGATTAACAAAGGTGATACCAGCACAGATGGTCTTTTTACCCTGACCACAGTTGAGTGTATCGGCTCCTGCGATCTCGCGCCCGCGATGATGGTCAATGAAACTTATCACACTAACCTGTCAAAAGAGCGGGTAGACAAGCTTCTCGACCAATTATCACAGTCAAGCATAAAGCCGTCTGTGGAAGAAAGTAAGTCGTCAGTAGAAAAAAGTAAGCCGTCTGTGGAAAAAAATAACGCCTCAACGGACAAGGGGCCATCAACGGGGACTGAGTCTTCAGCAGGAAATGGGCCATGAACGAACTTGTGTTACTAAAATATATCACCCATCCAGACTCGACCAATATTGAGTTTTATGAAAAAACCGGTGGATATCAGGGGCTCAAAAAAATCCTGACAACTTATTCTCCAGATAAGGTTATCGATGCCGTCAAAGCCTCCAACCTGCGCGGGCGCGGCGGTGCTGGTTTTCCCACTGGTTTGAAATGGAGTTTTGTGCCCAAAGACGATGGCAAAATCCATTACCTATGCTGTAACGCCGATGAAGGTGAACCCGGCACCTTTAAAGACCGCCTGCTTATGGAGCGGGACCCACATAGGGTAATTGAAGGCATGATCATTGCCGCTTACGCTATCCGAGCCGAGGTGGCCTACATTTATATTCGCGGTGAATATGGCTTATCAATTGACATGATCACGCAGGCAATCAAAGCCGCTTACGCCAAAGGTTATCTTGGCAAGAATATATTTAACACCGATTTTTGTCTCAATATCTATGTGCATAAAGGTGCCGGTGCTTATATCTGCGGTGAAGAAACCGCGCTGCTGGAATCAATCGAAGGCCGACGCGGTCAACCGAAATTAAAACCACCTTTCCCTGCAGTGTCAGGTCTTTATGACTGTCCGACCGTGATCAATAACGTAGAAACCTTTGTTTGTGTGACGCATATCTTTGCCAAAGGCGTTGATTGGTTTACTTCCATCGGCCCTGATGATGCACCCGGTCCACGCCTATTTGGTCTGAGCGGACAGTTGCAGAATCCGGGGATCGTTGAGCTGCCGATGGGACTTCCGCTGAGTGAGTTGGTTTACGACTATGGCGGCGGACCGTTGACTGGCAAATTCAAAGCCGTGATCCCAGGCGGATTATCCGCGCCAATGATCCCTTTAGCAGGACTTGATGTGAAAATGAATTTCGCCGATCTGGCCACCGCCGACAGTATGATGGGATCTGCCGCGGTTATCGCGCTGGATGAGACCGCATCCATACCCGCAGTCGGCAGGCGGATAGCCGAGTTCTTCTCGCATGAAAGCTGTGGTAAATGTGCACCTTGCCGAGAAGGTCTCCCTTGGGCCAGTAAGATCCTAAACCGCATCGAGTCTGGGCAAGGTCGCCCTGGGGATCTAGAACAGTTGCAGGTAATATGCGGCGGTGTATTTAACAATAGCTTCTGCGCACTGGGTGTCGGCGCGGCCTGGGCGATCAGAGCCACCCTGAAACATTTCCCTCATGAGTATGACGCCCTGATCACCCAACAAAAAATCCCAATACGCGACAGGACAAACTCATGATCATGTTCACAATCAATGGTCAGGAGATGGAGGTCGAAGAAGGCACCACTATCCTTAACGCCGCCCGCGCCAGCACAATTGAGATTCCGACGTTCTGTTATCAGGACCGACTGTCAATCTTAGCCAGCTGCCGCATGTGTCTCATCGAAATCGAAGGCAGACCAAAACTAGAGCCCGCTTGTGCCACCGTGGTGTCGGAAGGCATGGCGGTACTCACCCATTCAGAAAAAGTGGTCGCCAGCCGCGAGGATATGTTAGAAATATTACTGGCCAACCACCCGTTGGACTGCCCTGTCTGTGACAAAAGTGGTGAATGTGAACTGCAAGATACGGTGTTTGAATATGGCAAAGGCGATTCAAGGCTTGCTGATCCGAAACGCATATTCAGAATCGACGATATTCAACTCAATAATGTGATCACCTTTAATGCCAACCGCTGCATCCAGTGTCAGCGTTGTGTCCGTGTTTGTGAAGAAGTGGTCGGTGATGTGGCGCTCGGCACCATGGAACGCGGGTTAGATTCCGAAATTACCGGAGTTGGTAACAGCCTGAAAGATTGCAGTCATTGCGGTAACTGTATCGAAGTCTGCCCGGTAGGCGCGCTAATGAGTACCCCATATCGTTATAAAGCGCGGCCTTGGGATCTTGAAAAATTTGAAACCACCTGTGGCATGTGTGGCACAGGCTGCAGCATGACGATCGAAACCCGTGAAGGTAAACTGGCACGGGTCAAAAGCCAATATGAAACGGGTATTAATGGCGAACTGCTGTGTGCGAAAGGCCGCTTTGGGTTTGATTTTATCGACGGTGGGCAGCGTATCACCCAACCAATGCTGCGTAAAAATGATGTCATGACGGCTGTGAGTTGGACTGAAGCGTTAGATTTCATTATCAACCAAACCTTGGATATCCTCGGTAACAAGGGGCATATCAAAGGCCTGATCTCACCACGACAGACCAATGAAACTGCCTTTATGTTTCAGAAGCTGATACGGGAGGTTTTTCAGTCGTCTGACATCCACGCCAGTTGTCGATTCTCAGGCCTGAACCTGCAACCGGAAACCAATGACATTTTAAGTAAGCTGCTCACCCAGACCTACAGTCGCCAACCACTGGTTGAGATCCTAAAAAGCGACTGTGTGTTTTTATTAGGCGGTAACATCTGTGATGAAAATCCAGTCTCGAGTTACCTCGTCCGACAACACAAGCGGGACAATCATTATCACTTATTGTTGGCGAGCTCTAGACCCTGTGCTTTGGATGATATTGCCACTGAAAAATTACGCCTGCTGCCTGGCAATGAGGCCACATTATTGGCGGCTCTGACTTCAGACCTAGCGATATCAGATGACAGGGAAATGTCCGACTTTGTTAGCGCGGGTAAAGTTATTCTGGAACAGGCTAATTCAATCACCCTGTTAATCGGCACCGAATTTATGCGGGGGAAGCAGGCCAAGGACTGTTTATTATGGATAGAAAAAACCACTCAACATCTGCAACAACAAGGTAAACAGGTGTTTGTACAATTCCTATTTGATCGACCTAATCAACTTGGTCTGTGGCACATGGGCTGCCTACCTGACTTGCATAACGATCAGTCCGGCTTACAAAAGTATCACCCAGAAAGTGTGCCTGATATGTTTTATGTGGTCGGCGCCGACCCGCTCGCTAACTGTTCTGCGGGCGATCCATTGGAACAAGCGGCCTTAAAAACCCCCTGCCTCATTGTCCAAAGTGCCTTTATGACCGCCAGTGCACAGCTGGCGATGGTTATTCTACCGGCGCCTTCATACGGCGAAGAAAATGGTACTTATACCAACAATGAAGCCAGGGTGCAAAAGGTCAGAGCAATTAGGCCTCCAGCCCAAGATATCTTACCAAGCACAGCTGTTTTTGCGCACATCGCCAGCGCGCTGGGGATAGACATAGGCCCGAGTACAGTGAAGCAGATATTCAGTCAAATTAAACAGGACATAGACGGTTATCAAGCGCTTAAAGAGGACTTTATTTTTGGTCCCGAGCTCAATGACTATGGTTTGACCACAGTGCCACTAGCAATGAACGCGGCTCTAACAATTCCAGCGGTTACAGATCCAGAAGTTAAAAACCCAGTAATTAAGCCACCTGCGGTTGATAGCTTTCCTTCAGCAGGTTATACCTTGCTCACTGGCGACAGCCTGTTTCGCTCTGGCAAACTCACCGCCCAATCAAAAAACCTGTCCGGGCTCGGCCATGACGCTTATGTAGAAATGAACCCCGGCGCAGATTATGACGAACAGCAGGATTATCAGATAACCATCACTCGAGGTAATGCCACTATCACTGCACCGTTAAAAATAAACCGTTCTTTTCCCGAAAAACTGCTGTTTATGCCAGAAGCTCAATTAAGCTCCCCAGCGAATAAAATCATCACAACGGCGGAGTATCCTTGTATCGTCGAGGTTGAGATTAAGGTTTCGAGTGGTTAGTCTGATGCATCATTAGGTACATAGTTAGGGGCATAGTTGGATAAGTTGCCGGTAATTAGATCGCGTTGATTTTCTAACACAGCAATTAAATGCTCTTTACAGGCACGAACTCTCGCTGTTGTCCGCAACTCGACATGATTCAAGATCCAAATCCCCCAATCGGATGGCGGCATTTGGACATCTAAACGAACCAGTCCAGGTTGAGTGTCGCCGATAAAACAGGGTAACTTTGCTAAGCCAAAACCGTGGGCAGCAGCTACTGCCATTGAACCGACGTCATCGACTCGAAGTGAAACTTCAGCATCGCTAGCCTGCTTTCTGACCCAATCCGGTCGCTTATTTTCTGACTGAAAAAGGATCACTTTTGTTTTTGTTACGCGAGATTGTAAATGCGCTGGCGAAGCATAGATCCCATGGTGCAATTTCATGATTTCAGCACCCACGAGATAATCCGGTGGATTAGGAGTCATACGAATGGCCAAATCTGCTTCCATGGCAGCCAAATCGACGAGGTTTTTGGTCATGAGTAACTGCATGTCAATATCAGGAAAACGTTGGCAAAACTCACCCATCTTTGGAATGATAAGGCGATTAGCAAGTTCAAACGCGATCGTCAGCTTTAATGGACCGGCTAAGGCAGAATCCTGATTGGCTGCTTGCCTATCTATGGTACGAACCTTTTCTTCCATTGATACGACCTGTTGGTATAGATCTTCTGCCGCTTGTGTCATCGCGTAACCAGTTCTACTCTTATCAAATAGTCGCGTACCCAGACTTAATTCAAGCGCTTCAATGCGCCTTGCCACGGTAGTATGTTTGACATTCAACACTCTACCAGCACCACTAATCGTACCCTCTCTCGCCAACGCCAGAAAGTACTTCAGATCATTCCAATTCATAAACAAACACCTCAGTGAATTTCAATTCAGTGTGCATTTATGCACATTCCATGTCAACAATAACTCATTTACTGTCTTTATTGGGTGGAGTAAATTAATTGCATAACCTAACAAACCCCAAGGATCATGCAATGAATTCTCATACACTACAAAAACTAGCGGCATTTACTTCCACACCAACAGGTGGCAATCCGGCAGGCGTATGGATTGGTGAAACGTTACCGGAACCAAAGGAAATGCAACGCATTGCAGCGGACGTTGGCTTTTCAGAAACCGCGTTTGTCGCGCCTAGCAAGGGTAGCAAACGAACGGTACGTTATTACAGCCCGGAAGCTGAAGTACCATTTTGCGGACACGCGACGATAGCAACCGGCGTTGCATTGGGCAAACAGTCAGGCAGCGGCTCCTATCAGTTTGAAACAACTATAGGAACTATTCCAGTGGAGGTTAGCGAGCATAACGGTGAAATTAGAGCCGCGCTTACGTCAGTGGAGCCTAAGTTTGAATGGCCGTCAGAGATTTTGCTTAAAGACACGCTTGCTGCACTGGGCTGGAGTTTGGATGATTTAGATACCAGCATTCCGCCAGCACGTACGTTTGGGGGGAACTGGCATTTAGTCTTAGCGGTGAAATCAAAACAACGCTTAGATGATTTAAGCTACGACTTCGAGAAGCTTAAAAAGATAATGCTAGATGATGATTTGACCACGTTACAATTGATCTGGCGTGAAAACGATAAACTCATTCACTCGCGTAATCCATTTCCGGTTGGCGGTGTCGTCGAGGATTCAGCGACGGGTGCTGCGGCAGTGGCTTTAGGTGGATATTTACGAGAAGCAAGCATCATCAATGCACCGCAGGATATAAATATTATACAAGGCGAGATCATGGGATGGCCAAGTCAGTTAAACCTTTCTATTCCGCAAGTCGGCGGCATAAAAGTGTCTGGTACGGCTGTACAGTTAACGGATTAGCTAGACCATTAACACTTGGGCCGACGAACAAATCAAAGCTTGGCCCCTAGACTTTCGGTGTATTTAAGCTGGTAGTGCTTCAATGGTTAAGTGGCCAAAATAACGAGGCCACTACACACTCTTTCTACATATTAAAAAATATACGATGCGCCAATGACTCCAGACAACACAGTATCACTTTTGATAATAGGACTATCAGCCAAATCATAATCTAATTTAGAATAACGAGTAGAAGCTATCAGCCTAACATTTTTAGATAAATACATATAAAAGCTAACACCAACGAATAGCTGGCCACTCCAACCTGCATCAAACTCGTCAAAACCACTACGTTGAGCTTCTTCTGCCGATACGCCGTAGAGGTGATTGTTAAGTTTGTCATCATTGAATGCATAGCCAATCTCAGGTTTAAATCCCCACGCGCCCATACGGAACGTCTCTTTAAAAACGACTTCAGCATAGAGTCCGTTATGATTTAAAGCGATATCACTACCAACAGATGCTTCAATAGTTCCGGTAGTGGTAATCACCTGGAACGTAACGCCGCCAAGGACACCAGCGTTTCGCTCATCCAATTTTTGTATCTCCAGATGGTCTGAATCTTCAGGTTTAAGCGTACGCGAGTCGTATTGAGCACGAAAAATGATATTCAGCGGAGTACCTTGTGGTAACAGTGCATAACCTGCTCCTGTACCGCGGAAAAAAATATGTTCGCCTTCATAACCAATCATTGGAAAAGGGACGACATTTGAATCAAGCCCTTTGTAAACCGCCGGAGAATATGAGGTAATAAAACCCAATGAAACTTGCTCCGCATTAACCGGTGTAGCCAAGAATGCCATAGCTAATAATATTAATTTCTTCAATTTTCATGCTCTATTGTAGATAAGAAATCGCATACTAACAGCTACCTTTAAAAAATAAAGGGGTTTTTCTCCATTAAAACTCACTGATAAAGATAGATAAAAATTATTATCATAACCAGTGTTTTAACTGTGGTATCAATATTACAATAGGTATGTGCTTGACCGTGAAATTTAGATGTTCACATTCTTGATACTGGGCATTTCGCCCTATTTGGCATAGACCAAAGAATAAGCTGTAACCGATTAGAAACTTACGTCTGTATCTGCAGTTTTACTATCAACCGATGGCCAGCAACCTTCATAACTACTGACCAGCATGGTCTTCAGGAAGATTTAGCCCGTCATATTAAGCTGATAGCGTTCTGCATCCTTACGAAGCTGGCTGTATTTTACAACCAGTTCGCTTTTGCTCAACAGTTCATCCCCAAAGAAGAAGGCGTCTCTTGCGCTTAGAAGATCAAAATGCTCAGCCAACAAGTCCAACGTCAAATCCGCTTTTTTTAGGGTATATGGCGTACAGGACTGCCCGTGTAAATCATCAAGCAGGTCGAGTACATTTGAGCGGAAACTCTCAACTAAATACAACGCCTGCAGCGCTACCTCACTTTCCAGCGCAGTTTGCCAGTTATGATTGATTGCCCGCTGCCGAGCAATCACGTTCGTGTCAGCATCAAGTTCAATAAGCTGCCGCAGTTTCATCTGATAAGCTTCTAGTGCACAACGCTTTTCAAGCCGGTACAATTCAAACAATGCTTCGGTTGTCTGGTTAAGCGAATTTTTCAATAAAAAATCAAAAAAGAAACGGGTTTCAAATCGCTCTATGCCATGGAATAACGGTGTCTCTTGTCCATTACTATTAAAGTGAACCTTAGGATCAAACTGATACATGTAACCAAAATCAAACAGCTTTATCTCGTGTTGGTTATCCAACAAAATATTACCCGGACAGAGATCCCACTCGAATAAACCGCTTAGTTCAAGGTTTACGATGGTGGAGAAGATCTGCTGGAATACATCACGGTTTAGAATGGTAAGTGGGTTACCTTCAATCCACGGCGAAAGAATAATGCCGTCTGTGAATGAAGCAAATTGGGTATCAACAATATGTTTAAAACATGCAGGGGAGCCTTGTTTCAGTTCTGCCAGATCTTGCCTACGCTGAACTTCATTTAAAAATGATGTTTGACCATCAATGTTCTTAACCAAACTCACCTTTCTCTTTTGCTTCAACGTCCAGTGTTGACCATCTATTTGCAAATGGAAAACCACCGCAGTCAGGCCGGAATTAAATACTTCCACCACATAGCTTGATTCGGCGGTTGTAGTTTTAAGTTGTTCCAGCGTTATAGATATACCCTCTAAACTCCCTACTTCTATATTTCCCCCACTAGCGACAAACGTTTGCTGCGCCTGCTGGCGTTGCTGCTCTAGACTCATCTTAAGTTTTCCTTAACATTACAATGCAAAAACACACAGTGAATATACATAAATATGGGCCCTACATACTGTGATTAGTGTAATGAAATATACCCATCCACCACACTATTTTGTACACTGTCGCTATATTTTCGTTCATGGGTTAGATATGAGTATACCGACAGATGTTTTACAGGCAGTCGCCAACGCGATGATGGCGGAACGCGTTGTCAGCACTCAACTAATCCAACCGTTGTGGGGTGGATACGGCGAGCTTTTTCGTGCCACGTTGTACGGTAGTCAACATACTGCGGTGATAGTCAAACACATCAAGTTACCGCAACCAAAAGTGCATCCACGCGGTTGGAACACACCTATCTCTCATCAACGAAAATTAAAATCATATCAGGTGGAACTGCACTGGTATCAGCACTACGCAAATAACTGTCTAGCGCAGTGCCCAGTACCTAAGTGTCTGTATGTTGAAGAACAGAATGATGAGATATTACTCATCATGGAAGATTTGGCCACGTTAGGATTTGAGCAGACGTTCACTAGTTTTGAACCTAAGCCTCCGTCCCACGAATCAGCTGTAGACAATCCACATATCAGTCATCAACACGTCAGCCAGCAACAGATAGAGGCCTGTTTATCTTGGCTGGCTTATTTCCATGCCCAGCACCTCGCGATTGAACCGGAAGGTTTATGGGATTGCGGCAGTTACTGGCACCTTGCAACCCGTCCCGATGAACTGACCGCGTTAACCGACATCCCATTGCAGCAAGCCGCCGAAAAAATAGATAAAATATTGCAACAATGTCAGTTTCAAACACTGGTTCACGGCGATGCTAAGTTAGCTAACTTCTGTTTCACTACCACAGGTTCTCGGGTTGCAGGGGTTGATTTCCAATATGTTGGCAAAGGTTGCGGCATGAAAGACGTGATCTTATTGCTAAGCAGCTGTTTACCCTATCAACACTGTGAGCAGGAAGTACCTGAGCTATTAAACTATTATTTCAGACTGTTAAAACAGGCACTAACCGAACATCAACCACACATAGATCCGCAAGCAGTGGAAGATGAATGGCGACCACTTTATTGTGTGGCCTGGGCTGATTTTCAACGTTTTATGAAAGGCTGGAGTCCGACTCACTGGAAGATAAATAGCTATACAGAAGCACTGACCAAGCAAGCATTATCACAATTAAATTCAGCTGAACAAGGTCAATAAACACAATGAAATTCACAGTTTGTCAGCTAGAGCAACTATTACAACTTGCCACCGATGCTGCTTTAAAAGCAGGAACATTCATTAACAGCGTTGATAGAAGTTCGCTGCAGGTACACAGCAAACAGGCAGGCTCGAGTTTGAGTGCGCAGGTGGTAACGCAAGTTGATCTCGACAGCCAAGCAATTATATTGGAGATACTACAGCCAACTATCGAGCAATATGATTTAGCCCTGTTGACCGAAGAAAATGCCTGCGAAGAAGATGTAGCAACCCACGCCCGTTTTCATAAAGACTATTTTTGGTGTATCGATCCACTCGACGGCACCCTGCCCTTCATTGAAGGTGGGAATGGTTTCGCAGTATCTATCGCTTTAGTCGATATTTCTGGTAAACCCATCATTGGCGTGGTGCTTAACCCAAGCACAGATGAACTCTATCAGGCCATTAATGCACAGCCACTGATATCAAAAGTGTTGAAGAATGGTTCACTTTGGCTGCCAGAGCAGTCTGAACAACTTAAGCAAAACAGCCAATCATTAAGTTTATATATCGATCGCAGCTTCCAGCAAGACCCTCGTTATCCTGCTGTCATTGAGCAATTAACAGCTATTGCGGGGCTACAAGGATTAGCACTGCAAGTGATCAAAACTAACGGTGCAGTGATGAATGCAATTGGGGTACTTGAAAATGCCCCCGCTTGTTACTTGAAGTTACCGAAACCACAACTCGGTGGCGGCAGCTTATGGGATTTCAGTGCGACAGCAGCAATCACCCAAGCATTGTCAGCTCAGTATTTAGCGTCATCTTCGCAAATACTCTGCGCAGTAAGTGATTATCAGGGCGCAGCTTTAGATCTTAATCGTAGCGACTCGAATTACATGAATCATAAAGGAGTGCTGTATAGCAGTGGGAGCATCAAGGAAATGTTAACGCCTCATGTTCTGCTGACTTTTGCATTGTAAATTGAATAAGAAAATGCCAACAACAAACAGATACCAGCTGGAATATATAGGGCATAAAAATTTAAAACACTGAAAAAATACGCACCTAATGTGCCACCCGAAATGAACCCTATGATAATGATTATAAACAATGATGCCTTTCTTTGATCAAATTGTTCACCTCTCAATCTCGCCCCTAACATAATACCTAAATCAGTAAATATACCGGTTAAATGTGTTGTTCGGATAACCGCACCACTGTAAGTAGTGACGAGTGCGTTCTGTAAGCCGCAAGCCGCTGAAACCAAATAATTACCTTGCACTGAGCCCTCGACTAGGAAATAAATAGAACCCAAAATAAACATTGCTTCCAAAGCAAGCAGGCCACTGTAGTTACGACCCAACTTTAATGCGCCACTACGCAGGAAATAGCCCGATATAACAGAACCCATTACGAAGCTAAGGATAACTAAAGCCAAATGCAGCACATCAGAAAAATTTGAGTTTATAATTCCAGAGCCAAGTAGTGTCGCGGTACCAGATAAATGTGAAACGGCTTGGTGCTTGAAACCTAATAATCCAATAGAATTGATAAGCCCTGCAACCAGAGCAAGAATAAACGAACCATATTCTACCCAGCGGGGTAATTTTGAAATCACGACAATCCTTTAGCTTATTAAATGGAATGCCGTATAACGTGAATTCCATTGTCATTTTATTACGATGAACAGTAGCAAATTTATTATTAATAATAAATCGAGAATCAAACATAGCTACTCTAAATCAAATAAAATACAGGAAAAAAGACTAAAGCCTATTGTACCTGTATTTAAAATTAGCTGAGCGACTGGTGTACTCAAAAATGCCCCAACTTGTTATGTGAAATGACCTAAACCACAACTCGGTGGCGTACCTTTAGATCTCAATCAAACAGACTCGAATTACATGAATCATAAAGGGGTGTTGTATAGCAGTGGATTACAGCATCAAAGTCTATTCTTTGATCTCACCAAGTAAGCGTGAATGAGGATACTATTTTAGTTAATATTTATGAACTATGCTTTTGAAGCACGCAAGGGCTTTCCAAAGTATTTATCCATCAGTAATACAAACCATATTAATGTGAAATAAATGACCCATAAAAAATCATCAAAACTAAGCCACTTTGAGTTACCGTAAATAACTGAATCACCACGTTTAATAATTTGAACATATACAGAATCACGTAAGTTATCTTCAGGGGTTATATACAAAGTAAGGCGTCTGCTTTTCAGATATGCTTTCTTATTAAGATATGAAGATAAGTCCATCTCAACCCAATATGATTTAGAGCTACCCCTTAAGGAAAAAATGGTTTCTCCACAATGTTCGAATCTGTTTTTTCGGCAAGAATAACCAATAACCCTATCAATGCTGGCTAACCCTGTAATTGAAACATGGCTAGAGAGGTCTTTATCAAGCAATGTCATTCCGTATGCATTAAAAAAAATCAGCAATAATATTATAATTTCTTTCATAATGTATCAGCTTAAGTTCAAGTAATATGCTCTATAATTTATGTAAAACAATAACGATTGCTCTCATACATTACAATCCGTTAAGCGTATGAGATAAGTATGAACTTGCCGTCTGAACTAGCCTAAGCAATTGTAATATAAGCTATCCGTTGTTATGGTCTTGGTCACTTTAGATATACAGGAGGTTGTAATGAACGGAGCTGGCGGAAATTCAGGTGGTATTGGGCATTTCTTTATTGGTTTGATTATGATGTGTGGTGGTTTCTATTTGCTGCTAAATGCAATTACGGTCACTACAAACTTCGGACTCAGTTCTCGACTCTATAGCGTCAATGCTTTAGGAACCAGTTTTGGTATTACAGGTGGCACTGTGATGCTGCCATTTATATTTGGTATTGGGCTTATCTTTTACAACTCTCGAAATATATTAGGCTGGTTATTATCAATTGGCTCTATCACGGCGTTAATCTTTGGTGTTATATCTTCTGTTCGTTTTAGCCTACGCACGATGACATCGTATGATCTTATTGTAATTTTAGTTTTAGCTATAGGTGGCTTAGGACTGTTCTTGCGGTCTTTGAAAGCGATTGATGCTAAATACAGTTAATCTAGAGCTCAACATTTCGAGCGAGTCAGCTTATTACATACCAAGATGAATAAGTGCGGCCTCTGGACTTTGAAAGTTATCAATTTGCTTACTATGCAGCAGTTTATTACCAACAAGTATGAAGTTATATGACAGATTTTCAGAGGCCTGCTTATCCCAAACACCATCGCCAAAATAAGTTTTGGATATAAATAGCGTATTACTACACCGAGATTCAGATAATTGCATAACCTTGGTGCGCTCTATCGCATCGGAGCTAGACGCAAAAGCTAATCCTGAAATATCAAAGCCTGCTGAATGAAGCTTTATTCTGGCTGTTTCTTCCCAACCTCCAGTAGCAATTGCAACTTCAACATCAGTTCTTAATTGTAACTGTCGTAAAAAATCAATCGCACCATCCACCTCTCGCGCAGGTGATACTTCAAGGTGAGCTTGAACAAGCTGTACGAATGATTCTTTAACATTTTTATGTAGGAAATCTCGCTGGTCAGTTAAATCATGTTCAGAAATAAACTCATCCAATATTCCAGCATCTGTAATGTTCTTGTAACTAGCCCAGTCAGTATTTAGTTCATGCCCTGTAACGTTCTTTATCGCTTCTGAATAACAATCAGCGTCAAAATCACATGACTCGATAAGAGTGCCATCAATATCAAACATTATTAGGTGCATTAAAATCTCCATAAATATTCACTTAGTCCTACTCCGAGAACGTCTGAATTTCTGCTATTTATTTTTGTAGGGGGGCTTATTAATCACTAGTAAATCACTATATCTACTTGAGTATATTTAAGTTTACTATTATGAACAAGGTGAACTGATACTCTTTTGAAGAAAGCGTGACTGTATTCACTAGATTAAAATAACACTGCAAATTTAATGAATTTTACTGTTTGCTAGAAAAAGAAAAGGAAGCCGAGGGAGGCTTCCTTTGGAGTATGACAGTGTGGTGAGGCACCCTGTCACGTGTTAAGTATGGAACTAGGAAATTCCATACTTTTTGATATCAGTCATTTAAATGTTAACTGTTTACGCTAAATTCTAAATGTTTGATATTAAATGGCGTCTTTCGCATTCTTCATCAAGAAGTCGAGTACTAAGCCCTGCTCTTCTGGGTTTAGACCAGCGCGTGGGAACATACTTTTGGTAATACCTTTCCACTGCAGTTTAGTAAAGTGGGTAGTATCTTTTGGACCATGACAAACTGTACAACGTTGATAGAAGATCTTCTCGCCCGGGCTTAAGTTTTCACTTACTTTAGCTTTCAAGTTTGACACTCGCGCTAGACCATAAACAATCGCAAATTCGGCTTTAGACTTGTCGATGATCGCAGGTTTGGTGTATGCCTGATTCGGTCCATCTGGATCGGTACATTTCTTCATTTTAACTAACACAGTATTAGCGGTTGTTGCCTGACTCAAGCCACTTGAGGCTTTGTCCGACGTGAGAAAGTTAACCAAACCACTGTTACAACGACCTTTACTATCCACCGATGGCCAGCAACCTTCATAGATACTGATAACACCTTTCATGATGCGAGCATCGACACGTGCGCCGACTAAAATAGAACCACGCTTGTTGTATACTTCAATCAAGTCGCCATCTTTAATGCCACGGTTTTCCGCGTCTTCAGGACTCATTAAGCAAGGTTCACGACCTTGAATATTATCGATATCACGAATACTGGTATTGGCCATTTGTGAATGTAAACGCATACGTGGATGCGGGCTTACTACGTGTAATTCATCTTCTTCTGCATTACCTAAGTATTCATGTGGCGGGAAGAATGTTGGGATTGGCGGGCAATCAGCCAATTCATACTTAGCAAAATCACTCGAGTAGAGTTCAATTTTACCCGATGTCGTTGCTAACGGGTTTTTCACTGGATCGGTATAGAAATCACCATGGCGAACCCATTTGTTAGCTTCAAGTGGTACTTCCATGTGAGCAATACCTTGCTCCCAGAACGCTTTAAACGGCATAGTCGCAGAACTCTTCGAGTATGCTGCTTCAATCATTTGCATGACTGATTGGCCTTGTTCCATGAACTGATATTCAACATTGAACAGGCTTGATAGACGACGGAAGATCTCGATATCATCTAGGCTCTCTGCTTGCGGTTTAATGATCTGACGCATCGCATAGACTTTATCATTACTGTAAGTACCGCCAGAGGTAATATCATTACGCTCTACCGTTGTTGTTGCTGGTAATACAATATCTGACCAGCGTGTCGACGCACACCACCACGGGTCTTGGCACACGACGGTATCCACATTCTGCAGAGCTTTGATCAACTTGTTGGTATCTTGTTGATGTGACATGAAGTTGTTACCCGAGTTATAAATCATTTTCACCAACGGGTATTTATGGGTTGAACCGTTATGGGTAAACTCGCCACCCGGGTTGTTTAACATTTCGGTAATACGTGATGCAGGGCAGTAAGCTTTAACCAAGTTACGACCTTGCGATAAACCAGCAGGCATAGACTTACCAGAAACCGGCATACCACCACAACCATAGTGCCAGCTGAAACCAACGCCTTCACCTGGTTTACCGATGCCACCTAACATGCTTGAGAACGCGATGATTGCCCAATGTTGCATTTCACCGTGGTCTTGACGTTGCAGTGACCATGAACCCGCAAACTGGGTTCTGTTATCAGCGAACATTTTTGCTAATTCAATGATTTTAGCTTCCGGAATACCGGTGATCTTAGCTGCCCATTTCGGCGTTTTCTCTTCACTGCCATCTTTACCTAACAGTGATGGTAAGAACTTCTCGAAACCAACAGTGTACTTATCTAGGTATTTTTCATCATGTAAGTCATTTTTGTACAGGTAATGACACATAGATAAAAATAGTGCTGTATCTGTGCCAGGAATAATCTTAACCCACTCACAATCTAATGCTTCATCGGTAATGGTGAACTGCGGGTTAATGGAAACAAACTTAATGCCCTTGTCCTTAATTGCTTCCCAACGTGGATACATTTGGTGATCGGCTACGCGGTATTCAATTCGGTTATTTTTGAACGGATCACAGCCGATCATACAGAATACTTGGGTATTATCGCGTACTTGTTCCCAGGCTGTTTGCGGTGAGTATACTTCCATGTCTCCGATTATATGTGGCAAACTGATTTGTGATGCGCCACCTGAGTAATCACCCGATGTTAAGCTACAACCACCAATCATGTTAAAGAAACGGCCTTGTAATACGTTCGGACGGAATACACCAGCATGGCTCCAACCACCATAAGAACTACTGAAAATACCTTCGTTACCGGCTTTATCAATGGTATCGAGAATAGCTTTAGCCGTTAGACCAAGTGCTACATCCCAAGAAACCCGTACGAATTCTTCTTTACCCCGTAATTCAACTTTGGTATCGCCTGTGCCGTTAGTCATACCTTCAAGATAAGACTTACGTACCATCGGATAATTCACGCGAGTTTCGTGGTAAGTTCTGCTTAATACCCCCTCAGTGAGCATTTTAGTGGGCATCGCATCAATTTCTGATAACGTCTGCACACCGATGAGTTTGCCGTCTTTTACCACAGCTTTAAATGCACCATAGTGACTTGCGTGTGGGATCAATTCGATATCTTTAGCAAATACGGCCTTGGGACCAAATAACGTCAGCGCTGGTACGGCTCCCGCGGCTGCTAATGAAGATTTCAAGAAACTTCGACGACTTATACTCATAATTTCTGTACCCCTGAGGATTGTGTAAGTTAAGTGCAGTAATACTTGGTTACTGCTTTTCCTAATACACTAATGAAATATTGAGAATGACATTGACGCTTAATATGAATGAAAACAACAAATTGTGAACAGGTTATGAATAGACATTAAGCATTCATTTCTATTTCTAAAGGGATAGTTTAATGCTTTTGAAATGCTGCATAAATTAACCATGAATAACATAAGGTTATATGGCAACCTTTGTTATTCACTAAAGCCATCACCCGCAGAAAGTTGCGTCACATAATTTTGTAATTGGTCGACAGAATTGTTAATTAATAATGCCAATTGTGTTAACTGTGATGTAGATAACACTTTAGTTTTACATGACTTTTTAAATGACATCTCAAGTTGATGACAACGCTGGTACAACGCAGTTAAACCTAAAGCGACAGCAGCGCCTTTTAATTTATGCAGTAACTTTTCTTGTTGCTCGGCATTAAGCGCAGCGAAATCACTGTAATCCGACTGCGTCTGACGACAGAACAACTGCCCCAGCGCTATGATCTTGTCTTTCCCCAGATATTGTAGGTCTTGATCAAGCGTGGCAGGGTTGAATAACACCATATCTTTGCTTACCTCAGGTGATCCATCACTATCATCTAGACCAACCACATTTACCATTACCTTGGCGATCGTGCTTTTCAGGCGTTTCATTTGTACCGGTTTGGCAATAAAACCATCAAAACCGGAATCGATGAACTTGGTGATATCGTCTTTAAATACATGAGCAGATACCGCGATAGTTTTTAATTGTCGCTGTTTACATTCGGCCATATCTCGCAGTTGTACCGCCAGTTCGACGCCATCAATATCTGGCAGGTTGATATCTAACAGAGCCAGATCAACATCTTGATTTGAGTACAGTGCCAGTGCTGATGCTCCGTCGCAGGCGCTATAGACTTGATGACCTAACTTCTGCACTAGCGCACAGGCAACATCGCGATTGATTTGGTTATCTTCAACAATAAGGATGCGGAAACAGCTATTCGTTTCAATCACATGTGAAACGGTAGATAACTGTTCATCAATCAACGCTTGCGGAGCGACTTGCAGTGGGATCTTAAAGTAGAAACAACTGCCCTGATTCTCAATACTGGTTAACGAAAGCGTGCCTTGGATTGCTGACACCAGTCGCTGAGAAATAGCTAAACCCAGTCCTGTGCCTGTCGCACTGCTTAAGTTAGCCACTTGGGTAAAGGCGTCAAATACTGCTTTCTGCTTATCATCGGCAATACCACAGCCGGTATCGGTAATGCTAAAACTGAGCTGCTCGTCATGTGTTGCAATAGCCAGAGTGACGCTGCCTGAAGTGGTGAATTTTATGGCATTGTTGACTAAGTTAATGATGATCTGACGCAGTTTACCTAAGTCGGCAAGCACCCAAATATCAAGTTTATCCGCAAGGTTAAAGGTTAAATTCAGCCCCTTGCTCTCTGCCCTCGCCCGCATCAGATCGATAACGTTATTGCCTAAACGCTGAAGATTGACTGCCCGGTTAGATACTTCGATATGACCCGCTTCAATTTTGGAATAATCGAGAATATCATTAAGAATATCCAGTAAGTTTTCACCCGAGGTTAGGATAGTCTGGGTATAAGTCTGTTGCTGCGTTGACAGCGGTGTATCTGATAACAGCTCTAATGTGCCTAACATGCCATTCATCGGGGTGCGAATTTCATGACTCATATTGGCCAGAAATACTGACTTGGCGTTGTTGGCATCTTCGGCCTGTTGTTTGGCTTTGGCATGACCGACGGATTCATTATTGAGTTTTTCATTAATGAGCGTTAGCTGTTCTGTTCTTTGTTTTACCAAGCGTTCTAAATTTTCTTTATGCAGACGTAGTTCTTTTTCAGTTTCAATTTGCGCTTGTTCAAGCTTTTGTTTTTTTAATGCATTGTCGCGGAAAATATCCAGTGCTAGTGCCATTTGCTTGAACTCTTCATCATTAGAAGGCTCGACAGTGATTTCGAGATCGCCTTCGGCAAGCTTTTTAATCACTTGGGTATGTTTAGATAATTTGAATACAATGCCTTGATATACAATCTTCCACATCACCCCAATGATCACGATTAATGACAAGATGGTGGCCAGTATCAGAATGTTTTGCGACCATGAAACCAACTTTTGCTGTTGCTGGCTGGTTTGCTGTGCTTGTTGAGTTTGCTTTTCTACCAGCGTACGAATACCTTGGTTAAGTTCACTCAACTGCTTGGAAATATACAAGTGTAAATCATTTTGTTTTTGTTCAAGCTGTAGATAATCGCTTTGTTGATTGATCAAGGTGGTGAAGGTATTAAGGTTTAATATAGTAGACTGAACACGCGCTAAACGATATGGATCTTTGATTGAGTCCACCAGCTGACGGATGATGTGTATGAGTTCATCCTTTTGTGGTTTTAAACGGGTTAGTTGCTCTACTTGCGAGGTATTGATAATAAAGTTAGCAATTTGTCCCAGTTCTAAGCTGTATCTTTCCAATGCGGTCATTTTATCTAACAGATTAAGATCTTCATCAATGATCAGATCAAGGTTCTGATAGATAATATTGTTATCCTGATGCTGTTCAATTAAGTCATACAGTCCGCTCAGCCTCACTAAGGCAAAGGTGTGGGCATTGGCAACTTGAGATTGTGATAATTGAAAGATATTACGCACCGCAGTTGTTACCTGAACAAATGAATCTTGGCGCTGCTGTCGTTGCTGAATTTGTAGTTTGGCATTGTCATTGAGCTGACTAATATCTTTAATAATATTGGTTTTTTGTAATACCAATTGACGGATATTACGATTATCGAGTTCAGAGATATCCAAGGCCTGGAATTTTTTGCCAATGGCCAAGTTTAGCTGAATTAATTGTGCATTTATGTTCTGACGATCAATATCACTGCTGGCATTTTTCAGTAACGTGGTTCGGTTGGTTATTTGCAGACTGATATTAGCCAATTCACTGGCGCTTGATAAGCTAGGTAGCGTTTGTTGTGCAATTTTTTCACCTGTATCGGCAATAAGACTTAAGCTGTACCAAGACACAGTACTGATAATAACTAATAAGCTGGCAACAAAACTAAACGCGAATAACAGTTTGTTTCCTATACTTTGACGAAATCGCAATGTAAGCTCCTATTACTAAAATAACGGTCATTACCACATATAACGCTATCAACTGGTACCTGTTTATTGTGACATTTATTGAGAGAATTATTGTGAAATATTTGTTTTTACTCATCACCTTGCAGTTTAACTTGCCCGCTTGGGCGGCAGCTAACGAGTCACAAGAAACTATTCCATCACAAACCGTTCAATCACAAGACAGGCTACGACTTTGTGCGGTTTACCCACATCTGAAAGATTCATACTGGCTGAGCATCAATTTTGGCATGAGTGAACGTGCAAAACAAAGAGGTATTTCATTAAAAGTGCTGGAAGCTGGCGGTTATCAAAATAGTCAGGAGCAATGGACACAAATTGAACAATGCCTGCAATGGCAAGCAGATGCGATATTAGTTGGTTCAGTATATTATAAGCAACTGAGTGCCAAACTCGCGGAACTGAATAAAACCGTGCCGTTATTTGGTTTGGTTAATGAAGTTTCCACCACGAACCTGACTGGTCGCACAGGTGTTTCTTGGTATCAAATGGGCGCCAAACTAGGTCAGTTCCTGAGTAACAAACATCCAAAAACAAGCAATGAAACTAAGTTAAAGCTGGCTTGGTTTCCCGGTCCTCAAGCCGGTGGAGGCAGTAAACAAGCGACCTTGGGCCTGAAAGATGCATTGAAAAACAGTGATGTTGAAATCGTTTCAATCAAATATGGCTTTAATAATAAAATGCGTCAGTTTTCATTGTTAAGTGAAACACTCGCTGAATTTACTGATCTGGACTATCTTGCTGGTAATGCAGTGATGGCAGAGATGGCTATTGGCGAATTAGTCAAATTAGAGAAAAATCAACGTCCGCAGATTTTAAGTCATTACCTCAGCCATGGTGTTTATCGTGGTATCAAGCGTGGAAAAATTCTGATGGCCAATACTGACCAGATGGTATTACAGGGGGCAATGGCAATCGATCAGGCTACTGATTATTTATTAAAGCAAGCAATTATCAAAGATCAGGGGCCTGAAATATTAACGCTAACCAAAGAACGGTTAGCCCAATTCCCGACTGACCAATCGTTGTCACCCAGTTATTTCAAGCCAGTTTATTCGGTTAATCCTTAACATTGTTCTTAGCATTGTAGTTAGAACTGTCCTTAAAACAATGCTTAGAGCAGTGCTTTGAATGTCGTTGAGAACAGTTAAGACAGCTGTTAACGCAGCTCTCCTGCAAACAAATAGCCTTCGCCATGAACCGTCACTAAATATTCAGGGTTCTTAGGATCTAACTCTATTTTGTTACGCAGCCGACGTACTAATACATCTATTGTACGATCATTGGGCGCCTCTACTCGATGGTCGATCAAGCTCAGTAATCGGTCTCGAGATAAAACCAGCTCAGGATGGGCGGTGAAGGCAACTAACATTTCGTATTCCGCTTTAGTCAGTTTTATTTGCTCGCCGTTTTGACACAGTTTTCGCTTAGCTTTATCAAAACTCCAACAGCCAAAATGAAATAGCTCATCGTTTTTTTCATCTTTAATCGCATTTTCTAATGCATTATTGGCCTGCGTGGTCAGCGCAATACGCCACAACAGGTTTTTTACCCGTACGAGTAACTCGCGTAATTCAAAAGGCTTGGTAACATAGTCATCCGCACCCATTTCTAGACCAACAATTTTATCAATAGCATCAGTACGGCCAGTCACCAGAATAATACCGATATTTGACTGACTACGTAAGGTTCGGGTGATCATCAAGCCGTCTTCATCTGGCAAGTTGATATCGAGCATAACAAGGTCGATGTGATGATTAGCCAACACGATATTCATTTCTGCTTTGCTCGCAGCTTCACTAACTTGGTAACCCTCATGTTGAAAATAACCAACCAGTTTCGCACGGGTTATAATTTCATCTTCAACAACCAAAATATGCTTATTTTTCAAATTCAATTCCTTAACATTCTGCATTAACTAGCGAAATAACAATAACTCACTAGGCACTTTTTACCCTGATGTATATCAACATATAAGTGCTAAATCATGAGTAAAAAGCCTGCTTTTATTATTTATGTTACATAAAACATCTTTTTTCAACCCCGGCAAGCTTTAGTTGTTTATCTTTGTCGCCATAAACGCCAGCTTCGCTCATTTCATGTTTAACCCATCACGGATATTAAGCGCCATCAGTGTCACATTAGCCAAACCCGCTAACAACTCAATGGCTTGCACTGAATAAAAAATAACATCAAATTGGCCTATGCTGGCCAGATGTTGTAAATAAATGGCCGCCGGAAATAAGATCAATAATCCATTCATGGCAATAACGGGCATACGTTTCTTCTTCTTCGCAACCGGGCCTGAATTCGCATTGGGTGCCAATTTTTCGCCTGTAATGCCAGTGATAGCCATCGTCGGCATTAGTATCCAAATGGCATATAATATCGCTGTTTTAACCGTCAGTACAGCTTGATGATCGCCAAACAATTCAACCAATAAAGTACTGCTGAAAAATGTGAAGATCATTATAAATGCACAGATTGCAGCGATACGGTGTATATGTAATATTGCTTTTTTCATAATGTATATTACCAACGTGAACGATAAGAACGGTGACAACTTCTGCAGGTGCTTTCCGCTTGTTTTAACGCGTTTTTGGCCATTTTAGAATCTTCGTTCTGACTCGCTAAGCTTAATTGGTCAAAGCTAACAACCATCTTATTGAGTAACGAATTGAATTTTTCAGGTTTATCCCAAATATCTGATTTTGCTTTACTTCCCTCTTTACTACCACTAGGGAAAGCAGTCTCGAGGGTGTTGCCATGAGTCACCAATGTTTGGCTGACATTTATCATTTCCTGCCAATCCGTATTACGCCCATCGATAAGATCATCGACGCTTTCAAGTCCGGTTTCTATGCCCGAAAATGCCGTTTTCCTCGCTTCTATTTTAGTTTCAAAGGTATTAGCCATCACCATAACGGGTAATGCAAATACGATAACTATTGCTGTTTTTTTCATCTTGATGCCTCTCTTGTTGTTGGTGTTAGTAAGTTCATATCTTGCGACTTGGCTTTAATTTACACAACAACTGTTGCACGCGCAACAGTTGTCGTGTAATACTTGTCATGTAAGTTAACTGAAAAACTTAAATCACCTTTCATTGGAGTAACTATTATGAAGATCTGGGATCTTGCTACACGTTTATACCACTGGCTTCAAGCCGCTGTTTTTATTGGGCTTATAATAACGGGAACCACAGAAAGCGGACCACACATGCAGTTGGGACTAATATTGTTTACGTTAGTGACGTGGCGAATACTGTGGGGATTTTGCGGAAGTGAAACAAATAGATTCAAGCAATTCCTGTGTTCTCCTCGGGTTATACTCACTTATCTGCATGGTCGTTCCAGCCAAAAACCAGGTCATAATCCAGCAGGTGGTTGGATGGTATGCGCATTACTATTTTCACTCTTGTTACAATGTATCTCAGGACTGGCGCTCGCAGGATTATTAGATCAATTGCCTTTGGCTGAATGGTGGCTGACAGATAATATTTTTTCGCTGCTAGAGTCTACGCATTTTTTCTTGGCTGATGTATTGCCGATGTTGGTGTTTATGCATGTGATGGCAGTTATCTGCTACAAATTAAAACAAAAACCGCTAGTATTGGCGATGATAACAGGCTGCCAATCACACGATAGCGGATTTAAACCAGCCTATTTTGTCTCAAGTAGTCGTGCATTTTTGGTGCTAGTTGCAGCAGGATTAGTTACCATAGCAATAGTTGCATTATCAATGGTATAAAACATGAGTGAAAATTTTGATCGCCAAACTAGCTTTGGCTGGATGATAAACGTCGTCGCCAATCAAGCGGCAAAGGTATTTGACACTGAATTGAAGAAATACGGTTTAACGATAGCGCTTTGGCCGACCATGATGTGTTTATGGGAAGAAGAAGGGGTAACCCAAAGTGAGATTTCAGCTAAATCCAAAGTAGAAAACTCAACCACGACACGTACTATCGACAAGCTAGAAAAACTTGGATTAGTTGAAAGACGCACAGATCCAAACAGTCGCCGTTCATTCCGAATTTATCTAACAGAGCAAGGATTAGCGCTAAAAGAAACGTTATTGCCTATCCCTATGGCAATAAATAAAGAGCTGCTTAGTTCGCTAGAAGAAACTGAACAAAAAGAGATGCTCCGTCTGTTACAAAAAATGGTAGCGACTGTTTAAATAGCGCATCACATTCATTCTTGCGCGAGGGGTTTGACTTTATCTGCGGTAATACTCAATCGCTCTTTAGCATCTTGACTGACTACCGTGTCATTGATGTAAAGCTTATTAATCTCATAAAGCTCGCAACCATAGGCTATGTCGCATTGTATTAGTCGCTGCAGTGTGGATGACCAGAACATCAATATCTATTTAGCATAGATGGCGGGATAAAACGTTCTGACTATGAATTTATCACTCACGCCTGTATTATAACCAAGCGACTGAAATTCTAGCTATAAAGCTACGTTAGCAAGACCATACTAAACCAGTAATAGGACACTATGGAAAAGAAAAACCAAGGCATACAATCTGTAGAGCAAGCTTTTGAGATCATCGATTTTTTCTCTAACAAAAATCACCCAATCTCGTTAGGTGATGCCGCTGTAGAAATGGATATATCTAAAAGTAAACTCCATAAATATCTTGCTAGTTTTCTGCGTATTGGGGTCATCATTCAAGATGCGAATGGTAACTACTGCCACGGGTCAAAACTAATCGAGCTTGGTGCTAAAATCCTTGGTCATACTGATATACTCCATTTCTGTGAACCTGAGTTACAACGATTAAGACTAGAAACGCAAGAAGCCACAGCACTCGCAGTATGGACAACACAAGGGCCGATGATTGTTCGCTTCCTCGAAAGCCCATATCCTGTCGCGATAAGCTTTAGAGTTGGTTTTCACGCACCACTAACAGGCAGCTCTGTCGGGATGTGTTTTGCGGCATTTTCACCGGAAGAAGCTTACCAACACCTTTTAAAAGCAGAAATGAAAGGTCAAGCACAGCTGAGCGAAGAATTTAAACAAGACCTAATATCGATAAAAGATGAAGGTTATGCGATCCGAAATAAAGTAAACCCAAGCATACCGGGTGCCAAAGCGATATCAGCACCTGTTTTTGACGCGACAGGCAATATAGTTGCGTGTATTCTCATTATTGGTTTCAAACAACAAGACGCCATTCAAGAAAAAGATATAAAAGCCATACGTGATACGAGCAAACGACTATCTCGACACTTAGGTTACACGATGACGAAAGCTATTAGATAAGACCATAGGCAGTTAATTTTGAACCATTGGTCCGAATAGCCGGAAGCTCCAGTCTTCTACAACGTCGTTTGCGAGGCGACGTTCGACAAGCCTTTTCCATGAATCGACCAATGGTAACTCTAGAACTTGTATGAGCGTTTTTTTGTCTAAACATCCAGTGAAAATTAAGCTCATTATTCTTGCGACAGACCAGTCCGGGTAAGGTCGTTCACAAAGTAAAATCTCATCACCGACGCCGATTTCTCCTTCTTCCAACACCCTAAAATACCAGCCTGTCCGTAGGGTATCTTGTAGTTTTAGCGACATTTCGTTTTGATCAAATCTTTCGTTTAATTTCCAACAAGGCATACGTCCTTGTGACACTTCCAATAATGTCGTTCCGATGCGGATCTTATCTTCAATACAAATGGTATGTTCATTCAGCCCCAAGGAACTGATATTTTCTCCAAAAGCCCCGACTTCTTTAAATATGACTTTGCCACCGAGATCTTTTTGCCACTCGGCATAGTGTTCACTCGGATAGATATGTAGCGCTTTTTCAATGCCTCCATGTACAGTCAAGTCACCTTGCTCGTCGTTAACAAATCCTAGTTTTTCAACAACCAGACGTTCATTTGTTACTTTTTTATCTATCGCACTTGTTGATCCTCTGGCATAAGGGAGCGCTTTACCTACAAGCACTGCACCAACCGACCCTATCTTTTTCATATTAAAGCCACCTCTTTGTTCTGCTGTTATGTTACTTCGCCCTACCCTGTATTACTTCACCATGTGATGCATCCCAAGCAGGTACTAGTTATTCGTCGGTCGATAAATGGGTTGTGAAGCGAGTACTTCGATACCTGTCGGCGTACTTTTTAGATAACGTACTTCATCATCTGAAAATAACACCTCTCTCTCAAACCCTTCAGCGGTTGGGAATCGATCCAACACTAAGGCCAAGATGTCCTCTCTTGTGCTGTGATCGTTATTTTCGATCACGACTTCGAAAAGTGGCTTTGCTTCCTTCGTTATTTTTATCTTATATCTCATGATTATTCCTCACTCTTGTTGCTTCAACCCTGTCTAGGTGGCTTCTGACAACTCGGCTCACCAAACAGGAAATTCTATTTAACAATGTTAAATGAGGACTATACCAACCCTACTAAGATTTATCTATAGTGTACCTGATTTAATATAAAGAAACGCAGTGGTGAAATAGATAGATCTACAGGAAGTAGTAGTGGGATAAGACAACCGGAGTCTAAATAATGGTCTTGACGTAACTGAAGGTTGTAAGTGGATATAGACATAAATATCACTTAAGCTGAAATTGATCGCGCGGTACAATAACGACAGAGAAATGCAAATTTAACCGGTTCGCTTATCGCGTTCAACGTAAAAATGCATTAATACCCCACCGATAAAGTGAATTACTCCGGACGTTGAATACTAAACGGGGCAGTAATTGATGCGTACTCCCCGCCTCCTAACCGTGCGAGGGGTTTGACTTTGTCTGCGGCAATATTCAATCGCTCTTTAGCATCTTGACTGACTACTGTGTTATTGATGTAAAGCTGCTTAACCTCCACTTTAAATATAAGTACTAATAATCAATTACTTAAAATCAAGTTGTGACGATATTGGCGATTAAGTGGCGATGTGATTCTAAAAGTATTGCTGCTTAGCCATTTCATTACGCTATCTTATGCTTTCCAGCCGAGCTACCACCCACTACATTTGCCTCTGCATTAGCAGTGATCTCATCAACAACCGCATTAGCAATCGCTTCCGCCAATACTGATGCTTGCGCATGCTCACCAGCGATCACAATTCCGCCCTTGACCATTTCTGCTTCAATCTTGCTTTTTAACCCTGATTTACTTAATGCCATATTATTTCCCTGCAAAAACGGTAGTGGAGCCATCGACATGTGGCTTACCAGTGAATGGGCAAATACTCGCACAGGTGATCACCCCTTTTCCGCCGTTAAGTTTAATCGTGTCTGCATCTTCGGTTATATCCTTGGCTTTAATGATCAGTGATTTTGCACTGTCGAGATGCATGTCTTCTGTGCTTTGTATTTTAACTTCTTTGTTACTGCCTAAAAGCAGGTTATCCAGCGAGGTAATAATCGCCTTTTCACCGACGAGTATTTTCAACGCCCCCATGATTTCATTGACCTGGTTACCGTCTATTTTATTAATGTCGTGCGTAGCAACCTTCGTGCTGCGTTCGTGGTAAGTCTGTTCGCTGGTTTGGGCTTCAACAATTGATTTCTGACTGGACTGTTTTATTTCACCATCTGTCTGCAAGTGCCAATCGCCATTACTACCGGCTAACTTACTGCGATGCGATTGCTGCAGACTCACATCGGTTGCGCGGTTATCCGGTACCAACGTATGCCAGGGTAAAAGCGACGTGATCACCGGCAATGAATCAAGACCATCAATATATTGAATTAAGCACTGCATGCCAGGTGTTGGTTCAACGAACAAACCATGCTCATGTCCCTGCCCTGACGCAATACTGACTTGCTCAAAGACAGGAACGGCTAAGGGCTTACCTGTAACCGCATCTAATAATTGAATATCCGCCGCTTTATAGGCGCGAAATGCACTGCTTACACTGGCACCATTAACCGGCATATCATAAATTTTCTCTATCCGAGCCAATTGCGGTAAGTGTTTACGCTGTCCTAATTCGGGGAAGTAACGTAATACTAAGCGGCGTATAGCGTTTTTGACCATCTGATAACCTGCTTATTTCCTGTTAATGTCACTTCGGTAAGGTAACGACCATTAAGTTTTAGTCCTGGACGTAACTTAGGGATCGCAATTAATTCACCTTTACTCGAGCTAATCGGCTTGATTGGGTGTTCTGAAAATTCAGTGATGACCGATTTTGACCAACCTGAATCATGCCAGCTACCCACGTAGACCTTGCCATCGGGGCGTTGCTGAAAAATATAATCCGGTACCTGGTATATTTTTCCCAACTGACGTAATACCGATATGCCATCGCCTTGATGATAAAAACAAGGAACGGGCTGATTGATATAATCAGCATCGGGATAAATAAAATGAAGGCCGGTGGCAGAGAGCTGATCCAATACATCTTTCATCGTGGCAAAACGAATGGCCATATTAGCCGGCAGTGATAACGCGCCGAGTAATTCACGGCAAGTCAGATACCAACGACCGGATGATTGATACTTAGATTCAATAACCCCCATGAAATAAGGCTGCAGGTTATCGACCCGATAACCGAGGTGTAATTCTACGATGCCTTTAGGCTCTTGCTCACAGGTAACAATAAAGCTGGCGCGACCAGGACTAAACAGATCAAGCTGCACACTGTTATTGATAACATTAACCACGGGTTTACCACCAATGGTTAATACGGTGGTTAGTCGTGCCGAATCGGGTTTACCCATCTCTTTATCCATACCTTTAGCCATAAATTAAGGACCCTCTACATTTTCAAATTGCTGTTGCAGTGAATTATGGCCATCGGTACTTTGCGGTATTGCATTGTTATTGGCTTCGCCATCTAGCTGCAGTTGTTCGCGTTCTGACTTGCTCATGACTTCGAGTAAATTAAAACTAACAACCCAAGACTTCACTTCGTCATCCTCGGTCGCACTCATTTCACCATCAAATTTGGCTTTACGAACCTTGAATGATTCTGCAACATCACAATTCACCGTGCGGATAATTCTGGCGCCGTGTTCGTCGAGCTCTTTAGCTTTCGATATTAACTTGGCTAACGCGGATTTTTCGTTAAAAGGGATCTTGGTGGTGACAGATAATATGGCAGGTTTAACGCCGTTATCAGATGATAAGGACAACGAACCATAACCACTTAAGTCTTCGCCTGCTAATTTGAAGCTGCATTTTATTTTGGTTTCATAACCTGGTACTTGCCAACCATCGAGCGCTATCATAAAAACAGTTCCTTAATCGGTTCAAGTTCACTGCTATTACCCACGAATGCGCAAAAAGCCCAATACGCTTTATCATCACCAAGACCTTGCAGTTTATCTGCTAAGCCTTTGGCTGTATTGGCGCTGATGTTTATGCAATTTAAACCGCTATTAATGGTATTAAATACCGCCATCCCTAAGCGGGCATCACGTTCACTCTTTAACTGCTGACATTCGGCCAGTGCGCTATCAATATCACCAATCAAACCTTGCCCTTGGTCATTAACCTGAGCTAATGAATCAGCCTGATATTGCAGCTTAAGCGCTGGTATCGACCGCTTATCACTAAATACCGTCCACTCTATTGATTGCTCATTTCCTTTAGGACGAATGAATTTGTCTGAATCTAATGTTGCTAGGCTCGTTGCATAACGCCCGCATTCAACAAAGCCGGTTAATGGGCAATATTCATTTATCGCCGCCAAACGCTTGGCTAAATCCTTCGAGCTATCACTGCTCACCCACAAGACCAGGGCATTAAAAACCGCAGGTCTAAACTGGCGGCTTTCATCCTTAATAGCGTTTACCAATAAGACCGCGCCCTCAGCAGCAGTGCAAAAGGTCGCGGTTTGATGGGACGCAAGGCTAATACTCTGCATTAGCTAATAGCGGGCTTCAGTGGCCAAACGATATCATCAACATTTTGAAAGTTTTGAGGAATATCTCTTAACTCTTGGCGATATGCTCGAAATGGCGCTACATCCAATGATAGGTCTAGAGCCTGATTCACTAATCTATCCGCTGTAGACAATAAACGATCACGTTTTTCTATCGCGACAAGCCAGTTTTCATCAACCAATCCACGACGTGTAATAACTTGCATCATATCTATACCTCAAACTTTCTAATGAGTTCTGTTTTAGGGTTATATAAATTCCCATGTTTTTTTGATTTCGGAAAATGCCCGACAGTAATAGTAGGAAGCGCTAAATAAAAGATATCGCCGACCTTCGCATTCTGAAAATTAATATCGATATGCGTATAAGAACCGGGGTTAGCTGAGGAATGGTGGTCTACAATCTGCTGCCATTCATGATTACTCGCCCCTCTCCACTTGATATCACCTACCGATTTGATATAAGCCATGAATGATGCGCTAGGGCTTCTTTTTATCTGCTGCTGGGGTATGTAAAAGTCATAACCACTCGATTCAATAAATAAACTATCTAACACGGTTAATTTTAAAATATTAAAGTTATTAGAAAAATAGCGTGCTGAACCAATCCCCATAAAGTTTAATAATTCAGTTACTTCTGTATCTCTACTGTTTGGTTCTGAACCACTGACAACTGAGATAATTTCAGACTTAAAACAATCATTACGACCACCGCCAACCCCCATGCCTATAGGATAAGTATTCTCAGAACCAAGCGCATTTTCAGCCAGGGTGTGAACATCTAAAAAATCAGAGTTATAATTAAGTGCAACAAAACCCAAATTAGATATCAGCTCATCATTAAGCCCGTTAAACTTCTGTTCTGCAGACGCTACTTTACTGTCAATTACTTGTATTTTTCCATCAACAACCCCGGTGAGTTTATTGCTGGCTTGTACCAATTCTGCAATGTTCTGCTCTATTGTCATGTTCTGTTCCTCTTACCCATAATTAAGCCGATGTAATGTGCTTTACCTGTCGGTACATAGTACTGACCTGTGCGGTTGCCAGTTTGGCGAGTGAGATTTGTACCTCACTATCTTGTTTCTGACGCTGTTTTATCATTGCTGATTGTGTTTGTTGCAGTGTTTGCCCTTCTTGCTCTAGGGTTCCAATGTGAACTTGCTGCAGTTCGATAGTATTTCGTAAACTGCTGATAACGTCTTTTAAGCCTAAGTGGCGCGTCATGTTGTCTATTTGCGCAGTAGCATTAGCAACAATAGCCAATTGCATACTGTCCAGGCGAGGGCTGTAGTCAAACATCCAACTGCTGGCTTTGATCTCGATACGGGCAAGCGCTTTGGCTGCAGCGAACTTCAATACAAAACTGCGGTTGTGTACGTTATTCACGCCCTGGCGTTTACGCTGCAGAGGTAAATAATCCAGCGCTAACAAAATGCCGGTACTGGTGACTAGCCCAATCCAGTTGTAATCAAAGTCACCGATGTCTTGATCTAACACCGTAGCCCAGGCAACAGTATGTTCATCAATAAAACCCGTAATTAACTCATCCGTTTGATAGACAATCTGAGCTTGTGCAGGGATCGCCATATTAGGATCTCGCGCTACGTTATCACTTAAATTAGGGACATTCGCTAACACCAGTGTTGAGACATTTAGCCCCGTATTTTCAAGTGCACAGGTGGTAATGTGCTGCTTGCCAGCATTAGTAAGAATGCCGGTTACCTGTTGTTCTGACATAGAAACTTACTCCGTTGCAGTACTAATGCTGCTTTCTTTACTCAAGAATCCATAAAGTGGCTGCAGTGTCAGTGGATGTTCAACTGACATATTCAGTGGCAACAATGGCACGTTCTGCACATTGTATTGACCACCGAGAAAACCACTCATGGGGTTAAATTCAATATCACTGCCTTGCGTCAGAGCTAAGCCCAAATCAACATGAACACTGTCCCACTGCACATCAAGCCAACCTGGTGCGAATCCAACATCAACCACGCTGTGCACGGTAAATTCATAACGTCTGCAGGTGCGTCCATAGAGCTGGATCAACTCGGGCATCAGTTCGCCGTATTTCGATACGGTATGACTGCTAAAATCGATAGCAATAATGTCCCAATCTCGGTTATCAATACGTTCGCTCACTTTGATTACATCGATACCAAGTCGATTAAAGATGGCTTCAATCGTGGCTATTTCTCCCGCATCAACGCTGTTAACAAGTGCATGCTGGACCCTTTTTCTAAAAAACTCCGCCGGTTCGAAAGGCAGTCTTTCAGTCAAACGTTCCCAGGCTAATAAACCTAAAAAGGGTTCTTCACTTTGTTGCTCATCTTTTTGTGCAACTGCCCACATCACCCAATCTTTGGTATTACTCCAGTATTGCTGCGCGGCTTTCATTAATTGCTCGGCATGGCCTTTGTTTAACCAGGTCGCAATTTCGGGTTGTGGTGGTTGCGGTTTGTGCTGAGAACTACCCATGTTGCACGACCAACTGCGTGAGTCTCGGCAACCACAAATCCGTTTTAATATCACCACAATCAAAATCGATACTGCGTAATGCAGAGAATTTATTATGTAACTGCGCTTGTAATAGGCTCATGCTAAATGACGAGTTCGGTCGAGTTCGCGTCGGTTGATACGCATCGTTTAACCGAAATGCCGCCTGAATAAAGGTCTTTATCTCTGCGCTAATATCGACACTATTTACATGTAACGAATACGTGGCGGTTATCATTTTGTCTTGTGTTGGCATTGCATACACTTGAAAATCATCACCGTGGCCATGATGACCGTCATCACGAATATGCTGGTTAATGACCTTTAATAATCCGGTTGATACTTGGCCAACATTTAAGTAAATAAACGCATTGGCAGTACCTGGTCCACGCGGCGCCTGATTTACAATTTCAATATTTTCGACCGGTATTGCAAAGTCGCTGATTATCGATTTGTACACGGTATTGATGTGCCATTTAGCGGCTGTGCCGAATACGTTTCTTATCCTGTTTCGGTATGCTTCTGTGCATTCTTTATTAGCACCAGGGATAAGCAGCCAGTCTTTTTCATTACGAACAGTCACGCCCTCGATTGAGTTAACCAGGCGGTAATAACTGCCCACAGGTAAGTTATATGCTTGCCCTGCAGTAACCGCTTGCGTCAACACTTCAATGACCGATTCGCCGTCTTGAAATACCACAGCGCTGAGCGTGCGTAATTGATATACCACGCCGCCAATACTGTCACTTTCTACCAAGGCACCGGCGGCAATACTCAATACGCCATCACTGCTGGCGCGTGTTAAGGTCAACATGCCTTTGGCGTTGATAGCATCTACAACAAAGACATTGCGACTCGGACCATGCAACCCGATTAAGGCGCTGCGACTTGCCGTCATGATAAATAAATCAGGCATCAACACTCGAGCAATCCAATCGAGTAAACTCACCACTGGCTGCGTGATGAGTGCTTTAACCGTGCGCCAAAATGGGCTAAACGGACTGCCATTTTCAATAGTAATTTGCTGATCAGTAAGCACCTGGTCCCATTGCTGCTTTGCAACGGTGTCATTCACAGGTAACCCAGCATCCGCCATCATTTGTTTAAAGTCAGGCACGATATCCGGTGTTCTATTTTCATTACTCATGCTATGCCCCTGCCCACTTCATTAAGCCGTATTGCTTTGTTTCAGCTTCAATCGACAAGGTGTTATCACTGTTGTAGGTAATTAAAATCGAGCCTGGCTTAAGTCGGTCGTCTTGCTCTACTTCCAGTTCTAAATCGGTGATCACTGGCGCAATACCATTGATGTTGCGCTGCTTAACGAGCTTAACCAGTAAGCCACTTTCAATAATGCGGTGTTTAACGTCTTGCCCAATCACCTTCGCAGCAGAGAGTTTTTCCACACTAAGAGACGGGTTAAACACAAAATCACCATCGACAATGTTTAAATCAACATGCATATTTATCATTAGCCGGCTAACTCCATTAACTGTTCAAAATCATGAGCAAGGTTGTCACTTTTCATCACCACGTTATCGATGTACACGCGCTTGCTGTTATCGGTACTGGCATTACTGTTGTTATTCGTGCTTTGTCTGCTTTGCTGAAAATACTGCGTTCGCTGTATCCGTGGGCGACTTACCGTCGCTAGCTGCTGGTTATTTTCTTGATACTGTTGAATACGCTCGCTATGCGCTGTTGTTTCATTAAACGTTTGGCTTTCAACAAGAGAAGCAGCAACCGGCGATAAACCACCAAACTGATTGAACTGCGTATTTGCATTGGCTAAGTTGTTCGTTGTATAAGCCTCAGTGCTCAATGCTTGGTTTCTAGCAACCGGCGCGAAACTACTCACCTGATTAATACGCGTATTTGTATTCGCTAAATTGTTTGCTGCGAATGCCTCAGTATTTAATACCTGGTTTGCAGCAACTGGCGCGAAACTACTCACCTGATTAATACGCGTATTTGTATTCGCTAGATTGTTGGTTGCGTATGCCTCGGTATTTAACACCTGGTCTGCAGCAACCGGCGCGAAACCATTAACCAGGCTAATTCGTGTATTCATGTTCGCTAAATTGTGGGTTGCGTATGCCTCGGTATTTAATACCTGGTTTGCAGCCACTGGCACGAAACCGTTAGCCTGGCTAATTCGCGTATTCATGTTCGCTATATTGTTTGTTGCGAATACTTCAGAGTTCAATACTTGCTGCCCGTTTAATGCCGCGGTATTGAGCTTTGTTGATAACGTGTTTTCAGTTGATATTGGCGCCGCAGTTTTGGTCACTTTTTCAACTTTTGAGTTAATGGTCATTTCTTTACCGTCCATCAATCCCAGTGCTTCAAGCACCCATTTAACATTATCAATAAAACCACTGAAGACCGACATGACGCTGTCAAATATGCCAATAAGCGCTTGGCCCCAAGATGAATCTTTAAAGGCGGCAACAATGGTATCCCAATAAAAGATAAGTCCCGCAACTGCAGCCACTAAGGCAACAACCCCTGCGATAACGAGCCCAATCGGATTGGCAAGTAAAGCCGAATTGAATAACCAGGTTACGCCCTGCGCCGTTAACATCGCACCACGATAGAGACCGATAGCAGCAAGATAAGTACCCATCACGGCAATATTGCCCAAGAACCCCATCACGCGCAGTGCAACCAAACCAACCTGCCATAGTTTTGTTGAGACAGCGGCGGCATTGCTGACAACACTCAGCCCAATCAATGCAAAACGATAAATACCGATAATCATGTTCATCGCACTGAATGCCATCATTAATGCAATGACGCCAACAGCAGCTGCGCCGAGTACACCCGTTAATGTTGGGAATTCTTGGGTTAGCCATATCACGCCACCTAACATAGCAACCAGCATATCGACAACCGGTTCAATAATCGGTAACACTGCTTGACCCATCGCCGTTGCTGCGCCATTTAACGAACCGCTAAATCGATCCCAAGGACTGGCAATAATATTGGCCATTTCACTGGCCTTGGATGCATCCGTTATATTGGTCAGTTCGCTAATACCCTGTTTTAACTTGGCGGTTTTGGAACTTAAAATATCAACCACCGAGGCGGCATTTTTAGACCCAAAGGCTTTATTTAAAATATCGCCTCTGGCCACACTGCCAATACCCGCCAGCTTTTGGTTAATTCGCGACATGACCACATCAATACCGAGCATATCGCCCTGGCTGTTAGTGAGTTCTATGCCTAATGCTTTTTGCGCTTTACCAATGCCATCAATAAAGGCGGCGTATTGGGTACCCGCGACCGAACCCGACTTAACGACCAGCTGCAGTTCGCCAAGCACCGCGAATTGCTCTGCCGCGTCAATGCCACGAT
>NZ_ABCQ01000017.1 GCF_000170855.1 Moritella sp. PE36 | reverse complement strand
TATTAACCATGGGTAATTACCATCATTAGCCAGTAGGACCTGACATAATGGAAATTCACCAACAAGAATAGTATCAGCAGCAAGTTGTGGATGTAATATAAATTGCGTCACAAAGAACCCTCTATATTAAGTATTCTTCAATCGAGCCTTTTTCATTCATTACTTCTTGGAGTGGTAAAGGCATACGGCCTTGGCCTGTCCATGTTTTAGTTTCGCCATTGAAATCATATGCATATTTCGCAGGGCGAGGGCCTCGTTTAGTTTTATTTTTTGTTTTTTCAGCTGTTGAATCAGTTAAGCCCATTAATTCTTCAGGGCTAATTCCATTCTCTTTAAGTTGTAATAAGATCTCGTTCATTTTAGCTTGTTTTGCTTGCTGTTTTTCTAATTCAGCAGCGTTAGCTTCTTTTCGGTCATCTACAATCGTAGTGAATTTAATTAAAACTTCTTCTAATTGTTCAACGCTTAATTCTTTTGTTGCAGCGCGTAGGCTACGTGCATTTAAAAATATTTTAATAAAATCATTCATAATTAATACCTAAAAGTAGACAGGGATGAGTAAACACTAAATAAGATTAATACTTTAATACAACTTATGCACTCTAATATTATTAATCTACTCTAATACAATTAATATATTATAGCCAAATAAATATTAAAAACGTATTTACATTTATTTATTAAAATTAACCTATGTGGATTAATAATGTAAAAATACATTTATAAATGTAAATTTAAACTATAGTGCGGGCATTATTTTTAAATTATTTAATGGTCTATTATTTGAAGTCGATATACTTTAGTTTTTAAAAATGACTGGGAATTATGTTGGTTTTTTGTGTCATGTATAGGTCGCTTTGTGAACATTAACGCTGACTTTGTCTTGAATTGGTGAAATTATCTGCTATTATCTCGCCTCCTCCTAAGTAGAGGTGCGCAATTCATCACTAGTATTGTTTAGGTAGCTCCTATGATAATGATACGAAAGGGAACTGCGCCGAAGAATGAGTTTTTAAGCTAAAAGTATTCATTCTGGGGATGTGTTCGAATAGAGACATCACTGTCATAGTCAATTTTAAATTAACTATGGGGCGCTACTGAAATAGAAGAGTATACGGGTAATCTTTACATCTATCATATTGTAAATATCCTTATTGCACATCTCATCTGTCTTGTTTAGTTGCTCCCTGTAAAAATTATTAGGTCAAAGGGATCATGGAACTCATTAATTATTCAGACTCAGCGTTATCGCTAGTCGTACCTCTAGTTGCACTTACATTAGCCATTCTTACACGTAAAGTATTGTTATCACTTGGTTGTGGTGTTTTACTTGGCGCACTATTTTTAACAGACTTTAATGTTGTTAATGCAGCTAAACACCTTGTAGATTTATCATTAGGTTTGGTTTGGGAATCCGGTGATGCGAGCAAAGGCTCATTCTGGGACGTGGGTTCGTTCAATACTTGGAATCTATCAATCATCGTATTCTTATTCATACTGGGTATGTTAACGAGTATTATGATGGTAAGTGGCGCAACCAGTGCGTTTGCTGATTGGGCGAAACAAAGAATCACTACACGTCGTGGTAGCATACTATTAACTGCATTTTTAGGTGTTTTCATTTTTGTTGATGATTACTTTAATAGCCTTGCTGTGGGTAGTGTCAGTCGTCCGCTGACAGACCGTTATAACGTTTCTCGTGCAAAATTAGCTTATTTACTTGATTCAACAGCAGCACCTATGTGTGTCTTAATGCCGATATCAAGTTGGGGTGCTTATATTATTGCCGTTATCGGTGGTATTTTAGCCTCTCACGCTATTACGGACATCAGCCCTCTGGCGGCATTCGTACAAATGATACCAATGAACTTCTACGCTATCTTTGCTATCGCAATGGTATTTGCGGTTGCTTGCTTCAACCTTGATTTTGGCGTAATGGCAAAAGAAGAAGCAGCCGCAAGAAATGGTGAGTTGTTTGATGCTAAAAAAGGCAATCCAGCAGGTTCAACTGTAGAGTTAAAAGAAGCGGAAGGTGGTCATATTTCAGGCCTAATCCTGCCTATTTTAGTGCTTATTTTTGCGACTATCTTCTTTATGATCAACTCTGGTGCATCGGCACTAGCTGCGGATGGTAAAGCATTTGATATTCTTGGCGCATTTGAAAATACAGATGTAGGTAGTTCTTTAGTGTTTGGTGCATTATCAGGTCTTGCTGTGGCACTCGTGCTAAGCCTTATTTCTGGTGTGTCTATTTCATTATTAGCACAAGCAAGTTTCCACGGTGCTAAATCAATGTTACCAGCGGTTTATATCTTATTCTTCGCATGGGCAATTGGTTCGACTATTGGCTCTATGGAAACTGGTAAATACCTGGCTGCATTAGTGGGTGATTCAATCCCAATGAGTCTATTACCGATTATCATGTTTGTATTAGCTGGCTTTATGGCCTTTGCAACGGGTACAAGTTGGGGCACATTCGGTATCATGTTACCAATCGCGGGCGATATGGCTGCGGGTACTGAAATATCTTTGATGTTACCTATGTTAGCATCTGTGCTTGCGGGTTCTGTATTTGGCGATCATTGTTCACCTATCTCTGATACTACGATTTTATCGTCAACGGGTGCTAACTGTCACCATATGGACCACGTAATGACACAACTTCCATATGCATTATCGGTTGCCTTAGTCAGTGCGATTGGTTATTTAGTGCTAGGTGTAACAAGTTCTGTACTATCGGGCTTTATCGCTTCAGCAATTGCATTTACAGTGGTGGTTGCTATTATGTCTCGAATAAGTCGTAAAGTTTAATAAGACATTAAAAACACGCTGTTTATAATGAACAGTGTTAATGATTAGTAATTATATACGCCTGTTGATACAGGCGTTTTTTTTGAGGGTATAAAATGGCATCTTTGCATTTCAAATTTGCAGCTATGAATTCGGGTAAATCAACACAATTAATCCAAGCTCACTTTAATTATATTGAGCGTGGTATGTACCCATTAGCGATGACACCTGAGTGTGATAGTCGTTATGGCAAGGGTGTTATTGGTGCGCGTGTCGGCTTAAAACTAGAAGTTGAAGTGTTTGAGAAAGATACCAATTTATTTACCACTGTTTCTACACGATTAGAAAATAAAAAAATCGATGTATTTATCATCGATGAAGGTCAATTCCTAACGCGAGAACAGGTTTATCAATTAGCCAATGTTGTTGACCAACTTCATATCCCTGTGATTGTTTATGGCTTAAAAACAGATTTTAAATTAGAGATGTTTGAAGGCTCGTACCATTTGATGTGTCTGGCTGATAAAGTTGAAGAACTTAAAACCATTTGCTGGTGTGGTAATAAAGCGCACATGAATGCCCGAGTGAGTGATATCGGCGTGGTATTAAGAGAAGGCGAACAAGTTGAAATTGGTGGCAATGAGCTCTACGTATCCTTGTGCCGTAAGCATTTTATGAATGGCAACGCGAGCGCTTAGTCCTATTCACTCGTTATTATTCTGGCATGATTAAGTGCCCCGGTGATGAGCGTATAATATTGCGCTTGTCATCTGTGTTGTTTGTGTATCTCGGCTATTAATTTCATTTAATACTATCTCTGGTTCAGAGAATAAATAACCTTGAAAGTATGCGCTTTGCAGATTTTTGGCTTGTTTAAATTGGCTCTCCGTTTCTATCTTTTCTATTAATATACTTATCTCATGTTTCGCTAATAATGGTTTTAGCGCTTTGATTTCTTTAAATGAAGTCAGGGTAATATCAAATTTGATAATATCAACAATGCCAAAAAACGGTAGCCAATCTTCTGAATAAATAAAATCATCCAATGCAATGGTAAATCCCATATTTTTTAATTGCTTTAACGCCTTAAATATAGCAGCCGTTGGTGGTACGTCCTCGAGCACTTCAACCACAATTGGCTTGTTGATAAGTTTATGAGGCAAGCCATCGAGAATACTTTTTTCAGTAAAGTTAATAAAGTAGGGTTTGTTATCAACGAGTTTATTAATATTAGAACTCAGTAAGTGTTCGTGAACTAAGCGCTGTGTTGCTATTTCGGCATTTATGATCGGGAAGGTATTCTCTAAACTATCACGATATAATAGTTCATAAGCGACAACTTGACGGGTGCTATTTAGGATTGGTTGTTTAGCGATATATGAGTGCATAAAGAAAGCTTTATTAACAAAGGTACCTATAAGCTTATGCGTAATTATCAAAAAGGCGAACTATTTAGTCAATATAGGTAACGGTTCATTACTATGCGTGAGAAATTGATTAGTACTGTGCTGTTCAGTACTATCATTTTATTCACGAAACGTATCGTATTGTGGCTAGGTGATAGGCAATAGGTGAATAGATTTATGCCGCAATAGACTTAGTATCTACTACGGCTGAACGAAGGTGTATTGACTATTGTTGTTGGAAAACCTTAGTTATTTTATTTATCTCAATCACATCAGCAAAAGGAATTTTTTGCTCAGGGAAGGCTGCTTGAACCTTACTTGTCAGTGGCTTAGAGAATGAACGGTAGTTGATTTTAGCGACCACCGTGATTGGATAACTTATCCCTGCTGGTAGTTCGAATGATTCCACACGTGTTTCATCAGGAGATATACGGGTATCCGCTAATATTTTTTCTACTCGCCAGAATTTAAGACCTACAGGTTCACCGTGCATATAACCGGATTTTTTAGCAAATACACGGCTGTCTTTTGGTAAGTAGCCATCGTTTAACTGACCACTAACCAAACGTTCTACGCCTTTGCTATCCGTTACCACGAGATCAACCCATACTTGACGACGTGCGCCACCTGGCATTTTGTGGCCGGTATTATGGTTTGTTACTTTCACGTTGATATTACGACCATCGGCACTGGTTTCAACGTCAAGTAGTAGGGCGTTGCGTAAAATATCACGACTGAGTTTACCGTGTTCTTTCGAGCGCATATCCGAGAAGTAGTAATTACCACCAATAAAGTTATGCGCGATTAAGTTTGGCTTAATAGGCCCGTTATCGGTGGCTTGGCCTGGTACTTTTTTATCAAAATCAGTCATGTCTAAACGCATGTGGCAATCGATACAGGTTTTGTTCTGCTCAGGGTTGTTTGGTGCGTTAAATTTAGATGCTTGCCATTCGCCATAGTTGTTATTTACATTAGCACCTTGGCCGGGGGTGAATTCATTATGGCAGGTCGCACAATATAATGAGCTCTTGTACAATTCTGGATTTGAATAGCTGTCTTTGTGCTGTTGTGGCGACGCATTGATCTGCGCTTCCGCAATGAGTTTTAGTGCTGGGTTGCTGGAAAACTCAAACAGATATTCTGCACGGTCTTTTAGGTTAACAGTAAGATCGGTATTACCGCCCGCGTCTTCTGCTTTCGTTATACGGTGGCAGAAAACACAGCTGGTACCAGTTTCATCAACAGGTAGACCTTCTTTTAGAGCATCACGTAGGCTCTGGCCTTCTTTTTCATACATGTTATTGAGGTGCGTCAGCGGTGCGGTATTATTATTTAAAATCGTTTGCGGGGCATGGCAACCACGGCATAAGTTTCTAAACGGTTCACCTTCTGATTCTGCCGCAAGGTTTTCTTGGAAACGATAGTAAGGGCTATCCATGTGCATACCATGATTGGAGTCAGACCATTGCTTATAGAGCGTGCTATGGCATGATTCACAACTTGCTGAATTTAACCAATCAGATTTGTGGGTGAACTTGCGTTCGTCATCAAAACGTAACCAAGTTGATAGGTAAGGTAAATTCTCTTTGGTTGTTACGTACAAGTTTAATGCCGACATTAAGCGCACAATATCTGCGGGTGGTGATTTGGGATCAACTTGCGGTAATTCCGGTTTCTTCGGGTCTGCTCCCATTCCGCCTTGGGTTTTTTGGATCATATCGATATAAGCTTCAATAGGATCGCCAGCAATCATACTTGCTAGCCCTATGTGACCCGTCATGGCATTTTCTTTGACGTCTTTAGTACCGTCGGCTAATAAGTATTTGTTGGTGAAGTTAAACCCGTCAAGGTGACAAGAGTTACAGCTCATCCAAAAATCACCTGCCATGGCAGAGTTTTCAAACTTATCGCTATTCGCAAGATTAAACAGTGTTTTACCCAAGCGTAGTTCTGGTGCGATGGGATCTTTACTAATTAACTGGGCAAATTGAGCATCCGCTAATTTTACTTTGGCGAAAGGACCTTGACCACTTATGTCAAAACTAACCAGATCATGCGACATCGCATTTTGTACGTACAATGTGCCGCCTTTGGCAATCAAACTGCGCGGATTAGACCCTGGAATATGACGGTAAATTTGTGTCGCTTTCACACCACCTTGTAATTTAGTACGGCGATGGCGTTTAGATTTCTTACCTATTTTACCTTGGCGAGATAAATCAAATACCAGCAAATCTTCTGAGCCAGACAGGGTAATAAATACTTTTTTGCCGTCTTCACGGAACGCCACGTCATGCGGATTAGATACAATACGCGTGGTATTGTTGTTTTCAATGATGTTTATTTGTTTGAATAATTGCTTACGTTTATCGACTAATTCTTTTTCTTTACCTGGTGTTAAATCAAGTAACGAAATTGTTGGGAAGACGGTGGATTGAAACTGGAAGTCTTGTGTAAACGACCACAATACGTGCGGTAACCAAGCTTGTGTACCATCTGGCGAGATCGCAATGTTATCTAATACACGCGGTTTACCTTGCGGTGTTGCACGAGAGTTATGTACAGGCGTATCGCTAAGTTGAATTATTTTGTTTAATTCGAGCGTTGGTGTGCGGGTATTATAGATAGACACTTGACCTGTCATGCTGTGAGTAACAAATAAACGACCATCATTTGTTAACGCAAGACCACGCGGTGTATCCGCTGTTTGTGTTGTTGCAGTTATTTCACCATCAGTTGAAACGGTGATTAGTTGTTTAGCTTCAAACAATGTCACGTAGTATTGTTTGTTATACTCATCATAAACGATACCAAACGGGCGATAGCCTGTTTTGATAGTTTTAATTAAGTTCAGGCTTTTAGCATCAATGAGGTAAAGTTGATCGGCAAGATAGTCACTGACCAATAATCGATTATTGATTGGATCTAATGCAAGTCGACGTAAATCTTTACCAAGCGCTTGTTCTGTTAATAGCTCACCACTTTCAGCATCGAGAATACTGACGCTACCCGCATCCATGTTTGCACTAATAAACTGCGACCCATCTACAGATAATAATAAACTGTTACTTTTCGTATTCGAATAACTAGTATTGGTATAAGTAGTACTGGCATAAAGCGATTGGCTTGTTAAGAGTAACAAGGCGAACATTAATTTAGAAAAAATATTTATATTCATAGATCTACGGCATCTTGGTGGGAGAAAGTGGTATTACGATTAAGAATGGTTATCATTATATCGCGTTGAAATCATAGTGCAATATTTGTAGCTATGTTCGTGTGTTTAAATGATTAAGATCAAAGTAATATAGGTATAAACTCCGTTCGCCAAGAAAGCGGCCTTTAAATAGAGCTACCAAGCCTCCACTATTTAACTTATTACTACTCAGTCGCCAGTAGCCTAGCTGTTGTGCTAGGTAATTACTGCTGCTTTGATAATGTCGGTCTAAAATCACATGTTGCGGCAGGTTATGCCGTAAATTATCAATGTTATAATTACTGATAATAATTTGCTGCTTGTTCATTGTTTTAAAGAACTGAGTCACTTGTAATACAGGGGCATTTCTTTGTTGGGTGAATTGTTTGATACTGTGATAACCCAGTGTGACAAGTAAGATAAAACTTAATATGTATAGAGCAGGGCGCATACGCTGAGTTTGGTAAAAGTGTTCAATGAGTTGCGCGCAGATAATCGGTAACAATAAACTGAAAACGGCTAAGTGACGAATATTCTCTGGATTCTGTCCACGGATGATCCAGGCAAACCAACAACACACCAGAATACTTAATCCACGTGTTTTTTGTTGATATAAACCAATGGCTAGCATCGAGGTTAATAATATAACCCCGAGAGTGGAATAAGTATTGGTTAATGTAGTTAGCCACTGGCTCAGTCGCGAGTCTGTTGTACTGGTGGTATTACCCCAAATCGTAAAGTGACCTTGGGTAAATCGCCGACCTTCCTCAATATAGGCCCAACCGTCTTGCATGAACACATAGAGCGCGCAAAGGATGCCTACAAGGGTAATGCTTAATATCTGCCAGCCTAGTCGTTGATAACCTTGTCTGCGTTGACGGTGATAAAGCAGTCCTAGCAACATAGCAGTGGCTACTAGCGGTAAATAAGAAGGCCGGGTTGCTAAACATGCCGCTAGTAACAATCCGCTGATAACCGCGCTGAATGTCTGGCCTTGTAAAAGAGGCTGTAATACCCGGTGTAATTTAGTCTTTAATAAAGGGGTTGAGCCGAGCGGTAGATGAAAACGGGTTAATAATAAATATAAGCTAAAGAACCACAGGGCGGAAGCGTCTGATAAACCGTTAAAGGCTAATTCGGCGATGTTGCCTTGCAGTAAAAACAGCAGCACTGAAAATAATGCAAATGACTTTATTTGCATACGTTGGTAGCAATACACAAAAACACTTACCGTAAGTGCAATTGCAGAAAGAAAACTGAGTAATACATTACTGTTGGGATGTGAACTTATTGCGCTGATAAGTCGTTCTAGCCAAACAAAACCAGGGTAACCGGGAAAGTGAGGGCTAAACTCTAATACTGAAAAGTGGCTCAACGCACGCTGAAAATAAAGCGCATCATCACTGCTAATATCAAAGCTGTAATAATTGAGTAAACCAAAATAGCCTGCAATGCAGGCTATTAAGCTAATACAGACGATTAAATCAGTGCGCCAAGGCGTATTATTTTGTTGGTGCATCGGGTAATGTAAATTGTAATGCCGCTTGTAAATTTGTACGGTATTCAATGTAGCGCGTTAAGTCTGCAGGTTTTTGACCCACACCAAATACCCCCGGGTTACCAATCGATGCAAGGGCGCCGCGAATAGCTTTATCGGCCTTTTGACGATTGTCGGCAGTTAAATCAGCAGCAAGTAAATCAATGAATAACTTACTTTTGACGACCAGTACCTTAGCCACTTGATATTCATTGATGTTTTGCTCTGCACCTTCAAGGCGACGCATGACTTCTGCTTTTATCGTGGTGATTAATGCTGTTGCCACACCTTGCTGATCTTTATTAGTGATTGCTGTTTGCATTTGTTTATCGACAGCGAGCCCATGGTGCTCGTTAAAATAAACAAACTCTTTTTGCATCGAATCATAGGCAGTTTGCACCGCACTATAATCACTTGCCGATAACGCTTTTAACAAGGCTTCACGACCCTCAATTAACGGCTCTTTACCCGCTGCAGCATAAGAATAAGCAAAGCTTTGCGTACTAAATAGCAATATGAAGAAGCTGAATAACAATGATGTTAAGTTTCTACTAATCGTCATTTTTCTGGCTGCATGTTTAGTGTCTATTTTGGTCAATAGTATAATAGGTTTAAGCGACATGTTTATCCTCGGGCGTTTTTTTATCATCCATAATGCTTTGCACTTCAATCACGGTTTTTTCGTTACGGTGGTCAAAGATCTGGCGACGATTATCTTCACCCTTAATAATACCTTCTGCCGCCATTAAGCCCATTTCCATCGCAGTATCAGTGAAGATGTAACGGAATGTACCTTGGCGCCCAGTCATAACCAAGTTGCCAAATTGGTTAAGATGAGTGATTGCACGTTCACGTTTAGCGTTATAACTTACATCCATCATTGGATAAGCGTATTCGGTGTAAGTGGTAAAGAATTCACCAGTACTTACATCGGGCACGCCTAGATGATCAAGATCTTGTTTTACGCGTTTTAATAGTTTGTCGTTATCCATATGCCAAACATCATCACCTTTATTACACGGGATCTCGATCATCACTGATGTTTGCCCTTTGGGTGCCATGAATGGCGAACGGCGACGTGGTTCTTGCAAACGGGTACCGATTAACTCTGGGTCAGACAGGTACTGCCAGGTATTTTGTGACACGTTTTCTATATCCATCGGCATATTGAAAAAGCGCAGAGAGCGGTAAGTTAGGCCAGAGTCAAACCCGGTTAATTTACAGACCACAGGTAAAGGAATAGTGCCGACCACGTGATCACAATTAACCGAGAATGTTTCACCGTTAAGCTCATAAGTGACGGCATCAATTCTACTCTTATTTTTAAGATCATCACGACCTTGTTCTAATGCGGTGATATTAGCGCCTCGAACAATCGTTACACCTTGTGCTTGCAGTTTGTCAGCAAGCTTGGTGTACATCTGGCCAAAGCCGAGTTTAGGATAACGGTATTTTTTAGCGTAAGTGCGTGGGGTTGCGCCACGTGTTGGGATCAGGCGACGTGCCACATCTTTTAAATCTAACAAACTAATGCGTTGCGATGCCCAGTCGGCTGATAATTGACGCGGGTCGATACCCCATAGTTTACCAGTGTAACCTTCAAAGAAGTTTTTGTATAAGGTGGTGCCAAAACGGGTTTCAATCCATTCGGCAAAGTTACTGGTGCTTTGTTCACTTGGGCGTTTTTGGAAGGGCAATTTAAAAACCAGATCAATAGCCGCTCCGGCTAATAAACTTATCGGCGCATTACGTAATAAGTTACCAATCGCAAGCGGGTAGTTGTAGGTACGCCCTTTAAAACGGATCACACTGGTACGCTCTGCATACAGCAGATCGTCAGTCATTAAGTCATCGATAAACTGTAATAGTTTCGGGTTTTTAGTAATAAAGCGATGGCCGCCATAATCAAAACGGTATTCACCTTTTTCACCTTGGAAAGTTTGCGTTGCGCACATGCCACCAACAAACTCTTCACGTTCTAGGATCGTTACTTGGTAACCGGCTTGATTAAATTCCCATGCAGCCATTAGTCCGGCTGGGCCTGCACCTAAAATTACAATTTGTTTCGACATGATTTACTCAATAATTAATATGTTTTTTTATTCTTAATGTGACTAACATAAATAGCGTGTATTTATGTTAGTCACTCATTTTATTGTTTAAAACTAAGCTGTGGTTGTTTTAGCTGGCGCTTGGTATCCACGATGCCAAAATACAGTGAATATCGCTAAATATGCGAACCAAATAACAAGCGGTAATAAATTAGGTGATGAATTATAGCCAAATAATGCCCGTAGGAAAGTACCAAATACACCTTGATCATCAAGGATATGGCTAATATCAAACACGGCAGTCTGGAATACAGGTAACACGTCTGCGCTTTGTAGCATGTTACTTGCCGAAGATAATAGGCCAGCGGCAATAATGATAATCAACAAGCTGGTCCACTTAAAGAAGGCTTGTAGTGGTACTTTGCGGGTACCACGCATCAGTACGATAACTAATATCAGCGATGCGATTAAACCTGCGCCTGCACCGATTAACCCATCTTGTAGTGAGAAATCGCCTTGACCTGAATACATCAACGCCGAGAAAAATAGCACAGTTTCAAAGCCTTCGCGCATGACCGCAAGGAAAGCCAAAAAGATTAAACCAAAGACATTGCCTGTCGTTAATATTTCGCGAATGTTCTGTTGCATATTAGAGACTTGGGTTTTGGCTTGGCGTTGCATCCAAATGGCCATGTAGGTGAGTACCAAGGTAGCGAAGCCTAAAATACCCGCCATTAATAAATTACGGTATTCATGCGCATCGAACTGATCGACAACGAATTGGAAAATGAAAGCGACAATTAATGAGGCAATCAAACCGAGCGCAACACCCAGATAGATAAGTTTGTTGTGTTTTGATTGGCCAAGCTTTGCTAAGTAAGAAAGTATAATGCCAACGAGTAGGAAGGCTTCAAGTCCTTCACGAAAAGTGATTAAAAAACTGGCAAACATATTAAGACTTCCTAAAGAATTTGATCACAGTCCAGCGCCAAGCGTGGCGAAGAACAAGCGGGGCAAGCAGCCATGAGCTGTAAAAATGGATATCTTGCATGAGGATACTGAAGTTATTACCCGTGTTACCCCAAAAAGTAAGGTAGATACCGGTAAGGGTACAAGCAATGAGCAAGTATTCGATAATAGTACCGGTTTGACGTAAGAATTTTTTATTACTGTTTTGAATAAGATTTCGATGAGACAGCCAGAAACTACCAACAAAAGTAGGGAAGATGCTAATACCTGCAAGCATATGCATCAGTAACACCGTGCGCTCGACTTGCCATGGAATAGTAATAAATGGCCACAGTAAAAGTCCTGACAGGAACATCAAATATAATATCGCTTCGGCTTTTTTATGATGAAAAGCGAGACGTTTAAAATGACACTGTAAACGTGACCAGATGTTATCACCGGTTGGGGTTGCTACTTGAACTGACATGATAAAACCTTATTCATATCGACGGAATGAAAACGCGAAAAGGGCTGAGTAAATACTCATCCCTTTTTGCAACTTTTATTTTAGTTTCGCAACACTTTCATTAATCAATACACGTTAATTAACAAGTGTGCTGCGAGATGGCTGTTCATTGCCAAAAGGGTGAGACTAGTTTGCACTAACCGACACTTTTGCTGCCATTGTTTGTGCTGTACCGTATTTACCGCCAGCACCTGTTACTTGTTGTACGCCATCATTATCTGAATCGGTAGTTGAACTGTTTTTCAGTAAGTTTTCACCTGAATCACCAACCCATTCAGCTAATTGTTGACCACCGTTAACTACTTTCTTGAACCAAGCAGTGTAACGCTCAGTTAAGTGTTGTAGTTCTAGTGCTGGAACGTGCTCGCCTTCTTCGTTAGCAAGGTGAAGCATTGTTTCACGTAAACCACCCGAGATTGCCGCAGCAGTTAGCGGTGTGTGAATTGTTGCTTTACCTGGCGTTTGAGCCCATGTACCTAACTCTGCATCAAACATGTTTTTCTCTACCGCGAGGAAGATAGAACGTGCCGCTTGCTTGTAAGTATCATCTTGTGTCGCAAGGTATGCAGAAACCAAACCACGGATTGCAGCAAACTGTGCGTCAAGTGACTGATTTTTATCTACTGACTTACCAATCGTCGCGCCATCGTACACTAGACCATTTTTCGCCACTAGCGTATTAACGATGTAATCTGCTTGTGCTTTAATTAGACCAAGTGCTTGTTTACCTTGAGGCGTAGCTAGATCAACATCACCGGCGTCTGCCGCTGCATAACCAACAGGTAGTGCATCTTGTGAACGTTGGTAAATTGATAGTGCGACGATGCTGTATGCAGCGTCAAATGTCTCAACTTGTGCATTTTGCTTACCGTCGTATTTCGTTACAAACGTACCCGCCTTCTTGTTGAAGTGTAGGTTTGCTAAGTTTTGGAACGATAGGTTAGCAACGTTGCTTGCCACAGAGAATGCATCGTCAGCAATGATATTGTTGCTTGTGTTGCTATCAATATTTTGTTTTGGTGCTGCAGCAAATGGTTTGCCATCAAATACAGCTTTAAACGCAGGATTTTGAGCTGTGTTCGCTGTACGTTGATCTGTAAATGCATAGAATTCACTTACTGGCCATAATAGCATCCACGTATCACGTAGTGATGATGAACCATCTGTAACGGTTAATTTACCGATGTTATTTACGTTGTTCTTTTGGGTTTCATTCACAGCTACTTTATGTGCAAACCAGATTGGGTTTTTAGATGCATCGTAGTCAGGGCCGAATTTAACACCGAGGTTCTTACCGTCAAAGCCAAGTTGCTGTTGCAGGATAAGGAGTTTGTCTAGTGACATTTCAGTTAAGATCATACCGTTGAAACCATCGGCAGCCGATACACCAAGACTGTGTACGCCATCTTGATCCATTGTGCTTGATGTTGCTTCAACTTCTTCATCTGTAGCTGTAACGTGCATGCCACCGAGGAAATCTTGTGACCACATCACTTCTTTAAGGAAGATGCTGCCGATTGCGCCAGGGTTTAAGGCTTTATCAAAGCTTGCGCTGTCCCATGCTAGCGTTTTGTAATCACGGAAGTAAGCTGGGATCACTGTGTTGTGTACCGCTGCTTTACCTGTTGCAGATAATACTTCTAGCTCTTCGCCATTCACTTTTGTTGTATCTACTTGACCTACAAATTCAGGGCTACCTGAAACGTACGGTACTGAAATAGGGTACATGTTTAGTGGGATTTCTTCACTTGGGAAACCAACAGCCGCTGAAAGCGAGATGAAACGTTTACCTAAGTCAGCAAGAGAACCGCCACGTGCTTGGTTAACTGGGCCATTAACTAGGTGAGGCCCCATCGTTGATTGGTAGTTTAACGCATACATCGCTTCTTCTGAATACTCGTAGCTTTCAATACCCGCTGCATAATCGAATGCAGTCGGTTGATCAACTTGGTTTGGATCTAAAACATCAAGGTCTAAGCCTAGTGCTTCAGCAAGTGGTTCACCTGATAATTCGAATTCTGTATATGCAAGAAAGTTTGCAGCTGGAGAAAGGGTTTTATCAAGTACTTTTACGTTTGCAGCATGTGATGCAAATGAAGCAGTAAGTAACGCCGAAGAGATGGCAAAGCAAAGGGCAGATTTTTTCACAACAAATCCTTTTTATTTTTTATAATAGACTATGTCTTAATGAGAATGGTTCGTATTATCCATATAAATATGTGAAATGCAACTCTAATTGATAACTATTACTATTTATAATGATCTAGAACAATCTGTTTTAAACTCGCGTAATAGTTGAACAAATTCTGCCGGTGCACGATCGAGATCATCGTTGGGGAAGTAAATATCATAACCAAGCGTATTGTGGAGATACTGCATGCGGTTAATAAACATGGCCTGTAGCCCGTGATAATTGTGGGTTGCTTTTACGTCTGGATAAAGCATATTATCGGCATTGCCATAGAGTGTTGAATTGGGTTCTGTGAGCATGGTAAGGGCTCTTTGTTCTAATAACATATGAGATAAAGTAGGCAGGGAAGCGCTATTGATAAGGTGCTCTCGTTGTTTGAGACGGATGCCGATATAAGGTAATTCTTTTAACTCTAATCCCTCATTTATCTTTGGTATATCGATGCGTTGTATATCTTGCCAGAGGATAGTAAAACCACCTCGTGATGTGAAATAATGCAGACCTTCTTTGGTCAGTGAGAAGCGGTAATATACGTCATTAATTTTCACGATCCCAACAATTAACAAGCATATACCAACCATAAGCGCCCCTGCTGATAGAGGAAAATAAAGGTAATTGTCTGTGTCTGCAGATGTTGTTAACAACGAAATGATGCTGCTGAAAATGAACAGGGCAGCAACAATCGTCACCGTGACGCCATTACGTTTTGCGATAGGCCGTATTAACATGAGGTTCCTCCTCGCTAAGCGCTGTTATTTGTTTTCTATAGGTAATAATAGCTTAAATATAACGCCTTTATCACCCGGTAAGTTTCTTGCACTTATGTTTCCATGATGGAAGTCACTGATTAACTTGACGATATGTAAACCTAAACCAAGATGTGGAGTATCTGATTGCTGACGATTGGAGACCATAGAGTCAAACAGTTGGGGGATATTATCACTGCTAAAGTGCGGCCCTTGGTTTTCGACCGAGAGTTGTAGTTGCGTGTTTATCTTATTTAGCTTAAAGCGAATTGGTTGATCTACGGGCGCATAATCAACGGCATTACTGATGAGCTTGTCGAGTAATTGGACGATAAGTTCTGGGGCTAGATTTATCGTGTAATCATCACCATGGTCGTATTCTAATTGAAATTGATGACGGCTGTAAATTTGTCGGTAAGCCTCGGTTAGCTCTTCTAACATATCGTCAAATGGGACCACTTGCCACTGTGCATATTCAAAGCTTTGCTCTAATTTATTGGCTTCACTGAGTGCGTTTAATGTTTGGCTTAGGCGATTTGTGCCTTGCATTGCCCGTATGAGATATTTTGTTGCTTCCGGGTCTAAGTTCGACAATTCAAGGTTTTCGAGCGATGTGCGAATAACGGCAACCGGTGTTTTCAATTCGTGAGAAAGCTTATCTGCCAATGTAGCCAGATAGTCAGTGTACTTACCTTGATTAATCGTCAGTTGTTGCATCACTCGGGATAAATCACCCAATTCATCAGGCAGTCTGCTGGCGGCTGGCACCGCCATTATTTTACCGTCGCTATCGATTGCGGCGCGGTAGTTTTTCTTCATTTGAACAATACGCCAAGACAAAGACGATGCAAATGCAAATAAGCCAGTGACAATAACGGCGATGATAGTAAACAGTAATATCAATAATTGGTTTAACGCTTCGCTGGCAGACAGTAAACTTTGTCGTGAATCTTGTACGGCAACAAAATAGAATTGTTGGCCGTTAGCGATAATAACTTTACTGTGTAGTTGCTTATTAATCGGTGAGTCTTGGTACCAAGTTGTTTGTTCTAATTGTTGTGGTGATATCCAGCGGCCTTGGCTGGTAGGTTCTCGCCAATAAGGTAATGAGTTGGAGGTAAATAACTTGTTGTAAATTGCATTGGTGAACCAGGATGGCTCTGCTTGGTCACTATCATCATCTGCGTCATTCATCCACTGATCTGCATTTTGTTGCCCAACCAACCAATATTGGCTATTAAGTAAATACAAACTTAGTCCGGGTTGTGAATAGTTAGCGAGTTGGTGGTTTAAACCCAATTTTTCACGCACTAGACTGCGTTCGTAAGTCATTGTTGGCTTAGATTTTAAATGTTGATTTATTTGATTGCCATTAAGTATGAGATCAAAGCCAATCGCATTGCTTGCTAAGTCAATTGGTATTGCAATTTCAATATTGTAGTGACCATCGCGCCATAACCAGGTGCCAGCATCTCGGCCGGAGGTCATTGCCTGACTCGTGTTTTTTATTTCTACACGACCAGAACCTTGTGGGTTAATCTGCCAATGCGAAACCAGACCCGTATTATTGATAGTGCGGATATTAAGCTGATCTGCTGCTCGCTGCGGTTGCATTGGATTATAATAATGCGGTGTCAGCGCTGATGTCTGTATAAAGATATAGAGTAATCTATCATTTGCAGCTAACCTAAATTTGGCTGTTGTGGCTGGCTTTGCTTCTGCCGATAAATCGGCCTCGTGATCATAGTTGTTAAGTTGAAACCAAGGTGTGGTGATATTTTCCCAATCACTTTCTTCACCATCAAATCCGTCCAATAACATTTTACTGTCAGTGAGCGGGGCGTAATAGTTACCTTGGTTAGTATTAAAGACGGAATGTTGAGACTGGTTTAGTTTGTGTTGAAGTTGTTGTATTGCTGCGGTCATTTGCACATCCAGTAACTGGCTGTGGCTTTGGCGTAGACTGGTTTCTAAAATACGAACACTCTGACAACCAGCCCAAGGCAGTAATAACATTAGGCTGGCAACAAGTAGGAGCTGCGTCTTTAAGTTGAAGCGAATTTTCACTCAATAACCCAGCGATAACCCATCCCGTAAGCTGTTTTAATGGCGTTGAATTCGGCATCTATGTAACTGAATTTTTTGCGTATGCGCTTGATGTGTGTGGTGATGGTATTGTTATCGAGTACCACATGTGCGGCATCCATGAGTTGGTCTCGATTTTTAACCTGACCAGGGTACTTAGCAAGGGTATGTACAATCCAAAACTCAGTTAACGTGAGCATAACGGGCTGATCTTGCCAGTAAGTCTCAATACGTTCGATATTGATCCGCAATGAACCATGAGTGATGACTTGTTCGTTTACTGACGGTGGTTTTTTTAACGCTTGGATCCGGCGAAAAAGTGCCGCCACACGCGCTAAAACCTGATGAATACTGACGTCCTTTGTTAGGTAATCATCAGCGCCAAGACGTAACGCTGAAATCTCGTCTAGTTCACTGTTTCGCGCCGTTAAAAATATAATCGGTAGGGTTTCTGAAAGTTGGCGTAATGCACGGCATAGATCAAAGCCACCTTCGTATTCACCCTGTAAACCGACATCAATAATAGCCATATCAGGCAATGCAAGGGCAAAGGCCGCTAGTGCGTCCTGACGATTATGAAAGAGTGAAACCCGGTAGCCGATTCGTTGTAATGCATCACGATAATTTTCTGCGATATTGATTTCATCTTCAACGAGGGCAATATGTAATTGTTGTTTTATCATTCGGACTAACTCATAAATCGATAATAGGGAGGTGCGCTTCTATGTCGTGCTATGTTATCAAGGATAAAAATATTAATACAGCTTTTAGCAAGCCTGTCGAGATTCATATTATATATCCCTGCTAGTCTCTGCTATCGCATCTTGAAGTAACTTGGGAATTAGCTTTTTAATAATGTATCTACATGACGAGAAGTGTTGATATTGAAGTATATTGTTTGAAAAAAATAAAACCAACACCGCAGCGATTGTTACTACTGTGCTGGTTTATCGAACAAAGTAGAGGTGTTAAGCTACATCTGCTTGTCTTATCCAGCGTAAATGGTTGTTACGCTTTCTTTCAACGATACCGAAAAATAGAAATTCCTCAAAAGCACGGTCTATTTCATCTATGCTCAACTGCAGAATCTCAGCGATGTATTTTTTAGAGCATTTCAAATCTTGTTCTTGCGCTGCTTGTAAGATAGCGGAAGACCTTACGGACATTTGCTTTTTAATTAATAACGATTGATTTTCTAATTGAGCAGGTGCTTCAATTTCGATATAGTTTTGTGTCGCTAACAGGCGTAAATGTTCAGCCTTATCGGCTTTTTCTTGTTCTCTTTCTTGCTGTTTTTTACGGTTAATTGAATGGCGGAAACGCAGTTCTTCACCAATCAAACCGACAAAGAAAGCAGCGAAAATATCAAGTAATACCGATAAAAAGATCACTAACCATGATTGTGCATTTTCTGTTGTGGTATTAAGAATTTTCGCTAGGCTTGCGATCAAACTGATAACCGACCCTTTTTCAGAGACCGGAACGCTATCACGCTCAATTCTAAGTTGTGTTTGTTTTTCACGGAGAATTTGATTTTCTTTTTGGATCCGAGTCACACCAAGTGAAATCATTTGTAATTCGAGGTATTTATCTGCGGCTTTGTTATTAAGCGCAATTTCATCGTCGATCGCTGATATTTGCAGGGTGATTGCATTTACCTTGTTGTCGCGTTGATCAACATACTGTTGTGCCACATTGGTTGCACTGTTAATACCACCGATACTACCGCCTATCGAGATAATAGCCAGGATACAATAGAAACCTAGCGCTACAACTGCGGCATGGAATGCTTTGCGTGCAACTCGCTCACCAAATTCGTACCAAGCAAAGAATTTACCCAGTTCAAAAATGACGGCTAAACTTCCGAACAAAATTTGCATGAGTAATTTATCGTGAATAGATAAAAAGAGTAGCAGTGAGAAAATTACTGATGCGGTAATCGCTGCGCCAGTAAAGGCATACAAGCTGCACATTGCAAGGGTGCCTTTAGGGCGGCGAGTATATGTTAATGAAGAATCATGCATGTTAAATGTATCTTAAAGCAGAAAGGTGACTAATTTGCGGGCATACTAACACGGCTAATTAGTAACGGATAACTACTTTTAGCTATTTTAACAAACGGGCATATTTCAACCATTTTGTGATGGGGATCTATTAAAACTGCCAGAATAACCCCAGACTGCCTACTATATATTCTTTGTGTGGGTCTTCTTCATAGTCCGGACTCATTGCAACGACACTAAACTTTATGCCAATATTTTGATAGTAAGCAAGTAATCCCGCCGCAGCCGTCGCTTGTATGTTTTTTAAGGTGATGTCGGGCACTTCAACGGGGGTTTCACCTTCAATGGTTATATCATTAAAACGATAACGAATTTCTGCTGTCGCATAAAGCATGATACCTGAGCTATTTGGCGCCAGTAACATGCCTTGTAATCGGTGCGGGTGTAGGCTGAGATTATTATAGTTAGCCCCTAAATCGACCCCCCAACGTACCGTCGAACCAAAGGCCACTTCACTTTGAAAGTTACCGACAGCTACGCGTTGATAAATTGACAGATCCGATTCACCAATGAGCATGAGTGGCCGGCCGACAAGTTGATCTGCCTCTGCGGTGACTTGGTAAACAATCTCATCTTTAACTTGGTAGTCCCAACCTTGGGGTGTGGTGGCATCAATCGCATCATGAATGAATTTTTGGGTGTCACCTGCTCTTGATTGCTCACCGACACCGCCCACTAACAATGACAGACGATAAGAACTCACGGCGCTGTAACCTAATACACTTGCTTCACCAAACAACAGGCCAGCGTATGGGCGCTCATCAGTTTGGGGAGTAATGGCTGATATATCACTGGGCGTCCACATTTGCTGACCGAATTGATAATTCACTGCATATTTAAGTGCGTTAGGATCAAAGGCCGTTAATGCTTGCCAAAACTGATTATTTAAAGCTGGTGCTTCTGCAGTGTAGTTAATGAAAACTGCATTGGTATAGTTACCATCTTCATCTGAGATCACGTCATTATGCATGCCAAATAGCCAACCGCTTGCAAAACTGCTCATTGGGCTTAAAGCGAGCAATATAATGCTGAATAATTTAAAACGCATGTGTATTCCTTTGTGTCATTTTTACGTCGTTACCTGTCAAATATGTTAATAAATAATCTTAAGCACTAATTATACCAAGATTATGCCTGGTGTCGTTATTTAATGCTTGGTTTAGGCTTGCGCTCATACTTATTGGTTATGAAGTGCTAGATATCGATACTTGCTAGGCATGGTTTTTTATAAAAAAATTGCTTCGCATAAGCATACAAAGACATACTAATGAAAAATCTACACCCAAGTTATTTCAAGCTGATATGGCTTAGGCGTAGATATAAATAAGACAACAAGGATCGTTGTTTATTACTTCGCCCTAGTTACTGGTTTCTTTGATGGGGAATGAAATTGAAATCATTAATAAAATGCTGCGGGTTAATTACCTTAGGCTTTATAACGTCGAGCGTTTTGACCACCGTCAACGCTGAAATAAAAGTAAAGGGTAGCGCAAGCTTGGAGCAGCGCATATTCTTAGACCGACCAGATCAAGCAATGCAGCCCGTGGATAGTAGTTACCCTTATCCCGTTTATCATCAAGTATCGATAGCGTTGTCACCACACGTGGAAGCGTCATCAGAACAGAATAATATGGTGTATACCGTACATCCATTTCTTCGTTTTGATGAACGAGATGATGAACGCACAAATATTGATTTTAGAGAGTTAAAAGCAGCTGTTGTCACTAAAAAATGGCAAGCTTCTTTCGGCTTTGATCAAGTGCATTGGGGGGTGATGGAGAACCACCATTTGGTCGATATTGTTAATCAAACTGATTATAATGAATCACCGAACGGAGAAGATAAGCTCGGTCAACCTATGTTTAGGTTAGGTATTAATATTAAAGACGCACTACTGGAAGCGATGATATTGATTGGCTACCGTGAGGCCGCTATGCCAACACCGGGGGCTCGCTTTAGTTTTGATAATGATTATAGCTATGAATATGAAGGTTGGGGAGAAGAATACCATCCCGATGTGGCACTACGTTATAGCAAGAGTATCAAGAATATTGATGTTGGCGTGAGCTATTTTGGCGGACATTCACGCACACCTGAATTAATTACTCCAGACGTCGGAGACCCTGTTTGGCATGTTAATTTGGTTGATCAAGTGTCGGTGGATATTAAAGCTGATTTGAACCGGATCGAATTAAAAGCAGAAGTGCTTTATAAGATTGTTGAAGATAAATCGACGCGAGCGGTGGTGTTAGGCTCGGAGTTTAAGCTAATACAAAATCAAAATATTGCTGTTAACTTGCTAGCGGAATATAGCTGGGACCAACATGGTGAAAATGCATTTGATAATAGTTTTCAAAATGACATATTTGCTGGTGTAAGAGTAACCCTGAATGGTTTAAATGATAGCGAAATACTTATCGGTCATAACTATGATTTTGATTTTGGTTCTCAGCATGGTTTTGTTCAGGCCAAGGTAAATGTCACCAAAGCACTTTCTGTTGGCCTAGAAGGCTGGTGGTTTAATGTGAGTGATGACGATTATGCAAATAAAACCTTCAATGATGATAATATGATCCAGTTGACTGGTTATTATAACTTTTAATCAACATGAATTATCGGTTCGTCAGTTAGGGTACTGTTAATCCAATTTATTTTCGGTTATTCTGATATCTTAGTTGTAGATTAAGTTAACCGTATAAAAGGATTTAAGATGTTTAAGGTAAATCAGTATTTTGATGGTCAAGTGGCTTCTATTGGATTTCAAGAAGCAGATAAAGCAGCAAGTGTTGGCGTGATGGCTGTCGGTGAGTATGAGTTTGGTACAGCCTTAGCTGAAGTGATGATTGTGATTACAGGTGCGTTAACTGTGTTACTTCCTGGACAATCTGAGTGGCAAACATTCAATGCGGGTGAGCAGTTCAATGTGCCTGCCGACAGTAAGTTTCAAGTTAAAGTAGCGCAAGAAACAGCATACCTTTGTCAATATGGCTAACCACTTAGTTTAATGCACAATATAGAAAAGGGAGAGTAAACGTTAAGTTTACTCTCCCTTTTAGTATCCACTATAAACCATTCAATTAATGGCTAAGCGTTATTTTTTCGGCTTGGCATTGAATGCTGCAAGTTGTTCTTCAGTTGCTGGAAGCTGGTGGTTTTCTTTCCATTCTGCATAAGTCATACCGTAGATGCGTTCTCTTGCTTGTTCATCTGTCACGTCTAGTTCAAGTTCATCCGCCGCAGACTTATACCATTTACCTAAGCAATTTCGGCAAAAATCAGCCAAGATCATTAAATCAATATTTTGAACTTGTTTGTTCTCATCTAAATGCGCTAATAAACGCTGTAATACTTTAGCATCCAATTGATCTTGTTGAACTTGAGTTAATTCTGGTTTGCTCATTATCTATTCCTTGTTATTTCGCTGACTTAATCAGGCCTGTAATATGGCAACTAAATACGATAGCTGCAACAGCTAAGTAAATTGAAGAGGTTACGATTAACCATTGTGGCATTGTATACGATAAAAACTGCCAGCTAATTTCATCACAAAAACCGGTTGGATTAAACAACCAAGGTGCCCACTCATGCAGTGGTACCCAAGTCGGGAAATTAGGGAAGAAGTCACACGTCGAAAATGGTGACGGATTTAGTTGAATATCGACATGCTCAATAGCCAGGCTTAAGCTGTAACCTGCACTGATGAACCATAATGCAAAACCACTAAAACGCATGACTGGATTGGCAGGCGCAATAGCACCAACTAAACCTGCAATGATTATCCCCATTATCGCTACACGTTCATAAACGCATAATACGCAAGGGCTCAGTTCCATAACATATTGAAAGAACAGGGCTGATGCTTCTAATCCCATACCTGTTAGGGCGAGTAAAACCCAAGGGAGGCGTTGTTTTGGTAGGTTAGAAATAAACTGGTACATATATTATCTCAAATGAATTAAATGATTGTCTGCTGTTATAACATATTGTCGGACTAGATATGTGCTGCAGTGTGTAAAAGTGTGTAAGAATAAACGCTTATGTGTGGGTGGTCATTGATATAAACGATTACCCACACAAAAAAACGCCGCAAATCGCGGCGTTTTATTCGTGAATTAATGACCTAGTGACCTGTCGATTTTATCGCGTCAATAGCGGCCTCAGCATGAGGAGTGATCCAGCCCATCTCAAGCATGCTATTTGTCATTGGCTCTAAGAAGAACAGGATCGCACCAAGACCAACAAGTGTCATTACGATAGTATATGGTAGTGCCATGATTACCATACGGCCATAAGATAAACGTAATAGCGGTGCAACAGCCGACGTTAATAAGAATAAGAACGCCGCTTGACCATTTGGTGTTGCCACTGATGGTAGGTTAGTACCGGTATTAATTGCCACAGCAAGTAAATCAAATTGGTCACGCGTCACGGTACCATTATCTAACGCTGCTTTAACTTCAGTGATATAAACGGTACCAACGAATACGTTATCACTCACCATCGAAAGAATACCATTAGCCAAATAGAATAACGGCAGTTGATCATGTGGTGAAGCTGCTAATACGGAATTAATTAACGGTATGAATAATTGCTGATCAATAATAACCGCGACAATAGTGAAGAATACAGCAAGTAATGCCGTGAAAGGCAGTGCCTCTTCGAATGCTTTACCCAGTGCGTGCTCTTCAGTAATACCATTAAATGCGGTGGCTAGGATGATGACAGATAAACCAATTAAACCAACCGACGCTAAATGGAATGCAAGACCAATAATTAACCAAACGCCAATCGCTGCTTGCGTGTAAAGTTTTACACGTTCACGTTGGCTGCGGTTTGCATCTTCATATTTGTCAAAATCGACAAGAATAGTGCGTACAGCTGCGGGTAATTCCGCGCCGTAACCAAAGACTTTGAATTTCTCGACAAGGACGCATGTCAATAGACCAAAAAAGAACACAGGAACCGTTACAGGTGCCATACGTAGTGCAAATTCTAGAAAATTCCAACCTGCTTGTTCAGCAATAATTAGATTTTGTGGTTCACCAACCATAGTACATACACCGCCGAGTGCAGTACCTACACCAGCATGCATCATAAGAGTACGTAGGAATGCGCGATAATCATCAAGATCTTGACGTTTAAGTTCATTTACAGAACCATCATCAGTATGGTCATGATCTTGTTTAAAATCACGACCTGAAGCAACTTTGTGATAAATGCTGTAGAAACCAATAGCGACACTAATTACAACCGCGATAACTGTTAATGCATCTAAAAATGCAGATAAAAAAGCTGAAACAAGAGAAAAAGAAAGTGCAAGTAATGCTTTTGATTTGATATTAATAAGCATTTTGGTAAATACATAAAGTAATAACGACTTCATGAAATAAATACCTGCAACCATGAAGATTAATAACAATAATACTTCGATGTTACTCACAATTTCATGCTGAACTTGATCCGCAGATGTCATCCCTATTGCGACCGCTTCAATAGCAAGCAGGCCACCGGGTTGAAGCGGGTAGCATTTAAGCGCCATTGCTAAGGTGAAAATAAATTCAACGACTAATAACCAACCTGCAATAAATGGGTCGATTGCAAAAATGAAAGGGTTAATAATAAGGAAGGCAACGATTGCAATTTTGTACCACTGAGGTGAGTTACCTAAGAAGTTTAACTTTGCCGCCGTACTAAGGCTTATGTCCATGAGGAGTTGTCCAATATTTTGTTAAGATTAAGTTTAAGTAATTTGAAAACCGGGATATTCTAAGCATATTTTGTGACGTGCGCCATCCTTTTTATTGATACAGATTATTGTTATTGCAAATAAACTTATTTTAATATTTAAATCGGAAAATAATTATTCTGGTGATAGTATCTAATTTAAATCTGGTCGGAGTTGCTTGTAGGTGCTAAGATCCTAAAGGACACAACCTGTTCTATTTCCTAATGAGAAGTTAAATGGATATTACTGATAGTAAAACAACAAATAGAAGGCGTCGGAATGACGGTATTATTAAGGCGAAGAGCCCTGCAGGGTTTGCCGAGGAATATCTGATCGAATCGATTTGGAAAAATCGCTTTCCTCCAGGTTCAATTCTTCCTGCAGAAAGAGAACTTTCTGAGCTTATTGGTGTTACCCGAACTACGTTACGTGAAGTGCTACAACGCTTAGCACGTGATGGTTGGCTCACTATTCGCCATGGGAAACCAACACAGGTTAATAATTTTTGGGAAACATCAAGTCTCTCAATTTTAGAAGATTTAGTACGATTAGATCCTGAGCGTCTACCAGAATTAGTGCGTGACTTATTGTCAGCGCGAACCAATATTAGTGTGATTTTTATTCGTGCAGCGATCAAACGTGACCCTGAAAGAGTTGCTGAGATTTTAACTGAAGCTGAAACATTAGCGGATGACAAAGATGCTTACACTGAATATGATTACCGTATGTTACACAAATTGGCCTTTTTGTCTGGTAATTTAGTCTATGCTTTGATTCTAAACGGCTTTGATAATATGTATCGTATTCTTGGTAAAATTTATTTCGATTACCCAGAAGCACGTTTATTGGCTCAAGATTTTTACAAACAACTAAAAACGGTTGCAGTAGAAAATCGAGCGGATGACTGTTTGAATATTGTGCGTAATTACGGTATGAATTCTGGCCTGCTTTGGCAGCAGTATCGTGACGAAACATGGGATGATATTTGCGTGGCTTTCGAACAACGCATTAAATAATTATTGTCTAATAGATGCATAAAAAACCAGTCATTGACTGGTTTTTTTATACCAATTTTATGATTTTTGGCTAGAACTTTGGCTGATAACCTCTGTTTCACCATTTGCTAGAACTTGTTCTAAACGAACGTCAAAGCTCCATAATCGATGGAGGTGTTTCATCACCTCTTGTGCTGATTTATTGTCTAGTGGTATGTCTTTATGAGCTACGTAGCGTAACGTTAAAGAACGATCCCCCTTCTTATCGACATTGAATACCTGAATATTGGGTTCGTTATTACTTAAATTATACTGAGCAGATAACTTACTCCGCAGACGTTGATAGCCTTCTTCATTATGAATTGCCGATACTTCAATATACTTACTATTTTCGTTATCTTCGATTGAAAATAAATGCATATCACGCATTACTTTTGGTGATAAATATTGGCTAATAAAGCTCTCGTCTTTAAAGTTTTGCATTGCAAAATGTAATGTGTCTAACCAATCACTACCCGCGATATCAGGGAACCAAGCCTTGTCTTCTTCGGTTGGGTGCTCGCATATACGCCGGATATCAATAAACATCGAAAAACCAAGAGCATAGGGGTTCATACCTGAGTAATGAGGACTATTATAGGCCGGTTGTGCGATAACGTTAGTATGATTATGTAAAATCTCTAACATAAACTTATCGGACACTATCCCTTCGTCATACATATGGTTAGTCATCGTATAATGCCAAAATGTTGCCCAACCTTCATTCATTACTTGAGTTTGTTTTTGTGGATAAAAATACTGGCTTATTTTACGGACAATACGAATTATTTCTCGTTGCCATGATTGTAACAGTGGTGCGTTTTTCTCAACAAAATAAAGAATGTTCTCTTGTGGTTCGGCGGGATAATTAGGCTCAACAGGTTCTTCTTTTTGGTTGTATTGGGGCAGGGTACGCCACAATTCGTTCACCTGAGTTTGTAAATAATCAGTACGCTCTTGCTGACGGCGCTTTTCTTCACTTAACGACGGCTCACTAGGGCGCTTATATCGATCAACACCATAATTCATTAATGCATGACAAGAATCGACGATATTCTCAACGGCATCAATACCATATTTTTGTTCACAATCAGCAATATAGTTCTTTGAAAATACCAGGTAATCAATAATGGAATCAGCATCTGTCCATGTTTTAAATAGGTAATTATTTTTAAAAAAAGAATTATGGCCATAGCAGGCATGCGCGATAACTAAGGCCTGCATTGGGATGGTATTTTCTTCCATCAGGTAGGCGATACAAGGATTTGAGTTAATCACAATTTCATAGGCTAACCCCATTTGACCACGTTTATAGCTCTGCTCTGTTTGAATAAATTTCTTACCAAAGCTCCAATGGTTATAACCAATCGGCATCCCGACAGAAGAATAAGCATCCATCATTTGCTCGGTGGTGATGACTTCAATTTGATTGGGGTAAGTATCAAGTCGATAGTATTCAGCAATACGTTTGATTTCGACATGGTATTCTTCAAGTAATGGAAAGTTCCAATCAGGACCATCGTCGAGCTGCTTCACTTTATCTCTTAACATATAGACTCCCTAAGCGACCTGTTTCTTAAATAATTCACGGAATACAGGATAAATATCTTCGAGTTGGCGGATATGTTGTAAGGCAAATTGTGAGTATTCTTCCGCTACTTTTTCATATTCTCGCCATAATGTTTGATGTGCACGACTCGTTATTTCTATATAACTGAAATAACGTACTCGCGGCATGATTTTATCAAGTAAAATCTTACGACATAAAGGAGAATCATCAGCCCAATTATCGCCATCAGAAGCTTGTGCAGCGTAAATATTCCATTCGTTAGCCGGAAATTTATCGGTGACAATTTTATCCATCAACTTTAATGCCGACGATACAATCGTGCCGCCTGTTTCTTGCGAGTAAAAGAATTCATGTTCATCGACTTCTTTTGCTTGTGTATGGTGGCGTATATAAACCACCTCAATCGTTTTATAAGTACGTGTTAAAAATAAATACAGTAAGATATAGAAACGCTTAGCCATGTCTTTGGTTGGCTGGTCCATAGAACCTGATACATCCATGAGACAGAACATGACGGCTTGGCTATTCGGTACCGCATATTGCTCAAAATTGTTATAGCGTAAATCAAATGTATCGATGAACGGAACTTTACTGATCCGCTCTTTAAGCGCTGCAATTTCATTTTTTAATTCGTCAACAAACTGGCCTTCAATTTCCCCCTGATTAGTTAACTCATCAACTTGCTGTTGCAATGCTTTTACTTTTCTTTTTTTACTCCCCGTTAAAGCGGTACGTCTTGCTAACGAGTTTTTCAATGATTTCACAAGCGCGATGTTACCTGGGGTACCACTTGATGTATAACCTGCGCGATGGGTTTTCATTTCAACAATACTGTTAAGTTGATTTTCTTGTAAGTTAGGCAATTCTAGGTCTTCAAATAACAAATCAAGATATTCGTCTTTTGAAATCTGAAAACTAAAATCATCATTACCTTCACCGCTGTCACTGGCTTCACCATCTCCGGCACCAGAACCGCTTCCGGGAGGTGGACGTTTGATTTTATCACCAGTAATAAACTGGTCGTTACCTGGATGTACTATGGTACGTTCACCGCCTTTACCTTGATGGAATATAGGCTCGGAGATGTCACGAGTTGGAATGCTGACACTTTCTCCAGATGTAATATCCTGGATACTGCGATTATTTACAGCATCAGATACCGCCTTTTTTATTTGTGAGTTATAGCGACGCATAAAGCGTTGCCGATTAACGGTACTTTTATTTTTTCCGTTTAATCTGCGATCAATAAAGTGTGCCATCTCATCCCCTTAAACGAATACCGTTATGATGATTTACGTACACGTAAATACCATTCTGACAACAATCTCACTTGTTTTTTGGTGTAGCCCTTCTCCATCATGCGGTCAACAAAGTTTTCATGTTTTTGCTGTTCGTCAGTGGATGTCTTACCGTTAAATGAAATAACAGGTAACAACTCTTCGGTATTGGAGAACATTTTCTTTTCGATCACAACACGGAGTTTTTCATAACTAACCCAAGCAGGGTTTTTACCGCTGTTATTGGCTCTGGCACGCAAAACGAAGTTAACGATTTCATTACGGAAATCTTTAGGGTTGCTTATGCCCGCTGGTTTTTCTATTTTTTCTAGATCATTATTTAATGCTTCGCGATCAAATAATTGGCCTGTTTCAGGGTCTCGATATTCCTGGTCTTGGATCCAGAAATCGGCATATATCACATAGCGGTCGAAAATGTTTTGGCCATATTCAGAATAAGATTCTAAGTAAGCTGTTTGAATTTCTTTGCCGATAAACTCAACATATTTCGGGATTAAATAACCTTTCAAGAACTCTAAATATCGATCTGCAATATCTTGCGGGAATTGTTCACGTTCAATCTGCTGTTCGAGTACATAAAAAAGGTGTACAGGGTTAGCGGCAACTTCCACATGATCAAAGTTGAATACTTTAGATAAGATCTTATAAGCAAAACGGGTAGAAAGGCCTGACATACCTTCGTCTACACCAGCGTAATCCCGGTATTCTTGATATGACTTGGCTTTCGGATCGGTATCTTTTAAGGTCTCGCCATCGTAAACGCGCATTTTCGAGTAGATTGATGAGTTTTCAGGGTCTTTAAGTCGAGATAGCACGGTGAATTGAGCAAGCGCATCGAGAGTCCCAGGCGCACATTTGGCGTTATGTAATGCACTGTTTTCGAGTAATTTACGATAAATAGATTGTTCTTCACTGATACGTAAACAGTAAGGGACTTTAACTATGTATACCCGATCTAAAAAGGCTTCGTTATTTTTGTTATTACGGAATGTTTGCCACTCGGATTCATTAGAGTGAGCAAGAATAATGCCTTCGAAAGGCAGCGCTGATAGACCTTCGGTACTGTTATAGTTACCTTCTTGCGTTGCCGTAAGTAGGGGGTGCAGCACTTTAATCGGTGCTTTAAACATCTCTACGAACTCCATAATGCCTTGATTCGCTTTACACAATGCCCCTGAATAGCTGTAAGCATCCGGATCATCTTGTGAGAAATGTTCTAACTGACGAATATCAACTTTACCGACTAACGATGATATATCTTGGTTATTTTCATCCCCTGGTTCTGTTTTAGCAATGGCAATCTGGTGAAGTATAGATGGGTGTACTTTTTCAACTTTAAACTTGCTGATATCACCACAAAATTCTTTTAAACGTTTAGCGGCCCAAGGAGACATCACATGACCAAGGCAGCGGGTTGGGATACCGTATTCATTACGTAAGATATTGGCATCTTCATTGACATCAAACAAGCTAAATGGATGGTCGTTTACGGGGGATCCTTTTATGCGGTAAATGGGGATATTCTGCATTAAGTCTTTCAATTTTTCGGCTAGGGATGATTTACCACCACCGACAGGGCCGAGTAAATATAAGATCTGTTTCTTTTCTTCTAAACCTTGCGCTGAGTGTTTTAGATACGCAACAATCTGCTCGATAGCATCTTCCATGCCGTAAAAGTCTGCAAAAGCAGGGTAGCGTGCCACAACTCTGTTGGAAAATAATCGGCTTAGGCGAGAATCGGTCGCGGTATCAACCATTTCAGGTTCACCGATTGCGTTTAATAATCGTTCAGCTGCAGATGCATATACGCTTTTGTCGTCACGACATAAATTCAAGAATTCTTGAATTGTATATTCTTCTTCACGACTTTCTTCGTATCTTTGCTGATAATGTTCAAAAATACCCATTAGTAACCCCCAAATGTAATTACTTGCATCCGCAAACATTAGCATCTACAAGTCTGAACTATTTCTCATTGCTAGTTTAAATTTAGACTTTGATTTTAAAATTGCGCAATTAAATTGCGGTTTTATAAGCGTTTTATTATTTTATAATTGTGGTGGTAATATTATATTTTAATGATAAGTGTGCGTGCGTCAGTGAATGCGGAGTAATTAGAGTTGTTTTGTGGGTCTTTGTATTGTTAAATGTTGATTTTTCGATATATAAATAAAGTATAGCCTAATCGAAATGTGAATAAACATTATTTAGGATTGATATTTGTTAATGGTGGTATTGCTATGTATTTATCATGGCATTGCGATATTGGATATGACTTTAGTAGAAGATTTACGCTAAATGGATTTTAACGTAAATCTATATGGATGAGGTTTTATGCTGTTATTTTTTCATGTAGCAATTTATTTAACATTCTCATTGTGGCTTGCACACCTGCAAATACTTGGTTAGAGCTAACGCCACGGGTGCGGAAGGTTTTATTATCTTGCTGCCAAGTGATAAAGCTTTCTGTTAATGCACTGGTTTTACCACCTGGTGGAATACGCACTTGGTAGTTTTCTAAGCTAGGGTAGTCAAAGCCAACCTTTTGCATAATCGCTTGTATCGCCATACTGAAGGCATCAAATCCGCCATTACCTGAGCCAGCAGATTTATACATTTCATCACCAATGCGAGCACGGATACTTGCCGTTGAGTCAACATTTAACCCTGATGTTATCGAACAGTCGAGCAGTTCAATGTGCGAGTAATCTTTGCTTTCCAAGAGGTCTGCAATAATAAAGGGCAAATCCTCTGGTGTGATAGTGGATTTTTGATCGCCGAGTGTCACAATTCGTTGGAGTAACTTGGTTTTTTGTTCCGCACTCAAATCAATGTTTAAATCTTCTAAATTCTTCTCAAGCGATGCTTTGCCACTCATTTTACCGAGTGCGTAGGTACGTGTACGTTCAAATCGTTCAGGGCCTAATACCGTTTGATATAATCCGCCTTTGTTATCGCCATCAGCATGAATACCACTGGTTTGTGTAAACACGTCAGCACCGATGATTGGCGCGTTTGCCGATGTGATCTTACCTGAGAAGTTTTCAATCATTTGGCTAATCTGATGAATGCGTTGTTCATTGATTGATGATTCGATACCGAGTTTATCTTTCAATACCACCGCAACTTCGGCCAGAGACGCATTACCAGCGCGTTCACCTAAGCAGTTTACTGTGCAATGGATAGCGCTAATGCCGACTTTGGCAGCGGTAAGCGCATTCGCTGTTGCCAAGCCATAATCATTGTGTGGATGAAAATCAAATTTCAGCTGGGGGAAACGCCTGATCATGTCAGATAGGCTAGTGTGAACCTCGTCTGGAGACATAATCCCAAGCGTATCAGGCAGCATGTAATGTTGGATAGGTAAATCCGATAGCTCACTGACCATGTTATAAACGTATTCAGGGTTATCACTGTAACCGTTAGACCAATCTTCAAGGTAAATATTTACCGATAATCCTTGTTCTATTGCGTAATAAATCGTTTCCCTGACATCGGCAATATGTTGAGAAGGGGTTTTTCTGAGCTGTTCGGTACAGTGTTTTTCACTGCCTTTGGTGAGTAAGTTTATCACTTTGGCACCGCTGGATGTTATCCAGTCAACGCTTTTGGTATGATCGACAAAACCCAGTATCTCGATTCGGTCTGCAACTTGTTCTTGTTCTGCCCACTGCATTAATGAGGATACGGCCTGTTTTTCGCCAAGAGAAACGCGTGCAGATGCAACTTCAATTCGGTCAACATTAAGGGATTGGAGTAGGGCTTTGGCAATACTAACTTTTTCGTCGGGGGTGAAGGAGACCCCTTGGGTTTGCTCTCCATCACGAAGAGTTGTGTCCATTAATTGGACTTGAGGGCGCATGATTTCCATATTTGCTACCTGCTTCAAATTGTAGGGAAGGAGCGGATAGAAGATGACTACCCGCTTTTAAACTGTATCTTAGTGTACTTTGCGATAGCGTTTTGTATTGCTACCACAGAGCTTCGATTTATTGAGATTGAGCTATACCGAAAAGTTAGCTTGCTTCCGTCCATAACCATGGAAACTGTTGCTTATTTTTAGTTTCGAATTCAGTGATTTTAGCTTCATGTTTCAATGTCCATGAAATATCATCAGCGCCTTCAATAAGGCTTTGCTTACGGAATTCGTCCACTTCAATGTTAATAACAATACCACCCGGTGTTGTTACTGTTTGTGCAGGTAGGTCAACAGTAAACTCGATACCTTCATTTGCCTCAATTTCAGACATTAACGCTGCGAGTTCTGCTTTGCTTACACGGATTGGTAAAATACCGTTTTTAAAGCAATTTGAGTAAAAAATATCAGCATAGCTAGTTGAAATAATGGTATTGAAACCAAAATCTTCAATTGCCCACGGCGCATGCTCACGTGATGAACCACAGCCGAAGTTATCGCCAGCAACTAAAATTTTAGCGCCTTTGAATGCCGGTTTGTTTAATTCAAATTTAGGATTTTCTGAACCATCATCAAGAAAACGCCAATCATGAAATAAGTGAATACCAAAGCCGGTACGTTCAACTTTTTTCAAGAATTGTTTTGGGATGATTTGATCTGTATCTACGTTACTACGATTCATTAATGCAGCAACACTAGTATGATTTTTATATGCTTTCATTTTAATTCCTTGATCACTAATGTGCTAAATTTTATGCCCAGTTACGGATGTCAACAAAATGGCCTTCAATCGCTGCCGCTGCAGCCATTGCTGGTGATACTAGATGAGTACGTCCACCTTTACCTTGACGACCTTCGAAGTTACGGTTTGACGTAGATGCACTACGTTGACCTTCACCTAGTTGATCACCATTCATTGCTAGACACATAGAACAACCTGGTTCACGCCATTCCCAACCCGCAGCAACTAAGATCTTATCTAGACCTTCTTTTTCTGCTTGTTCTTTCACTAAATATGAACCAGGAACTGCGATAGCTTGTACTGAAGCGCTTACCTTTTTACCTGCTGTTAATTCAGCTATGGCACGGAAATCTTCAATACGACCGTTAGTACAAGAACCAACGAACACAAGATCAATATTAATATCTGTGATTGCGGCACCGGCTTCAATGTCCATGTAGGCAAGGGCACCTTTACATGCCGACGCTTTAATTTCATCACTGAAATCACTTGGTGAAGGTACCGTTGCGTTAACTGCTACAACTTGCTCTGGTGAAGTACCCCAAGTAACTTGTGGTGCAATATCTTCCGCTTTAAGCTCGACGATAGTATCAAATACAGCGCCGTCATCAGTTGGCAGTGATTTCCAGTATGCGAGTGCAGCAGGCCAGTGATCACCTTTTGGTGCGAATTCTTTACCTTCAAGGTAAGCATATGTCGTTTCATCTGGTGCAATAAGGCCAGCACGTGCGCCACCTTCAATCGCCATATTACATAAGGTCATACGACCTTCCATTGTCAGGTCTCGGATGGCAGAACCTGCAAATTCGATGACATGGCCAGTACCGCCAGCAGTACCAATTTTACCGATAACAGCAAGGGCAATATCTTTTGCTGTTGAATATTTAGATAATTTACCTTCTACACTTATTAGCATAGTTTTTGATTTTTGTTGTTGTAGCGTCTGAGTTGCCATGACATGTTCAACTTCAGAAGTACCGATACCGAATGCTAACGCACCGAATGCACCGTGTGTTGCTGTATGTGAATCACCACACACTGCTGTCATACCTGGGTGAATGAAACCATGTTCAGGTACAACAATATGAATAACGCCGTTATTAACGCTCTGCATATCGTAAATAAGCAGGTCGTGTTCACTACAGTTATTTGCCATCGTATCAATTTGTTTCGCGGCAATTGGATCTTTAATCGGTAAATGACGGTCAACAGTCGGTACACAGTGATCCATTGTTGCCAAGATACTATGACGATTACGGATCGGACGGTGTTGAACTCTTAAGCCTTCAAATGCTTGTGGACTTGTTACTTCATGCATCAAGTGACGATCGATGTAGAGTAGCGGGGTGCCATTCTTAGGTTCGTGAACTAAGTGTGAATCCCAAATTTTTTCATACATTGTCTTTTTCATTGCTTCCCTTCCCATCAAGCGAGATATTTATACTTTCTTATCCTTCGATACTATGACAATTATGCGATCGTCTTCAAGAACATAATTTCATTAACCGTTGTAATTACAAATCTTGAGGGTTGTGTAATCCCGTCGATTGTCATTGTGTAGGGTTATAATACTACCTAATTAAAATTAACTGGTTTTATATGTTGTTAATTTTGGTTTTTATGGAGTTATTTGTTTTTTACATTATGTTTTGTTTTTTTACTTTTCAGCTTTTCAATGCTGGAAATAAAGTAATTTTAGCCATTTTAAGGTCTTGATGGTAGAAATAACCATATAACCTATGCTTAAGAGAAGTCATAGCCATGTATTATTTTAGATAGATCAACGTATTAAAGGGGTGAGGGAATGAATTCTTTAAAAGTATCTGATTATATGCAGTTACGGCCAATTAAGTTAACCGCAGATATGCCGGTGGCCACCGCTGTAGACCGATTACTAAAATCAGGTCATATCGGTGCTCCTGTGGTAGATGATAGTGATACGCTTATTGGCTGGATATCTGAGCAGGATTGCTTAGCATCATTACTGGAATCGAGTTATTACTGTGAAGAGGTCGCGATAGTTGAAGATCTGATGAGATCGGATGTACTCACGGTTCGGGTTGAAGACGGTATTATTGAATTAGCACAACAAATGTTAGAAGTTAAACCTAAGGTATATCCAGTGATTGACGAAGAGGGTTTATTAGTGGGGATCATTTCTCGTCGAGATGTACTTAAAGCAATGGATAAACAACAACAAGCTTGTTATAAAAATGCCGCTAATATTTAGTTAATTTCAATGTTAAAAAAGGCTACAAGATTTGTAGCCTTTAAACTAGTTACCAACAATATGAACTAACTATGCAATAGCTGCATCGTTTGTTTTGTTCTCGTGGAATCGTTTTTCACCGAAATACGCGTAAGTTAAGCAAATGATAGACGCGAAGCAAGAGGCGACGAGTACCATGAAACCGCCATCCCAACCGAAATGGTCCACGGTATAACCCAGCACTGCGTTTGCAGCTACCGCACCACCTAGGTAGCCGAATAGACCTGTTAGGCCCGCTGCTGTGCCTGCAGCTTTTTTAGGTGCAAGCTCGAGTGCATATAGACCAATTAACATGACAGGGCCGTAAATTAGGAATCCAATCGCAATGAGTGCGGCCATATCAATGGCAGGGTTTCCTGGTGGGTTAAACCAGTAAACAAGCACCGCAATAGTGACTAGAGCCATAAATAGTATTCCCGCTGGCGCACGACGTCCTTTAAATAATTTATCTGAGATCCAACCACAAAGTAGGGTGCCTGGAATACCCGCCCATTCATACAAGAAATAAGCCCAAGAAGAACCATCGACAGTGAAACCTTTTGCTTCTTTTAGATAAACAGGGGCCCAATCTAAAACACCGTAACGGATCAAGTAAACAAAGGCGTTAGCAATCGCGATAGACCATAACAGTTTATTATTAAGAACATATTTGAAGAAAATCTCTTTTGCCGTCATTTCTTGTTCATGATCTTTGCTGTAATCATCTGGGTAATCATCTTTATATTCTTCGATTGGTGGTAACCCACAAGATTGCGGCGTATCACGCACCGTGAACCAGACAAAGATGGCCACGAGTACAGCAAAGAAAGCTGGAACATAAAATGCCGAATGCCAATCGTCATTAAATGCCCATAAGCCAAGCAAGAACATAGGGCCGATTAAACCACCACCGACGTTATGCGCAACATTCCAAACGGAAACTAATTCACCCCGTTCTTTTTTAGACCACCAGTGAACCATGGTTCTGCCACAAGCTGGCCAGCCCATACCTTGAAACCAACCATTTAAAAATAGTAAAACGAACATCGCAGTAATACTGCTGGTGGCCCAAGGCATATAGCCAAAAGTAAACATGATCGCGGCGGACATTAATAACCCAGCGGTTAAGAAATAGCGTGGATTAGAGCGATCGGAAACACTACCCATCAGGAACTTAGATAGGCCGTACGAAATAGAGACTGCAGAGAGAGCAACACCAAGATCGCCACGGCTAAAACCTTGTTCAATCAAGTATGGCATGGCCAAACTGAAATTTTTACGAACTAGGTAATAACCTGCGTAGCCAACGAAAATACCAAAGAATAACTGCCATCTTAAATATTTATAGGTGGAGTCAACCTGGTCTGCGGGTAAACGAGCAATGTGCTCTTTCGGTTTGAAAATACCAAACATTTATAACCTCGAGTTTTAACGTGTTAATGGTTTTAAATAACCATTTTATAGGGTGTGATGTTCGTTCGAGCGAAAATCGAGTGAATTCTATTTTCTTTCGCGTATTATTTATGTGATTCAGATCGAATAAATATCTGTTAAAAATCAATCAGCTAAGATATGTGAATAAACATATATAAATTAGTTAATCGGCATTGCGTCTGTAAATAAATCGTGACAGCGTGTAAAGCCATGTGGTGGCTACTCACTTGGTGGTATTTCAATGGTTGAAAGGTATTGTCATGTCAAATAGTGTAAATAATTTGTTCCATGTGTAATTAAATTTATATTTGCTTGGTGTCGAGCTAATAGCCTAAAAAATGTGCCATAACGATTACCAATGGGGGTTATAGTGATGTGACTGATGTGCTTTTCATTTGAAATTAAATAATCATTTGAAATTCCCCAAAGACTGGCATAGTATTTCGCCTTTAAACTAGAGTTAATGGGCGCTTTCTAACTATTATGCAGAGTATCTTCAAATCCCTGACCGCTGAATTATCTAATTGTATGCATTTCGATCGTTTTCGTTTTAAACGTCGTTTGCAAGCTGCACAAAAATTACCGTCTGAAAAACAACAAAAAACAGTTGAAAAAATACAGCTAGATATTGCTGCATCTTCGAATCTGCGTCAGTCGCGTATTGATAATTTACCGGTTGTTTCATATCCAGAATCTCTGCCTATTAGTCAAAAACGTGACGATATCGCTAACGCTATTTTAAATAACCAAGTGGTTATTATTGCGGGTGAAACGGGCTCAGGTAAAACCACTCAGATCCCTAAAATATGTCTCGAGCTTGGCTTAGGCATTGATGGCATGATTGGCCATACTCAGCCAAGACGACTTGCCGCACGTACCGTGGCGAACCGTATTGCCGAAGAGCTAGATTCAGAGCTTGGTGAGCACGTTGGTTATAAGATCCGTTTTAACGATAATGTCAGTAAGAACAGTTACATTAAATTGATGACGGACGGTATTTTACTGGCGGAGATCCAACAAGATCGCTTCTTAAGTAAATATGACGTGATCATTATTGATGAAGCCCATGAACGTAGTTTAAATATTGATTTCATTCTCGGTTATTTAAAGCAGCTACTTAACCGTCGCCCTGATTTAAAAGTGATTATTACTTCTGCGACAATCGATCCAGAACGTTTCTCTAAGCACTTTAATAACGCGCCAATGATTGAAGTGTCTGGTCGTACTTATCCTGTTGAAGTGCGCTACAACGCGTTAGCAGAACAAGAAGACGGGCATGAGCGTGATCAAATTCAAGGCATTGTTGATGCGGTCGATGAACTGCAGAGCGAAGGCCTTGGGGATATTCTGGTATTCCTTAACGGTGAGCGTGAGATCCGTGATACTGCGGATGCGTTAAACAAATTAAAACTTCGAGATACCGAAGTGCTACCTCTGTATGCACGTTTGACCAATGCTGAGCAAAACCGTATTTTTCAAAGTCATGTTGGTCGTCGTATTGTGTTATCGACTAACGTAGCGGAAACGTCATTAACGGTACCAGGTATCAAATATGTCATTGATCCGGGCACTGCACGTATCAGTCGCTATAGTTTCCGTACTAAGGTGCAACGCCTGCCAATTGAGGCGATATCACAAGCCAGTGCAAATCAGCGTATGGGCCGTTGTGGCCGTGTTAGCGCAGGTATTTGTATTCGACTCTATAGTGAAGATGATTTTAATAATCGTCCCGAATTCACGGATCCTGAAATTACCCGTACTAACCTCGCCTCGGTTATTTTAAAAATGCATGCATTGGGGTTAGGGGATGTTGCTAACTTCCCCTTTGTACAGCCGCCAGATAGCCGTAACATTACCGACGGCTTAAAACTGCTCGAAGAACTCGGTGCGATTGATACCAGTAACGCTGACCATAATAAACGCCTCACATCTGTCGGTGTATCATTGGCGAAGTTGCCGATTGATCCACGTCTGGCGCGTATGGTCATGGAAGCAAATACCAATGGTTGTTTGAATGAAGTAATGGTGATTACTGCAGCACTGTCGATTCAAGATCCACGTGAACGACCAATAGAAAAACAGCAAGCGGCTGATGAACAGCATCGTCGTTTTTACGATAAAGAATCAGACTTTATTACGTTTGTTAATTTATGGAATTACGTCAAGCAACAACAAGATGAGTTATCGTCATCGCAGTTCCGTCGTTTATGTAAGAAAGATTATCTTGCGTATATGCGAGTACGTGAATGGCAGGATATTTACAGTCAATTATCACAAGTAGTGAAAGAGTTAGGTTTTACCGTAAACCCTGTCGCAGTGAATGAAGAGGGTGAAGTAAGTAACAGCGATAATATTCATAAAGCCTTATTATCAGGCATGTTAAGCCACATTGGCTTTAAAGATAAAGACCAAGATTATTTAGGTGCGCGTAACAGTAAATTTAATATCTTCCCAGGTTCTGGCTTATTTAAGAAACAGCCTAAATGGGTGATGGTTGCAGAACTGGTGGAAACATCACGTTTATTTGGCCGTATTGCGGCGAAGATCCAACCAGAATGGATTGAACCGCTTGCGACACATTTAAACAAATCAAGTTACAGTGAACCGCATTGGGAAAAACGCCGAGCTGCGGTTGTTGCTGCAGAAAAAGTAACCTTATATGGTTTAGTCATTGTTGCTAAACGCATGGTGAACTACAGTCAAATTGACCCTGCATTATGTCGTGAAATATTTATTCGTAGTGGGTTAGTTGAAGGTGAGTTTAATACTAAACATGCGTTCTTTAAGCACAATATGGCGGAAGTAGAGCGTATTCATGCATTAGAACATAAATCTCGTCGTCGTGATATTTTGGTTAGTGACGATGATTTATTTGGTTTTTATGCTGATATTATTCCTGAACACGTTTGCTCTGGTCGTCACTTTGATAGCTGGTGGAAGAACGAGATCAAGCAAACACCGGATTTGTTAACGCTCACCCAAGCTCGTTTGATGAAGCATAATGCCGAAGCAATTACTGCACATAGCTATCCAGAATTTTGGAGTCAAAACAGCTTTAAATTTAAATTGGAATACAATTTTGAACCGGGTACCGTTGAAGATGGTATCACGGTGATTATTCCATTAGCGATCCTCAATCAAGTTAATGAACAAGGCTTTGATTGGCTGATCCCTGCTTTACGTGAAGAATTAATCATTACCATGATTAAGGCGTTGCCAAAAACACTACGCCGTAATTTTGTACCTGCGCCAAATTATGCAGGCGCAGCACTGGAGAATATGGACCCTAGCCAAGGTGAATTAGCCGCAAGTCTGAATAAACAGTTATTGCGCATGACGGGTGTCCGTTTAGAGCAAGATGTATGGGAGCTCTTAACGCTACCAACTCACCTTAAAATGCATTTCAAGATTGTAGATGAAAATCTAAAACAAATTTGTGTTGGTGATGATCTCGGTGCGTTAAAGCAAAAACTACAAGGTAATATCCAAAAAACGTTAGTCAAAGTAGCCGATAAAGGCATTGAGAAAAAGGACCTTATTACCTGGGATTTCGGCAACTTACCCACTGAATTCAAGCAAAAACATGGTGGTTATGAAGTTAAAGCTTATCCGGCATTAGTTGATAACAAAAATTCGGTTGAAATTAAGTTGTTCGATCATCAAGAAGATGCAGCTGTCGCTGCAAAAGCTGGTTTGCGTCGTTTGATTTTACTTAATGTACCGTCACCGATTAAATACCTTGAACAGAAACTACCAAACAAAGCGAAACTTGGACTGTATTTCAACCCGTTTGGTAAAGTAACTGACTTGATCCACGATTGTATTTCTTGTGCTGTTGATAACATAATCGAAAAACAGCCTGCACCGAGTGATGCTGACAGCTTTGAAGTATTAAAAGAATTGGTTCGTGCCAATATTGCTGATGAAACGGTTGAAGTCGCTAAGCAGGTTGAGAAGATACTCACTGCTGCGCATCAAGTGCATAAGCAGATTAAAGGTAAAGTTTCTCTTGATATGATCGTGGCGAATGGTGATATCAAAGCGCAACTAGGAAAGCTTATTTACAGTGGTTTTGTGACCAATACAGGTGTTAAGAAATTAGCGGATGTACAACGTTACATTGCAGCGATTGAGCATAGATTGAATAAACTAAAGATTGATCCTATCCGTGATCGTGGTCATTCGGTTGAAGTGCAACCGTTATTGGAAAAGTATGTTCAGTTAACAAAGATGCCACGATTAACACTTGCGCAGCAAAGTGAGTTATTAAAACTGCGTTGGATGTTGGAAGAGTTGCGAGTATCGTTATTTGCTCAACAATTAGGGACCAGTTATCCGGTGTCGATTAAACGCGTTAAGATCGCATTTGCAGAGTTTAAAGCGAGTTTGTAGTCTGACTTAATGCTATTTAGTACCGGTAAGTTATAACAAAAAAGGGAAGCCATATCGGCTTCCCTTTTTCGTTATATTACCCACTGATCTCGCCCGTTATGTTTGGCTTGGTATAGTTTCTCGTCTGCTTCGAGCATTAAACTTTTTACGGTGACGTTTCTGTCTGGAATCATACTTACCACACCAAAACTCATTGTGACAATGGCATGTTTGTGCAGCCCTGCATGGTGAATCTCTAATGAACGAACTGCATTAACAAGTTTATCAGCAACTAACTTAGCACCTGCTGTGTCGGTATTGGGTAATACCATACAAAATTCTTCGCCGCCATAGCGTGCAGCCAGCTCTGCAGGCCGACGCAAAGAATTATCAAGTGTGGATGCAACTGCTTTCAAGCATTCATCGCCTTGGATATGGCCGTAGTGATCGTTGTACTTTTTAAAGAAATCTATATCTGCAATGATGAAGGTAAGTGGTTGTGCATGGCGTTGTGCGCGTGCGAGTTCTTTGGCTATGGTGATGTCTAAATGTCGGCGGTTGGCAATACCGGTTAAGCCATCAAGAGTTGCCAGACGGCCTAACTCTTCATTGGCTAACTCTAAATCGTTTTTGGTTTTTAATAGTTGTGTACGCATTACTGCAATACGTTCCATCGCTGTCATTTTAGCAATCAGGATTGTTTTTTGAATTGGTTTTGGTAAGTAATCATCACCACCGGCTTCAATACCAATCATGATATCTTCAGGGGCGGTTTTGCCACTAAGAAAAATAATAGGCACCCAATCGGTGAATTCTTGTCTGATTTTTCTCGCAACTTCGTAGCCGTTAATTCCATTCATGACAACACCTAATAACACAATATCAGGGTTGCATTCTGCAAATAAAGTAATACCGGTTTCACCGTTCCCAGCGTCGAAGACTTCGTGATTGAGATGCTGTAGATAAGAGCGAATAATTACACGTTCAATTTTAGAGTCATCAATTATGAGGATCTTCATCGGCAGTCCTTGCTCTTTTAGTCGTTATCCAATATAAGGATCTAATAACTAAATATAGCAAGTATTTGTTTAATTAGTGTAATTTCTTGTTGCTCTGTATCACACACTCAGTGTTATAGGCTTTCATGGTGGCTTTAACTTGGAATATTTCATCCGTGGTTAACTCGTCATCCCAAGTTACGATTGTTGAAATAGTTGGGCTCTGGGCTGCTTTTAGCAATGTATGAAATTTATTATTGATCTTAGCTTTGTGGATGATTAATGCACTATCGGCACTAATTCCATGTTGTGATAACAGTGCCGCTGTGATTGTCATCGGTGGTGCAATAATTGCGGTCCATTGACCATGGTTGTCTTCTACTATTTCTTTATTTACATCCATAACATCAGAGTCGTGTGTAGTTGTGTTTGCGTTATACATAATAGATTTAGTTTGCATGGTCATTTGCCTGTTTGCATATCCAGTGGTTATACATACAGTAGTATTTTAAAGAGATGTTTGCAAGTATTTATTACTTTTTAAATTATAAAATATAAGGTGTTGGTTATTTTTTTTGTTAATTATCAGAGTGTTATTTTTTATTTTTGTGGTTTGATGATCTGTCGAGTGTAGAGGCTTTGTATCATAAAAGTAACGATTTTGTCTTTAGTCGTGGGATATACAGTATTTATTTGCCCAGTACCTTGTTTTAATAAATGATAATTCCGAGTTCACAGTTTAGATTTTTATATAAGTTGCTGCTCACAGTGTTTTAAATAAATTTATAATAAGACAAGAAAAATCTTGGATAACTTGGTCCTGTAAACAATATCCGTTAGCGTAAATAATGAATTAGCCCAGTTGTTAATGGGAACGAATAGTGTCGGTTATGTTGTACGTGCTAATACATTATAAGTGATTGCAAGGAGCACATTATGCCAGATAGCATTAAAGATACCGTGGTAAAGCAGGAAAATTTAGATCCACAAATATCAAAAATTATAGATTCAGTATTGAAAATTAATGAGCCAACTGAGTATAACGATTATGAAATTGTCGCTAAGGTGCTATTTCAAGCGTTGAATTTCTTTCCTCCTCTCTATACCCAATCTATATTTGGACCAATTCGAACTTGGATCCCACCACATAAAAAAGACTCAGAGTTTAACATTATTGATTTTTGGCGACCGATAAGGACAGCTAACTACTTAGTCGATACCTTGGTTCCGGCGTTCTCGCATGCCCCTGGACCTTGGGCTCGTACCTTACTGCCACCCGTTGTTCAGAATTTATTTTGGCGTCCAAGTAATTATTTTCAGCAAGCCGACCCGCTAGTGAGCGTCACCTCATTTATTAATGAGCAGTGGATCTATGTCAATGGTATCGCCACCAATGAAGATGTCGCGATGATGAATTCTGAGTTACTGAGTCAGCTATTCAAACGACCGTTAACTGTGGTGCATAACCAAACTGATTCGACTATTTTAGACCTGATGCAGTGTGTGACGGGTAAAGTATTTAAAACCAACCCGAACCTAAATGACGAGCAGTCGATGACGGAACCAGCGGTTAAGGCCACTGTTGCGGTGTTGGACGCGCTGAAAGATCCAACTAAAGATAGAGTTGTGCTGTTATGTCATTCTCAAGGCACTATTATTACCGCCAACGTATTACGGGCGCTACAGAAAAGTGTTAGTCAAATTAAAGCAGTGCATCAAGCTCCAGAACTAAAATTAACACTGCAGCTAAACCATTTGGAGCGCTTGGCATTTGAGCTCTTTTGGATGGAAGCCATTGTTACTTTTAGCGATGCTGAACTGGATTCTTATTTGGTTAGTATGATGAAAAAACTGGAGGTTTACACTTTTGCTAATTGTGCCGACAAGATGAATTATGTTTGCCATTCCACCAATAATAAAGGCGAGCTGATTGGTTTACCCTACATTGAAAACTTCGCTAATCAATTCGACTTGGTTGCGAGATTAGGGGTGCTATCACCATTGCGAGAGGAGGGTAACATTATTGAGATTGATGGTGCCGTATACGAAAAACAAGGCGGACATGCGTGGGGGCATTTACTCAATCAGCATTACTTATTTGGTATGGCTGAATACCTTCAAGATAGTGACAAAATAACGAATCCTTATGCGCTGCAAGCAGGAGAAACGGCCGCTGTATTGCCTCGATTGTATCGTTATTATGACGGTGCGCGCCCCGATGCCTATTATGAGTGACACCAATCACTTATTTAATGCAATTGGTATAACAGGCGAGACCTGTATCATTAATATCGATTCATGATAATAAGTTATGGAGCCCTGTCGATATAGGGCTTCATTGTTTTCGTTATTTGTAATTGTGTTGTAATTTAATTTTCTCGGCAACAATTTCAGCCCAGCGTTGGTAAATGATGGGCCCCGGGTGAAAACCATCTTTAGCCATATCTTTAGCATTTAATTCAGAATTGAAATCAATTAATTGGCAATCACTTTGGCTTTCAATTAGGGTCGCTAGTTTACGATTAAACTGAGCTGCTCTTGCGCCTAAATAACGTCGTAATGGTTGTGGTAGTGCTGAGAATTGTCCCATTGGTGGAACTTGTGTGATAAGAATTTGTTGGCAATTAAATTGTTTACGTAATAGCGTTATTAAATTTTGTTGTTGTGTTAGCCAAGTGGCGGCCGGTAACGACCCTGTCACATCATTAACGCCTAATGAGGTGACGATAATATCGAAAGTTTGTTTAGGTTGCTCTGATATCATTTGCAGACTGTCTAATGTGGTATAACCTGATTTCGCCAATAATTGCCATTCAACTTGGTAACAGTCAGCTAATGCAGAAACTAAGTTTCCCGTTAACGCTTGTGCTTGATTATCGACGCCAACGCCCGCTGCAGCAGAATCTCCAACAATGAGTAGTCTTATTTTTTGTCCTTCGCCTGTTTTCCCAGAGCGTTCTCCGGCAGCCTCTGGCAGTTTTGGTGTGACTTTTTTTACATAGCGCCCTTGTGCAATGATGATCGGTGCATACACAGCTTTAGTAAATAATTTATTTAATGACTTGAACATGTAACCTCCTTGTTTTTATTAGTATAGCAATACTGAAATGATGAATTTGAGCGCTTATACCCAAAGCCATAAATAACCCTAAATTAGTAATACTGATATAAAAGATAAATACCGAGCTATATTTACACTTAGGTTGTTTTATGATTAATTGGAGTGAGTTATGTCAAATCATCATACGTACAAAAAAATTGAAATGGTTGGTTCATCGAAAACAAGTATTGAAGAAGCGATTCAGAATGCGCTTGCAGAGTGTAATAAAACGGTAAAAAATATGGATTGGTTTGAAGTGATTGAAACGCGCGGACACATTGTTGATGGTGCGGTTGGACACTTTCAAGTGACACTGAAAATAGGTTTCCGTATCGGAGAGAGTTAAATTATAAGGAAGTAAACGATGAAGAAAATAACTGGGGGCTGCTTATGTGGCTCGGTGACATTTGAAGTGAGCAATGATTTTAGCCAATTTCATTTGTGTCATTGTCAGCAGTGCCAAAAGATCACCGGCTCTGCGCATGCATCTAATTTATTCTGCAAATCCAGCCACATTACGTGGTTGGCAGGCACAGATAAAACCAAGCGTTTTGATTATCCTGACCGTCATTTCGCGCGCGTGTTTTGCACCGAATGTGGCACTGGATTACCGTATTTAGTCAATAAAGGTAAAACCTTAATCGTCCCTGCGGGTTCATTGGATCTAGACGAAGAGACGGTGCTTAACGTTGCACCGCAAGACAATATATTTTGGCATGAACGGGCGGCTTGGTATGATGCGGCTTTAGCTGCTCCGACGTTTGCAGGATTTCCAAAGTAAGAATTAACAAGTTATAACCGATAAATTATCCGTTATAACTTGTTACTTACCTATTTATTATCTATCTAGCCAGAAGCCTGATCACTTAGTGTTAATATCTGTATTCACTTCAACATTATCAACAACATGGTTATCACCTAAGTCCTGTGGTAATACTAAATTAAGAATAATAGCCACAATACCGCATAGACTCACACCTTGAAGGCTGAAATCGCCGATACCAAATGCCATACCACCAATACCGAATACTAATGTCACCGCAACAATGATTAAGTTACGAGATTTGTGTAGATCGACACGATTAGTAATAAGGGTATTAAGGCCTACGGTTGCGATTGTACCGAACAGTAAGATCATGATGCCACCCATCACTGGTACTGGGAAGGTTTGCAGTAACGCCCCGAGTTTACCCACAAAAGCCAACACAATGGCGATCACGGCTGCCCATGTCATGATGGCAGGGTTGAATGCTTTGGTTAGTATCACTGCACCTGTTACTTCACTGTAGGTGGTATTGGGTGGCGCACCAAACATAGACGCAGCCATTGTCGCCATTCCATCACCAGCAAGGGTACGATGTAAACCTGGTTTTTTAAGGTAGTCTTTACCTGTCGCATTAGAGATAGCGAGAATGTCACCAACATGTTCAATCGCAGGGGCTAACGCAACTGGGATCATAAACAATATCGCATTGATGTTAAATTCTGGGTAAGTAAAGTTTGGCAGTGCTAACCAGCTTGCTTGAGCAACAGGCGTAAAATCAATAATGCCATAAGCTAAACTTGCTATGTAGCCAGCCACAATACCGGCCATAATTGGCATAAGTTTAAGCAAACCTTTACCAAAAACACTTACCGCAATAGTGGTGAATAATGAGATAGCCGCAATGATAATGGCAACTTCATTATCAATTAATTGTATTGATCCGTCGCCGGTTTTGCCCATTGCCATATTCACTGCAACAGGGGATAAGCCTAGACCAATTACCATGATCACAGGGCCGACAACGACTGGTGGCAGTAATTTATGAATGATACTAACACCGCGGAATTTAATCACGACTGACAATAATACATAAGTAAAACCGGCCGCCATTAAACCACCCATCGTGCTGGCAATACCCCAAGTTTGCACGCCGAACATGATCGGGGCAATAAAAGCAAAAGAGGAAGCAAGAAAGACAGGGACAGAACGTTTAGTAATAATTTGAAAAACCAAGGTACCAAGACCAGCACCGAAAAGAGCGACATTTGGATCCAAGCCAGTAAGCAGTGGAACCAGTACGAGGGCACCAAATGCGACAAAAAGCATTTGTAGACCGAGCAAAACTTGCATTGTTTTTTCTCCATTTTTGAACAAACCGCTGGAAGGTAGCACAAAAGGTTTAATATTAATATTAAAAATAGATAAACCTCTACTTTTTAGGTAGTAAGTCAAATTAGACATTGTTACGTGATTGGTTATCGCTATAGGTGTGCTTGTTTAAAACCAAAATCGTGGCATTATATTGATTCGTATCATTTGTTTAACGCTATGTTCCATATATGCTGATAATATTCGTATTTAAAGGTCTAACCCCATGATCACCGACAGTCATATCATTGATATAGTATCAACTCATCACTTGTTTTCGGCACTCACTGACGCTGAATTTAAGCAATTATTTGCTACAGCAAAAACATTTAAAGTTGAGCCACTAGAGAACGTATTTCACCAAGGTGATGAAGCCAATCGATTTTACCTCGTGCTACGCGGACACCTTAAACTCTACCGTACTAGCCCAAGTGGCCAAGAGAAAGTGGTTGAAGTAATGCGCCAAGGTAATACCTTTGCGGAAGCATTAATGTTTAACAATAAGCCGTTTTACCCGGTTGCAGCACAGGCTGTATCGGAAAGTGAACTGATTTCGATTGATAATGAAACATACTTAAAGATACTCAAAATTAATCCTGAAGCTGGCATCGCAATTATGGCGAATATGAGTATTCGTTTACACCATGATTTGAATGAAATTGAGATGCTGTCGGTTGAAAATGCTAAAAACCGCTTGCTATTATTCCTATTAAAAAACCTACAAGATAACAACGGTAATGAAGGTATTATTGAGCTGGATATACCAAAACGTACGCTCGCATCGTTATTGTCCATTCAACCCGAAACGTTCTCTCGTTTGCTTAAAAAAATGACCAAAGAAGGTTTAATAGAAGAGCGAAAAGGGCTTATTCGCATTATGGATATTGACGCGTTATATGCGGCGTCGGATATACCGGTACAATCAGTGACGGGTAATATTCCTACGCAATTCGTACCGGGTGAGTAAGTTGTGAGTAATACTGTACAGGTGATCTCGTTTAGCCATTTAGCGTTTGCATTTATTCCAGTGTTAGTGGCGTTGGCGATCTTACTGCAATGGCGATTACCGATTAAAAATGGTTTGTATGCCTTATCTCGTATGTTGATCCAGCTGTTATTAATCGGTTATTTTTTATCTTATATCTTTGAGTCACATAGTGCAGGCATTGTCGTTGGTGTACTGTTAATTATGGTGATTGCTTCCAGTTGGATTGCCTTAGGTGCGGTGCCTGACCAGCGCTGGAAAATGTATAAATATGCGTTAGCCGCGGTGATCTCAGGCGGTGGTTTTACCTTGTTTATTATGAGCGCGGGTGTACTTGGTTTAGACCCTTGGTATAACCCCCAATATATGGTGCCACTCGCGGGAATGGCATTTGCGAATGCAATGAACAGTGTCAGCTTATCCGCAGAGCGTTTACATGCCGAAATGCGGCGAGGTGAAGATTATCTTATCGCACGTCGTATTGCGCTAAGAGCATCGTTAATTCCGATCATCAATGCATTGTTTGCTGTCGGGTTAGTGTCTTTGCCTGGCATGATGACGGGGCAGATCCTCTCTGGGGTGTCGCCGTTTATTGCTGTGCGTTATCAGATAATGATCATGTGCATGATGTTCGGTTCATCGGTGATATCCGCTGCATTTTTCTTGTCGTTGATAAAACCTTTGATGTTGACTAAACCTGTTATGCTGAATAAAGATTAAGTTGTACAATACTTACCATTAATGATTATAACCACGTTGTAAAATACAGTAGAGGCTTCAATGAAAATAGTTAAATTATGGTATGTACTTTCTATGCTTATTTTCGGAGTGGTTAATAGCGTGCATGCGACATCATCGGTATGGAAGGTGAGTAACGGCAAATCAAGTTTATATCTGGGTGGGACTGTGCATGTCTTAATGGCCGATGATTATCCGTTACCAGCCGAGTTTGACCAAGCATATGCATTGGCTGATACCTTGGTATTTGAAACTGATATGGCTAAATTAGAAAGCCCTCAATTCCAGCAAACTATGCTACGCCAGCTTAGTTATTCTGAAGGCCAAAATTTAACGCAACACTTAACGCCTGAAACATATAAACTTTTAACTGCATATTGTGAGTCTCGCGGTATTGGTATGCAGGTTATTAATAACTTTAAACCGAGCATGATCTCGTTAATGCTAACCATGATTGAATTACAGCGTCTCAATTTCACTGGTATGGGTGTTGATAAGTACTATAACGATAAGGCCATCGCAGATGCTAAATCCTTAGGTAAGTTAGAAACCGTTGAGGAACAGCTGGCGTTTATTGCCAGTATGGGTAAAGGCAAAGAGGATGCCTTGATCCGCTACAGTTTAGAAGATTTGAAAACACTGCCAACATTTATGCAAGAAATGAAAGTGGCATGGCGTAATGGTGATCCGCAAGCATTGGTTGATCTTGCTATCACGCCTTTGGTTAAAGATTTCCCCGACATCTATCAATCACTATTAGTACAACGTAATAATAACTGGCTACCCCAAATTGAAGCGATGTTTAGTAATCAGCAGACGGAATTAATCCTGGTTGGAACGCTACATTTGGTTGGTAAAGATGGTTTGTTACAGCGACTAGAAGCGGCTGGGTATAAGATCTCGCAGTTATAATCGATAAAAATCTCGGTGAAAGCCAAAAATTGGCATTGGTTTTTAGGAAGGTGTAGATAGTTAGGATATGATACTTGTTAACTCATTATTATGTTTGAAGACAATCTATGCTGAATATTTTTCGTTCTAAACCGCTCATTGACGACGCCAGTTGTGAGTGGATGTTTGACACTTTTGAGTGGGCGTTAACACATTTCGACCAACAAGAATTTTTTCAGCGCAGTCAGTTGATCCAACCAACGAATGATTTCTTTCCCGGTAATATCGACAGCCGTCACGGCATGGCAGAAACCATTTTTAATCACGTAGTTAAATATGCAGGATTAAGCCATTGGCCGCTACAGTTGCAAGCACCGCAGAATTTCAGTAGTCAGCCGCCTGCATTGCTCGATTTATCTGCCATTCAACGAAATTCATCTGTGTCCAACACTTTGCCTGCATTAATCGCACCTCAGCCTTTAGCCATGACTTACAATCCACAGCAGGCATCAAAACCGGGTGATCTAGCCTCGAGTTATGCGCATCATTTAGCCCAACATATCGTGGCCCAATTACAACAATTACCACCAGGTGGTGCTGATTATTTTAATGCAAGCACCGAGATAGTAGCTGTTTTTATGGGTTTTGGGGTAATGATGGCAAACTCAGCTTATACTTTTAGGGGCGGTTGTGGCAGTTGTTATAATGCGCAAGCCAATCGACAAGCCAGTTTGTCAGAAGACAATGTTGTCTTTGCATTAGCCTTATTTTGCCGACTAAAAGGGATTTCAACAGGCGACGCAACCCGTAATTTGAAAGGTTATTTAAGACGTGATTTTAAACAGGCATTAAAGCAAATTGAGCGAGAACCTGCGCGCTTACAACAGTTATTAGCGTTAAAGTAGTGAACGACACCGTAAGTTCGATAGAAACGAGAGGGCGAATGATCAAACCTGAGCGAGTTAAAGCTAGATTACAGACGACATTAAGAGATAAATCTAAAATGATGTCGAAATGGATCTCGACTTGTGTGATGGCTGTATTGCTAACCGCATGTGTAAGCGATGGTCGATATGATAATACCGATAGTGAGGCTGTATCACCAGATAAAGCGGTTGAGCAAGTTATTCCACCTTCCTCAAAACCGACGAGAAGGCTCGGTCCTGAGCCAACGCCTGGATTTAAACGTCAGATGCTAGCCGCGGTGAATGCTGCTCGTGTCGGCGGTTATACTTGCGGTAATCGCAAGATGCCAGCAGTTGCCCCTGTGGTATGGAATGAGCAATTGCAGCAATCAGCTTATGCTCATTCGCAAAATATGGCAGCTGGTGATTATTTTAATCATCGAGATAAACAAGGCAATCGAGTCGGGGAGCGGACTTATGCCGCTGGGTATAATTGGCGTGCTGCGGGTGAGAATATTGCTGCCGGTCAGCTCGAGGCTAGCGTTGTCATCCAGGGTTGGTTAGGCAGTAAAGGGCATTGCTTGAATATTATGGATGCGGAGTATTCGCAGATGGGCATGGCGTCTTATACCAATAAAGGCTCATATTATGGCATTTATTGGACACAAGTATTAGCGACCCCGTTATAGCAAAAGACCCTACTTATATAAGTAAGGCCTTAATTTAAAGAGTCAGTATTATTAACTACTCTGAATCTTGTTCTGTTTCTTCAACTTTTTTAGTTTCTTCTAGATCTTGTCCGCCGCAGCCACCACAACAACTCATAATAATATCCTCTTTGTTCGATCAATTTAGTGTTAAGAAAAATACCCAGTCACTATAACCAAGTGTATTGCCCAAGTAATTGACTAATGTCATGTCGGTTAATAAAGAGGTCGTTTATTAGCTATATCAGTATGTACAAGGATGCATGTATTAAGTGGTATTAAATGGTATAAAGGGGCTGGGACTCATCATTTCAGTATGCACTGAGTTATTAGGGGACCCACTGTAATTATATTGCTTTAAAATCATAAAGCATTGAACTGGTGTCAGCCGTTTTAAAGGAGTTTTTGATGATTGTATGCGAGACTGAAAAGTTAATTGTTCGACATTTCACTTTGGCGGACGCTGAATTTATTGTTGAGTTGTTGAATGAAGAGTCCTTCATCCGTTATATTGCAGATAAGCAGGTCCGTAATATAGCTGACGCAGAAAATTATCTCACCGTAGGTCCAATGGCGAGTTATGACAAATTCGGCTTTGGTTTGAATTTAGTCATGTTGAAAGGAACTAATACGCCAATCGGTATGTGTGGCTTGCTTAAACGCGATGAACTGCAGGATCCAGATTTAGGGTATGCATTCTTACCAAGTCATTGTGGTCAAGGTTATGCACTTGAGGCGGCTAATTCGGTGCTAAAAAAGGGCATGAAGGCTCATTGTTTAGAGCTGGTATTAGCGGTGACGCTGCCGGATAACTTGAATTCCAATCGGTTATTACAACGTGCTGGTTTTACGAAAAATGGCGTGGTTAACTTGTATGGCTCTGAAAATAATTTATATGAGTACAGATCAATGAAACACGCTTAGTAGTCGGTGTTTTCTGTACCATGCTAGCGTTTTTTAACCGCATAGCATGGCGTTAAATCGTGACGTTCAGCTTTGCCTTAACCTTGAGGGTTAAGCTAATTTACCACGTAGTGCGATATCCCAAACATCGACAACAATGTCGTTTTCAATCACATAGAATTTATCATGCAGATTAATGGTTGGATCGCAGTGCGGCACAATCATTTCAATGACGTCACCTATCTCAGGTAAACTCTCGCCAGTTACTTTACCGTGCTCATCACCAAAATAATGCCACTCATAACTAAGACTGTCATGGCTGATAATTTGTGGATGAGTCGCTTCTTTGTACAATGCTTTGGTACCTGCATCTACAGTGACGTGAGATGCGTGATTCGCACTGATAACACTGGTTAGTAATGTCATCGCAGGTTGGAAGTGACCTGCGCTATATTCAATATCGAAGTATTCCTTATCCATCACAGTGTATGAACCCGGTTGTATTTCGGTGACAGACGCAATATTACTGTCTATTTCATAGGTACCAGTACCTGAGCCTGTTTGGATCAGATTAACTAAGCCTGTTGCGCTTTCTATGTCTTGCTTTAGCTTTCCTGCTTTATTTAATAGTGTGGCAGATGCTTGTTTTCTTTCTTCGTTATCAAGAATATGTTGGAAATGCCCGGCATAACACTGAATACCTTTAAGGGTCGTGTTGGCATTCCTGTGTACCGACAATGCTAAATCAAACGCAGTTTCAAATGATGCGCCAGTTCTACCGATACCGGCGTCAATATCAACAACCAGGTTAATACGTTGGTTAAGCTCGCTGCCTAATTGGTTTAACTGCGTGAGATTAGTCTCAGAATCCACGACGATCATGGTCTCTGGGGCAAGCTTGATAATTTTAGCTAAAGTTGCCAGTTTATGCTTAGTGACAATCGGGGAGGTGATTAGCAGATGGCGAATATGGGCTTTGGCAAGTTCATACGCTTCTGACGGTTTAGTAATTGATATACCTATGCTACCAGCATCAAGTTGTAGCTGACAGATCTCGACACATTTGTGGGTCTTAGCATGCGGGCGAACATGCTTCGATTTTGCTGCTGCAAACTTTTGCATCGTTTCAATGTTATGCATCAGTTTACGCTTATCAATAACCAGACATGGCGTATCTAATTCTAATTTATGTTTTCCAATCACTGTTTATCCCTTTAAATCACGGTTTTAGCTTTTCCCGCATTCTACTATGAAAGTGATCGAGGTTAATTATTATTTCAGAATAACGCGGACAAAAAATCTAGGATTGTTCCTTCCGCTTCTGGTAATTCTACATTTGGAATAACAGGATGGGCAGTACATCCAAAAAACGAGCCCAAGATGTAGCAAAAGAGTGGAATAGCATACTGCCAATGCCGATAATAAATAATAGACCGATGAGACCTGTGATGTGTTTATTTGGCGTTGATAGTTGTTTTAATAACAGGACTGCGGCTAGCAAAAACGCTATATTGGTAAATAAATTGATAGGTTCAGCGAGCAGCTCAGGCCCTAGTCTTTCGCAATAAATATTGATGTTGCTCATGTGCCACCTCTCCTACACTATGATTAAGCAGTTTCAGCTACTTCATCTAAAATTAACTATGAACCTTTTTTTGTTTTAACGCCACAGGGTAGGGCTTAGCACCCCCTAAGCATCGTGGTCGGGATGATATGTATGAGACGGCAAACTTATGATGTAATGGATCTGAAAGCGTTACGTTGTTTTTACGTAATGATTCAACAAGAAAGCGTTTCGCAAGCAAGTATTGAGTTAGGAATATCGCCATCTGCTGTATCCCAGCAAATAAAATTATTAGAGGTTTATTTACAGACTAAGTTATACGAAAACCGCGGAGGGCATATTCGTATCACGCCTGCGGGAGAGCGAGTATTTACTTTTGCAATGTCGGTCTTTGATGAACTAGATACGTTCGAGCAGGCATTGAAAGAAGGGGAGAGTGCTGGGGAAATATGTTTGTCAGCACATGATTCAGTACTGCGTTATTTACTGCCTGATAAAGTAAAAATATTCTGCCAAGAATGTCCGCTTGTTCGACTCCGTTTATTATCTCGACCCGTTGAGGAAACGTTACGACTTGTGCGTTCTAATGAACTTGATTTAGGCATTGTTGCACAGCGGGAATTACCGAAAGAGTTACGTTTCCAAGCAATTAAAACTTATCCGTCTTGTCTTATCATGGCTAAAGGCCATCATCTTACCGATGCCGCGAATGCTGATATTTACTCTGTATTAACCAAAGAGGCATTAGATAAATACCCACTGATTTTCCAAGATAGTCAGCAAGAGGGATTCCGTTTAACGCAAGTATTAGCTAATCTTGACTTGCAGCGGAGTGCCAGTTTAGAAATCGGTACAGTCAATGCGTTAAAACATTATGTGTCTTTAGGTTTAGGGATTGCAGTTATAAGCACATTGTCAATTAACGCGGAGGATAAGGTTAATTTGGAAGTCATTGAACTACCAACTAACCTCGATTTAGGGAGCTGTTATGGTATTGTTACTCGACATGATAAGCGCAAAGATGTACTTCTATCGCGTTTTATTGAGTTGTTGCTGAGCTAGTGGACACATCGACGTTGTCCTTATTGATTGATGTAGAAACTTATTATAAAGCGGGAATACCGGCGCTATCTTAGATTAAGAATCCTAGTCACAGCGGGGATACATGCCTTGCCTGCGTTTTTGTTCCCTTCGACTAAAGCTGAAACAATCGCCCCTTCTTTAAGCATAAAAATCATGTCCGTAAGCGAGTTTACGTCTTCTGGATTATCTCTAAATAAACTAATTTTGTTCTTTATTAATGCTCTGATTGTTTGTTTATGTGAACGACAGTACTGACGTACCGGAGAGTCGGTTACGCTGTATTCGGCGGCGGTATTGATAAAAAAACAACCTCTAAATGGGCTAAGTTCTGGCACCTTGTTATTAAACCAATCGTCTAAACCATAAAATAGTGCAAGTATGGATTTTTCGCCTAACTCTTCACTATCAATAATATCCTTAAACCATTGATTAAAAATACCATCTCGATATTTAAGAGTCGCTAATACAAGATCATCTTTACTAGAAAAATGATTATATAGCGTTTTCTTCGCGATACCTGACTGCTTCAATATTTCATTAATACCAACAGAGTTAACGCCTTTGCTATAAAAAAGATGTAAGGCTGTTTGAATTAATACTAGTTTCTTTTCATTCATGAATAACCCCTTGTTATGAAATATGTTGACACATGTAGACCACTCTGTCTACTATTGCAGGTAGACAGAGTGGTCTACATTGAGGAGAGGTTATATGAAAAAATTTGTTTTTCCGATTATTGCGGGCACTTTTGCAACGCTAACTATCGGTATTTTGGCTTATTTAGGCAGTATTACAAATTCTGTACTGTGGTTAATGGCGCCCTTTGGCGCGACTGTTGTCTTGGTATTTGGCGTACCTAAAAGTCCGCTTGCTCAACCTAAGAATGTTATTGTTGGGCATTTATTAACAGCGTTTATCGGTGTGTTATTTGTTGAATATGTTGGCGTTGCACCTTGGTCGCTGGCTATTGCAACGGGGTTAGCGGTTACTATTATGCTACTGACAAACACAACGCACCCACCCGCTGGGGCAAACCCTATGGTTATCATGCTCGCAGGTCAAAGTTGGGCATTCTTATTTAATCCTGTGCTGATCGGAGCATGTGTGATTGTTGGTTTAGGGTTAATATTAAATAAATTGAGAACATCGTATTTTGAAAGTAATGAATGAATAAAATGTTTACTCTTTGATTGTGACGGAACTTTGGTTGAGAGTGAAAGGCGATGTAATCAGGGATTTGTCGTTAAATTTTACGAGCTAGGAATAAAGTTGTGCTGACCAGCTTATGCTTAAATACCAAGGCTGATCAATGCTAGCTAGTGATCACGGTAACAATCATTTTTATTGCTAACAAGCTCAGTAATAATTTGATGGTAAACAGCAATTGATTGTTGTCAGCAAGGCTACGTAATTTAGTCCCGACGAATGAACCTATGATTGAGCCCAGTATCATATATATGAGCAAGCTAATATGTTCAATAAATGCAAAACCAATGAAGCCAAAAACGAAAATTTTAGCCACATGGCTGATGCTCATAAACATAGAACTGGTGGCTATTATCTGATTTTTACAGGTTAACTCTTTGGTTAATACACTGATGGCGATTGGCCCTGTCGCGCCGACGATAAGCCCTAAACCGGTCTGTAATAAACCAATAATATAATAGTTTTCATATTTTTTGATGAAGATTGTAAACCGAGCACTCCATAAATTGAGCAGGATATAGGATCCAATGGCGATGGGGATATAGGCACTGGAAATATTCGCCAGCAACACCCCAAACAAAACCATGCCAACTAAGGATCCGAGCAGGAATTTAGGTAGTAGCGACCATTGCACATCCTTTATGGAAAATAGCATGCGAGACGAGTTACTGGCTAACTGGGTTATGCCATGAATAGGAATGATAGTACTAGGATGTAAATATAACGGCAGGAGGGCAATGAGCAGCATTCCGCCACCAAAGCCAAGTACACCTGCCACCACAGAGGTAAGGAATGAGGCAAACCCTAAAATGTATTCAATTGGCAAAACGTGTTGTCCTTACACTAAAATGAGGGAATCCTAACACCCGTAAAATTGGTGTTGTTATTATGGTACTAAGCGCTTCATTATCGGTATTTTAACTAACAACATGGTACATAATAATGACAGAACCATAGTCAATAATGTAATAATGGGTATCGCTAACCAGTTACTGCCAAAGGCACTGTAAAACCCGTTATCTAGCTGTCTGACAGGAATTAATAGTAGCGGATGAAGTAAATAAATACCCAAGCTATATTTTGAAATAATGAGCACAAACGCTCTTAACTTACCTTGGATCTTATCGGCATAAGTCTGTGCTAACACAAACAGCATGCCACCAATCAAAACCGTATTAAGGGTTTTATAACCCATGAATAAGCTACTGTATTTACCCGTGTCTATCGCTAACTGCCAAGTGCCAAAGAAGTTAAAAATAAGCATGCAACTACCCGCCATCACCCAGTAGTTTAATTGCGGGGCATTATCTCGATTAAATAGATACCAGCCGAGAATTAAGTAACCTGTATACAAAATTAAATTTTCTTGTAAAAAGCTATCTACTTTTAACCATTTCATTGCAAACAGTACCATCCAAGCGACAATTACCAGTTTGATTAACTCAGGTGACGCCTTTTTTAATAACGGTATAAGAAAAGGGATAACAAAATACAAGGGAATAAAGTCGTAAAAAAACCAGAGGTGATACCACACGGGATCATTTGGCGCGTTAGAAATAATGCTCATGGTTTCGTTCGCAGACCAAGTGCCAGTGATTAAGTCATTAACAAAAAAACCACCGACGACAGCATAAATCAATGTCCAACCGACAAAAGGAACCGCTACTTTTGATAGGCGTTTAACTAAGTAATCTTCACAACTGAAAGCGCGTTCTGTGGATAATAACAACGCGCCGGTGATCATGATGAACACCGGTACGGCCCAGCGAGTCACACTATTAATGCCACTTGCGGCTAGCCAGTCAGAGTTAGGTATATCCCCATATAAGAAGCGAAAAGGACCCAGTACATGAATGGCTATCACCGCAAATACGGCTATAAATCGCAGGAAGTCGATATAAAAAATAGAAGGGCGTTCTTGATTCATAAGTCATATCCTTTTGATTTATTTTAGATCGCGTAACCAGTTCACTGGTGGTTAGTCGGGTATTAACGGTACATTAGGCCAGTTGATTAACTATTTCGTTGATAACAGGCAATACAGATAACACCAGTAAAGATGCCATGACAAAGTTGAAATACCGTCGATATTTGTCGTTCTTCAATAACGTCTTGAGCATTGAGCCAAATAACAGCCAAATGCCAACGCATGGAAATGAAATAATAAAGAAAGTTAACGCTATGGTTAAGTTTTGACTATAGAAACCTGCTCCCACGGTTGTAAACGCGGCGATAGCGCCAGTGGCAACCACCCAAGCTTTTGCATTAACCCATTGGAATAACGCACCTTTCATGAATGTAAGCGGTTGGACTTGAGTATTAGATGTGAGTGTATCGGTGGATGTGGCAATTAACCAAGCTAAATACAGTAGATATAAGGTGCCGACACATTTAATGACTAAATGTAGACCAGGTAATAACTCAAATATTTGACCGAAACCTATCCCAATAAGTAACAGCATCACGGTAAATCCAACACAAATCCCAGTCAGTAATGGCAGGCTTTTCTTTACCCCAAAATTAACGCCAGATGTCATGATCATAATATTATTAGGGCCGGGGGTAACCGATGATGATATTGCAAAAAGTATAACCGCGAAAAAATAGTCCATTGAAGTATCCTTACTCTTGTATCTAGCCTCCAATCCTTGGGCTAACAGTAAAAAGATTAACATCAAATTCGAAATACGTGAAGGTGTAAAAGTAATAACTACAATTAAGTAAGTACGACTAAGGATACTTATCTCAGCACCAGCTATTATTTATAGACATAAACAACATATACAACAATAGCAGGGGATATCTCATGTCAGCAATCAAACTATACCGCCATCCATTATCTGGGCATGCCCACAGAGTCGAATTGCTGTTATCGTTACTTGGATTAGAAACCGAACTTATTGATGTCGACTTGCTGAAAGGTGAGCACAAACAGCCTGAATTTTTGAAAAAAAATAATGCCGGGCAAGTGCCTGTTATTGAAGACGGTGATGTGACCTTGTCAGACTCCAATGCTATTTTGATTTACCTCGCCAGTAAATACGATGATGCGCATATTTGGTTGCCAATTGATCCCGTACTTGCCGCTCAAGTACAAGGTTTTCTTACCATTGCTGCGAGTAGTGTTGATTATGGCCCCGCGACGGCGCGTTTAATTAACATCTTTCACGCGAAACTTGATCACCAAAAAGCCTTAGATATCGCACATGCGATGTTAAAACAATTAGACCCGCATTTAGAACACCACCCTTGGTTAGTGGGACATAAACCCACCATTGCAGATATTGCCAATTACACCTATATCGCACACGCGCCGGAAGGAGGGGTATCGTTACAAGACTACCCGCATGTTAGGCGTTGGTTATCTCGCGTTGAGGAACTTAAAGGCTTTGTGCCCATGCAAGCTACTGCGGCTGGGCTCATTGTCTAAGGTAAATGAGTGACTGTGTACTCATAACGCTAAGGATGCATATGCGTAAAAATATTGAAGAATGCGTGAATATACTCACTGGATTAATTAGTGACTTGAGTGTCGCGGTTGAAGTAATTAAAGACTATGAAAAGCAGCCTTCATTTCACCTTGAGTCTAAAAAGGCGTTTCGCCAGAGTGTTTACCGTCTGTGCTTTTCTTCGATTGTGATTAATTGCCGTAAATATGTTGAATTTACGGCAAAATATGGACAAATACTTAACGCTATTATTCCTGAATATCAAGAACAGAAAAACAAATACATCGCATTAATCAATAACAACACCGCCATCAAAGCGTTACGTAATGATTATATTGCCCATGTGCAATCGAGCAGTACTAAGAAAGCCCTCACAGAATTAGAGGTGCAAAACAGCATTGTCGAGATGATCGGTGGCGAACATAACGCGTTACCGTTTCTTAATAGTATATCGCCAGATAACATAGAATCGACGGATTTAGAAGATAGTCTTGTTGGCACAATTCAGTTATTACGAGATGCGCTGGTGGATAAACTTGAGTGTTGCTAGCGGAGGTAAATTACTCGGTGTCTGGCGCTTAGACGCGAGAAATAAGGACCCGAAGGCCCTTAAACTCGAGGTTAGATATTGATAACGTTGGAATCAGTGTCTGAATTTACATTATTTTTATCTTCAGTAATCAATTTTTCAGTTGGCGAAACGAGTGCTTCATCTCTGATAATCAAATCGCTGTAATGGCAAGATTGATTTCGACCACGCTCTTTTGCTTCGTATAAAGCAATATCCGAAAGCTTGGTTAATTCATCCTTCTGCATACCATTGATAGGATAAGTCGAAATACCGATTGATACACTTAACTTACCTAATGATAAATCTTTCATTGCGAGGTGTAATTCATTGATTGATTTACACAAGCCATTAGCAATTTGTCTGGCCGCTTCAATACCCGTGCCCGGTAACACAATGATGAACTCTTCACCACCAAGACGACAAATTGTATCTTCGCCGCGCATTGATTCAAGCAGCAGCGAACCAATTGTTTTAAGCACGTAATCACCCGCATCATGACCATAGTTATCATTAAATCGTTTGAAGTGATCCAAATCTAACATTAACAGTGACAGCTCTTGTTTATGACGTTTTGCTCTCATTAATTCTTGGTTAATTGTTTCTTCATAATAACGACGGTTATAGAGACCCGTCAGTGGATCGCTAATAGCTTGTTCACGTAATTTTTCTTGGATGTTTAAGTTAGCAAGGGCCAGGCCTAAATGCTCAGCCACGGTAAATGCCAGTTGCTGAGTTTCGTGGCTTAAATCTTGATCACCCGAGTACAGGTGCATCATGCCAATGGTATTACCGTGTGCAACGAGTGGAATACATAATGTCTGATTTTCCTCTGGGTTTTCAGTTTGAGCTTCCGCCATATGCGAGCAAGGTAATGTTGTATATTTATCATTAGCCAGATGGAATTTACCTTTACGCAGCGCCCAACATTCTTCAGGCGCATAAGTTTTACTACCAGGCCAAACGCCGCCCCAGTCCAGTTTTACCAGTAGTTGATTTCGAGATGAACGAATCAGTGACACAACACCGTTCACATCACCCAATATACGCGGAATGATATCTTCGACAATCATTTGCGCTTCATCAATCGAGTTACAAGCTGCCAGCATATTAGTAAGACGACGTAACAACTCAATCTCTAGGGTACGCTGTTCAATCAAGCTTTCTTGTCGGTCTTTTTCATGTTGTACTTGCTGGTTCATTAATTTGCTACTAAGCAGTGTTGATGCTGTCACTAAGCCTAAACTAATGGTCATTAGCAGAGCTAAAATAGTCATTAATTCATTCGCCATCACTTCAATACGTGTCAGAGGTGTGGCAACGCGAAGGATGTAGTTTTTCCCTTGGTAGGAAAATGATTTTGCTGAATAAAGTAAATTTTTAAAACGACTGGTACTAAAACGGGTAGTGGTACCGTGCCCAGTGTTTTTAGCATCAACAATTTCTTTTCTGTTTAGATGATTTTCAATGTTCAGTACTTCAAGCAAAGAGATGTCACTGTCTGCCAATACCGTACCATCAAATGCCACCAAGGTTATGTGATTCTGACGATTTAACTCTATGTCTGTTTTGATGTAAACATCGAGCTTTTCAAGATCGCTAAACGATAAATTGGAAGCTTGTAGTTTATGAGTAATTCGGGTGATTTCAGTCGCTAAACCCGCTTCTATTTTCTCTTCTATCCAATTTGACAGGGTTAAATTGAAGATAAATAACCCGATGATTGTAGAAATCAGCATGCTGACAATTGGGAAGTACATCCATTTTTTACTTATTACATTTCTTTTCATTGTATAACCTAGAAGAGCGAGTCGATTTTATCTATTATTCGAACTGGTCATAGCACTTTAAGTTATTATATTCACTATGTAAATGGCAATTCATAGTCAGTTTCACAGGTTAAATCCAATCATAAAGAGTTATATATATAATATAATAAACGTAACTTTAGAAATTCTAATGCTGTCGTAAATCGTAAGTATATTAATGAGATGAGTGATGTTAAAATATAAAAGCACCCATTTATGGGTATTTGATTGTTGTTGCTATTTTTTATAAATTACTTTGTCTCATTTATAAAGTGTATTGTCATTGTGTCAATCTGAGGAACTGTTAAACATGGATAATCATACTTGGTTAGAAGAAACCAAACTTGTTGGTAGTAAAGTCACGTTAATGCCATTACAACGAAAGCATGCCTCGGCGTTAGTGGAAGCGGCTTCAGACGGCAACTTGTGGGAGTTATGGTTTACCAGCGTGCCGTCTGCAGAAACGATCGATGCGTATATCGAGAAAGCCCTCAATGATCATTCACTAGGGCAAGCCCTACCTTTCGTTATTGTCGATAACAACACAGGTGGTATTATTGGTTCGACCCGCTTATGTAACATTACGCCAGAGAATGACCGTGTTGAAATTGGCTATACTTGGTATGCAAAACGTCATCAAAAAACAGGTGTTAATACAGAATGTAAGTACTTGTTATTACAGCATGCTTTTGAACAGTTAAATGTGATTGCGACTGAGTTCAGAACGCATTGGCATAACCATGTTTCACGTGCTGCAATCGCGCGTTTAGGCGCGAAACAGGATGGGGTACTACGTAATCATCAAAAAGACAAAGATGGCCACTACCGCGATACGGTGGTGTTTTCAATTATTGATCACGAATGGCCGATGGTGAAACACAGTTTAAATTATAAGATGGATCGGTAAGTGCATAATTAACCAAGGAGCTGGTTTGGAAAACATTGAGAAGGTATTAAATTTTATTGTCGAAATAGAAAAACTAAAAGATGTATTACGTAAGACAAAACCTGTCGGCCTAGATCGTTACGAAAATTCCGCTGAGCATAGTTGGCATGTGTGTATATCTGCATTGATGTTAAAAGACTATGCGGATGATGAGATTAATATTGATCGTGTTATTAAAATGCTGTTGCTGCATGATCTTGGTGAAATAGATGCCGGTGACACAATTGTTTATGCTGCGGAAACACCAGAGAACAAGGCTAAAGAAACTGCAGGTATTAATCGGCTTTTCAGTTTATTACCAACCGAACAAGCAAAGGAGTATATCGAGCTTTGGCATGAGTTTGAGCTTGGTGTTACACCTGATTCGGTCTACGCCAAAGCCATCGATCGCGTGCCACCGTTATTGCATAACATTCATGGTGAAGGGCACAGTTGGAAAGCGCATAATATCTCGAAAGAACAAGTATTCTCGGTTAACAGTAGGATTGCTAAAGGCAGCAAGCAACTGTGGACTTCGTTGGAGCAGAAGCTGGAAAAGGCAGTGAGCCAAGGTATGCTTAAATAGATATTTGTTTAGTAATACAATAAAGTCGTTAAAAATGGTGAAGAAGTCGGCGCTTCCTTGTTGCAGTGCTTGGTCTGATTTAGCCTTTATGCTATTTTCTATACACAATTTATTATAGGGAATACCTAAAATGCCAAAGGCAAGTGACGTTAAAAAGAATACCGCTGTTGAATATAATAACGGCGTATACATCATCCGTGATATCGAGCGCTCAGTACCACAAGGCCGTGCCGGTGGCAGCATCTACCGCATGCGCTTGTACGATGTCGTTACAGGGTCAAAAATTGATGTAGTATTTAAAGACAGCGACAACCTTAACCTTGCTGATCTTACACGTAGCCAAGTTATATTCTCTTACTCTGACGGTGACGAATATGTATTCATGGATACAGAAGACTACACACCTTACAGCCTAGATAAAGCAACAATTGCTGATGAGTTATTATTCATCACAGAAGACACGCAAGGCCTTCAAGTACTTATTGTTGACGGCAAGCCTGTATCTATCGAGCTACCTTCTGCAGTTGAAATGGTGATTGTAGAAACTGACCCGTCAATTAAAGGTGCGTCGGCAAGTGCGCGAACTAAACCAGCGATCCTTTCTACTGGCCTTACGGTACAAGTACCTGAATACATCGCTAGCGGCGAAAAAATCAAGATCAATACGACGGACCACAAGTTCATGAGTCGTGCAGATAAATAATAGCTTAGTCTATTAGCGAAAAACCCGTTATCTAAAGCAGATAACGGGTTTTTTTATTTCAGTCACTATTTTTCTGTATCTATTTCTGTTTCTGATCAAATAAGGTATCAAGCGACGTGAGATTTTCTGTTGCTTCTTTATCGGATTGTATTTTAATTTCAATCAGTGATAGTTCGAAATTTGCTTTATTTAATAAAGTCGTCATTTGATTAAATTGATCAGTGAGATATTCATCTTTAATCTCAATTGATTCCAGTAAGGCAAGGTTGTCGGTTAGCAACTTCTCGGTGATGCTATATTTCCCTTGCTTAAAGAATTGTGTTGCTTTTATTAGGCAGTTGCTAAGACGCAGTTTTAAACGTATCTGTTCTAGTTTTTTTTCTTCTGCTAGACAATCTTGTAAAGTGATATTTTTCTGTGTTACTTCATCACGTAATATGCTCTTAAGGCGAGAGATACTTCGAGCCAAGTCAATGGCAATTCGTTCATCTGTAGGCTCCACGAAAGTACCTGAAAGAGATGTTATTTTTGCTGTTGATATATGGCTGTTATGTTGGTTTATACTCAGTTTTACATTTTCATGTTTAGGTTCAACGGCTAAAATAGCTTTCAGCGATGAAACAATACGTTCATGTAATAAAACAATAAGCCGAGTATTGAAAGAAAGCAACGCAGCATATTTCAATACCGTTTCTGTTTCTGTGATGCGTTTGTAGTGCTTAGATAAAATTTGACGATTTTTGGTTGATATCATTTTTTTTGTTTGTCTGATAATTGCATAAACAATCATTGAAAATACAAACAGTAGAATTCCCATTTCCATGAACATTAAATTCAAACTTTTCTATCCTTTATTCAATCTGTATAAGCGCTGATATACGATCCCTAATACCCTGCGTATTATAGGCTTATTTAGCGTTATTTACAAATATTTACATTAGCACTTTGATCTAGAACTGTGGAAATTTTAGACCAATAACAGGCGCGATTACGGCTATTTTTTTGTGTTAATAGGTTAATTTATGCAGATGGTTATGTTGATTAATTGTTTTTCATTTTGGGGTGGCAGGTTAAAAAATAACAATAACCTTGTAAAATGTGAGTGAACTCTCTTTATTGAATATTCCTGTTATTTTACCCCTGATTATTAGCCTTAATAATATCTATTTTATTATAGGATATATAAAAGTAACCCTATGGGAGTACTTGCGCGTAAATGTAATCACGAGAATGGAGCTCACATGAATAAAAATGAAAGTCTACCGCTACCCACCAATACAATGGAGTGGCTGACAAATAAAAACAGCGTTATTGTTATTCTAGATGTTATTTTATTTGCCTTATTATATAATTTTTTGCCCTTTGAAAAGGACGTAGTATTAGGGCTTAGTATTCTGAGTTTTGTCGCTATTTTGTGGTTAACCGAAGCGCTGCATGTCAGTATTACCGCTATATTAGTGCCTGTGCTGGCAGTCGTTTTTGGGGTGTTTGATACACAAACGGCGTTAAATAACTTTTCTAATCCAATCATCTTTTTGTTCCTTGGTGGTTTTGCGCTGGCAGCGGCTTTGCACAGACAAGAGTTAGATAAAGCGATTGCAGATAAAGTTTTAGTACTGGCGAAAGGCAGAATGGATGTTGCAGTATTTATGTTATTTGGTGTAACAGCTGGTTTGTCTATGTGGATCAGTAACACCGCAACAACTGCGATGATGCTACCTCTGGTGCTCGGTGTATTAAATAAAGTAAATACAAAAACCGGTCACAATACGTATGTATTTGTCCTGCTTGGTATTGCTTATTGTGCGAGTATCGGTGGTATTGCCACAATTGTCGGTAGTCCACCCAATGCGATTGCCGCGGCACAACTTGATTTGAGCTTTACGGAGTGGATGTCATACGGTGTACCAATTTCCTTGATATTATTGCCTGTGACGGTTGGTGTGCTGTACATGCTGCTTAAGCCAAATCTTAATGAAGTATTCGAATTAGACCACAAACCAATTGAGTGGGATAAAGGTAAAATTGTTACTCTCGCTATCTTTGCATTAACGGTATTTTTATGGATATTCAGTAAGCCCGTTAATGCGATGCTGGGTGGTTTTTCTAAGTTTGATACGTTAGTAGCATTAATGGCAATTGTATTAGTCGGCGTCGCGCGCGTGGTTCACTGGAAAGATATTGAGAAAACCACAGATTGGGGTGTATTACTGTTATTTGGTGGTGGTATTTGTTTAAGTAATATTTTAAAAGCCACGGGTGCCAGTGTATTCTTAGCTGAAAGCTTGAGTGATGTGCTTTCACAAGCGGGTATGGTCATTATTATCTTAACCATTGTTGCGTTTGTGGTGATGTTAACTGAGTTTGCCAGTAATACCGGTGTTTGCTGGGGTTGCGGAGGCGCTTGGTATGTCACCGGTTATTCTTTCTGTCTTGATCGCAATTGCGGCATCCTGTGCCTTTATGTTACCTGTGGCAACGCCGCCTAATGCTATTGTATTTAGTACTGGACATATTAAGCAATCAGAAATGATGCGTGTAGGTATCTACCTCAACTTAATTTGTATCTTTGTATTGTCGATAGTGGCGTGGTTATTCTGGTCATAGGTCGACAAGTCCTGAACTAATATGCTCCCCACCTATAAATGAGAAGGTTGCTTGATGTGGCCTTTTTTGTTTAATAAATCATTACCTTATGATTAGTTTTTATTCTTAATTTGTGTTGGCGATGTGATAACAGACGTTAGATTATGCTTTAATTTTATGTTTTTGCGTAACATAATGTTCTAATTACTTATTAATACTATATTGTATATAGTCATTAAGATGTAATCGGTATATCATCCTTAGCCCAAATTATACGAAGAACAGGTGTATCTTGAAATATAGAGTTGTTACTTACTTAGTTGTTATTATCAGTGTCATTCTTATTTATCAGATCAACCGTTCTGAGAGCAAACAGTTAGATAAATTTCAACAATCATTTCAAGTGGTAGAGGGGCGTTTAGGTGAACTTTTCTATCAACTTCAAGCTATCCAATATGGCATGTCACAACTGAGCAGTTTAAGTGATCCATTAGCGAATAAGGCAAACTTGAACTTTAAGCGTACCGAAGATAATACCTGTCAAATATCAAAAAATCCGAGTCGTGAGCAAATGTACGACTTTGAAACCAATTTTTTAGTGGTAAGTGATGGTTCCGGTTGTGAGCCAAATTCGGTATTACACGATAAGATCACTGAGACTATTAAGATCGCACCAATGATGACATTTTTGGCAGGCCGCGCAGAAGATGTGATTAGTCTTTATTTTATCTCTATGGATAAATTTGTGATCACCTCACCAAAATATAATGCGTTGGTAATCAAGCCCAGTGAATTTGAAAGTAAACTATTTACACGACCTTATATGCAAAAGGTATTCAGTGTGGGTATTGAAAATCTGGGCAACAATATTTTCATTTCGGGTCCTTATGCAGATTTTAGTTTAAATAAAGACGTTATTACTTTCTCCATTGCTATTTTTATGAATAAAAAGTTCTACGGTGTGCTTAATATGGACATTTTATGGGAGGATCTGGTTGCAGGAATAGACTCAGACTTCCACATTATTAATGATCCGAAGCCGATACCTGGTGATTCACTACTTAGTGATCCGCTCAGCTTTGATGGTTTAGCCAGCGATTTACGTTTAGTTATGCCTAATTCAGTGAGTGATCAACTTACCTATTTAATTAAAAACAGCCTTGTTGATATCGCTTTCTATTTCATTGCTATTGTACTGGCTGGCTGGGTGCTATATACCTTGAATTTACGTACGGTATCGCAAAAATTAGCGACTGAATCACATCATGATCCGCTAACGGGCTTATTAAATCGCCGTGGTTTTATGGCGGCACTGAAAAGTGTAGAACGTCATCAATATTATTCTTTTATGATCATTGATTTAGATAATTTTAAGCACGTTAACGATACGTATGGTCACCCGGTTGGTGATGACGTATTGATCCGAGTTGCAACCGTTATTCAGCAACAAATCCGTGAAAAGGACATATTATTACGTCTCGGTGGTGAAGAATTTGGTTTGCTGATCGCTTATAACAAAGATAATAAACAAATTAATATATTTGAACGCATCTGTGAAGCGGTAGCGAACTTACCACATTACAGTGAAGATATTGAGTTTCACGTGACCATGTCTGGTGGGGCTGTGACAACGTCATCAATTGATCAGATTAAATTAATCGAAAGTATCATGAAGCAAGCCGATGCACTCTTGTATGAAGCCAAGATCGCGGGCAAAAATCGTGTGTTATATGGCGACTTTAATGGCAGTAACTCACTGGAACCCTAATGCCCCCATAAAAGTTGGATCGGTTCAATTTAACGGATGCTAATTAAAAGTGCGATATCGAAATCAAGTGCTCATGTTTAAATTCCTCAGTAGCCGCTATAATTACAATCATTATTACAACAATACCTATTGAACCTTGCTTCGATTCAATAGGTATCCCTTTTATTTTTCATTTTTCTCATGAGTTTATAATTAAAAACTAACTTGGCACTAGGGTTAAGCGTTTATCACTAAGTTAGAGTGAATGCCATCCATCGCGAACAAAAATATCACTAAAGTAATAGGTATGTTAAGCGAATGTATTATACCTAACGAGTGAGTGTCTACAACCTGGTCAAACCAGCTCGATACTGAGTATTTTGTAAGTAAATTTGATTCAGCATGTCTCATTTGAGCGTATTTTTGTGCTCGAACGCTCATTTTTATTCTTTATTTGTTTTAATTATGTATTAAAAGTGTAAATTCAAATCCACACGAACATTGTGTACACCCTACATAAAATAAAACAAAGGAATGAATCATGGCTAACAATAAACAACGTACTCTGATGGGCGAATGCCTAGCTGAGTTTATTGGTACTGGACTGTTAATATTTTTTGGTGTCGGCTGTGTAGCGGCATTAGTATTAACAGGCGCTAGTTTTGGTCAATGGGAAATCAGTATTATCTGGGGTATGGGTGTAGCAATTGCTATTTACTGTACCGCTGGTGTTTCTGGTGCTCACATTAACCCAGCTGTGACGATTGCTTTAGCAGCTTTTCACGGATTTGATAAAAGCAAAGTATTACCTTATATTTTCGCGCAACTATCCGGTGCTTTCTGCTCAGCAGCTTTAGTATACGGCTTATATAGCAACTTATTTACTGACTACGAAATCGCAAACGGTTTCCTACGTAGCAGTGAAGCGGCATTATCGACAGCAGGTATTTTCTCAACTTACCCACATCCATCATTAACATTCATTGGTGCATTTGCGGTTGAGTTCGTGATCACTGCGGTATTGATGTTTGCTATTTTAGCATTGGGTGATGAAAGTAACGGTGAACCACGCGGCGCAATGAACCCAGTACTTATCGGTGTACTAATTGCAGTTATCGGTGGTTCTTTAGGTCCACTAACTGGTTTTGCAATGAACCCTGCACGTGACTTTGGTCCTAAACTATTCGCTTATTTCGCAGGTTGGGACTACGCACTAACAGGTGCTAAAGATATTCCTTACTTCATCGTACCAATCTTAGGCCCAATTGTAGGTGCATGTTTCGGTGGCTGGTTATATCCAAAAGTGATTGGTCAATTTCTACCATCAGCAGGTCACGGTTGTACTATCCCAAACCAGTGTGATGATGAATCCGCTGAAGGTGAAGTTGCTAAAGTATAATCTGGCAACGATGAATCATTGTTTAATAAATGTTGAATAATACCTAATCGACTTTGAATACGATATTGTTTACCACGAATAAGTAAAATAAGACCTATTACTTTAAACACTAAGTATAAAGTACTCTACCAAATGAAATTAAAAGGACTTCATAATGACTGAGAAAAAATACATTATTGCTTTAGACCAAGGTACAACTAGTTCTCGTGCCGTTATTCTTGACCACGATGCAAATATTGTCAGCGTTTCTCAACGTGAATTTACGCAAATCTATCCGCAAGCCGGTTGGGTTGAACATGATCCACTTGAAATTTATGCAACTCAGAGTTCAGTGTTAGTTGAAGTATTAGCGAAAACAGGTATCACCAGCGATGAAATCGCCGCTATCGGTATTACCAACCAACGTGAAACGACTATTGTTTGGAATAAAGAAACAGGCAAGCCAGTTTATAATGCAATCGTATGGCAGTGTCGTCGTACCGCGGATATGTGCGATAAATTAAAAGCACAAGATGCAGGTTTTGAAGAGTATGTTCGTGAAAATACAGGCCTTGTTGTTGACCCGTACTTCTCAGGTACAAAAATTAAATGGATCCTTGATAATGTAGAGGGTGCACGTGAAGACGCTGAAGCCGGTAAACTATTGTTCGGTACCGTTGATACTTGGTTAGTTTGGAAAATGACCCAAGGACGCGTTCATGTAACAGACCACACGAATGCATCACGTACAATGCTGTTTAATATCAATACACTACAGTGGGATGAAAAACTACTTAAGATCCTTGATATTCCACTATCAATGATGGCAGAAGTGAAATCTTCTTCAGAAGTGTATGGTCAAATGAACATCGGTGGTAAGGGCGGTACGCGTATCCCTCTTGCTGGTATTGCTGGTGATCAACAAGCTGCACTTTACGGTCAAATGTGTGTAGAGCAAGGTCAAGCGAAAAACACGTATGGTACTGGTTGTTTCTTATTAATGAATACGGGTAAAGAAAAAGTAACATCGCAAAATGGTCTATTAACTACCTTAGCATGTGGTCCACGCGGTGAAGTTGCCTATGCACTTGAAGGCGCAGTATTCATGGGTGGAGCTTCTATCCAATGGTTACGTGACGAAATGAAATTACTTGCCGATGCGAAAGATTCTGAATATTTTGCCACCAAAGTAGACTCATCAAACGGTGTTTATGTTGTTCCTGCATTTACTGGTTTAGGCGCTCCGTACTGGGATGCATATGCACGTGGTACGATCGTTGGTCTAACACGTGGTGTGGGTGCAAACCACATTATCCGTGCAACACTAGAAAGTATTGCCTATCAAACACGTGATGTACTTGATGCAATGCAAGCAGATTCAGGTATCAAATTAGCTGAATTACGTGTAGATGGCGGTGCAGTAGCAAATAACTTCCTAATGCAATTCCAAGCTGATGTACTAAATACAACGGTATTACGTCCGGCTGTAACAGAAGTAACTGCGCTAGGTGCTGCATACCTTGCTGGTCTGGCTGTTGGTTTCTGGGATGGTCTCGATGAACTTTCTGATAAAGCTGTTATCGAAAAATCATTTGTACCACACGATGATGAAGTGAAACGTCAACGTCGTTACCGTGGTTGGAAACGTGCTGTTAAAGCGGCACAGTCATGGTCTGAAGGTCATGACGAAGAAGACGATTTACTGTAATCGTGTTTGAGTTTGATTGCCAATAGGTCGTCATCCTAGTCTAAATAGAAAGAGTGCCGGTTATATAAATAGAAAGTGTTTATATAGTGGCGCTCTTTTTTTTGATTTTTTATGTGTTTTGGCATTATTTGGTCTATGTTTGTCATCATGTTGACATGGTTTTAATGTTTAATCGTCATTCGAGCATTCACAGTCGGCTAAACCCAAAGTTAAATGTTCGAAATGTAAAAATAAATGCGCGCATTCGAAAGTAAGTGGTGATTTTAATAGAAAAATGTTCTATATTAGTTGCAGATGTTCGATAGCGGTCGTTCGCTCAAACAAGAATGTATTAAAGTGAGTTTAGTATGGATAATGGAAATCAGAAAGTAATGACCAATGACGTGAACAATAGAGTGTTAGATCTGATCGTTGTAGGCGGCGGTATTAATGGTGCAGGTATTGCTGCAGATGCTGCTGGCCGAGGCCTCACTGTTGGTTTATATGAAGCAGCCGATTTTGCTTCAGCAACGTCATCAGCAAGCTCTAAGCTAATTCATGGCGGTTTACGTTATCTTGAACATTACGAATTTCGTCTGGTATCTGAAGCACTAGCAGAACGTGAAGTATTACTTAAGAAAGCGCCACACATTGTTAAACCAATGCGTTTCCGTTTACCACATCGTCCTTTCTTACGCCCTGCAATACTGATTCGTGCAGGTTTGTTCTTGTATGACAACTTGGGTAAACGTACGACGTTAAAAGGCAGTAAACAAGTAAATTTAGCGAAATCAGGCTTACTTAAAAAAGAAATTACCAAAGGTTTTGAATATTCAGATTGCTGGGTTGATGATGCGCGTTTAGTGATCCTAAATGCCATGGCTGCACAACGTAACGGCGCCGAAGTTGAAAACTATTGCCGTGTAGAAAAAGCCGTTCGTAAAGATGGTTTATGGCAAGTAACTATGTTAAACGAACAAACTAATGTTCGTTTTGAGCGTACTGCTCGTGCATTAGTGAACGCAGCGGGCCCTTGGGTTAAACAATTCTTCGATGACAGCATGGAAGAAAACTCTCCACGTAACATTCGTTTAGTGAAAGGTTCACACATCGTTGTCCCGCGTATCCATGACGAAGAGCAAGCTTACATTCTCCAAAATAAAGATAACCGTATTGTTTTTGTTATTCCTTACATGGAAGACTTCTCAATTATCGGTACGACAGATGTTGAATATGTTGGCGACCCACGTAAAGTCGCGATCTCTGATGATGAGGTTGATTACCTGATTGACGTGGTAAACGAACATTTTGTTAAGCAACTTAACCCAAGTGATGTGGTTTGGACTTACAGCGGCGTGCGCCCATTGTGTGATGACGAATCTTCATCACCACAAGCAATCACCCGTGATTACACACTGGAAATTGAGCAAGAAGGCACACAAGCGCCATTGCTATCTATCTTCGGTGGCAAGTTAACGACTTACCGTAAACTAGCGGAGTCGGCAATGAAACTAATTTCACCGTACTTTGATAAAATGGGTGATTCATGGACAGCTGATACAGCGCTTCCTGGTGGTGATTTTAACTACCCACGTGCGCAGTTAGTTGAAAACATCTGTTCACAGCATTTATGGTTAAACCCTGAAACAGCGACGCGTTATGTTAATCAGTTTGGTACCGATTCTTGGGACTTATTTGCGGGATGTACATCTGAAGCTGATTTCGGTATTCACTTTGGCCACGGTGTTTACAGTCGTGAAATTGATTACTTAATTGAAACTGAATTTGCCAAGAAAGCGGAAGACGTATTATGGCGTCGTACCAAGCTTGGTTTGTACTTAAGCAAAGAACAACAAGCGGCGGTTGCTGACTACGTCAATGCAAAAGTAGTAAAGCTAAAGCCGGTAAAGCTAGATAAAGTTGGTTAATTGCGTAACTCACTGCGCTAATTAAACAGCTTAACCTTAAAGCACAACTAATCACTGATTAGTTGTGCTTTTTTACATCTGAATTTTATGAATATAAGGGTAAGGCCATAAGGGCGGTGTTCATTACATGCCGGAATAGTTAGGTCCGCTGCCGCCTTCCGGTGGTGTCCACACGATGTTTTGTGACGGATCTTTTATGTCGCAAGCTTTACAGTGGATGCAGTTTTCAGCATTGATTTGGAACTTTACTTCTTTATCTATCGTGACTATTTCATAAACTGCAGCAGGGCAATAACGTTGCGCAGGCTCTGCAAAGAGGGGTAGGTTAGTACACATAGGTATACTGGAGTCGGTAAGTTTAAGGTGGCATGGCTGATCGGCATCATGTTGTATATTAGCTAAAAACACCGAACTGAGGCGGTCAAAGGTTAAAAGGTTATCTGGTTTAGGGTAAGTGATTGCTGACGATCGAGTGACTTTTTGTAATTGGCTATGGTCTGGTTTTGAATCGTGCAGGGTAAAGGGTAAGCTTTTATGCAGTATGTTCTGTTCAAACCAAGTCACGCCTAGCATGGCATTACATCTGTGGGTAATGGGGGCAAAATTACGGGATTGGTATAACTCTTGATATACCCATGACGATTTATACAATAAGGTGAAATGTTCGAGGCTGTTACCAGTATCGATCTCTTCATTCAATTTTTCATCCTTGTTTAACGCTTTATTTAAGTCTTGTTCTTGCTCTTGTTTTTCGTTGGCTTTATAGCGATTTAACGCCATTGCTGCAAACACCGATTCAGCACCTATCATGCCCGTTTTCATTGCGGTATGCGTGCCCTTTAATTTAGCTACATTCAAAGTCCCCGCATCACAACCCAGTAATAGGCCGCCGGGGAACACCATCTTAGGGAGGCAGTTATAACCACCCTTGGTGATGGTTCTGGCGCCGTAAGCAAGGCGTTTTCCACCTTTTAGATAGCGGCTGAACGAGGGATGTAATTTAAGGCGTTGAAATTCTTCGAAAGGACTGAGGTAGGGATTTTGGTAGTTTAAATCGGTGATGAGACCGACATAAACCTGATCTTTGCCAACGTGATAGAGAAACCCACCACCAGTGGCTCCGTGTTCAGCTAGTGGCCAGCCGATGCTGTGCATGACTAATCCCGGATGATGAAGGGCTGGATCTATTTGCCACAGTTCTTTAATGCCCAGCCCGTAATGCTGTGGATCAGCGTCTTTATCTAACTGGTATTTTTCGATTAATTGTTTGCCTAAATGACCGCGTGATCCTTCGGTGACTAAAGTATATTTACCAATGAGTTCCATGCCCGGCATAAAATTGTCTCTTTCATTACCGTGTTTGTCTCGACCCATGTCACCCGTGATCACCCCTTTGACGCTGCCATCGTTATCAAATGTTAATTCATTAGCGGCAAAACCAGTGAATATTTCAACACCCAAATCTTCAGCTTGCTTGGCTAACCAAATACATAAATCGCCAAGACTGATGATATAGTTATGTTTGTTGTCTAAGCTTGATGGCACTAACATACTAGGGACGCGGCGTGCTGTGGTTGCATTTTTGAGTAACCAGGTATCATCTTGTTTGACTGTGTTAGTCACTGGTGTGTTTAAGTTTTTCCAGTCGGGGAAAAGTTCGTCTAATGCGTGGGTTTCAAAGATCGTACCTGCAAGGATATGGCCACCGATATCGGCCGCTTTTTCGAGTACGCAAACGCTGAGTTCGGTGTCTGATTCAAGTGCAAGTTGACGCAAGCGACAGGCCGCAGACAACCCCGCGGGACCAGCACCGACAATGACAACATCAAATTCCATTGATTCACGTTTCACGCTTGGCATCCTTATCCACTCATTTATATTAAGTATTGTGTATGTTTGAATAAGCGCCAATCATATTATCGTTTGCAGCTAACTTTTTGAATTTGACTGTTTAATTAACATATTTTAGTGAAAATGAAGGTTTAGTGGAAAATAATGAGTACAATATCGTAAGGTATACCCAAGTTACTTCAAGATGCTATATCAGAGACGAGCAGGGATAACAGCACAAGGCGCAATATGTAGATAATGGCTATTCCATTTTCAAATATTGTAACGCTGTGCTGTTATTCTTGCTCGTCTCCCGTAGGGCAAGCCGAACGAAGGCATCTTCGGCGTTATGAAGTCTTGATTTAGAATAACTAAATCCTCGACTTCATGCCTTGAATATACTCTTCTTTCGGTTTGCTGATTGTGCATTTTGAAGTAGCTTGGGCATATATCAATCAATATACCTAGTTTAATTTGAGGTTTTATTATGTTTAAAAAAGCGCCTTTAGCAATGCTGTTAACCATGGCATCTTTTAGTTCGTTTGCCGCAGAGAATACGTTCGCAGCTGAGTGTGGTTCAGTGACTATTGCAGATATGAATTTGGGTAGTGCAACCTTAGTCGCCAATATTGATGCTTTTATTTTAGAGCATGGCTATGATTGTGATGTTGAAATAGTACCGGGCAATTCGACAATAACAGCGACGTCAATGATTGAAAAAAACACCCCGGATATTGCGCCCGAATTCTGGACAAACCAGATCCGAGCGACATTAGCTAAAGGTGGTGAAGAAGGGCGTATTGTTGTTGCCGGTGATTTACTGTCTGACGGTGCGGTTTCTGGTTTTTGGGTTCCTGCCTATATGGTCGAGAAGGATCCATCTTTGGCTACGCTAGCTGGTATTAAGGCTAATGCTAAATTATTCAAACACCCCGAAGACCCAAGTCGTTCTGCTTTCATGGCTTGCCCTGCGGGCTGGACTTGTCAGATCTCAACCACCAACTTATTCAACGCGATGGATCTGGCTGATTATGGCTTTGACTTAGTTGATCCGGGTTCCGGTGCTGGATTAGCGGGTTCTATGGTTAAAGCGTACGAAAATAAAGAAGCATGGTTTGGCTATTATTGGTCGCCAACCGCGATCATGGATAAATACGATATGGTACGTGTTGATTTTGGCACTGGTTTTAATCGTGAAGAATTTGAAAACTGTACTATCATCGAAGATTGTGAAAACCCGAAAGTGACGGATTATCCTGCCGCGCCTGTACAGACTATTGTCACAACCAGTTTTTCGAAAAGAGAGCCTGGGGTGATGCAGTACCTGTCTAAGCGTTCATTTACTAATATGCAAATGAATCAGCAGTTGGCCTGGATACAAGAAGAGCAAGCTGATGGTGACTATGCCGCAGAACACTTCTTATTGAATAATAAAGTGATGTGGAGTCAGTGGGTGCCGAAGAACGTGGCTAAAAAAGTTGAAACTGCATTAGCTGATTTATAATCAATAAACGTCTTGCTCATGTATAACTACTTGTTTTTTAATAAAGTATTGATTAGTAATGTATTGGCTAGTAATGGTTGAGACATGAATAATCAAAGGAAGCTGAAATGCTTCCTTTTTAACGACTACTTTTGTTAAAGGTTACATTTTTGTAGCTAAGAGTATGTTTCTTGCAGTGCAGATAATAGCGCTTGGTAAATCGGATCACAGAACTCAGCGACTTCTTTGCTATTCGTTGACTCGAAACTTGAACGCCATTCAACGAAAGTGCCGTTATGTGTCTGCGATAATTTAACGCTGCCAATATAGTTGTCTACCGCATCTTTAGCGATTGGACCCGGCCCATCATCAATGCTGTATGAAAAACTATGCTGCGCTGCATCTAACTCGGTTAAGGTTTCATGAAAAGCGTCGTTTAATACCCGTCTCGCCCCTATTTCGTCACCTTGCTTCGCACCGACGATACGCAAAGAAGTGATCACACCTTCAGCCCATGATAAATCGTGGAAGTTACTGATGGTTTCCCAAACTTTTTCGATAGGTGCGTTGATATTTATCGTGTTGTAACAATGTCCCATTCATTTTTCCTTATATGTGGGCGTACACATTCAGTTTAGTTAGTTTTTTGGGTATCTCAAGCAAGGCGGGGATTCGGGAATAGAGTGGGGGGAGGACGACAAAGTCGCTTGGTAGTTATGGTACGACAGAGTCCCTTGGTGTTCACAAGGCTTAGAGCGATAACCCTAAGCCATTGATGGACATAAGCGTGTTAGACCATTAGTTCTAATTCGCAGTTTCAAGGTTAGTTTAAGTATCTCAAATATAGCCTTGAACCTCCGATATAATGGCCAATTTTATTAGACAACTACAATGCTAAGCGTAATAAAAATAGTTTATAATGAATAACCAATTTACTTCGTTTGTAGGCAATGATCTTTGAAACATCCTTTATTGATAGACATTCAATGTAATGATATTGAAAGCCCAAGTCATGGGCATGATTTTCATCAACTAATACTGCCGATTAGTGGTGATTTAGTATTAGAAATAGAAGGTGATCAAGCTAAGGTCAATAACGATGTTATTGCTTTTGTTTCTGCTAGTAACAAACATTCATTTATTGCTGAACAAGAAAATAGATTTATTCTCGCCAATGTTCCTTTAGCGTGGAGAGACACATTAAGGGAATTACCACCATTTTTAAAATTGACGCCAACAGTAAAAAGTTATATTTATTTCATTAGTTGCCAACTGCAAGACCTCGCTGTATCAGCATTAAATCAAGAACAAATTTTAATAATGTTACTAGACTTAATTTCCAAACCATTAATTAATAACGAGAAAATAGATAAACGTATTTTGTTGGCCAAAACATTCTTAGATGATCATGTCGCAACTAGCGTTTCGCTAGAACAGGTCGCTATGGCAGCGCATTTAAGTGTGCGGCAGCTATCAACTCTTTTTAAAGAGCAATTAGGCTTTACCCCGCTAAATTATATAAGAGAACAAAGAATGAAAGAGGCGCAAATCTTACTTATTCAATCAACATTGCCAATAACAACTATTGCAGAGTCTGTAGGTTATCAAAATCTGTCTGCGTTTAGTGACAGGTTTAAAAAGCACTTTGGCCGAAGTCCCAGAATTTATCGCCAGTTTGACAAACAATAACACCTGTAAAGCAAAGATATTCCAAATTTTTTCATTTATAGTAATCGTATAATAATTCATTAAATAGCATTAATACAACAGTATGTACGGAAACTAACTTAGCAGTAATTTATCGTCAATATAAATACAAAGCCTAAAATAAAGAGAATAGCCAACGTGATAGAAACCAATAGATTAATTTTAAAACCTTTAACTTATCAGCAAATGTTGAAATACATTAAAAACGATCATTCTTTAGAAGCCGAATTAAAGCTAAATAACTCATCAATGGTGATCACCCCCTTATTAAAAGACGCGTTAGAGCAATCAATATTACCTAGTTTGAAAGACGAGAATAAAAATTACCTTTTTTCTACTTTATGGACAGTTATTGATAAAGATGAACATAGATCAGTGGCTGATGTTTGCTTTCAAGGTGAGCCCAATGATAAGGGTGAAATTGAAATTGGCTACGGAACATATGAACAGTTTCAGGGAAAAGGGTATATGACCGAAGCCGTACAAGGCATAATTAATTGGGCTGCAAAGCAAGCAAAAGTTAAGGCGGTAATAGCTTCGACAGATAAAACGAATGTAGCCTCTTATACGGTTCTTGAAAAAAATAATTTTAAGAAAGAGAGTGAGTCGGAGGAACAATTTAATTGGCATTTTTCTGTTAGTTAAAAGTTTGCGGCACTCGACGGTTTAAAGATTTAAGTTGTTAGTTTAATTTGAATTAGTTGACCACAACAATGTGAATGCTGTATTGGTTCGTTGAATTTTACCTCCTAGTTGGAGGCTTTCTTGATTGTGAGATGTAATCGTCCTATTAGTGTCTTACTTCTTACAGTTAAACCCTTGAAATATCTAATGTATCACCAAGATTATTTTGGTGAACACCCCCTCAGCATGATACCGACCTAGTTAAATACTGGATCCCAATTATGCTCGCAATAGGTTCGCGTGAGCAGTTGAGATATGATAAATCAATCCCATTCCTCACATGAGTAAATGTATGGAAAACCGATATGAGCATATTGTGAGTGAGTAACGGAACTAACAAAGAAAGGGGCAATTTCGGCTTAGAGCGATCACCCTAAGCCATTGATGGACAAAACCTTGTTAGAGTCATTGTTCTACCTGATGGTAATACTCATTAGATATTGTGGGAGAAGTGAAGGTACCCAACTGATGCCCTGACTCCCCTTAAACTACTTTAGTGATTACAACTCGAATTTTTTATAATATCTTCCACTACATCTAAAACACAATCAAATGAACAGCGGTAATTTGCTTTATCATAAGTACCAGTCTCTCCAACGAAAATCGATATTTTCGAATTATCTAACATGTCAAAGTCGTTGTAGTCGTTACCTATTGCCAAAGTGTTCTCGAATTCGACGCCGAGTTTATTAAGGGCTTCTGCTTTGTTCGTTTTAATGGGTGTTAAGTCAAAAATATTGTCATGAGTATGTGAATGAAGACTACATTTCAGATTGTTAGACAGAATAAACTGCTCGATATTTTTTTTTACTTTTGAGCAGAGAATTAAGATCTTAGTAATGCCATGCGTAATGATTTCTTCCTCAGATACTCTAAAATTTGATAGTGATTCAATATAACTGTGGAAGTCGTGTTTCTTTTGTGAAAAAGAATATTTCCAATCACCATCAATAACATAGGGGATCGATTTAGTTTTTAAAAGGGCAATTATAGGTCCTATTTCTTCATAGGAAAATTGGTTTGAGAAAATCATATCCCCATGTTTCCATGCTTGCCCACCATTACAACCGATAAATGTAGCACCTCTCAATTCTTCTGGTATTAACGGTAACATATCTCTAATCGGTCTGGCTGATGCAAAAAACAAATTATAACCCGATGTAAGCCTTACTATATCTTTAGCCTTTTGGCTATCTAACGGCTTCCCGTGTTTAATTATGGTTCCGTCCAAATCGAAAACAATATTTAGATTTTCATTACCCATGCTAGTTACCTTAATAAATTAAAAATATGTACGAGAGTTAAAATGTAAAAAATTGGCTATTCATTTTCTTACCTAGTTCTTAACTTTAACAACTACCCATGGTACTTTTAGTGGTTTAAGCTCGTCTTCGAGAGGTTTTAGTCCAAATGGCAAATATCAAGTTAACTCGTTTTCCACCGAACCGTTCGATCCGAGTTCATCATTTAAAAAATAGTTCTCCAATGTTTGAATTCCATGCTCATGACAGTTATGAATTAATAATGTTAACTAATTGTAATGGTAAGCGTTATATCGGTGATTCAGTATCTAGAACAAAGGAGAGTGAGTTGCTTCTCATTCCACCATATGTACGACATACTTGGGATTGCGAAAGTAAGGCTCAAGATATCGTGGTGGTGTTATTTGGAAATGAGCTGCTCGACACTGCCATCCCTGAGCTTCAACCTGTTATGCATTGGCTAAAGACTATTAATCAGGTGGTTACTTTAACACTGGATACAAAATGTAAAGAAACTCTATATAAAGCACCTATGTTAGAAATGAAGCGGTCTAATTCAGTCGAACAAGTAACCAAAGTGATTAGTATTCTTGATTCCCTACGCACCAGTTGTGATAAAAATGAGTCGTATATAACAGCCACTCCACAAGTCTGGCTACCTAAACTTATAGAGTATATTAGTGCTGATGAAATTCGGTCTTTTACTGATTGTGTCTCGAAATTGAATATGAGTGAGTCATCTTTGAAGAGATTGTTAAAGAAAGAACTAGATACTAACTTTACCGAGTTATATAGGCATATCAGGATTAAGAAAGCTCAGAGGTTATTGGCGAGAACATCCACTCCGATTTCGATTATTGCGGAACAAAGTAATTTCAATTCCGTTCGCTCATTTAATGAAGCGTTTAAATTATATAGCTCGTTAACACCTAAACAGTTTAGAATTGAACATCAGTGGCGTTTAAACTGGTAGCTACCTATTTTCCATTTATTGTATGGCTAAGTGATACATTTCGCTGTTTCGGCTCACTTCTATACATTATGTGAAATGAGAAACGGACCCGATTCTCTGCATTAGTAAATGTAAAGAAAATTGATATGTTAACATTCTGATTGAGTTAAAACTCTAACACAGAATGGGGCAGTTTCGGCTTAGAGCGATCACACGGCTTAGAGCGATCACCCTAAGCCATTGATGGACATAAATGGCTTAGTGCTCGAGCTTTAAAGGATGTAGTTCACATTACATAAAGTATAATAAAATTAGGATTAACGCCCTGTCATACGCACTATTTATTACTACTTAAAGCTATTTTAGCACTTAAACCAATTAAGATAGTTCCAGATACACCTTCAAGTACCCTTGAGTATTTCTGTGCTTTAGGACTACTGAATAAAATACTGCCTAAACTTGCATAGAACAAGTTACAACCTGTTGCTAACGCACTAAATAACAAACCTAAGGTCAGTAACTCACTTGTAGCATTAAGTGCAGTAGGGTCAATAAACTGCGGTAGAAATGCTAAAAAGAACATTGCAACCTTAGGGTTTAATACACTAACAATAACGCCTTGCTTGAAAATATTACTTTGTTTTTCATTTGTATTTTCAACACAAATTTTAGATTCATTTCGATAGCAATTAATAAGCGATTGCACACCTAGGTAAAGCAAGTAGATTGCGCCTAAATATTTGATGATTGTAAATAAAAATGAAGAACTCAAAATTAATGCAGAAAGACCTAAAACAGCAGCTAAAGTATGAATCAAATAGCCAACACCTAAACCCAATGAAGCTTTGATACCAGACTTCATTTTTCCTTTCATGGTATTTGTCACAATGTAGATCACGTCAGGACCGGGAATCAGGTTTATAGATAGTGCAGCAATTACAAACAGTATTAATGTATTCATTTCCATTATTACAATACTCCAAGGGGCATATAACCGTTAGTTATACGGAATTCCGTATAACGCGAATCCAATTCCAATTTAATTACCCTCAATAATATCAAATTAATAAGTAATTACAAATGGTTAATAAAAAAATAGCAAATATCTATCAAATAAAATAAATACAGTTATAGCTGTATATAAAACTAGGTTTGCGATTGATCAATAGAACTTATCCATAATAAAATATATGGCAAATCGGTATGCTCATATCATGACAGAGTAAGGACTCTAAGCCGAAATGGGGCAGAAATGGCTTAACATTATTGCTCTAAGCTGCAAGTGTACGAGCTAAAATTAGCCGTGAAACTCACTCCGGACGCTGTCGATGTGGCTCAGGTTTCACATTGTCGCCTTTAACGTGGCCATTGCGCTTGCATTAACCGTGAACTAGGCCTTGAACTCACGGCTCAACATGACTGGCGGGTGATAGCCTGTTGCCATTAGTTCAACACCATAGAATCCATCGTGTTCTATATCGACATAGCATTCACATCGATTCGAAGAAATCATCCTTGTGCTTTAAAGACCTTTAATGGCACACTCATTACCAATACGATAAGGATTTAGCATAGGCCAAATAGCCAATAAGGGTTTTGGCCAAAGGTGACACAAGGAATTAATATGAAATTATACGGAAGCTACACTTCGCCATTTGTTCGTCATTGCCGCATTGCATTATTGGAAGGTCAACTAAACGGCGGTTTAGAATGTGAATTCATCGAAACGGATGCTGATAGCAGCGCAAAACTTTCTCCGACGAAAAAAGTGCCTTTTCTACAAGACCAGCAAGCTGGTAAAGATATTGGTTTAACAGATTCTGCTAGTATTTTAATGTATTTACGCGAGCAGTCAGGCAAGGGATTTTTAACTGATGCTCAAGACTTTAATTTATTTTGTAATGTAAATACGGTATTGGATGCTGCGGTAAACCTATTTTTTCTTGAAAAATTTGATCAAATTACACCAGAGCAAAGTAGCTATTTAACCCGCCATAA
>NZ_ABCQ01000018.1 GCF_000170855.1 Moritella sp. PE36 | reverse complement strand
CAGCGATTACATTTATAGATACCGCTATACAATAATTTATCAAACCATTTTCTATTGACTCGCTGTAGCATTGAGTCTTTACAACATTTCATTTTTATTATTCCTAGGAAATTTACTAGATATTAGATATTTTTTAAACTAGTAGATGAATACTAAAACATTCATTATCAAAAAAACATTACAGGGCTATTACATAGCTGTTATGGATTATTACTAGGAGAAAATTTGATGTATTTGATGTATTTGATGTATTTGATGTATTTGATGTCTTAATCTTATTATGGATATTAGCCGCGTCGAGAGACACAACTCAATTCACTTTCTGTCGCGTTTACCGTACTGACGAAAATCGACTTCATAGTAGTTAGATATATGTAGTGGTCAACTGTATGTGGTGGAAGGTTTTTCTATTTTTAAAACTTCTAAGTCATTAGTAAATGGCAAAATGCCAAAATTGTCAAAATAGGCATAGCCTGATATTAAGTATTAGATAGGTGATCAAAAAAGAGCTTCCCTAGGGAAAGCCTTAAACACGTTTATCAGAGATTTGAGACTAAGAAAGAAGCTTAATTCGCTTAGCTTGAATCGCTGTAAGTGCGATTGTGTAAACGATATCGTCTACCAATGCGCCACGTGATAAATCATTTACTAGGTTTACGCATGCCTTGCAGCATTGGACCAATAGAGATTAGGTTTGCAGAGCGCTGTACCGCTTTTGTAAGTTGTGTTACCAGTATTAAGATCTGGGAATACAAATACAGTCGCTTTACCAGCTACAGGGCTGTTTGGCGCTTTGCTTTTCGCAACATTTTCCATGATAGCAGCGTCGTACTGTAATGGACCGTCGATGATTAAATCAGGGCGACGTTCTTGTGCGATCTTAGTTGCTTCACGTACTTTCTCTACATCACTACCTTGGCCAGATGAACCAGTTGAGTAAGAGATCATAGCAACGCGAGGATCGATACCGAATGCTTTCGCTGAATCAGCAGATTGAATCGCGATGTCAGCAAGTTGAGACGCATTTGGATCTGGGTTAATTGCACAATCACCGTACACTAACACTTGATCAGGTAGCAACATGAAGAAGATTGAAGACACTAGGTTTGAACCCGGTGCTGTTTTGATCAACTGCAGTGCTGGACGAATTGTGTTTGCTGTCGTGTGCACGGCACCAGATACAAGACCATCAACTTCAGACTGTTCTAACATCATAGTCGCAAGCACAACGTTATCTTCTAGTTGTTCACGTGCTACTACTTCAGTAAGGCCTTTGGCTTTACGCAGTTCAACCATAGGAGCAACATATTTTTCACGACATGTTATTGGATCTACGATTTCAACGCCGGCAGACAAGGTGATACCTTGGCTTTCTGCAACACGTTTAATCTCAGCTGGGTTACCAAGCAGTACTGGTGTCGCGATACCGCGTTCAGCACAGATGTTAGCCGCTTCAATTGTACGTGGCTCTTCACCTTCAGGTAGTACAACACGTTTCTTCGCTTTACGCGCTAATTCAGTTAACTGGTAACGGAATGCAGGTGGCGATAGACGACGAGTACGTTTAGTGCCAACCGTTAACGTTTCAATCCATTGCTTGTCGATGTGACTTGCAATGTATTCTTGAACTGCTTCGATGCGTGGTTTGTCATCTGCAGGGATATCAAGATTGAAGTTTTGAAGCGTTAATGCAGTCTGCCAAGTATTCGTTGGCGTTAGCATGATTGGTAGACCTGTAGCCATTGCTTGACTACAAAGTTTTAATACACTTGCGTCTGGACGTACATCACCTGTTAGTAGCAATGCGCCAATTTTAACGCCGTTCATTGCCGAAAGACATGCCGCAACGATAACGTCAGCACGATCGCCAGAAGTAACTAATAAGCCACCTGGACGGAAATGCTCAAGCATGTTTGGAATAGAACGTGCGCAGAACGTGATACCCACTAGACGACGTTCTTCGATGTCGCCTTCGTTTAGGATTTCAGCATTTAAGTGCTTAGCCAGATCTTTTGCACGAGGTGCAATCAGTTCTGCATTCCAAGGAATACAACCAAGGATCGGCATTGGGCTTTTGCCAAATACTTGTAGCACTTCTAGGTTATGGCTAGCATTACCTGCGTTTGCTTCAAACATTTCAGCCAGATCTGGACGGTTACGACCCGCTTCATCAAGTGGTGCGCCAACTTTGTTGATCACACAGCCAATGATGCGTTTGTTTTTGCTGCCACCGAAGTTTGAGCAAGCGATCTCTAAACGATCTTTTAGCTGTTCTGATGAATCTGTGCCTGGGTTAGTCACAAAGATCATTTCAGCATCAAGTGCTTTTGCGATGTTGTAGTTTACGTGGTTAGCAAAAGGTTGTTTTGCTGTTGGTACTAGACCTTCAACAACAACGATTTCAGCATCAACCATGTGCGATTCAAAACGCTCAACGATATCTTCAAGCAGTACGTCAGTTTTACCCGCGCCGATTAATTTTTCAGCGTGTGATAAAGTGAACGGTGTTGCAGGTGATGCATTCGTTCCTTGACGGATAATTTCAGTTGATAACTCAGGACCTTTTTCGCCTTGGCGAGGTTGAGCAATAGGTTTGAAAAAGTTAACGTTTAGGCCGTTGCGTTCAAACGCACGAACCATACCTAGACTAACAGAAGTTACGCCTACGCCTGCGCCAACTGGGATAAGCATTATAGTGCGAGCCACTAGCGTCACCTTATATTGGGATTGAGAAGAAAGAAAGGTGCGTTTACACCTTCCTTATTTTAAAATTAAACTGATTTAGCTAATCGCCGAACTAGATTAGGCTTACTGCATCTTGTGCAATAACAAGTTCTTCATTAGTAGAAATAACCATAGCTTTAATTTTACTATTTGCTGTAGTGATTGTACCTTCAGAACCAAAACGTGCTGCCGTATTCGCTGCTTCGTCAACTTCGATACCGAAGATAGACAGTTGGTTTAATACGATTGAACGGATAACATCAGAGTTTTCACCGATACCACCAGTAAATACGATAGCGTCGATACGGCCTAAAGCGGCTGCGTATGAAGCGATGTATTTAGCTAGACGGTAGCAAGAAAGTTCCATTGCGCGAACTGCGCCAACTTGACCTTCTGCATGGCCATCTTCGATAGCACGGCAATCGCTAGAAATTTCAGAAATACCTAATAAACCACTTTCGTTGTTAAGCATGCTGTTAACTTCTGCAAGCGTGTAGTTACACTGTGTAACTAAGTGGTTGATGATGCTTGGGTCAAGGTCACCACTACGTGTACCCATTACTAGACCTTCAAGTGGAGTCATACCCATGCTTGTGTCTACTGATTTACCATCTTTAATTGCACAAACTGATGCGCCGTTACCTAAATGACAGTTGATGATGTTAGTTTCTTCAACTTTTTGACCTAGAAGCGCAGCTGCTTCACGGCCAATAAATAGGTGGCTAGTGCCGTGCATGCCGTAACGACGGATACCATTTTCACGGTATAGTTTGTACGGAAGTGCGTATAGGTATGCTTTTTCAGGCATAGTCTGGTGGAACGCAGTATCGAAAACAGCTACTTGTGGAAGTGCTGGGAATGCTGCTTGTGCCGCACGGATACCGATAAGGTGAGCTGGGTTATGAAGTGGCGCTAGTGCTGCACAATCTTCGATGCCTTTGATCACTTCATCTGTGATGATTACTGATGACGTGAATTTTTCACCGCCGTGTACAACACGATGACCGATCGCAACAATAGCGTCGCTCATTGCTTGCTGTTCTTTTAGAATGTTATTTACGATGTATGCTACAGCTTCTTTGTGAGAAGCGAATGCGCCTAGATCGGCTGTGCCTTTATTGCCGTCAAGTTTCCACTTGATGCGTGCGTTTTCTAAATTAAAGCATTCTGCAAGACCTGATAATTTTTCATCACCAGATACTGAATCAAGAACTGCGAATTTAAGAGAAGAACTACCACAGTTTAGAACTAGAACGAGTTTATTCATGCGTAAAAACCTATTATGAAATAATCAATAAAATAACTGATAACAATCCTAGCGATATTGGCTTAGGTATCGTATCTTTATTAAAGCAGAGATATTGTCTGTGCTTAGTAAATTGGCTGACACTGTCATTTTTACGTACGATGTCGTAGTTGATACGACGAATGTTCGTTACTAAGTATCCATCTTAAAGAAATGACAACTTTCTAAAACTGTGAGTCATGTCACTCACATTTTACCTAAAAGTGTTAACTGGTTCATAGTTTACTTGCTATGGGGCGATATCTCAAAGTATATTTGTAATAAAGTTGATCTAAACCATTAACGTAACATTGATATACTATTTTACCTGCACCATGACATAGTGTATGGTTTGAACTATAGTAAATTTGTCTTTTGACAGGAGGATGCTGATGAGTGTATTTAAAAATACCTTATATAAAGGTCAACATTATATGCAGCGCTGGCCGATGAAAAAAGAACTGGCTGCTCGTTTTCCTGAAAATAGAGTTATTGCTGCTACTAAGCTTGGCTTTAAGACGATGCCGCCATTAGCCATTTTAACCGTGATGATGCAGTATTTATATGGTGACATGCAGCAATTACCCGCCAGTATTGCGATTGCATTATTATTTATTACACTACCAATGCAAGGTTTGTTCTGGTTAGGTAAACGTTCTGGCGAGTTATTACCTGTGTCATTAGCAAGTTGGTATCATGAGCTTTATCAAGGGTTAGTTACACAAGGTTGTGAACTTGAACCAGCCAAAAAAAATCCGCATTACAGTGAATTGGCTGATATTTTAGGAAGTGCATTTAAGCGTATGGACAAGGCATTCACGGTTAAGTAATCGACGATTTATTACTTAGAAGTTTGCTTACATAGGCACAAAAAATACCGATATTATGGCTAATATCGGTATTTTTTTGTCTTTTAAATGAGCCAGCGCTGTGTCGGACTGTGTATTTTCTGCGAAAGCGTTATGTCGTACGCTTATAAAGGGTGATGTTAAAGTCCAGCGTTAAGGTTAAATCGGTGGCATATAATTGCGCTTTTTGCTCGTCATTCATCTTCCAAGCCAGTGGCGTCATTTCCAATAAGTTTTTACTGTCTTTGGCTTGTGTCAGTGTGATCTCTTCTGTCAACCGCTGTTGCTCAACCACTTCAAAACCGGCAATTTCTTCAATCGTCATGTCATGTTTTTCAGGAGTTTGATAAATTTTCTGTTTCAATTCAAATAAATGCTCGGCAGCAGGCGTGACGGTAAGCAAGTAACCGCCGACTTTAATTATACGTGCTAATTCAGCATCTTGTGATGGTGCATAAATACGGGTCACTAAATCTTGGCTGGCATCGGCGAATGGGGTGTTGTAAGCGCTGGCCACACAAAAACTGATCGTCTTATAACGTTTTGCTGCATAACGGATCGCTGATTTAGAAATATCGAGTCCTGCGATTTGTGGCGTTGTATTAGCATCATTAAGCGTCGCCACAGCCTGCGCTAAGCGGTGGGTGTAATAACCTTCGCCACAGCCTAAGTCAAGAATGGTGGGGGCGTTGACAGCGATTAACGCTTGCTGAGCTATGCTATTAACCTTGTCTGATAGTGATTGATAAAAGCCTTGGTCCAGAAATTCACGCCGCGCTTGCATCATCTCTTTGTTGTCACCCGGATTTTTTGATTTTTTGTTTTGTACAGGCAACAGATTTACGTAACCTTCTTTTGCTAAATCAAATTGGTGGCGTTGCTCGCAAACTAGACTTTTGTCTTGTGCAGATAAAGGGCGAGCGCAGATAGGGCAGAGGTAGTTCATGTGATCTCATTATTCTGATGGCGATTAGCAAAAAGGCTAAAACAAAAAAACCGATCATAGCATAGAGCTCGGATCGGTTTGTAATAGAATGCGCTTTGAACGATTAATAAATTACATTATCTTTGTATTCTAATAAGATGTTTTGAATGCGGTCCATAGTGTCTTTACTGGGTGGCGGCACACCATCAAGCGGGTAATCATAACCCATGGTTTTCCATTTATGCAGACCGAGTTCGTGGTAAGGCAGCAATTCCACTTTCTCAATATTACTCATGTGTTGAATAAATTTACCCAACTGATGCGCAGATGCATCATCATCGGTATAACCGGGTACCACCACATAACGTATCCAGGTTTTCTGATTCCGTTTTTCTAAATACTCGGCAAATTCTAACGTGCGCTTGTTACTCACCCCCGCTAATTCTTGGTGAATGTCGTCGTTCACTTGCTTTAAATCCAACATCACTAAGTCAGTAACATCGAGCACTTCGTCAATCACGTCGGTGTATTTACGAATATAGCCGTTAGTGTCTAAGCAGGTATTAACACCTTCGGCTTGCGCGGCAGTAAAAAAGTCACGGACAAATTCAGGCTGTAGCATTGCTTCGCCGCCTGATGCTGTTACACCCCCACCTGTTGCTAGCATAAATGCCTTGTATGAAATAAGTTCACGAATTAATTCATCAACGGTTGTGTCTTTACCTGAATGCAGATCCCATGAATCACGGTTGTGACAATACAGGCAACGCATTAAGCAGCCTTGCATGAACACGATATAACGAATACCTGGTCCATCTACGGAGCCAAAAGATTCAGTAGAATGAATGCGTCCGACTGTGCTACATAACTCGGTAGAATCAATCGGTTTATTAAGCGGCATAATATCTCCAAAAGATAGGGCTATACAGTTATTATAAAAGGTCTATATAGTTATTATAAATACAAAAGCCTTACAGGTGTAAGGCTTTTGTTTGTTGTCACTATAAAAACAACCGCTGGTTATATTTTATAATGTTATTCCGACAGTCTTAGAATGATTGCTGGAATGTACGTGTGATCACGTCTTGTTGCTGTTCCGATGTTAGCGAGTTGAAACGTACCGCGTAACCAGACACTCGAATAGTCAGTTGTGGGTATTTATCTGGGTGCTTAATCGCGTCTAGTAACATTGAGCGATCCATCACGTTAACGTTTAAGTGCTGACCACCTTCAATCGCACTGCTGTGCTTGAAGTAACCATCCATTAAACCGGCAAGGTTAGTACGACGGATATCGTCAGTTTTACCGAGTGCGTTTGGTACGATAGAGAAAGTATAAGAGATACCATCTTTGGCGTATTCAAACGGTAGTTTGGCAACGGATGTTAGGGCTGCGATTGCGCCTTTTTCATCACGACCATGCATCGGGTTTGCGCCCGGTGCGAATGGTGCGCCGGCACGACGACCATCGGGTGTTGTACCGGTTTTCTTACCGTATACCACGTTTGATGTAATTGTTAGTACTGACTGTGTTGGTTTCGCATCACGGTACATTTTGTGGCTAGACACTTTCTTCATGAAAGTTTCAACTAGTTCACAAGCGATATCATCAACACGTGAATCGTTGTTACCAAATTTAGGATAATCACCTTCGATTTCAAAATCGACTGCAATACCATTTTCATCACGAATTGGTTTAACTTTTGCGTATTTAATTGCAGAAAGTGAATCAGCAGTAACTGATAGACCAGCGATACCACATGCCATTGTACGTTCTACGTCACGGTCATGTAATGCCATTAATGATGCTTCATACGAGTATTTGTCGTGTGAATAGTGGATTGAGTTTAGCGCAGTAACATACGTTGTTGCTAACCAATCCATCACTTTGTCATAACGCGCTCTAATATCTGCGTAATCAAGTACATCATCGGTGATCTTGTCTGCTTTAGGACCAATTTGGATTTTTAGTTTTTCATCTACGCCGCCATTGATTGTATATAACAATGCTTTAGCAAGGTTACTACGAGCGCCGAAGAACTGCATTTGTTTACCCACGATCATTGGTGATACACAACATGCAATAGCATAGTCATCATTGTCGAAGTCGGTACGCATTAAATCATCATTTTCGTACTGGATTGATGATGTATCAATCGATACTTTTGCACAGTAGCGTTTGAAGGCTAGTGGTAAATGCTCAGCCCACAATACCGTGATGTTTGGCTCTGGTGACGGACCCATAGTGTATTGTGTGTGTAGTACACGGAATGATGATTTGGTTACCAATGAACGGCCATCTGTGCCCATACCAGCGATAGTTTCTGTTGCCCAGATTGGGTCACCAGAGAATAACTCATCGTATTCTGGCGTACGTAAGAAACGCACCATACGCAGTTTCATGACCAGGTGGTCGATCATTTCCTGTGCGTCAGATTCGGTAATGATACCCGCTTGTAAATCACGTTCGATGTATACATCTAAGAAGGTCGTTACACGACCAAAGCTCATTGCTGCGCCATTTTGTGATTTAACTGCCGCAAGGTAGCCGAAGTAAGTCCACTGGATCGCTTCTTTTGCGTTTGTTGCAGGACCAGCAATATCGAAACCGTACGTTGCCGCCATTTCTTTGATTTGTGCTAGGGCACGGTACTGCTCAGAGATCTCTTCGCGTAAACGCATTGTTGCTTCTAGGTCTTCACCTGAGTAGAACTTCGCTTCTAATGATTGTTGTTGGGCAAATTTATCTTTCATTAGGAAGTCGATGCCGTATACAGCCACACGACGGTAATCACCAATGATACGACCACGACCGTATGCATCTGGTAAACCAGTGAGGATACCTGACTTACGACATTTCATGATGTCGCTTGTATAAACGTCAAATACACCTTGGTTGTGTGTTTTACGGTATTCAGAGAAGATTTTCTTGGTTACTGGATCCAGTTCTTTACCATATGCTTTACAAGAACCTTCAACCATACGAATACCGCCATTAGCGATGATGGCACGTTTTAATGGTTTTTCAGTTTGTAGACCAACAATTGTTTCTAGACTTTGGTCAATGTAACCAGCGGCATGTGAGGTAATTGTTGATGGCACAGAAGTATCAAAATCAAGTGGCGCATGGGTGCTGTTTTCGATTTTGATGCCTTCCATGACATTATTCCAAAGCGTATCTGTTGCTGGGGTTGCATCCGCTAGGAAAGATTCATCACCGGTAAATTCTGTGTAGTTTTTCTGGATGAAATCACGTAAGTTAACTTCGTTTGTCCATTCACCCGTAGTGAAACCTTGCCACGCTTGATCAAAAATTGTTTGTTCAGTCATAAGTACACCTAATCTATTAATATTCTAAAAAATGTAATTTCAAAGTTTGCTATCTGTTGTGTTTACAACAGATATTAAGATTCTTTATTGCAGTAGATAGCCCAGTATGTCAGGCCAACCAATACGCCCCCGCCAATGATGTTGCCGATGGTGACAGGAATAAGATTATTAAATACAAAGTTAGATAATGTTAAATCGGTAAAGTCAGCTGGGTTAGCGCCGGTGAGCAACCAAAATTCAGGACCGGAAAAGTTCGCAATAACATACCCGAGTGGGATCATAAACATGTTAGCGATACTGTGTTCGTAACCCGATGCCACGAACATGGTTACCGGTAATGCGATAGCCACAAATTTATCGGTAATTGAGCGCGCGGCAAAACTCATCCATATACCAAGGCACACAAGTAGGTTTGCCAGGATACCGAGGGTGACAGCTTGAATAAAAGTATGGTGCAATTTGTGTTGAGCTATCTTCATGGCATTGATACCCCAGGCGCCATCTGCGACGAGGTGCTGCTTGGCTAATACCATTAACATCACAAAGAAGAGGCAGCCAATGAAGTTACCTGCATATACCACGGCCCAGTTCTTTGCCAGTTGCAGGGTTGTTATCTTGTTATTGGCACGGGCAATTATTGTTAAGATGGAACTGGTAAACAGTTCGCCACCACAAACCACAACAAGTAATAGACCGAGACTAAAGGCAAAACCACCCATGAATTTTTTTAAACCATAAGCAACATCAGCGGTGCCTGTTGTTACCGTCGTATAGAAGGCGAATGCGATAGAGATGAATACACCAGCAGTGATAGCAAGCATAAAGGCTTGTTTAGGTGCTTTAGTTGCTTTTGCTACGCCGATAGATTCTGCTTTTTTTAGCAGTTCTGGTGGTAGGATCGCATCAAATGGGCTTACTGTTTTCATTGTTTAGTCTCAATAAATAACTCAGGTGTATTATTACCTATCTTGGAGTATATCGAAAGTGATCTAGATCAACATTTGGCTATTTTATGTTTTTTTATTACGAAAAACGGCATTTAACACTTTTACTGGCGTCCAAATACTGTAATTAAGTTACGTAAACGGCACTTTTGGCTAAACTTTATTTTAACTGTGAAAATAAAGTTTAAAACACTACCTTAATGGGTATTTACCAACGCAACCACTAATATCCTCGTTATCTTACAATAAAATGTCGAAAATGATCACGCTGGATATCGCGTATACATGGTCAATCAGGCTGCTAATTAAGGTCTAGGTAGTGTTAAAGTCTAAATTAGCCTGTGTTCATGTTATCTGAATGACTAATTTGCTATGTTAAATGTTGTTTTTATGTTGCAGTCTTTAATGTTAGTTTGAATTTAAGTTTTGCACATGTTTTATATTGTTATAAATCGTATTTAGGATGAATAGAATGAGTAGCAGTCCCACATTAGACATCAAGAATTTGCATAAGTCGTTTGGTGACAATGAAGTCCTGAAAGGAATCGATTTGACTGCAAACAAAGGTGATGTGATCTCGATTATCGGATCATCAGGCTCTGGTAAAAGTACTTTTTTACGTTGTATTAATTTATTAGAAATGCCAACCGCAGGTGATATTTCGGTGAATGGTGAATTAATCGAAATGATTGATGGACGCGACGGTAATAGAACTATCGCGAATAAAAAACAAGTTCAACGTATTCGTTCACGTTTAGCCATGGTATTTCAAGGCTTTAATTTATGGTCGCACATGACGGTCATTGAAAATGTGATCGAAGCACCAATTCAGGTTTTGGGTCTCTCGCGCAGCGACGCCTTGGCAAGTGCAGAACAATATTTGAAGAAAGTTGATTTATGGGAAAAAAAAGACTTTTACCCAAGTCAGCTCTCTGGTGGTCAAAAACAACGAGTGGCGATTGCCCGTGCACTGGCGGTTGAACCGGAAGTGTTGTTATTTGATGAACCAACTTCCGCATTGGATCCTGAATTAGTTGGTGAAGTATTACGGGTAATGCGAAGCCTGGCTGAAGAAGGCAGAACTATGCTAGTCGTTACCCATGAAATGGCATTTGCACGTGATGTATCCACTAAGGTTATCTTTTTACACCAAGGTAAAATTGAAGAGCAGGGCGATCCGAAAGAATTATTTGATAACCCGAGATCAGAACGTGTTAAACAGTTCTTAGCCCCAAAATATTAAGAGCTGGCTCCAAAATACTAAGCGTTAGCACCAAAAAATTAAACGCTAACACCAAAATATTAGAAAAATATAACTATAATAAAACGACTACAAACACATGATCATTGATTGATCTCATTATAATAATAGGGAAATACTTATGAAAAAATTAGCCTGCGTCATTGCAACAAGCTTATTGCTTTCTTCAGCTGTAGTAGCAAAAGAATGGACGGATGTTCGTTTAGGTGTTGATTCACCTTACAAGCCATTTGAATATAAAACGCCAGATGGCGAGCTGACCGGTTTTGAAATCGACTTAGGTAATGAAGTTTGTAAACGCGCTAATTGGAACTGTACTTGGGTTGTACAATCTTGGGACGGTATTATTCCTGGTTTATTATCACGTAAATACGATGCTATTTTCTCTTCTATGTCGATTACTGACGCGCGTAAGAAGAAGGTACTTTTCTCTGAACCTTATTACAATACACCAAGCGCTTGGTTTGCAGCTGCAGACTTTAAACTTGATGTAGCAGATAAAGCCGCATTCAAAAAATTACGTATTGGTGTACAGCGCGGTACAGTACAAGATACACATGTCACTGAGAATTATGCTAGCAATAACAAAATTAAGCGTTATAACACCAGTGGTGACTTATTGCTTGATCTTGAAGGCGGTCGTTTAGACATGGTATTACTGGATTTCCCAGTAGGGGATACTACGTTACTTATCCCTGAGAAAAAAGGCGCTTATGCAGCCGTTGGCGATACATTCCAACTGGGTGAAGGCATGGGTGTAGCAATGCGTAAACGTGATAAATCACTTGCCGCTACATTCAATAAAGTATTAGCAGAAATCAAAACAGATGGTACATACGAGACTATCCAAGCTAAATACTTCAGCTACAGTATTAAAATGTAGTCTCTTTATCGTTGCGCAAGCGTGCATGACGATAATAACAATGGACGTTTAGTGAAAACTATTAGTTAAGGCTATTAGTGACCGCCAAGCGTCCACTGCTTTTCTGGGAATATTATGTTAGATCTCCAAGGTTATGGGCCAGGTATTTTTAATGGCGCTATATTGACCGTTAAACTCGCCATCTTTTCATTAGTCATTGCTGTGTTGCTTGGACTGATTACCGCCGTTGCCCGTTATTCAGGTGGTAAAATTTCTTCTGTGTTAGCTGTGTCTTATACCAGTTTAGTCCGTGGTGTGCCGGATCTGGTGTTAATGATGCTGATTTATTTTGGCTTGCAAGTCGGACTAAATAATTTTTCGGAATGGTTATACGAATTACATGAAACCTATGCCATCAATGCGTTTTATATCGAACACGGCTGGTTAACATTATCTGCGTTTTATGAAGATGGTATGTATTTTAATATCGATGAATTTAGTGCCGGTGTGCTGACGATTGGTTTCATTTTTGGTGCCTATATGGGCGAGACATTCCGTGGTGCTTTATTGTCTGTAGATAAAGGCCAATTAGAAGCCGCAACCGCTTATGGTATGTCTGACTGGCAGGTATTCCATCGTGTGATGTTTCCACAGATGATGCGTTTTGCCCTGCCGGGTATTGGTAACAACTGGTTAGTGTTGGTTAAAACCACCGCCCTGGTATCGATTATCGGCTTATCTGATATGGTTAAGTTGGCGAAAGAAGCGGCGATGACAACCTTTGAACCGTTTCTGTTTTTCATTCCCGTTGCGTTTGTGTATTTAGCGATTACCACGGTGAGTGAAATTGTACTGAAATATTTAGAACGTCACTTTAGCAAAGGTGTAGAAGGTCATTAATATGTTAGATCAACTGGTTACTTTGCTTGAGCAAAATGAAATGTTTACCCCAAGTACCTTAAATGAGTATTGGGATGGTACGGTATTGACGGTACAACTGGCGTTTTTATCTGTTGTCATTGGTTTCTTTCTGGCGGTGCCGTTAGCGATCATGCGTGCGAGTCAGTATGTGTGGTTATCACGTGGTATTTGGCTATTTACTTATGTGTTCCGTGGTACGCCGTTATTGATCCAGCTGTATCTGATTTATTATGGTGTGACCATGATTGATGGTATTCAAGACAGCGCAATATGGTTTTTACTCGAAGATGCATTCTACCCGTGTTTGTTAGCGTTTGTATTAAATACTGCCGCATACAGTACCGAGATCATTCGTGGCTCATTGCTGACAACCGATAAAGGTGAAATTGAAGCGGCACAAGCCTATGGCATGAGCGATTTTCAGGTCCTGCGTCGTATTATTTTACCGTCGGCCTTCCGTCGTGCGTTGCCTGCTTATAGTAATGAAGTGATATTTATGCTGCATGCAACGTCAATCGCCAGTGTGGTGACCTTGGTTGACATAACGGGTGCGGGTTATAATGTGTATTCACGTTTTTATGCCCCGTTTGAAGCATTTATTTTTGCGGGTGCTATCTATCTGTGTTTATGTTTTGCTATCTTTGCAGTATTCAAAAGGTTAGAAAAGCGCGCGTTTAAACACCTTGCTTAATGACTTTTAGACCGTCATGAAGAGTAGACTGTAATGACGAGTAGATCGTAATACTTAATCTTTAAAATAAATAGTAGGCCGTTGTGGGTGATCACAACGGCCTTGTATTTCGTGTCGACATACTTTTATCCAAAAGCCTTCAACAGCATCCCTTCAGTAGTATATTTCAACTCTGAACCTAGTGTGTTTTCGCCACCCGCTGCTGTACTAATTGTGCGTCGTTGATCTTGTAACGTGACGCGAGCAAGTAGGTGATATAAAACTTATAAATATTGTTCACATAATCCACTGTTTCTCTGCCGATGACTTTAGCGGCAATCTTCTCGACATGGTTAAACCAAATGTTCGGGTTTAAGCCTTCCTTCAACGCCCGTTTTCTTAAGCGAATTAACTTAGCTGGACCGGCGTTATAAGCGGCAAAACTGAGTAATAGTGAGTCGAGTTTAGTGATCTTGTCGTGACTAAAATAACGCTGCTGCATAAAGTGTAAATACTTCACGCCCGCATGGATATTCTCATCCACCTGGTTGATGTTTTTAATATTGATATAAGGTTCGTTGGCGGTTGAGGGCAATACTTGCATCACCCCGACAGCGCCGCGATGGCTAATGGCTTTTTGGTTGAGCCGAGACTCTTGATAGGCTTGCGCAAGAATAAGCTGCCAGTCGAACTTGTACTGCTTGGCGTACTTTTTAATGATCTGTTCGGTTTCTAAATAACGGTTTTCAAACTGTTGGTGAATAACTTTTTTTAACCACGGGTGTCTCACCAGATAGCGGCGGTGCAGGATGTTGCCGATCTTGGTGCCTTTTTTATGTTTGGCAATAAACTGATTTAAGCTGCGGGTTAAGTGTGGCGTGTGGTTTCGTACCGCCCAAGTACTGGGAATACGACTGCCAACCGCCAATTTGGGGTGAATTTTTATATTTTTATATAACCTTTTCCACAAGCGTAAGCTGTGGTTAGAGGTCATCGTCATGAATAATTGCTTGTTGTCGACCATATCTAAAATTTCGAAGTCTTCAAGTTCGTCGCTGACAATATTGATGTAAATGGGTGGTTCGTTGAGATGGAATAACTGCTTGTTGATGTGTTGTAACTGCTGGTGGTAAATACTATTGCGGCGTATCCATATTTCCTTGCCTGAGAGCTGTTTTATATCCTGGTATTCTTTTGTCGATTTATGGCTGACGAGTAATAATTGATGGTCGGTATAGATGGGCTCGGTATGGGTAACTTGGTTCTGTTGGCGTTGTGGCGTCATTAAAGGACCAATGGCTATATCACCATAACCCTGGGCGAGTAAGCTGATTATCTGACTACTCGGCACCGGAATAAACAGGATGTTAAGTTTTAACTTGGTGTCTTTGAAGTGCTTCTGATTAAGGTGTTTTTCGTATTCCCGCATCATGTCATAAGCAAGACCACGCGGACGACTTTGGTAAATAAAATAATACGCGGGATGATTAACGACCAGTACTTTGATAGTGCGTTTTTTTAATAGCTGGGGAAGATCTTCAAAGCTCGGTTGGCTATGAATACTAAGCTGCTGCTGGGCGACCGAGCGGTGTGTAATTGAAGGCTGAACACGAGGGGTTGTTGACGTCGCGTTGTTATCGGTAGATTTTAAAACAATTCCCTTTGGATTTAAAACCATCGCTTTTGGCGTAGTAACATGTGGCACGAGGGCATTACTGATTGTATCGTCTGCGCTCTGTGTTAGCAGCGAGATCCGAGAGGATCTAATCGCAGCGGTGATCACTGAATCGTTGTTCGCGGAATACTGTCCATGACTTGGAGATATGCTGACAATAACACAGAGAAGTAAGCTGTTTGTTGCTGTAGTGCATATCTTGCTCCATTGTATGGCCATCATCGCATCTGATATATGAGTGTTTAGGTAACATTAATGTTAGACACATATTTCTGAAATGCGTTTTTGAGATATGAAATAGCTCAGGCATATTAACCTAAGCTATTGTACTGTTTATAAGTTTAGCGATCTAAAAGTTTGTACGTTTAGTTAACTAAAATTATAAGGATTGTTAACCAAACGTTGTCCAGATTGGCGCGTGATCCGATGGTTTTTCGATGGCACGTAGTTCGTAATCGACATCGCTTTCCACCACTTTAGCGTTCAACGTAGCTGTCGCTAAGATCACATCAATACGCAGTCCACGGTTGTCTGGGAAACCTTTTGAGCGGTAATCAAACCAGCTATAGCGATCGCTTACTTCAGGTTTGATAGTACGGAATGTATCGTGTAGACCAAAACCTTGTAGTTTGGCTAACCATTCGCGTTCTTCTGGTTGAAAGCTACATTTACCGGTTTTTAACCAACGCTTGGCATTGGGTTCACCGATACCGATATCTTTATCTGCTGGTGAAATATTGATATCACCCATCACGATCAGGTCATCTTCTGCAGTGTGATTGTCGTTAAGGTAGATGTTTAGATCTTGATAGAACTTGCGCTTGTACGGGTATTTGGTTTCGTGGCTGATGTTTTCGCCTTGTGGGAAATAACCGTTTAGCACTGTGATTGGTTTGCCAGATGTTTGCTCAAACGTCACCATGATCATACGTTTTTGCGCTTCTTCGTCATCGGTTGGGAAACCATATTGCACTTTAATTGCTTCTACGTCTGCAATCGTGCTCTTTTTCACCATCATAGCAACACCGTAATGGGCTTTCTGACCGTGGAAGAATACGTGATAACCCATGTCCTCAACGGCGGCTATTGGGAACATCTCGTTGTGTACTTTGATTTCTTGTAGGCCAATTACGTCAGGCGAATGTTTGTCGATGATCGCTTGTAATTGATGTAATCGAGCTCGAAGGCCGTTAATATTAAATGAGATAATTTTCATTACTGAAATAGTCCTTGTTGGATCATTGATTCTAATACAGCTCAACTTAGCGTTAGCACGGTATACGTTTATGTGTTCATAATATTGGGGAATCTTTATAAAATAGGTTAGAGATTCGCTCTTTTCTTCTCATGCATACGCTGAATATTGAACTCTTTTCTAAGTTCAGCTTTACGTTCAGATTGTTGATCTGATAACGGGAAGTTTTTTAGCTCGATAAAAGTATCGGAGATCTTCTTGGTGACTTCTGGCCACGGGCGTTCGACTTTGACGAGTAGCGCTATGCACACTTGTACCTTATTCAGTGCTGCACCGGTATTGAGTGGCGCGATAGACAGTGCGGTTTCAAAGTGTTGCAGTGCGACTTCAAGATTGCCGTCAGTAAATGCTTCAATACCCAGCTTGTTGTGGTGCTGAAATTGAACTTCTTTACTGTCTTCTTCACCACGGATGCTGGCAAGTAATTTTTCACTGTGGGCGCTAGAATGTTGGATGAAAGGTTTTAACTTTTCTGCAAACTCAAACTCTTCTAATTCGACGAGCAAATTAACCAGTTGCGGCCCTAACCATTCTGGTGTGCCTTCGGGCTCAGTCAGATAAGCTTCATTACTTTTTAGCAAGGTATGTTTGGCTTTAACCTGATTACCTTTTACATTATGAATCGATGCTAAACTGTAACCTTCAAGCGCTAACAATGCGTCTTCTTCCACATAAGGGTGTTGCTGAGAACCTCGCTGAAACAACCCACTGATCTCTTGTAGTAACCGACCTTGCTTAAATTTATCTTCTTCGTTTTTAGCCACGAGAATGATGGCTTGTACATAATTAATTAAATGCTGAGGATCTTGATGAATCGTATTTTTGGTCTGCATTAAAATCGCGAAAAAGGCTTCTTTCGCTATTGCGTTCATATTGGTATCAAGCGCTAACTCGGCTAGGAGCCTTTGACGGTTTAATGATAAGTGTGAATGTTTGATTGCGCGTTGCACGATACCCAGCGCTTTTTCGCTGTCGCCACCATCTTTGAAACATTGTGCTAACCAATCGTAACCATCTAATATCATAGGGTTAAATTTTATTATATCGGATAGTAACGGAATTGCTAGTTGGTATTTTTTCTCTAAGCAGTACACCCGGCCTAACAGCAATTGCGCATGGGTATGCGGGTGGTCTTCTATAAATTCTTCTAAGATAATACGTGCTTCTGCGTACTTTTGTTTTTCAATTAACAGCTCAGCTTTAAACAAACGACAGAAATTACGATAGCGAGCAGAGTAGATAATTGCGTTGTCACACTCTTCCATTGCTTGAGGGAAATCATTATCTTTAATCGCTTGATAGATAGGTAGCAAGGCTTCTTTCTTATTGAAGGCTCTTTGGATACGTAAATTCAACTCGTTTTGTGAGAATGGCTTCATCAAATAATCATCAGGTGTCATTTGAATTGCACTTAATACAATGGCTTTAGAGTTATCACCGGTGACTAAGAAAAATACGGTGTGGATAGGCAGTAGATTATGGACTTTGAGTGCTTCAAATAACTGTCGACCATTAATGCCTGAGCCAAGGTTATAGTCCACGAGTAATAAGTCAAAGGTATTATGACGACATTGTTTTAACGCATCTTCGGCACTGCCTACATTAATTACATCCTTAGCGCCAAAATTAATCAACATGGTTTTGAGCATGATCTGAAAAGCACGTTGGTCATCAACAATGAGCACGCGTTTATTTCGATAGTCAAAATTCTTATTCATGTTTATTGGATGCTCAAGGGTAATAGATAAATTTAGACGCTAATGATTAGCATTAACCACAATAGCAGGTATGCATAATAGTGTCTTGAGAGGAACACTGTTTTGTTAATTAGAACCTATAGTTGAGTGTTTTTTGTGCGCAGGTGTAAGCAGAAAGTACTGGAAGTGTATAGAGAGAGTGGTGGAGGGAGAAGGATTCGAACCTTCGAAGGCTGAGCCGTCAGATTTACAGTCTGATCCCTTTGGCCACTCGGGAACCCCTCCACATTTTCTCTATTTTGTCATCTATTGCTAGATGGTATTTTACCCTGATGACTGCGATTACATTGGCCTATTTTATGGCTGAAAATGTAAGTCAACAAAGTAGAATGATGGTGGAGAGAGAAGGATTCGAACCTTCGAAGGCTGAGCCGTCAGATTTACAGTCTGATCCCTTTGGCCACTCGGGAACCTCTCCACAAATAATACTTTTTTCATCTACTCGCATTGGTAGATGTTGTCTTCACTCTGTCGATTACGTTAAGACCTATTTAAGGCATAGTACATTGGCCACAATGTAATTCTTACATATACATAATCAGCAAAGCTAAATGATGGTGGAGAGAGAAGGATTCGAACCTTCGAAGGCTGAGCCGTCAGATTTACAGTCTGATCCCTTTGGCCACTCGGGAACCTCTCCACAAATAATGCTTTTTTTCATCTACTCGCATTGGCAGATGTTGTATTCACTCTATCGATTACGTTAAGACCTATTTAAGGCATAGTACATTGGCCACAATGTAATTCTTATATATACATAATCAGCAAAGCTAAATGATGGTGGAGAGAGAAGGATTCGAACCTTCGAAGGCTGAGCCGTCAGATTTACAGTCTGATCCCTTTGGCCACTCGGGAACCTCTCCACAAATAATGCTTTTTTTCATCTACTCGCATTGGTAGATGTTGTTATCATGTCGACCATTTATAACATTTTAAAATGAGTTTATGCAATCAACATAACGTAAATATTGTGGTGGAGGGAGAAGGATTCGAACCTTCGAAGGCTGAGCCGTCAGATTTACAGTCTGATCCCTTTGGCCACTCGGGAACCCCTCCACAAGTACGGAACGGATAGTATCAGAAAATGTATATATGTGAATAAAAACTTCGAATAAACAGCTAAATATTTTGAAAATCAGGCCGATAACTTACTAGTTGATTATTTCGCGGCAAAATCTGGTTATTCTGCGCGCAATCTTGTTAAGAGGTACCTTATTTACGTTCAATCGATACGACAACATGCCTTAATTGATGAGCTACAACTTGGCCAACAATTAAATAAATGTGCTTTAAATGGTGATAGAGCTAAATTTGCTTTGCTATTAAGTATGTTGTCATCTGACATTTCTGATCAGAAACAAATCGAAATTAAGCAACCTGCCGTTGATACGTCAGCGTATGATGCTGCCCGTATGTTACGACTGAATGAATATGCCGCTAAAAACAATATGGCGGCAATGCGCTTGGAGATCTGTTTTTCTCCGGAAATTGGTGTGGCTGTTGGTGATATTAACTATGTGCCCGAATCTGTTGTACAAAATAGTTCTCATTTATTACAGCAAAAATTAGCCCTCGATTCGTTAATTAAACCCACAGCGAATGAGTTCGCACAATCCCTTACCTCCTCTCAAGATCCAGACCCACTTGAAAATCAACCAAGTACGGCAAGCTTATTAGATGTGTTAAATAGTTATAATGCAGATAAACCGCTAAAAATTACCGAGTATCGTTAAAAATTGTTTAAAATATTTTTTAGATAGTACACAAGATAGGACTGGATTGTTACACGGTGTTAACATATCATGATGTTATACAATCTATCAGAGTTGTTGTGGCGCGGGTTATACTTAATTAATGGCCCTCACAACACTAACTTATAATGGTGAATATAATGTCTGAGCTCAGTAGTTCTGTGGAAACAGAAGGCAAGTCAGGCTCAATGGCTCAAGACGATATCGTCTATGCGCATATCTTTGATGCTATTCTTGAACGTCGTCTCCCGCCAGGAACAAAATTAAATGAAGAAGCGTTAGGTGACATTTTTGGTGTCAGTCGTACTATTATACGCCGTTCATTATTACGTTTATCTCACGAGCAAGTTGTCGTTATCCGACCTAATCGTGGTGCGATTGTTGCGGCCCCGTCGGTTGAAGAAGCAAAGCAAGTATTTATTGCCAGACAAGCATTAGAAGCGGCAATTACTGAATTAGCGGTGATGAATGCGACGGCGAAACAAATTAGTTCATTACGTAAACTGATCGTACTTGAAAATGCAGCGACTAACCAAGGTGATCTGGGCAAAGCGATCCGTTTGTCTGGTGAGTTCCATTTACAGTTAGCTGAGATGTCAGCCAATGTCCCGTTACTTAATTTTCAACGCAGCTTAGTATCATTAACCTCATTGATTATTGCTCAATATGAAGTCGGTAATAGCACACCTTGTGTTTTAGACGAGCACAGCCGTTTATTAGATGCGATTGAAGCAAAAGATGTGGTAACAGCCTGTCAATTAATGCAGGAACATTTAGAACACATTGAATCAAAACTTAACCTTGATGGCGAGACGGTATCAAGCGACCTGCATGTGGTCTTCTCGAATGTATTAAATAAAAAATAATCGCGGTTCTTTACTCTGCGACTCTAAGCCAGGCTAATCAGTCTGGCTTTTTTGTTTTATTTTTCGTGTCGTTTTTATCTTTTAAGTACCCATAGAATTATATTCCCTTTAAACAACTCCGACCTCTCCACCTCATCTGTAGTTGATTTTATTGCTTACGACCAGCGTTCAGCATAAGTCATTGTTTTAACTGGGTACATAATTTATCTTTGTATTTTAAATCCTCTGTTAGTGCTCACTGCATCATAATAACCGACCCCTTTATCGACCCACTTCTGTACCCAGATCAAAGTTATCACATTGACAGGTTAACTTTTTGTTACATTCCTGTAAATTTATGAAACATTATTTAACTAAATTGTATTAATGATTGTACTGATGTTGGTTTTATTATGTGGACCATTAATATTGAAAATTGACGAACTGCATGAATAGTCGCTTTTTAGTTAATGAACGAAACTAATTTGAATGAGTTGTCAGTAAGGAAATATAGCAAAAGTATTAAATCATAAATGGATAATCGGTAATGCCGAAACATAACAAGGAAATATGATGAGTAATGCACAACCTGTAGAAACACTAAGTACACCATCTAAAGGTGGGTTACTAGAAAAATTATTTAAACTATCAGAGCATGGCACCACGGTGAAAACTGAAATGATGGCTGGTTTAACCACCTTTGTCACCATGGCGTATATCATTTTTATTAACCCGGAATTAATGGCTAAAACCGGTATGGACAAGGATGCTTTATTCGTGGCTACCTGTGTCGGTGCTGCAATCGGCTGTATGTTAATGGGTCTTTATGCCAACTGGCCTGTTGGTTTAGCACCAGGTATGGGCTTGAACGCTTTTTTCACTTATACCGTAGTATTTGATATGGGTCATACCTGGCAAGTCGCGATGGCTGCCGTATTTGTATCAGGGGTGTTATTCGCGCTGATGAGTTTTTATAAGATCAGAGAATGGATATTAGACAGTATACCCGTTAGCTTACGCTATGCGATGACGGCGGGTGTCGGTCTGTTTTTAGGTGTTATCGGTCTTAAAAATGCGGGCATTATCGTTGCTTTTGAACCGACGCTAATGACGGTTGGTAACTTTAAAGATCCGAGTGTACTACTGGCTGGTATTACCTTTTTGATTATCGGTACTTTATTTCGTCGTAATTTATTTGGCGCGGTTTTAATTGGTATGTTAGTAACGACATTAGTCGGTATACCATTAGGTTTAGTGACGGCGCCAAGTTCGATTATATCGACACCGCCGAGTCTTGGTCCATTATTCATGAGCATGGATTTTGAGCATTTATTTTATAATGCTGAAGGCCTGTTTAATGTTGGTATGATCAGTGTGATCATCTCGTTCTTGTTTGTGAACATGTTTGATACTGCAGGTACATTAATGGGGGTGGCTGATAAAGCTAACCTTATCGATGACAAAGGTAATATCAAAAACTTAAAGAAATCCCTTAAAGCCGATTCAGTATCAAGTGTGCTTGGTGCTTGTGTAGGTTGTCCGCCAGTAACATCTTATGTTGAAAGTGCAGCGGGTGTAGCGGCAGGTGGACGTACAGGTCTAACTGCGGTCACAGTTGGTGTGTTATTTTTATTAGCGACTTTCTTTGCTGATATAGCCTTGATCATTCCGAGTTATGCAACCTCTGGTGCGCTGATCTTTGTTGCCTTCTTAATGATGAGTGGCTTAAGTAAAATCAATTGGGATGAGTTTACTGATTATGTACCTGCTTGTATTACTGCGATGATGATGGCGTTTACCTTCTCGATTGCGAACGGTATTGCGTTAGGCTTTATTGCGTATACGTTCTTAAAGGTAGGCTCAGGTAAATCGGAAGAAGTATCATCGAGCATTTGGGTGTTAACGGCAATCTTTGTGGCCAAATTTGCGCTAATGTAATTGGTATTAGGTATAAAAAAGGATAAGTCCTGATATCAGGCTTATCCTTTTGTGTTTGTGATAGCCATTCAACCAGACCTATTCACGAGGGCAGTATTTGGCGTTGTTATCATTCATCTGTGAGCAAATTTGCCGACTGAACCCCGCGTATGGCACACAGCTCATCAAGTTCAGATAAATCGCCACTGATGCCGATTGCACCGAGTAATTCTTGCTCGCTGTTTCTAATTAAAATACCACCTGCGACAGGTAATACATTACCGTCTGCTAGCGCGGTAACGGCGGTCATGAACGCGGGACGTTGTTCTGCATCTGTGGCTAATTTACGTGACGAGCAGCCCATTGCGAGTGCCCCCCAAGCTTTTGCTGATGCGATCTCTGGGCGCATCATGCTCGCGCCGTCTTGACGCTGTAATGAAATCAATTTACCGCCGCTATCTAAAACCGCCACCGTTAACGGTTTACTATTTTCTTTTACCGCTGCATTGAATGCACCTTGGGTGATAGTTAAGGCTTCTTGTAGTGTTAAATTCATGTATTTCTCCAAATTAATGCTGTGTTATTTGCTAATCAATCAAGATAGACATCTTCAATCCTAAACCTTCGCACTACAGCCTGTATTGCATGATCCAGTCGATATTTATTGAATCAAGAATCAGTGTGAAAATATAGATTGTTTTAGTGATTGTGTACATTTATTTTAATTATTGACTTACATATAGCGATAAAATCACATGAATGTAAACAAATTTAACTATTTATAAACTTAATGATTTTTTATTTTAACGTATTTAAAACATCCGTTTAACTCTATCTTGTTGATATTAATTGTTTATTCGAAACACGGTGTCTTGTTTGTGGTTTTTAATGTTGACACTCTGTTGTGTTTTTGTAAATGGAGACTTGATTGTTAACATTGTTGAGGTCTAGAATACAATTACTCGCTAGATTGTATGCAATCGTATATGGAGATTTGAAATGACTAAGATGAAAGCAATAGAAGCAGCAATAGAAGTAATGAAACTGGAAGGGGTTGATGTCGTGTTCGGTGTACCGGGTGCCGCGATTAATCCTATGTATGCCGCAATGAAAAAAGTAGGCGGTATTGACCATGTGTTAGCACGTCATGTGGAAGGCGCCTCACATATGGCAGAAGGTTATACCCGTACTCATACCGGTAATATCGGTGTTTGTATTGGTACGTCTGGGCCGGCTGGTACCGATATGATCACGGGATTATATTCAGCATCGGCAGACTCTATCCCAATCTTATGTATTACTGGTCAAGCGCCACGAGCACGGTTACACAAAGAAGATTTTCAGGCCGTGGATATTGCGAGCATTGCCGGTCCAGTAACCAAATGGGCAACGACAGTATTAGAACCAGCGCAAGTACCACGTGCGTTCCAAAAGGCATTTCACTTAATGCGTTCAGGCCGCCCTGGACCTGTGTTGCTTGATTTACCGATTGATGTGCAACTGGCTGAAATTGAATTTGATATCGACAGCTATGAACCGCTTGAACCTTACAAGCCGAAAGCAAGTCGCGCACAAATCACCAAAGCATTAACCATGTTAAACGCGGCAGAAAAACCGTTATTGGTCAGTGGTGGCGGTGTTATTAATGCTGGCGCAGCGACATTGTTGCAAACCTTTGCTGAAATTACCGGTATTCCGGTGATCCCAACGCTGATGGGCTGGGGTTCAGTACCTGATGATCATGAGTTAATGGCGGGTATGGTTGGTCTGCAAACGTCGCACCGCTATGGTAATGCCAGCATGTTAGCGTCGGACTTTGTGTTTGGTATTGGTAACCGTTGGGCGAATCGTCATACCGGTTCTGTGGATGTTTACACCAAAGACCGAAAATTTGTGCATATCGATATTGAACCTACCCAGATTGGCCGTATCTTCTGTCCTGATCTTGGCATCGTATCGGATGCCAAAGCAGCACTGGAGCTATTGGTAGAAGTCGCGACTGAAATGCGTGACGCGGGTCAGTTACCGGACCGTTCGGCGTGGATCGCGGAATGCCAAGAGCGCAAAGCAACGTTATTACGTAAAACTCACTTTAATGACGTGCCAGTAAAACCGATGCGCGTGTATGAAGAGATGAATAAAGTATTCGGTCAAGACACTTGTTATGTCAGTACTATTGGCCTGTCACAGATTGCCGCTACGCAATTCTTGCACGTGTATAAACCGCGTCATTGGATCAACTGCGGTCAAGCTGGGCCATTAGGTTGGACTATTTCAGCTGCATTAGGTGTTCGTGTTGCCGATCCTAAACGGCCAATTGTGGCAATTTCTGGCGATTATGATTTCCAATTTATGATCGAAGAATTAGCGGTGGGTGCACAGTTTAACCTGCCTTATATCCACGTTGTGGTGAACAATTCTTACCTTGGTTTGATCCGCCAAGCACAACGTCAATTTGATATTGATTACTGTGTACAGCTGGCGTTTGATAATCAAAATGCACCAGAGTTAGAAGGTTATGGTGTTGATCACGTTGCCGTTGTTGAAGGTTTAGGTTGTAAAGCGATCCGTGTTCGCCAACCAGAAGAGATTGCCGGAGCGTTACGTCAGGCACAAGCGTTAATGGCGAAACATAAAGTCCCAGTCGTCGTTGAAATCATTCTTGAGCGTGTAACCAATATTGCTATGGGTGTAGAAATTGACGGCGTTAATGAATTTGAAGCATTAGCGGAAGGTCAGGATGACGCGCCAACTGCAATCACGTTTAATCAATAGTGAAAACGACTCACTAAGCATTCATTTATAAAAAGGAGTTTTTGATGCCTAAATTAGCGGCTAATTTATCCATGTTATTTACCGAAAATGAATTTCTGGATCGCTTTGCAGAAGCCAGTGATGCGGGATTTCATGGCGTAGAATATTTGTTTCCTTATGCGTTTGATGCAGCCGAAATCAAGCAGCGGTTAGAGCAGTATAACCTCGAACAGGTATTGTTTAACTTACCTGCGGGTGACTGGGATGCCGGGGATCGTGGCATTGCAACGGATCCGAACCGAGTCGGTGAGTTTCAAGCTGGGGTGTATTTAGCGATTGAGTATGCGCGCACCTTGAATTGTACCCAATTGAACTGTTTGGCGGGTATTACTCCGGTCACGGTGAGCGCGCAACAAGCTCACGAGACTTTTGTTGCCAACCTACAATTTGCGGCGGCAGAATTGGCGAAAGCCGGGATCAGTTTAGTGATTGAAGCGATTAATACCCGTGATATCCCTGGCTTCTTTTTAACCACAACGGCGCAAGCGTTAGCGGTAATTAAAGCAACCGAAAGTACGAATATCCGCGTGCAATATGATATCTATCATATGCAGGTGATGGAAGGGGATATAGCGACCACATTAAGCAATAATTTAGTGCAGATCCAGCACGTACAATTAGCCGATAACCCCGGCCGCCATGAACCCGGTACTGGTGAACTCAATTATCAATTTTTGTTTAAGCACCTGGATGATATTGGTTACCAAGGTTGGGTCGGCTGTGAATACAAACCAGCGACGACGACTGCGGCAGGACTGCATTGGTTACATGATTTTAACCTAATTTAATCTAACCTACTCTAAGGACAGAATAATGACAACAATTGCATTTATAGGCACTGGCATCATGGGTAAACCGATGGCGGCTAATCTACAAAAAGCGGGTCATCAATTAGTATTTTCGGAAGCCCACTCACCAGCCCCTATTGAGCTAATGGCTAACGGTGGTATTGCTTATCCAACGGTGAAAGCGGCGACTGAAGCGGCTGAGGTGATCATTTTAATGGTGCCGAATACACCACAAGTTGCTGCAGTCTTATTTGCCGATGATGGGGTAGTTAGTGCCTTAACAGCAGATAAAATGGTCATCGATATGAGCTCTATTTGCCCGATTGAAACCCAAAAGTTTGCCGAAAAAGTAAAACTTACCGGTGCTGAATACCTAGATGCGCCAGTATCTGGCGGTGAAGTCGGTGCAATCAATGCTGCGCTAACCATCATGGTGGGTGGTAGTGAGTCAGCATTTTCACGTGCGCAACCATTATTAACCAGCATGGGTAAGAACATTACTTTAGTCGGTGACAATGGCGCGGGACAAATTTGTAAAGTATCGAATCAAATTATTGTCGCGCTTAATATTGAAGCCGTATCTGAAGCCTTGGTATTTGCCTCGAAAGCCGGTGCAGATCCTGCGCGAGTTCGTGAAGCATTAATGGGTGGATTTGCTAATTCTAAAATTCTGGAAGTGCATGGCGATCGCATGATCAAGGGCACTTTTGAGCCTGGTTTTAAAATTGCGCTGCATAAGAAAGATTTAAACTTGGCATTATCTGGCGCTGCGGCGTTAGGTGTTAGTTTACCTAATACAGCAAAAGCGTTGGAACTATTTGAGCAGTGTTCAGAGATGGGCGGTGAGAACTGGGACCATTCGGCGATGATCCGTGCTATTGAATCTCAGTCAAACCACGAGATCCGCCAGTAGATTATTGTTCTGTTCACAGTCATATCTAGAATGGGGGTTCTATTAATGATCGTGAGCAGACAATATTACAATCTCTTTAGAGCCACACCGGCAAGGAGTTTTTATGTATATTGATCCCGAGCAGTTTCTTACCTCACTTTTCGAACACGCGGTTGACGCGGCACTTCCAGCGGGTAAATTAGCCCAATACCTACCCGCAAATAAAACTGGCAAAGCGATAGTGATTGGTGCTGGTAAAGCCGCTGCATCTATGGCCCAAGAATTAGAAAAAGTATGGCAGGGGGAATTAACGGGTTTAGTCGTGACCCGCTATGGTCATACCGCGACTTGTCAACGAATCGAAGTAATAGAAGCTGCCCATCCCGTCCCTGATAGTGCTGGGCGTGAGGTAGCAACGCGTATCTTTAATCTGGTGACGGGTTTAACCGCTGATGATGTCGTCATTTGTTTATTATCAGGTGGCGGTTCGGCGTTATTAAGCTTACCGGCTGCTGGAATTAGCTTAGATGATAAACAAACCATAAATAAAGCATTGCTTAAATCTGGTGCGGCAATTGACGAGATCAATTGTGTGCGCAAACATTTGTCGGCTATCAAAGGTGGTCGCTTAGCCAAAGCTACGGCGCCTGCGAAATTAATTACCTTAGCTATCTCGGATGTACCGGGCGATCTGGATACTGTCATCGCTTCCGGACCGACGGTTGCAGATCCAACTACCCGTCATGACGCTTGTGCTATTTTAGAACGTTATGACATAGCGGTGCCGAATAACGTATTAAGCTGGTTACACAGTGAAGAGTCAGAGACGGTGAAAGCCGGAGACAGCTGCCTGACGAATAGTGAGTTTCATATTATCGCGACGCCGCAGTCCGCGCTGGAAGCTGTGGCTCGGGAAGCGGTTAATATCGGTATTCCTTGTCATATATTAAGTGATTGCATTGAAGGCGAGTCGCGGGAAGTGGCAAAAGTGCATGCGGCATTAGCCAAGCAAATAGCCGATAAATCACAGCCTTTTAGCCCGCCTTGTGTGATCATATCTGGTGGTGAAACCACAGTGACCGTGAAGGGCAATGGCAGAGGCGGGCGTAACAGTGAATTTTTACTGAGCTTATTTCAAGAGTTGCAAGGTCATAGTCAGATCTATGCATTAGCGGCAGATACGGATGGTATTGATGGTATTGAGGATAATGCTGGGGCGTTTATATTGCCGAAACACTTTAAGTTAAGCCAAAAATTGGCTTTGAAGGCGCAAGATTACTTAGATAATAATGACAGTTACAACTTTTTTAACCCGCTTCATAGTTTGCTGGTCACCGGTCCTACCTTAACTAACGTCAATGATTTTAGAGCCATATTGGTGTTACCTGAAAGCAACTACAGCAGCTAATAAGCGAATATGAGTGCGGCAACGTCGGTTAATTGAGGACACCGCATTGTTAACCGACTTAATATTACCACCGTAATTCTGGCGCTATAGCTAGATACTAATCTAAAATTAACTATATAAATAGCGAATAACACCACAATAGCATTAAAGCCTTATTTGTGGGCGTAATGTTAAAATGTGACATTAGCTGTGTCATATTTGTTACTTGTGTGTAACAATTACTTGACTCGAGGGTCAGGTTTTTTTGGAAAGACGTTTGAATCAATGTTTGAGTCAAAGTCAATGTTATGGAACAACGCAGGAGGTTCGACTTGATTAAGTTTCTACTTAACCAAAAGATGTGTGAGGTATCAGACCTTTCACCCAACACCACAGTACTTAATTACTTACGCCAAGAAGAAGCGAAGAAAGGTACAAAAGAAGGTTGTGCATCAGGAGACTGCGGTGCTTGCACTGTTGTGCTCGGTGATGTTGTCGATGGTCGTATTCGTTATACATCGGTAAATGCGTGCATTACGTTTATATCCGCTTTACACGGTAAACAACTTATTACGGTCGAAGATTTAAAATCCAAAGATGGTACCTTACACCAGGTGCAACAGGCACTTGTTGATTATAACGGTACACAATGTGGTTATTGTACTCCTGGATTTGTAATGTCGATGTTTGCATTAAGCAAGAATACGCCATCTGCGGATAAACAGGCCATTTTTGAAGCATTAGCGGGCAACCTATGTCGTTGTACTGGTTATCGTTCAATTATTGATTCAGCTATGTCGTTGGCAGAACAACCGCATATTGTTGATGCGTTTGAACGTTTGGAAACAGAAACGGTTGCGAAGCTCAATACTATTGAGCGCAGCGGCACACAAGAATTAATGGGTAACGGTCAATCATCTTACTCGCCGGATAATGTGGCAGACTTAGCGACGTTGTTAGTGAAACACCCTGATGCCCGTATTGTTGCAGGTGGCACAGATCTCGCTTTGGAAGTAACGCAGTTCCACCGTCCTATCAACACACTTATCTCGGTCGGTAATATTGCTGAGATGAAAGACATTAAAGTCACAGACACCAGTATTGAAATTGGCGCGGCCAGAAGTTTAACGGATAGCTACAGCTCGTTAGCGAAATATTTTCCTGATTTTGGTGAGTTATTACATCGCTTTGCGTCGCTACAAGTGCGTAACCAAGGCACGATTGGTGGCAACATAGCTAACGCATCGCCAATTGGTGATACACCGCCGGCATTAATTGCACTCGACGCCAAAGTTGAATTACGTTGTGGTGATGATGTGCGCATCATGGATTTAGAAGATTACTTTATTGGTTATAAGATCACAGCGCAAAAAGCGGCTGAATTTATTACTAAAATTATCATTCCTTTGCCAACATCAGACCAAATATTCAGTGCGTATAAATTATCAAAACGTCTAGATGATGACATTTCAGCTGTGTTAGGCGCGTTTAATATTACCTTGAAAAACAATGTTATCACCGATGTTCGTTTAGCATTTGGTGGTATGGCTGCGACGCCGATGCGCGCGCAACATGCTGAGAAAATATTGCTGGGTGCAACGTGGGAATACGCCAGTGTTTATGCGGCGATGGAGGCATTGTCGAAAGACTTTTCACCGATGTCTGATTTCCGTGCCAGTAAAGAATACCGTTCATTAACAGCTAAAAATCTGCTGAAGAAATTTTATTTAGAGCAGCAAAATACAACAATTGAAACGCGGGTAACTTCTTATGTCTAATCACAATAAAGTACAATTATCACAGCAGCAATTGTTAGAACAAGCGAATCGCTCAATCACAACTGGTGTGGGTAAAAATGTAAAACATGATAGCGCCGGTATTCAGGTAACGGGTGAAGCTGTGTATGTGGATGACCGCCTTGAATATCCAAACCAGTTGCATGTTTATGTACGCATGAGCGATGTGGCGCATGCCAATATTATCAAGATAGATTTAACGCCTTGTTATGAATTTGACGGGGTGGAATTAGCCATTGAAGCCAAAGATGTACCGGGCGAGTTAGATATCGGTGCTATCTTACCTGGCGACCCATTATTAGCGGATGGCAAAGTTGAATTTCTTGGTCAGGCGGTGATTGCGGTCGCGGCAAGCTCAATGGAGATTGCCCGTCAAGCAGCACAAGCCGCAATCATTGAATATGAAGAATTACCGGCAATTTTATGTGTAGAAGAAGCCTTAGCGAAGAAAAGCTTTGTGACTGAATCGCATCAACAGAAACGCGGTAACTCGGCGGCGGCATTGTCAGCGGCGAAGCATATTTTAGAAGGCAGTATTCATATTGGTGGCCAAGAGCATTTTTATTTAGAAACGCAAGCCGCGTCTGTTATGCCAACGGAAGATGGCGGCATGATCGTGTATGCATCAACGCAGAATCCAACCGAAGTGCAAAAACTGGTCGCCGAAGTGATTGGCGTACCTATGCACAAAGTGGTTATTGATATGCGTCGTATGGGCGGTGGTTTTGGTGGTAAAGAAACCCAAGCGGCAGGGCCTGCGTGTTTATGTGCGGTGTTTGCTAAGCTAACAGGGCGACCAACTAAGATCCGCTTACCACGGGTTGAAGACATGATGATGACAGGTAAACGTCATCCGTTCTTCAATCAATACAAAGTTGGTTTTAATGATGATGGCCAAATAAACGGTATTGAAATTATTGTGGCGAGTAACTGTGGTTATTCACCGGATCTATCAAGCTCGATCACTGACCGCGCCATGTTCCATTCGGATAATGCTTACTATTTAGGTGACGCGACAATAATAGGTCATCGTTGCAAAACCAATACCGCATCAAACACCGCATTCCGTGGTTTTGGTGGCCCTCAAGGCATGATTACGATTGAACATATTATGGATGAAATTGCCGGTAAGTTAGGTAAAGATCCATTAGATGTACGTAAAGTGAATTTTTACGGTATCGACGATCGCAATGTGACGCACTATTATCAAAAAGTAGAAGATAACTTTATTCATGACTTAGTTGCCGACCTTGAGGCGACAAGTGAGTATGCACAGCGCCGTAAAGCGATTGATGAATACAATAAAACCAGTCCTATTTTGAAAAAAGGTATCTCGTTAACACCGGTTAAATTTGGTATTTCGTTTACCGCGACCTTCTTAAACCAAGCGGGGGCATTACTGCACGTTTATACCGACGGCAGTATGCAGTTAAGCCACGGTGGTACCGAAATGGGCCAAGGGCTTAATACCAAGGTGGCGCAGATTGTCGCGCAAGAATTCCAAGTAGATATCGAGCATATTCAAATAACCTCGGCGAATACCAGTAAAGTACCGAATACGTCACCGACGGCGGCATCGTCAGGTACTGACTTAAATGGTAAAGCGGCACAAAATGCAGCGCGTACTATTAAGCAGCGTTTGATTGATTTTTGTGTAGCGCACTTTGGGGTGACTGACGAAGAAGTTATTTTTAGTAATAATACCGTCACCATTCGTGAGAAGATCATGACGTTTGCAGATCTGATCCAACTCGCTTACTTTAACCAGATCTCGTTGTCGAGCACTGGCTTCTATAAAACACCTAAGATCTATTATGATCACGCGACGGCAAAAGGGCGTCCATTCTATTACTATGCGTATGGCGCCTCTTGTTCTGAAGTGCTCATTGATACCTTAACGGGTGAGTACAAAATCCTGCGTGTGGATATTTTGCATGATGTCGGCGCGTCACTTAATCCAGACATTGATATAGGCCAAATTGAAGGCGGCTTTATTCAAGGTATGGGTTGGTTAACCACCGAAGAGTTAGTCTGGAATGACAAAGGTAAATTAGCAACTAATGGCCCTATGGGGTACAAGATCCCTGCCATTGCCGATACGCCAATTGATTTTCGAACGCAGTTAGTTGAAAACCGTAGTAACCCAGAACAAACCGTTTTCAACTCAAAAGCCGTGGGTGAACCGCCATTCATGCTAAGCATGTCGGTGTGGAGCGCATTACGTGATGCAACGGCCAGTGTTGCGGAACATCAGTACATGCCGCATTTAGATACACCAGCAACGCCAGAGCGCGTGTTATGGGCAGTGCAGGATGCAGAAGATTATCTGCGTACCAAAAAGTGCCTAAGTAATCAGGTAAAAACGGTTGCGGTTAGTGAAGCTGATGTCGAAAGTGTAACAGTATCGTAGCGTGGTTTTGCGAGGCTATTTGTGAGGAGTAGTGTGATGTTTGAAGACAATTGGATTGACCCGCTTGCGGCGTTAAAACAACGTGGTGAAGTGTGTATTATGGTCACGGTACTTGAACATCACGGCTCAACACCCCGTGACTCAGGTACCAAAATGCTGGTCACACATGATCAACTATATGCCACCATTGGCGGGGGGCATTTAGAGCACCTGGCCACTAAAATGGCGCGTGAAATGTTAACTGAAGGCAAAGAGTCATTGGTCGTGGAGCGCTTTGATTTAGGCGCTCGCTTAGGCCAATGCTGCGGTGGCAGTGCGACTTTGATGTTTGAACCTATTGGTCAGTCACTACATCATTTGGTGGTGTTTGGTGCCGGACATGTGGCGAAAGCGTTATTGCATGTTGTTGCGACCTTGCCATTTCGCGTTACTTGGATTGATGAGCGTGAAGAACAGTTCCCGACGCAGTTACCTGACAATGTCACTAAATTAGTCAGTGATGATCCGGCTGGGGATGTGCTGGATATGCCCAAAGACAGCTACTATCTGGTGATGACGCATAATCATCAACTTGATTTTGATTTAGCCAGAGCAATTTTAAAACGTGGTGATGCGAAGTATTTTGGCATGATTGGCTCGCAAACCAAGAAAAAACGTTTTCAATATCGATTACGGGCGCGTGATTTTACCGATACTCAGATTAATCAGATGATCTGCCCGATTGGCCTTAGTGCAGTGGTGGGAAAGCATCCCGCTGAGATCGCGATTTCGGTTGCCGGTGAATTAATTGCAACCTACCAAGGCCGAGCCTTAGAAAACAAACAAAAACCTAATCTCGTACAAGTAAATAGTGATATCGCTAAGTTAGCCTAATATAGGCAGTGTTTTGTAGACACGCTATCACCAGAGTATTAGGATAGCGCGAGATACGATGCAGCAGCATAATGAAGGAAGTTTTAAATGAGTACAATTCGAACCGCATACCGATCAGCAATATTACACAGCATTGGTGATCCCGATAAAGTCGGTATGGAAAATTCGTACGAATATTTTGCTGACGGTGCCATGATTATTGAAAATGGTATTGTTCAAGCGCTAGGTAATGCCCAAGACATTCTTGCTAATGAAAGCAGCGATATCGATGTTAAAGTATTTGAAAATAAGATCATCACATCGGGCTTTATTGATACCCATGTGCATTACCCACAGACGGGTATGATCGCGTCGTATGGTGAGCAATTACTCGATTGGTTAAATAACTATACTTTCCCGGCGGAAAGTAAGTTTGATGATCCTGAGCACGCAACTAAAGTGGCTGAGATCTTCTTGCAAGAGTTGATGAGTAACGGCACCACGACCGCGTTAGTATTTGGTACTGTGCATAAGCAATCGGTTGATAGCTTCTTCACTCAAGCGCAATTACGTAATATGCGTATCATCTGCGGTAAAGTGATGATGGATCGTAATGCGCCTGATTTCTTAACAGATACCCTTGAAAGTTGTTATGAAGACAGTAAAGAGCTAATCGAACGCTGGCATCATAAAGGCCGTTTACACTATGCGGTTACGCCTCGTTTTGCCCCGACAAGCACCCCTGAGCAGCTTGATGTTGCGGCGCGTTTGTTAAGTGAATATCCTGATCTGTATATGCACACGCATTTATCAGAAAACTTAAAAGAGATTGAGTGGGTTAAAGAGTTATTCCCAGAACGTGCTAACTACCTCGATGTATACGATCATCATGGTTTATTAAGCGAACGTTCGGTATTTGCTCACAGTATTCACCTGTGCGATAGCGAATGCCAGCGTTTGGCTGATACCGGTTCCGCTGTTGCTTTCTGCCCTACGTCAAACTTGTTCTTAGGTTCAGGTTTATTAGATCTGCCACGTCTAGAAAAGTTTGGTATTAATGTGGGTATGGGCACAGATGTTGGTGCGGGTACGTGTTTCTCATTATTATCAACAATGAATGAAGCGTATAAAGTATTGCAGCTGCAGGGCAAGGCGTTAAGCCCGTTCAAATCATTATTTTTAGCGACATTAGGCGGCGCGAAAGCATTACGCTTAGAAGACAAAATTGGTAACTTGGCCGTAGGTAAAGAAGCTGATTTCGTGGTATTAGATTTGGCGGCTACACCGTTACTTAAGTTCCGTATGGAAAACTCAACGTCGTTAGAAGAAACCTTGTTTGCATTAATGCTCATGGGTGATGATCGTGTTGTATGCGAAACGTATGTGTTTGGTGAAAACCGTTATAGCAGTCTGTAATATTCAGTCTGTAACTGTTCTGTAACTATCTGTGCGGAATAGGACTGTTTAACCTAATGATACAGCAGTAAACATGTCTGTTTGCTGTTGTATCCTATTGCTTTGTTCATTTCCTATCTTAACCTTCCCTCTATTTATTTACCTATTCACCTATTCAACTATTTATCTATCTATTTGTGTTCGCGGCTTAACTGGCGCAATTCTCAATCCAATGAGATAGGCTTTTTGCCTGATGCAAAGCATCAAAGTTATTTTCTATATTTAAGCGTGCTAAACGTCTCATTTCTTGCCGTTTATCGTACGGGTAATGGATAAATTCAGTGATAGCGTGGCTCAGCGATTGGCTATCTTTTTGTTTTACAATCAATCCCGTACCTGGCGCGACAATCTCTTTGCAACCCATTAGGTCTGTGGTTATCACGGGAACACCGGAAGCCATGGCTTCTTTTAGCACGAGCGGACCGGTGTCAACGCAGCCTGATTGTGACACACAAAATGGTGCGACGAGGCAATCAAAGTTGACGAGATTATGGCTAACCCAACGTGGTGATTTAGCCCCAAGGAAGCGCACGATTTTTGATAAACCCAGTGTATGCACTTGCTGCTGTAAGCTTGAGCGTAGTGCCCCATCACCAATAATATCGAGCGTAACCAAGTGCTGCGGCGCTAACTCATGCAGACTTTGAAGCAGGTAATTTAGCCCTTTTTGTTCGACTAAGCGACCTAAAAAGACCAGTCTAATCGGGGTTATGCCCTGGCGCTGGGTGGATGATAACTGCGGGGGAGGAAATTCATTAATGTTAACACCACAATGTAGTAACTTTATTTTATCGTGATTAATTTTCTTTAAATTGTGTTCCATATCTTTGCACACGGCAACCACAAAATCGCTATTGTTAACCTTCAAGTGAACATCGTAAGGTGCTTCATAAAGATCATGGCCATGAGCGACAAAGGAGCTCGTTATCCCCATCATTTTAGCGGCGGTGATGGCATGTGCGCAGGTATGCTGGGCAAAATGCGCATGGACATGGTTAATTCCCTCTTTACGCATTTGTAGCGCCAGATTGAGGCTATATCGAAATAAAGATAATTTAGGCATAGAATGCTGCTTGGCAATAAAAGACAGCGCTTTAAGCATGCCAACGGGACTGAGGGTTGTTAGCAAAGACAGATAAAGGTTGGCACCAATCACATGCGTATCATAGCTAAATTCGCTACAATCATTATATTTGATAAATGTCATGACACAAACTTGGTGACCGCAGGATTTTATTGAGTCCACTTCTGTGCGAATAAATGTCTCACTCAGTACTGGGTATGAGGGGGCTAAAAATGCCACTTTTTTCATCTCAGGTCCTTCTTTCTGTATTCGATTGTCCATAATCGTCTTCATTTTACATCCAAAAATAAATTTATTAACTAGGCTTATCAACATGAATTTATAAAAATTAAGTCTTTGATAAATAAATGCGCCTTTGATAAATAATAGTATATAAATGGCATTGTTGTTCAGGGCGTTAAACGTCGGTGTCGGCAGATAACATAAGGGTGGTGTTATGCGGTATACAGTGTCTGTGATTATTCCGAGTTATAACTGTTTGGCATATTTGCCTAAAGCGATAAATAGTATTTTTGAGCAAGACCGAAGCGATGTCGAAATCATTATTGTCAATGATAATAGCAGTGATGAGACCGCTCAATACCTTGAATCTTTAAGTCAGCAGGCGGCTTGCGTTAAGGTTATTACCACTTCGGGGCTGGGTGCTTCAGGTGCGCGTAATACCGCGATAGAGCAAGCAGAGGGTGCGTATATTGCATTTTTAGATGCTGATGATTATTGGTATCCCGGCAAACTCTCGGCGCAGTTAGCATTGCATGAGGCGAATCCGACAGTGGCGATGTCATTTACTAATTATGACCATATGAACGAGCAGTACCAGTACATAGTTGATTGTTTCGGTTATTGGAATCAATTTACCGATGTGACGACGTCTAGCCATTATATCAAACAGCCCTTAGCTCAGATATTGGCTCATAATGTGGTCGGTACATCAACCGTGATGGTCAAAGCATCTGTTTTTGAGACCGTTGGCTTGTTTGATGTGGATATGAGTTATTGTGAAGATTGGCAGTTGTGGCTGAAAATTTGTGAGCACTTTGAAGTGGCAGTCTTAACGAAAAGCTATACAGGTTATCTTATGCGTAACGATTCTATCACCCAGACTGATAGTAAGCGTTTACAACATCTAGAATGTATTGAACAGATAATTAGCGATTATAAGCAGCGTGGGGTTGGATTAAGCAAGCATACGTTTGCGTTGGCTGATGCTAAATTAAAAGAAGGGTATGCCGACTATTATCGTACGCAGAAAAAATTTATGCGTGCGCTGCGTTATGAGGGTTATGCTTTTTTACTTAACCCTCAAATTCGACGTATTAAAAATGGCTTAGGCGATATAAAAAAATTAATTTTAAGCCCGAGTGCCTAACCGGGAGTCGATATCGCGGTATCGTTACCAGAGCGTACATTACAGCCTTTTAGAACCAGTTGGCTGATGAGACGCGCCGCATCATCATAATCGCTGGCTGCCAGTGATGATTTCCCCATCACTGCATTAATCTGCCAGCTAAAGTCGGCATAAGTTTGGGTCGAAGACCAGATCATGAATAACAGATGGTGTGGTGATACGTCATCCATCTGACCCGCGTCAATCCATTGCGTAAATTTATCGAGTAAAAAGGTACTTTGATTCATTAAACGCTGGCGTATTTCAGGTGATAATAATGGCGAACCACGCATGATCTCATTGGCAAATACTTTCGATGCATAAGGATAATCTCGAGAGATGATTAGCTTGGTCTTGATGTATTCGGTTAAGGCGATAGCGGGGTTGTCGATGGTTTCAATCGGATGGGTTGCGCTGAGTAATGGTTCAATAATCGTTTCCAATACAGCTGAGTATAGCGTCTCTTTATTACCAAAATAATAATAGACATTGGCCTTAGGTACACCGGCAAGTTTCGCGATATCAATGGTTTTTGTTGCTGCGTAACCTTCACTGGCAAACACTTGACTGGCAGCCTTTAAAATCTTTGCTTCGTTTTTCTTCCGTATGGTAGACATACTTATATTCATCCCTTCGCAGTTACTTATATAAAGTTATAGACAGTATTGAAAGCTATATAAAACCGTATGCATTATATAATGACATATGATTGTATATGAATTTTACAAAAAACTAACAAATATCACATTAAAACTTGACCCGGGAGTCAGTTTTTTGTTTAATGGTCTTAGCACGGATACTCAAGCTTCGCACGAGTTTGAGTTTTATGTGTACTTATTTGGCAAGGGTACTTTTATTCCTTTCAACCGCTTGCCTAGCAACAGCTATTTGAATATTTTATATCAAAGAAGTAAGTATACTTTATCCTGAAATTTCCAGCTAGGTTGGTGATGTATTCAGGCGTAATAATTTATTAACTATTACGACAGGAGTAGCGTTTGCTACTCCTTTTTTTTACCTAAAATTTAGGATTAAAAGTATAATTGTTAATGATGTGATCGTATTTTACATGTAAATCTTGAATTTGTAGTAGTAAATTATGATTTTTTAAGCTGAGTTGCTGTTGATCGTGATTGAGTTGGACCACAGTTGCCTGACTGACGTTTAGCTGTTGTTCTAGTACGCTAATTTGTTGCAACAGGGACATTTGTGTTTGCATTACCGCTTGTTGAGTTTGCTGTATTTGGGCTTGTAACTTAGCCTGTTTTTGTTGTTGAGTTAATGTGTTAGGTGCGATGATGTGAATAGGCACTTGCGGTAAATACAGTGCAGATTGTGAACTCGATTTAATTTGTAATAATGCATTGTACTCAGTCAGTTGAATTTTATGGCGGTTAAACTGGGTGCGTTGTTTGGCGATACTGGCCTCACGCATGCTATTCTTGTTTGGTTGATAACCCGGTAATACCAGTAGGCTGTTAACTTTCAGTTTATTTTTATTTTGGTTAATAAATGCCTGTGGGTTGAGCTGAAAAATCATGTTTATGTATTGTTCACGAGGCATATTTGTCGGTGCGTGTTGTTTGGCTATCGAAGACAAGGTTTCTCCTGAGCGTACTGGACCATGTCGTAATTGGCTACTAACCCCAACGGTTAGCTGATTGACAATAATAGCTTGTGAGGGCATTTCTGGCATCGCGTGTACAGGCGAGTCATGGGCATTCGCTTGGCTAACGACTATCCCTATTCCTATTCCTAACTTAAGCCACAGCGCTAATTTGAGCCATAGTCTGAACTGAAACGGGGTAGATAACATGCGTCCATTCAACATTTAATTGCCTTAAATTATCAGCCTATATGATATTAATACTAGCGTATGTTTCGCTCGTCGCTGGTGGCAATCACTGATTTTATAATGCTTTATGTGGTGATTAAGGCTGTCGCATCCCACTGTTGGCTAAAGTCGATAAACGCGGATATTAATTCACTTTTGTATTTCTGTTTGTGCATGATTATTTTGTATTGTCGTTCTAATTTGTTATTTAGCGGCAATATCCGCACACGATCATTGGCCAAGGCATGTGTCGCACTGAATTTAGAGACGCAGGCCAGACCTAATCCAGCTGCTACAAAGTTAAGTTGTGCTTCAATCGAGTTTAGCTCGTAGGCCACCTGCCATTGTGCAACCGAGGGGGCAATGTGGCTTTCAAAGAAAGCCCGACTTCCTGAACCAGGCTCGCGTAATACCCAGGTATTGTCGCTTAAATCTGGCAGCGTTAAGCTGGTATTTTTAAGCAATGGGTGATTTGCGGCGACAATAATGCACATTTCATCTTTTAGCCAAGGGATTGTTTCAATGTCACTGTGCTTAACATCACCTTCGATAAGCCCGATATCCAATTGGTAACTTAATATCATTTCAGCAATATTTGCGCTGTTGCTGATATGCAACGTTTGTTGGGTGTGTGCTGTCAATTGAATGAATTGGGCAAGCAGCCAAGGACACAACTGGTTACCTATGGTTTCACTGGCACCAATGGCAAGCTCACCAATGAGTTGACCTGATTGTTGGAATAAAGTGTCAATGCTGGCTGCGCGTTGCAGTAATTCATCAGCGATAGGTAATAAACGTTGACCGTAAGGGTTTAGATGCAAGCGGTTATTGGTACGATCAAATAATTGTTGCCCCAACTGATTCTCAAGTTCGCTTAGCGCCATGCTTACCGCTGCTTTGGTTAGACATAATGTTTTTGCTGCGTGGGTAATACTTTGTTGCTGGCTGACGGCAACAAAAACACGTAATTGCTTTAACGATAGATTCATACTTGTTCAACTTCCCTTAACTTTATGTTAAAAATATACAGATTTTATTAACTAAAAGCCAGGCATATAATAGCGGCATCAACAAGTGAGGTGCATTATGTTAAATCAAATCAGAATTAACTTTAAATTATTACCAACGCCTGTAGCAGGTCTTGCCTTGGGTATTTCATCACTGGGGGCGCTATGGGAGTCGGTAACTGGTTTTAATGGCTATATACAGAATGCGACATCAACGATCGCAGCAGTGATCTTATGCATTTTGTTATTACGCTTTATTATTCACCCAAAAACACTCTGGAATGACCTTTCTCATCATGTTATTGGTAGTGTAGTTCCGACATTTGCGATGGCGACCATGGTCGTATCAAGTTCGTTAACTGCAACTTATCCTGCCACAGCTTCTTTGCTATGGTTAGCCGCGATTGTCCTGCATATAGTGTTTTTAGTGTTGTTTCTTTACCATCGTTTTCAAGATATGCAATTAGAGCATATGGTGCCGAGTTGGTTCGTGCCACCCATTGGTTTGATTGTGGCGGTATTTACTTGTCCACAACCAGAACTGTTCCAGCCGATTTGTTATGCCATTTTAGTCTTCGGTATTATTAATTATGCGGTGTTATTACCTGTGATGCTCAATCGTCTTATTTTTGGTGACAAAATTCCGGCGAGTGCGAAACCATCAATTGCGATATTAGCTGCTCCAGCTAGCTTATGTTTAACTGGTTACTTGGCTTTTATGCCACTGCCATCACCGGTAATTGTTGCGGTATTATTAGGTATTGCACTGCTGATGACAGCCGTTATTTACATGGCGTTGTTACACTTGTCCCGTTTAGATTTTAACCCTGGTTTTGCTGCTTTTACTTTCCCTTTAGTGATCAGTGCGAAAGCCTTGTATAGCACCTGTGATTGGTTTGCTAGTATCGGTATTGCTGAACATTATATTGCTCAGCTACATGTGGTGGCTTTGTTTGAATTATGGGGCGCAACGGCTGTCGTTACTTGGGTGAGCGTATGCTACTTAAAATTTTTAGTGGTTAAGTTACAAGCTATGTACCTTGAACATAAAATGCAGATTGTAGTATTAGCATAAAGAACGGGTCGGTTATTTGGTTTATTTGCAGGTTATATAGTGATAAAGTAGCTATTATTGAAACGATCATCTTTCTTGAGTTAGTTATAATGCTTATAGAGCAAGATATTACCGATATTGTTGTTGGTACTTACATTGAAAAAATAACTGCTCAAACAGGCAGTTTCAGGCTTACACAAGCAGAATGGGTGAAAAATCAGATTGTACTTAATAAGCTGATTGAGTTTGGTATTAAACGGGTATTAGTTGATACCGAAAAATTTGATGCGAAAATGGCGGCGGATGCTTTAAGCGCTGATACACTTGAACGTAAACGTGATTTCAGTGTGAAGATGACGCAAGCTAAGGCGCTTATCTCAACGTCTAAAGAAATACAGAAGAGAATGTTTCAGCATATTGAAGAAGGAATGGAAATCGACCTTCTGTCAGTTAAAACGCTCACTAGTGAATTAATTGAGACCATATTTAGCAATTCTGACGCGTTAATGTGCGCGGTTAATATCCGTAATAAAGATGAATATTTGTTAGAGCATTCATTTGCGGTCTCTATGTTAATGGCGTTATTTTGTCGTTATTTAGGGATTAACAAAACGGATATCGAAGAGCTTGCTATTGGTGCTTTTTTGCATGATATCGGCAAGATACGCACACCGGACCATATCCTGCATAAGCCGGGGAAATTGACCGCTGATGAGTTTGATATTATGAAATTACATGTCAATCACTCTATCGATATTATTAAATCAATTCCGGGTATTTCGAAAACCAGCTTAGATGTAGCAGGCCTCCATCATGAAAAATTAAATGGTGAAGGTTATCCGTTCGGTTTAGCTGGGCAGAAAATATCTCGCTATGGCAGAATGCTGTCTATCTGTGATATCTATGATGCACTAACGGCCAACCGCTGTTATAAGGACGGTTTGACCCAGTTAAAATCCTTCTCTATTCTGCGTAGTCTTGCTCAAGACGGACAATTAGATTTGAACTTAGTCCATGCCTTTATTAAATGCATGGGCGTGTATCCGGTTGGTTCACTGGTTAAATTAAACTCTAATCGTTTAGCGATTGTTGAAGGTTATAATAAAACCGATCCTATTCGTCCTAAAGTGAACTCGTTTTATAGTTTAGACAAGCTAGATTTCGAGAATTCGAATCAGATTGATCTGTCGATTGTCGATGATGGCATTGCTGAGTCGGTAAGAGCGGATGATTTTAACTTAGACATGGCAGAGATCATGCGTTTCTTAGTCAGTGAAGCGTAACGATTAGTAAAGCGTAATAACCAGCAAATACTCAAGTACTGCTGGTTACCCCTCATTTTATCATCTAATGTATAACGATCTTTATAACATCCGCTTTGTTAAAACTTCCCCTGTTGCAATAATCATGTTGTAGCATGCCTGCAGTTTATAACGCGCTGAGTGTACTAGCATTGCTGCAAAGCCACTGACAACCGCTGCTGCTGCTATGTCGAAAGGAAAATGCACGCCAATATATACCCGAGATAATCCCCCGATAACGGCTAATAGCGCCAATCCTAATGCGACTGTTCTTGTTGTTTGATGGCACAGTAAACTAAAGGCGATACAAAACATAAATGTGGTGTGATCAGAGGGAAATGATGTACTTGGCGTATGAGCGACAAGCGTCGTGCCTAAATCGTTCATAAATGGGCGCGGGTGAAAATAAACTTGTGCAATCAGCGAATTGATTGTGATACCAACAAGGGATGTTAATGTCGCGCCAATCAGGTAACGTTTTGTTTGTTCCTTACTGCGAAACCATGCGGCGATAACCAATGCAATAAACAGGTAAGGCATTGCTTCTGCAAAAAACATGAACATGTAGTCAAAGAATGGATTTAGCCCAGCAAATTGATTGATGGCAGCAAAGAGGTGGTTGTTTAATTGTTCCATTAACGCATCTTATTATGATTTTATATAGCGTTAGGACAAGTTTGGAGGGTTTTTGTTCCATTGATATTGTTAAAACGCTACCACACAATGTTGAGGGTAGCGTTTATTGTTTTATACGGACCGTTAAGCGTTTAAATTTTAGCGCCTTGGTTGATCCAATTGACGACGAGTGTTCGTTCATCATCGGTCATTTTGGTGATATTACCTTGTGGCATAACACGGTTGCGCACGGCTGATAAAACCCGGTCTGAGTTCAGTTTGATATTCTCTGGTGTATCAAGATGAACACCTGCCATTGGCGCTACACCGGAAGTCGCATGACACATAGCGCAACGTTCGACGACAATAGTTTGTACTTCACTAAACGCCACTTGTGGTGCGCTGTTGTCTACCGTTGGTTTAGTGACAAACGCTAATGTGATCATGGCGAAAGCAGCAAACGGTAATGTCCAAGCGTATTTTTGATGCAGATGGCGTGTATTAAAGTAATGACGCACTAATACACTGATAATTGATACCGCAGCTAATATTAACCAGTTGTACTCACTGCCATAGGTGCTTGGGAAGTGATTACTGATCATGATAAATAACACTGGTAATGTCAGGTAGTTATTATGACGCGAGCGTAATAGTGCTTTAGCAGGATCTCTAGGATCAGGTTGTTCACCTTTCGATACCGCAGCCACCATTTTACGCTGGCCCGGCATGATCACAAAGAATACGTTACCGACCATGATAGAGCCGATCATAGCGCCAACATGGATATAAGCAGCACGGCCTGTGAATACCAGTGATAGTCCATATGCAACGGCAATGATCATAAGCATTAATACTGCGCCCATTAAGGCGGGTTTCTGTGCTAATGGTGATTCACATAATATATGATAAACAATCCAGCCCACCACAATCGTCGCGATACCAATCGCAATACCTTGCCATTCGACTAAGCCAGACTCTGGTGCGATCAACATAGATTGAGCGTTGAAGTAATACACAACCGTTAACAGTGAGATACCGCTAAGGAAAGTGGTGTACGCTTCCCATTTAAACCAATGTAATGTTTCTGGCATTTTTGTTGGTGCAAGTTTGTATTTTTCTAAGTGATAAATACCACCACCATGAATAGCCCAAAGATCGCCAGCAAGCCCTGTTTTTGGGTTGATGCGGTTAAGGTGATTCTCTAGCCATACAAAATAGAATGAGGCACCGATCCAAGCGATACCAAAAATCATATGCATCCATCGAATCGCAAGATTCAGCCATTCCGTAATATGCGGATCCATAAATACTCCCTGTTAATTTAGTACGTACTGAGTACGCTTTTATTTAATATGATAATGTGAATTACAATACTATTGATTCTTAAACTGGATGCGCTGGTTTTTCAAATAGTCGTTTTTCAGCATCAGTGAAATGAACTTCTTCACAGTTATTTCCCGGACCTGCACGATCGACGATCAAGAATTTATCTTGGTCGGTTAACGCGAGGATAGGGTGGTGCCAAACACCCTTGTGATAGTTGACGCCATGCGACCCATCACTAATAAAGCCACGTATAGCCTGACTATCTAATCGGTCTTGTTCTAGATCACCGGTTGGCGCAGCGACTAAAATTAAATAAGCATTGCCAAACAAAGGAATGAAGGCTTGCGAACCAAGCGGATGGCGTTCCATCATAGTGACCGATAGCGGATAAGCTAATGGTGTCGCTTGGAAGATACTGATTATAGTGCTACCACCATCTGTTTCAGTATCGACATTAGCAAGTTGATGATAGCGACGGGTTGAGCCATTGTTGATCATGAAATATTCACGGTCAGCCGTTGCGATCACATCGCCATAAGGTTTAAATGCTTCAGCTGTTAATGGTTCAAGGGTAATAATGTTAGTCATCAGCAAATCCTTTATATTGACAATGTTGTAGTAATTATTTAGTTAGGTTTAGCATTATTTCGATTGTGTTATTTAGTCATTGTTTTCATCCTTGTTATAGATCGTTTAAGCGAAATGCGGCTATTTTGTTTATTTCTAATAATGCTTGCTTGAACTCGGTGTCGATATCATTTTGAATACGACGTTTAAAGTCAGCTAAGATTAAAAAGCGGTTTGCGCCACGCACGGCCTTAATAAAAGGAAAGTGGAACTTCGCTTTGTAGGCATCGTTAAGTTGCGTGAAATGGCTGAATTCTTCGGCTGTACATTGATTAATCCCTGCGCCTGATTGCTCTGAAGTCGAGGCATCGGTTAATTCACCATTGATGGCAGCACGACCAGCTAAATCTGGATGGGCATTGATTAATGCCAGTTTTTTTTCATCGCTAGCAGCGAGCAAAATATTGGCCATACATTGTTGTAGTATGGCTGTTTCATTAATATCACCATCGATACCCTGATGCTCGTGCAGTTGATATGCTGCCTCTGCAACCCAAGGGCTGTGCTCATAGATATCAGCAAACATGGCGACAAAATCGGGCTGCGATAGCTGACTTGGAGTACAGGTACTAAAATGTGTCATGTTAAGTTTCCTGATATGGATGGTTCTCAATCCAATGGTTTGCTATTTGCTCTCGAGTACATAACCACACATCGTCATGCTGCTTTAGGTAATCTAAGAAACGTTTTAGTGATGCAATACGTCCCGGACGACCAACTAAGCGGCAATGTAAGCCGACCGACATCATCTTGGGTGTAGTCGCACCTTCTGCATAGAGGGTGTCAAAGCTGTCTTTTAGATATTGAAAGAATTGTTCGCCACTATTAAAACCTTGTGGTGTTGCAAAGCGCATATCATTGACATCTAAGGTGTAAGGGATAACTAAATGAGGTTGATTGTTGGCTTTAACCCAATACGGAAGGTCGTCATCATAGGCATCTGAGTCATACAAAAATCCGCCTTCTTCAGCCACTAAACGGCGTGTATTTGGTCCTAATCGGCCGGTATACCAGCCTGTTGGACGTTTGCCGGTTAGTTCTTTGATAATGTCGATAGCTTTATGTAAGTGTTCACGTTCTTCAGCTTCATCAGTATATTGATAATCAATCCAGCGATAACCGTGGCTGCAGATCTCGTGATTGGCCGCAACAAACGCTTTTGCTACATCAGGGTGTCTTTCTAGCGCCATTGCGACAGCAAATACAGTTAAGGGTATTTGATATTCTGAGAATAAGTTTAATAAGCGCCAAACACCGACCCGACTGCCGTATTCATAACAAGACTCCATACTGAGATTACGCACGCCTTGTAATGGTACTGCGCCTGGCATTTCCGACAGAAAAGCTTCTGATTCACTATCGCCATGTAATACGCAACGTTCGCCACCTTCTTCATAGTTAAGAACAAATGAGATCGCTAAGCGTGCTTTGTTAGGCCAGTTGGCATTTGGCACATTTTGGCCATAACCAATAAGATCTCTGGGATAGGCAACAGTCATCATGACTCCTTGTTACTAGTATGTTTTGATAATCACTATTTACATTATAGATAAGCAATTAGGTTGTTAAACAATTATTGCAATTATTGTATACAAAATCCACATGTTTTTGTAACAAAGTTGTAATGATTATGTTTATACCTAAATGGAGAGTGTTAATTATTGAATGATGAATTATTACTGTTTAATAGTAATAATTCTGAGATGTTGGTACTACTTCTTTGTGTTTTTAAGATTAAATCGGATTAATGATTTAACTTTTGACTGTTTTTCTGCAATCATGTGAAACATAATGTTAACATTTGTATCGTATTATGTATGCATTTTCTATTTTAACGATATTAAAATCGTAATATTCAATCGTGACAGTAAGGTATTTTGATTATGAGTGGACTCAGTACACATGTACTTGATACAGCAAATGGCGTACCAGGTGCCGGTATCAGTATTAAATTATATAAGGTAGAAGCAGATCAATTAGAATTAGTCGCTTCAGCTGTCACTAACAGTGATGGGCGAACGGATTCTTTATTATTAACCAGTGATGAATTGCGTGTTGGTAAGTATCAGCTGCAATTTGATACGGCTGATTACTTCCGTGCACGTGGAGCGGTTGTGCCAGAGACTGCTTTTTTAGATGACATTGTGATCCGCTTTGGTATTAGCGATACCCAAGCGCATTACCATGTGCCGCTGCTAGTATCCCCGTTTAGTTATTCCACTTATCGTGGTAGTTAGTTGAAACAAATAATAAAATTACTATTATAAAAACGTAAAATCGGTAAACCCGAATACAACAAGGAAAGTATGATGGATAAAACACAACAAGGATCTGAGTTACAGGGATCAGCTAAAGGTGGCTTATTAGAGCGGTTATTTAAACTCTCTGAGCATGGCACGACGGTGAAAACTGAGCTTATGGCAGGTTTAACAACCTTCGTTACTATGGCTTACATTATTTTTGTAAACCCCGATATTATGGCCAAAACAGGTATGGATAAAGATGCGCTGGTTGTGGCTACCTGTATCGGTGCTGCAATTGGCTGTATGTTGATGGGTCTATATGCGAACTGGCCAGTGGGACTTGCGCCGGGTATGGGGCTTAATGCTTTCTTCACTTATACTGTCGTATTTGACATGGGTTACACCTGGCAGGTCGCGATGGCAGCGGTATTTGTATCGGGTGTGCTCTTTGCATTAATGAGTTTTTATAAGATCCGAGAGTGGATATTAGACAGTATTCCGCAGAGTTTACGTTATGCGATGACTGCAGGTGTGGGTCTGTTCTTAGGCATCATTGGTTTTAAAAGTGCCGGTATCATCGTTGCTTCTCAACCAACCTTAGTGACCATGGGGAATTTTACAGAGCCGAGTGTATTGCTTGCCGCATTAACCTTCCTGATTATTGGCTCATTATTCCGTCGTAATCTATTTGGTGCGGTATTAATTGGTATGTTAGTGACTACGCTTGCTGGTATTCCGCTGGGTCTGGTGTCTGCACCTGCGTCAATTATTTCTATGCCTCCAAGCATTGCGCCATTATTCATGGCAATGGATTTTGAGCATCTGTTTTACAATGCTGAAGGTTTGTTTAATGTTGGTATGGTCAGTGTCATCATCTCGTTTTTATTCGTTAACATGTTTGATACGGCAGGTACCTTAATGGGCGTAGCGGACAAAGCCAATCTTGTGAATGAAAAAGGCGAGATCCAAAACCTGAAAAAATCATTAAAAGCCGACTCGGTATCAAGTGTGTTAGGTGCGTGTGTGGGTTGCCCGCCAGTAACATCATATGTTGAGAGTGCGTCAGGTGTTGCTGCTGGTGGCCGAACGGGTTTAACTGCGGTAACTGTAGGTGCGTTATTCTTAGCGGCGACTTTCTTTACTGATGTAGCGTTAATTATTCCAAGTTATGCGACTGCTGGTGCACTTATCTTCGTTTCTTTCTTGATGATGAGTGGTCTGAGTAAAGTGAATTGGGATGAGTTTACCGATTATGTACCAGCCTGTATTACGGCAATCATGATGGCGTTTACGTTCTCTATCGCCAATGGCATCGCGCTTGGTTTTATCGCTTATACTTTCCTAAAAGTGGGCTCAGGTAAATACAAAGAAGTATCGATTAGTATTTGGGTATTAACGGCGGTGTTTGTAGCTAAATTAGCATTTATGTAGACACAGGTTAAGCCAATAAAAAAGCCACTGATGCTGTATCCAATAATAGGATACTTATCAGTGGCTTTGTTGTTAGTACGGTTTAGATAAAACCGTACTGCGATATCACGTTATCACTATTTTGCGTTATAAATTGTGGTATCTAATTCGTTTTCTGATTTTGCAATGATCACTGATGCGGCGATGTCACCAGAGATATTCACTGTGGTACGTGCCATATCAAGAATACGGTCGATACCAGCAATCAGAGCCACACCTTCAACAGGTAGGCCAACCGTAGTAAGCACTAACGTTAGCATAATCAGACCCGCACCCGGAACACCTGCAGTACCAATGGATGCCAATGTCGCTGTTAAGATGATCGTGATGTATTCAGGCATGCCTAAATCAATCCCAAATGCTTGCGCGACGAATAATGTCGTTACACCCTGGTAAAGCGCTGTGCCGTCCATGTTAATGGTTGTGCCTAGTGGCAATACAAAGCTTGATACGCCTTTTGATACACCGAGGTTCTCACGTGCACATTTCATTGAAACGGGTAACGTACCTGCACTTGATGTGGTGGTGAAAGCAACAACTTGCGCATCAACAATACCGCGGAAATATTGTACTGGACTTAGTTTTGCAATAAATAAAATCAGTGCACTATAAACACCTAACACATGCAAGATGCTACCAAGGTAAACCGCACCAATTACTTTAACGAGAGGTAATAGCAGTGCCAAACCAAATTTACCTGCCACCCACGCCATTAACGCAAATACGCCGTATGGTGCGAGTTTCATCACCAGATCCGTTAGCTTGTACATTGCTTCTGCAAGACTTTCGAAAAGTGCTACAGCAGGTTTTCCTTTTTCACCAATCAGTGTGAGTGATACGCCAAGGGCAACAGCAAAGACAATAATTTGGAGGATATGACCCTGAGCAAGCGCACTTACTGGGTTAGTTGGTACTAACGCAACGAGTGTATCTACGAGTGACGATGTTTCTTTTACGACTTCAACTTGTTGAGCAACAAGTCCTAAACCCGCGCCAGGCTGTAGCACATGACCTAATACTAAGCCGATGGTGATCGCCACTGCGGTTGAAATAAGATAAAACATAACGGCTTTAAAACCAATGCGGCCCATTTTATTGGTGTCTTGCATTGACGTAATACCAACAATAATGGAACAGAAAACCAGCGGTACAATTAACATCTTAATGGTGTTAACAAAGAATGAACCGATTGGTTTTAGGACGGCTGCATCTTCACCAAAAATGAGACCAACGGTAATACCAAGGATCATACCGATAACAATTTTTTGCCAAAGCGGTAAATTAAACCATAATTTTTGGCCTAAAGTGGGGGTGTCTACTGATTCAGTATTACTCAAAATTGACGTCCTCTGTTCTCTGTGTCGTATTGTGTAGCATAACTGGGTGCTAATTTAGCATCCGTTAGCCACGCTAAGAGAGGTCAGTTTATCGGTCCAATGTTAAATGTAAAGCCATTCGTGCTTTATATTGATAAATCCTTAGTTATATTGACTGTGACATGTTTTTTAATCGGTTATTCTGTCGATTAAATGAACTTTGTTTAACTAAAGTGAGATACTGTTGACGATTCTGTTATTACTGTACAATTATTTCATTACCTTTTTGACGTCATCGATCAGTGCTTTATAACCATCAGCAATTAACATTATTATCGTATCTTTTGAATTCGGTTTCAGTGCTTTTTGTTTAATGTAAACAACTAAGGTAACGCCAACAAAGAAAGAAATAAGCATAAACAGAGCCTTATAGAGAGAGTGGATTAAGGATATCGATAATAACATAATCTGATAGCCGTAAAATACTCGAGTGGTCCTATAAACATTATAAAGGAATGTAATGTATAAATTCTTAATCACCAAGACAGCCAGAAAAGTGTATTTTGTGCTGCTTACTCTATTTATTCTAGATATGTTTATCTCATATTTACAGTCAAGTGCAGTAGCAAGTTCAAATCGGGTGACTCATGTCGCGCCTTCAGGCCAGGCTATTGCGACCATTCCCGTTGCTGTTGTGCCTGCTTCGCTACCAACTCAAAAGACATTACGCGTACTGACCTGGGCTGGTGGCGAAATTATTTTCCCCCGTCGAGGCCACCCCCAAGATATTGAATTAGATTACCTCCAGCAATTTGCCGATGAAAAGAAGCTGAAAATTGACAATATCCGCGTGACAAAATTCGCCGACCTTATTCCAATGCTATTAGCGGGTGAGGGCGATGTGATTGCCGCTAATTTAACTAAGACTCGTCAACGCGAAAAATTGGTCAGCTTTAGTGAACCTTTTTTACTCACCAAAGAATACTTGCTGATGGGCAGCCAAAGCAAAAGTTTACAATCGGGTAAAGACTTAAATGGTCGTGAAATTGTGATCCAAAAGGGTAAGAGCTATGAATCAACGGCATTCGGACTACAAAAGGTCTATCCAAAGCTGAAAATCCGGTTAGTCGATAGCAGGATCAGCCATGAAACCTTATACGATAAACTGGCGAGTGGTGAATATGATATTACCATTCAAGATAAAAATTTAATTCAGTCAGCAAGCGCTTACCGTGATGATATTAAAATGAGTTTACAAGCAAGTGCCATTCGTCAGCTTGCTTGGGGGGTTAATCCGAATAACAAACAGTTGTTAAATGAGTTAAATCAATTTCTGAAAACGCAAAATTTAATTGCCAAAGCGAAGCCGAAATCAACACATCGCTATAAAAGCCAATGGCAAAAAATCCAAGCAACCAAAACCATTCGTTTCGTGTTACGTAACAACCTTTCTTCTTATTATATTTGGCGTGGTGAACTGCTCGGCTTTCATTATGAGTTAGCAAAACGATTTGCTAAAGAGCATCAATTACGCTACGAAATTATCGTCGCGCCGAACAATGTGGCCTTGCTTGATTACCTGCTTGAAGATAAAGCCGATATTGCGCTGGGATTTTTAACCCCAACGGCGCAGAGACGAAATAAAGGCATTGCCTTCTCACGTCCTTATCATTATGCCTCTGAATTGGTTGTTGCCCATAAGGACCGAGCCGAAATTAGTTCTGTAACAGAACTGGCGAACAGTAATATTTATATCCGTCCATCGAGCTCGTATTGGGAAAGTGCGGTCGAGTTAAAGAAAACAGTCAGTGGTATTAATTTAGTTGGCGTACCTGAAAGTCAGGAAACAGAATCGATCATTGATAAAGTGGGGGAAAAAGAATACGAAATGACCATAGCTGATAGCCATATCGTCGATATTGAAATGACCTTCCGTGATGATATCCAATCTTTAATGGCGTTAGGTGCGCCTAAGTCGCAAAGTTGGGCGGTGGCATCGGGCCACGATAAGCTCTTAGACAAATCCAATGTTTTTATTAAGAAACATTACAAAGGTCTGTTTTATAATGTCATTTACAATAAATACTTTAAGAATCAAAAGCGCTTAGATACCCATTATAAAGATTATGTACTGCAGAATGATTCCGGGGTTTTATCGCCTTATGACGACATTGTGAAGAAATATGCCCGTCAGCATGATTTTGATTGGCGCTTACTCGTCTCTCAGATGCATCAAGAAAGCCGTTTCAATCCTAATGCCAAATCGATGGCGGGTGCGAAAGGGTTATTTCAATTAATGCCACGTACTGCAAAAGAATTGGGGATCGTCGACGTATATGTGCCAGAGCGGGGAATTAAAGCGGGTGTGCTTTATATGAACTGGGTTCGTGAACGCATGCGTAAGGATGAAGTGCAGGCGGATCAGTTAATCTGGTTTACGTTGGCGTCTTATAATGCCGGCGCTGGGCATGTTCGCGATGCAATGCGTTTAGCGAAACAAAAAGGCTGGCGCGATGATGTCTGGTTTGGCCATGTCGAAAAAGCCATGTTACTGCTGTCTAAATCAAAATATGCCGCTAAAGCCCGTTACGGTTATGTGCGTGGGCAAGAACCTGTTAATTATATCCGTGAAATTAAACGTCGCTTTGAAACCTATGACAATATTTTGAAAAAGATCTAAGCAGAGGGAGTGCAACGAATTATCTATTATCTATTATCTATTATCTATTATCTATTATCTATTATCTATTATCTATTATCTGGTCATAAGTAATTTCTGAGCGATTAGTGTAAATATTGCGTTAGGTCATGCCTGTGGGAATGACCTTGTTAATCAAACAATAAAAGTAGACATTACTAAATAGGTATTTTATGCTCGTTTTATCTATTTTTCGCATGTCTAAATGTTATGACTACATTATCTTCTTGGTTTCTTGTTACACGTCCGAAAACACTGCTGGTGGCATTAGCGGTTATTTTACTTGGACAAACACTGGCTTGGGTCGACTCTCCAGTTAATTTCAGTTTTTATATCGCCACATTGTGCATGGTCTGCTGTATGGCTCTACAAATTGCGGTGAATCTTTCTAATGATTATTTTGATGGTAAAAGTGGTGTCGATGGTGATGATCGATTAGGCCCCGATCGAGCATTACAAAAAGGTTTGATATCCGCCGCACATTTACGCCTTGGCATTATAGCAATGTGTTTACTTGCTATTGTCAGTGGCTGTTACCTTATCTACGTCGGTGGCTGGCCTTACGTCATATTAGGCATATTATCGCTGCTTGGTGTGTATATTTATAGTGGCGGCCCACGGCCATTAGCGTCACATGGGCTTGGCGAACTGGCTGTATTCCTTTATTTCGGTTGGTTGGCTGTGGTCGGCAGTTATTATTTACAAAGCCAAGTGCTGACGTTTGCTGTCTTTATTCCTGCTAGTCAGGTCGGTTTTTTGGTTGTGGCTATCATGTTGGTGAATAACATTCGCGATGTAGCGTCTGATTTTCGAGCTCAAAAATTTACGTTAGCGACGCGCTTAGGCGTGAAAGCAAGCAAGCACCTTTATTGCCTCACTGTGTTATTGCCTTCGTTACTGCTTGTTATTGATAGCTATCAGGGGTTGCTAATGCTGTTATTACTGCCTGTTCAGTTGGCTTTGTGTGTTGTGATATACCAACGTGATGGTAAACAATTAAACGCACAGCTAGCACAAACTTCGATGCTGGTATTACTGTGGGGCGGATTATATTCAGTGGATTTAATGGTGCGTTGACCTTGAATTGAACGCGAGGCAGTGCTGATAATTACGGCACAGTGCAGCACCGTGAATCTAATGATAAATACCGAGTTAGTTTGTTATTTACAGTAAATAAGAGGCTAACTCGGTATTTTTATTTCAGCTTATCTTTATATATGATGGAGCTTAATAACGGGTTTTTTGTACGCGCGTTGGCATTGCTGAGGTATTCTCATATAGCTCAAAAACACGTTTAAAATCGAGTTCTAACTCTGTCGCGTAGACATCGTCATTAACAGGGTAGGTTTGTACTACACGTGCACCACGGATAATACCGGATACCGATGCTTCAATTGTCTCACCTTGCAGTGTTCGCGATCTATAGCTAGTATCACTATAAATTTCTTGGCCACTGACTTGCTCTGCTAACTCTCGATAAGCATCTAATTTAGATGCGCGCATCGCATTAAGCATGCGCTCACTATCACTATTGCCCGGCTGAGAACTTAAAGCAGCATAGCCAACTGCCTTGAGTACAGGGAAGGTTTTCGGTTCTTTGATATCATAAACCGTATTTTTTTCTAATAGTGAACAGCCTGTTAGACTAACCAGAGTGGCAAGCATAAGTAAACGCAGATATTTCATTGATAAACCTTAATTAGTTATACGCACAGAAGGTGCTGAACCAGTACGGTAAATATAACGACCACGCCCCTCTAATGGACCCATACTATTTGAGCCGCCAATAACGAGATGGTTAGGAATAATGCCTTGCGCTGTAGATTCAACAAAACCTGATTCCATATTAATGATACGCATATTAACAATCACGCCTTCACTGTTACGTGACATCGTGCCCGTAAGGATACGTGATACCGGTAATTGACCGCGTAATTTTTTCCAATCACGGGTGAATACAAAGTCACCTTGGCCAGTAACACTGATCGTGCCTGTGGTTTTATAATCAATAACCGGAATACGACGAATGGTTAATTCGTGAATAAAAGATTCAGATAAGGTCTGACCGAGCCAATTTGTTGTCGATAGATCGTCAAGATTGACGAAAGAAGTGACGGCAATCGGTTCATTATTAGGAATAATAGACAAATCATTGACGATCAGCTGATCCGCTAAACCACGCACGATGAAACTTAACTCTTGGGTATAGTTTATCGGTTGGTTTGGTAACAGACTTCTTGGATATTTTGGCTCATACGAATTACCGTCCCACGTTGAATGAGGCGGTGTTTCTTTCGGCTCATTCGTCGAGCTTGCTGGCTGCTTTAATGCGCAACCTGTGAGTAAGGTAATTAGGCTGATAGCTATGACTGCCTTTTTCATGTTACTTCCTTAAATGCTTTAATTATTGTCATTAAACCGTTATTTACCGCTGGTTGAAATGTCACGGCGGTAAGGGTAGGTATAAGGACTTCTAAATATATTATTATACTGTTCTTTAGTTAGCATACTTTGTGCCATATTTGCATTATGCCCATTTGGCTGATAAATAGGTTGAATAATAACTTGTTTAATAATGACAGGCTGCACTGTGGTATTTGCGCCAGTCAATAAAACGTGATTAGGCTCTTCAATCACAGTACAGGCTGAAGTCAACACAACCGCTAATAACGGTAGTAAAAAACGCTTCATATTAGTTCCTAAAATTATGCTATGCGTGATTATAAGGATACATCGTTAGAGATATACATAAACACTAGCAAATTACTTGCCAATAAATGGATACAACTTAATTTTTATTATGATAGCGTTATTATCTATTAAATTAACCTAGATACGGTTTTATATTCAGAAAAATTTGATCTGGTACAAATGTTGCTTTTAAAATAGACATATTCAAAATTCATATGCGATTAAAAATGAAAAAACTGCTACTACTATTGCTAATTTGTTGTTCGTTCACTCTACATGCTGAATGGTATGAGGTTGAGGGTGAGGCGATAATTATTGACGGTGACGTTGATATTGCACGAGAGTTAGCGGTACGCAATGCATTGAAACAAGCACTATTATATGCAGGCGCATCGGTTTCTAGCTTACAATCTTTTAACGGCGGTAGGATATTATCTGATAGCTTTCAGATCCGTATGGATGGTGAGGTGAGGGATATCCGATTAAAAAGTGAATCGATTAAATTAGATAAAATCAGGGTGCAAATTGTAACGGATATCGTTGCAGACCGTAATAAATGCTTAAGTGCGGGTTATCAAAAATCAGTGTCGTTATTACGTTTTGGTATCAGGCACCGTGAACAAGCCAGTTATGGTGGTATCTACAATATTAACGAATCTTTTAGTCGTTTGTTGTACCAAAGTCTGCGTAAAAATAGTCAAACTTTTGATGCTCGTGAATTTATTAATCAAAACATCGGTTTTAGCGGCAGTTCTTTGCCGCTGCGAGGCAATTTAACTGGACAAGAAGTTAAGCAAATCAGCAAGTCAGCAGATAGTCAGTATATTATTTTGGGCACAATTACAGACTTATCGACATTTAAACCTGCTGTTAATGGTATCGCGAAAATATTCGCGGATGATTTGCCTGAGCGTAATTTCCGCTTGAATATACAAGTTTTTGATGGTTTTAATGGTAGTTTATTATTTGATCGTAACTACAGCAAAGTCACTAAGTGGGAATTTGCGAAGCACCGCATTGTGGATACGGATACGTTAAAATTTTGGCGCTCTGAGTTTGGCCAATCTTTGCAGTTAATTATTGACGATGTATTATTCGATTTAGATGCCAGTTTGCAATGTAAATTGGTTGAAGCGCGTGTTATTGCTGTGGATGGTAATGAAGTGGAAATTAATATAGGTCGTAATAATGGTCTAAAATTAGGTGATAAATTTATGATCAAGCATACAGGCAGTTATGTTGATCAGTTTGGTATCAGCCGTAAAAAAGAGACTAATAGTAGTAGCGAAGTTGAAGTAACGAAACTTTACGACCAGCAAGCGAGTTTGAAGACCACTGATAGGCAACCAACGGCCAATGTGCAAATAGATGATTTAGTCATTTTAAACTAACGAATGTCGTGAACCAGTGGTTTCCCTGAACTAATTTGGGTATATAGGCACTGTGTGTCGTTGATGTTTTGGTGGATGACCGATGTTGTGAGCTAGCTTCACATTGCAATGAATATTTTGCGGTCAAGCTAGCGTTTTCATGGTGTTATCGACGCTGCCGGATTGTTTTTTTTGAATAATACTGTTATCGCTTTAGTTGCGGTTAATTGCTTGGTATTGGTTGTTGTTCTTTAAACACAGACTGGGAGTTGTGAACATGTGGTTTTTGATTACTGCTATTGTCGTTTTAGTTATTTTTTTGTTGTTGATACGTAATCTATATGGTGAAGATCTTCGCCAATATGATAGTGCTGATTTAAGTGCTACCTTTTACCGCCCGACACCTTCGTATAAATATCCTCAAGCACTGGAACTTATTGAAAGTATAAAGGAACCAATTAGTTTTATTAAACCGAGTAAGTATCTTTATGCATTGCGTAAAAATATTGATCGTTTAGGTGATGTTGAATTAGATTGTGTGATCATCCCCGTCGCAACAAGCTTTCAAGGTCATCGCATTATGGGCGAGTGGGTGATAAATAAAAATAGTGATGTAAATAAGCGCTTACTTTATATTCATGGCGGTGGTTTTGCGGTTGGCAGTCCTAAGAGTCACCGAGTAGTGACAGAGCGTTTAGCTCGTGAGCTCGGTGTCGCTGTCTTTGCGGTGAGTTATGCCATGATCCCAGATGGTAAACGAGTGAAGGGCATTCAAGATTGCCGCTATGCGTATCAATGGTTACTGGCTAATAATCCAAATAATCCGCAAGTGTGTCATCGAATTTATGTTGCAGGTGATTCTGCTGGTGGCAACTTAACCCTTGCGCTTATTGGTTGGCTCAAGCAGCAAAAAATTCGTCAAGTTGACGCTGCAATTGCGATATGTCCTTGTATTGATAGTACCTTTAGTTATGGCAGTTTGAGTTATAACGCTAAAACTGATTTCCTGTTGCATCCGTTTCTGGGTAAGTTTCACCATTTTCCTCAGTTTGTGTTACTTATTTGGGTCGCTATACTTTTCCGTATGAACCCCCGTGATCCACAAGTATCACCTATTTTCGCCAATTTATCTGGTTTACCTCCCATTTTGATCCAGGCCAGTGATACCGAAATGATGGTTGATGATTCTCGCCGTTATACCAATAAAGCCCGCTCACAAGGTTCTAACGTACGCTTGCAGACATGGTCGAATATGTTGCATGTTTGGCATCTATTTGATTTAGAAGAGGCGGATGAGGCATACATTGAAATTGGTAAGTTTGTAGCGCAATGTGAATATGAACTAGAAAAAGTGGCTAGTTAACAGCCCATCTGTGACGGTGATTTTATGGTCTTATAGCGACTGATATGTTATTTTATGCATACTTTCACTGAGTTATAAGGGAGTGGCGTAATGTCAACTCAAGGCTTCGTTAGCCCTATTCAATCGTTTTCTGTTTTTGTGCAATGGCTTATGCAAATTACACTCTTGTGCGGTCTATTGCTTGGTATACAAGCTCATGCACACGAAATGGCTAACACCGAAGCTAACATTGTTTCGAATACGGTCTCAGATGAGACAGCCGCCACGCCATTAACAGCAAATAAAGCAAACACGGTAGAGACAACTAAAGGCATTGATAATGCTGGTGTACAAACGCCGGACTCTAGCGATTTACCACTAAAAAGTGCCGAAGTATCACCAATCAAAGTATTACCCGTTATTGCTGATGCTATTTATTTTGGCGGTGATATTTTGACGATGGCAGGTGTGGAGCCTAGTTATACTGAATCGGTCGCGACCAAAGATAAAAAAATCATCTTTATTGGCGCTAAAATCGATGCGATGAAGCTCAGTGGCGATAATACTAAACTCATTAATATTAGCGGGAAAACCATGTTACCGGGTTTTGTCGAACCGCACGTACATCCTTCCATTGCGGCTATTATGCTGCCAAATGAAATTATTGCCCCATATGATTGGGTGTTACCTAATGAGGTTAAAAAAGGGGTATCTGGTCATTTTGCTTATCTTGAACGTTTAAAGCAATCGATTGATGCCAATGCTGCCCAAGATAAGGTATTTTTTGTTTGGGGTTATCATCAACTTTGGCATGGTGAGTTAACCCGTGAGATGTTAAATGAACTGTCGCCAGACAAACCTGTTGCGATCATCCACCGCTCTTTCCATGAAATATTCTTGAATAATGCCGCGATTAACAAGTTTGGTATTAAGCAAGACGACTTTGCTGACAACCCGCAAGTTGATTGGGAAAAAGGTCATTTTTATGAAGGTGGCTGGTTAGCATTATTACCTAAGATTACGGCTGATTTTATTAATCCTGAAAGTTATAAGTTAGGGTTAAGCATCATGTCTAAATTAGTGCTTAAAAATGGCATCACCACCATCGCAGAACCGGGTTTCCCAAGTACTAATTTTGATTTGGAATACCAGTTATTAAAATCAGAAATGGATCAAAAACCACCTTATGATGTCTTTCTTATTCCGAGTGGTACGTATTTATATAATGCCAATGGCCAGAGCAATCAGAAAGCATTAGCGTTCATGGAAACGTTAGAAGCTGAATACAATACCGACAACATTAAGTTCTTACCTAAGCAAGTGAAGCTATTCTCTGATGGGGCTATCTACTCTCAGTTAATGCAAATGAAAGATGGTTATTTAGACGGTCATGAAGGTGAGTGGATGACACCGTTGGATCTATTCCAGCAGCAACTTAGTTTTTATTGGCAAAATGGCTATCAGATCCATGTGCATGCTAATGGTGACTTAGGGATCCAACAAGTGCTGGATTTTAACCAAGCGGATCAGGTTAAATTAGCGCGTGAAGATCATCGATTTACCTTACATCACATGGGCTACTTTACTAAAGAGCAAGTGACTCAGCTAGCAAAATTAGACATCGAAGCATCGGTTAACCCGTATTATTTATGGGCATTAGCGGATAAATATTCGGATTTTGGATTAGGCAGCGAGCGTGCCGAAAATTTAGTGCGCGTTAATAGTTTAATGCAGAGCAATGTGCCGGTTTCATTCCATTCCGATTTTTCAATGGCACCAATGGAGCCGTTAACGTTAGCGTGGACAGCGGTGAACCGTGTCACATCGGGTCTAAATAAGGTTTCACAGCAAGAGCGTATTACTGCGTATCAAGCGATGCAAGCGATTACCATTAACGCGGCGCATACGTTAAGGTTAGAAGATAAAATTGGATCGATCGTCGTTGGTAAAACCGCTAACTTTACTTTACTTGAGCAAAATCCATTAAAAGTCACGCCGATGCAGATTAAAGATATCCCGGTATGGGGCGTAGTGTTTGAAGATCAAGTGAATACGGTTGCCGTTGCGCCTAAAAAACAACATTTAGAAGTACGGGTGATGTATCTAGAACGCACGGCTTTACCTGCATCCTCTACGATCACCGTGACCCTTGAAGATATCTCTAAAACGGATATTAGCAGTTCAATGTTGGGGCAGATAACCGTCGCGGCGACCACACCACCACCTTACAATATCTCGTTACAATACGATCCGGCATTGTTCGATAACAATGGTGAGTATGTTGTGAGGGCTAGAATCGAAAATAATGGTAAACCTTTATACTCAGCGACGTTAGATTTACCCGCGTTGAATAAGCTGTCAGGGCAGTTATTTGAGTTAATTGTTAAGGCCATCCCACAGCCGCCTACAACAGTCGATAATAGTCTAGAGCAAGTACCTGAACTAGAGTTATCTTCGCCACAGTAAACACCTTTCTAAACTTTAAGCCTTTCTTCTATAGAGGCTTAATTTGATCTAACCGGGTATTATGCTGAAATAGTCTCGGTTTTTTCACCCTATAATACTTAGTGCTATTGTATGGTTTATTTTATTGTGTACTATGCCGTCTCTGATTATTAAACGTTACTGAGTCGAGCGTCGTCATATTTTAATATGTAATTATTTACCTATAGCGCTATCGTTCTTAACCCGTATTTACGCAATTACTTTTATATCTCTAAGTGTTTTATCATTTGCTAATTTATGCGCTTAGCTCTAATCTCGAGAGTGTGATATTGGATTCAAGTAATAAGTGCAAAATACTCTTTAAAGGTAGTTATTTACATGCAAAAAAATAGACGTCTACTAAATCGTAAAACGGCATTATCTGCTGCAATTATAACTGGGTTATTAATCAGTCTAGCTGGCTGTGCAACCACAGACCAACAAGCAACTAAGGTCGAGCAAGCGGCTATTATCCAACAACAGACTATCACTGCGAATGTGTTCTATTTACAGCGCATTGCCCTGCCACCGGGTGCGGAAGTGAGTTTGATATTAGAAGACATTTCAAAAATGGATATGCCAGCAGAAGTGATTGCCGAGCAAACCTTTACAGCTGTGGGGGCGCCACCATATCAAGTGAATTTAAGTTATAACGAGGCACAAATTAAGCCGCTGCATCGTTATGTTTTGCGCGCGCAGATCACCCTTGATGGTCAGTTATTATTTACCAATACACAGCAGGTAGATGCATTTGCTAATCAAGGGCTAAAACCAAGTGAAATTTTAGTGTCACAGGTTCGCGCTGAAGTTCAAAATGATGGGCAAGCGAGTTTGGTTGATACGCAGTGGCAGCTGTCGATGTTAGGGTCGCAAGCGATCACTGCAGAAGTGACTCAGCAACAGCCTTACCTTACGTTTACCCAAGATGATAATAAGGTAGTTGGCTTTGCTGGCTGCAATCGTTTTAGCGGCCGTTATGATGTACTCGCGAGTAACGTAAATCTGACTCAATTGCTAGCAACAAAGAAATTGTGTTTTCAACAAATGAACTTGGAAATCCAATTTTTAACCGCATTATCAGAAACTGATAATTATAAAGTGATTGATAATACATTAACTTTATACAGTAATGTCGGTATTGCTTTAGGGCAATTTACGGCACAGGAAAAGTAATAAATACGACATTGAAATAATTCGTATTTATTAAAAGTAGTCATGTTTATAAATTACGAATGGAAAGTAAAATGAAAATTAAAAAAATGATTTGTGCAACGATCATCGCAGCATCTGTATCTGGGCTAACGGGTTGTATTGGCCAGATGGGTCTGACGCAATTAGCAATGGGCGTGAATTTGAAAGCCGTTGATAACCGTTATGGCCGTGCCGGGATCTATGTTGTGGCTGCACCTGTGTATGGCGTTACGGCATTAGTTGATCTGATGGTGATTAACAGTATTGAGTTTTGGACTGGTACGAATCCGATTACCAAGAAGGGACCTGCTGTTGCTGATACGCCTGTTGAAGCTTGGATGAAGATAAATGATGATCTCGATCCCGTATTAACAGGCGCACCTTTAAAGGATTTAAAAGTATCGACTCAATCAACGTCAATGGAAGTGCTTGATGATGATAGCTTAAAGTTAACGGTTGCTTATGTTGACGGCAGTGAACAGTCAATTATTGGCAAACGTTTAGCTAATAATGATGTTGCTTTTTACAATCAAGGTCGCTTAGTTGCTGTTGCAAATAACCAACAGCTGCTGGATCACGTCGCAAGTCTATAAATTTTATTTTTTGTTTTGTTTTATTATATAAGCCCCGTCATGTCCCTCATGGCGGGGCTTTTTACTCTCTAGAGTTTCAATTATAAATATAAGTTGCGCGCAATGTAGTTGTAATTTAGTTCTATCAAGAATATAGTGAGGGTAATTGAATTGCGCGCAATCTAACTCAAGCTATATTTTATAGGAATTTATGATGACAACACTTTATACCACAACTGCAACCGCATCAGCTGGTCGTAACGGTCAAGTAGCAACAGATGACGGTATGCTATCGTTAGAACTAAGCTATCCAAAAGAAATGGGCGGCACGGGCGCTGCGACAAATCCAGAACAGTTATTCGCTGCGGGTTATGCAGCTTGTTTTTCGAATGCTATCCTGCATGTAGCACGTGAAATGAAAATTAAAATTACTGCTGCGCCGGTATCTGCAGAAGTGGGGATTGGTCCTAATGCGACGGGTGGTTTTGCGTTAACAGTCAGCCTTGCTATTGAGTTAGCATTACCCCAAGCTGATGCTGAAAAATTAGTGGCGACAGCACATCAGGTTTGCCCTTATTCAAACGCAGTTCGCGGTAATATTGATGTGCAACTTAGCGTAAAGGGTCAAGCATAAGATGAATAAGATGAATAAGGTGTTATTAACCGTTGGCCGCATCATGTTGGCGTTGTACTTCTTAATTCCAGGCATTATGAAGTTTGTATCTTGGGACATGCATATCGGTTTAATGGAAAAGCATAACATGCCGTTTGTACCTGTGCTGCTAGCGGCGGCAGGCGTATTCCAGATTGTTGCAGCTATCTTGCTTATTGCCAATCGTTATACTGCTATCGTTGCGCTAATGCTGGCAGGATTAGTACTGGTTATTAATGTTAATTTACATGATTTCTGGAACTTAACGGGCTTAGAAGGGGCGCATGAAATGCAAAACTTCATTAAAAACTTAGGTATTTTTGCTGGTCTCTTGGTGTTATCAGGTCATTCTTGGACATCAGTTCAAGTCACTAATACGGATACTGAAAACAAATAATCAGTCCTATTTTTAATATGCGCTATACACCCTATATTAATAGTCTGTGTAGCGTATTTTAAATGTCGAATATGCCTGTTACTTTACTCCCGCAAAGTCGATAAACAACTTATATAATCAAGTCGTTAACTAAATATATCTCACAAAATACCATTCAATCTGTACGCCTGATTAATTTAGATATTGTTATTGATTCATATCAAAAACTGTCGACGACATTCGCATTAAAATACCTCTTAGTGGTTACTTGTTTTTAAGCTAACTTTTGATGTGAGTGAACATGCATAAATTTAAAATTATTCAAACAGATGTTGCCATTATTGGTGCCGGCGGTTCGGGTTTACGCGCTGCGATAGAAATAGCTGAAAATCATCCTGAGCTTGATATCGCCCTTATTTCCAAAGTTTATCCAATGCGTAGTCATACCGTTGCTGCCGAAGGCGGTGCCGCGGGTGTCGCACAGGATCATGACTCTTTAGATAATCATTTTAACGATACCGTTTCGGGTGGCGATTGGTTATGCGAACAAGATGTGGTTGAGTACTTCGTTGAAAATGCTGCGAAGCAACTGACGCAATTAGAACATTGGGGTTGTCCGTGGAGCCGTAAAGCTGACGGGTCGATTAATGTACGCGCATTTGGTGGCATGAAAATAGAACGTACTTGGTTTGCTGCGGATAAAAGTGGCTTTCATATTCTGCATACCCTGTTTCAAACATCTATTCAGCATCCGAAAATTACCCGATTTGACGAACATTTCTGTTTAGATTTAATCGTTGAAGATGGCAAGATCCAAGGCGTGGTTATTCTTGATATCGCTGAAGGTGAAATAAAACTGATCCAAGCAAAATCAGTGATCATGGCAACGGGCGGTGCAGGGCGTGTGTATAGCTACAACACCAATGGCGGCATTGTTACCGGTGATGGTATGTCACTGGCTTATCGCCATGGTATTGCACTGCGCGATATGGAATTTGTGCAGTATCACCCAACAGGCTTACCGGGCAGCGGTATTTTAATGACCGAAGGTTGCCGTGGTGAAGGTGGCATTTTAGTTAATAAAGATGGCTATCGTTATCTGCAAGATTACGGTTTAGGACCTGAAGTGCCCGTTGGCCAAACCAAGAATAAATACATGGAACTCGGCCCACGTGACAAACTCAGTCAATGTTTCTGGCAAGAGCAACAAAAAGGACAAGTTGTTGAAGGTGAACGTGGCGATTATGTTTATCTCGATCTACGTCATTTAGGCGAAGAGAAAATCAATGAGCGCCTGCCTTTTATTCGTGAATTGGCCAAAGCCTATGTCGGTGTTGATCCGGTTTATGAACCTATCCCAGTACGTCCTACTGTGCATTACACCATGGGTGGCATTGCGACAGATGCGAAAACGGCAACCTCACTCGCTGGTTTATATGCAGTTGGTGAATGTGCTTCGGTCGGTTTACATGGGGCTAACCGTTTAGGCTCTAACTCATTGACTGAACTTGCCGTGTTTGGGCAGCTTGCTGGTCAAGAAGCGGCAAATTATGCCAGTAACCATCAACATCAAGATATTGCGCCACTTAAAGCCCAAGCAGAAGCAGTGATCAAACGCATGGACGCTTTGTTGCACAGCGACGGTACTGAAAAATCTGCCGTTATCCGTCAAGAGATGGGTGATTGTATGGAAGAGGGCGTTGGTATTTACCGTACCCAGGAATCAATGCAAAAGACCATTGATAAATTAGCAGAGTTAAAGTTGCGTTATAAAAACGTCAAAGTCGAAGATAAATCCAGCGTGTTTAATACTGACTTCCTATACACCATTGAACTGGGTTATTTACTCGATACTGCTGAGGCAATGGCCCACAGTGCTATTTTACGTGAGGAGTCTCGTGGTTCACATCAGCGTATTGATGGCTTTGAAGCGCGTGATGATAAGAAATTCTTAAAGCATTCACTGGCTTACTATCAAGCTGATAAAGCGCCAAAAATTGATTACAGCGATGTGAAGATCACCAAGAGCCAACCTGCAGTCCGAGCTTATGGCGCTGCGGGTGAAAAATTAGCGCAGGGGGTAAAATAATGACTCAGCAAAGTATCAAAATAGACATTCTGCGTTATCGCCCAGAGATGGATGACAAACCGTTTACCCAAACATTTGAAGTGCCTTATAAAGCCGATATGTCGATTTTAGAGGCGCTGCAATATATTAAGGACAATCTAGATGCCACAATCAGCTTTCGCTGGTCTTGTCGCATGGCCATTTGCGGCAGTTGTGGTTTGATGGTTGATGGTGTACCCAAATTAGGCTGTAAAGCATTCTTACGTGATTACTTCCCGAATAAAATCAGTTTAGAACCATTGGCTAATTTCCCTATTGAGCGTGATTTAGTGGTGGTAATGGATGATTTCATTAAAAAACTCGAAGAGATAAAACCGTATATCATTCCAGAGAAAACCGGAACGCAAGATAAGAAATGTTTATCAGAAGGTACGTATAAGCAAACGCCTGAGCAGATGGAGAAATATAAAAAATTCTCTATGTGTATTAATTGCGGGCTTTGCTACTCCGCGTGTCCACAATATGCGTTGGATACTAAATTTATTGGTCCTGCAGCACTTGCATTACTGGCGCGTTATAACCGAGACAGTCGAGATGCCGGAACCGCAGAGCGGATGAAAATAGTGAACCAAGAAGAAGGTGTTTGGGGCTGTACATTTGTTGGTTACTGTTCCGTGGTTTGTCCGAAAGGGGTTGATCCTGCTGCTGCAATTCAGCTGTTGAAAGTTGAGAGCAGTAAAGACTACCTAATTGGCATGTTTAGACCGGAATAATAAGGAATAAAGCAATGAGTAAACGTAAACCTTATACAAGAGAACTGCCTACCGACTGGTGGATGAAGCAACTTTTTTATACTAAATATATGTTACGTGAAGGCAGTAGTGTGTTCATTACGATTTATAGTTTGATACTCGCCTGGGGTTTGTTAAGGCTTAGCCAAGGTGAAGTCGCGTTTAATGCGTGGTTAGCGTCATTACAAAATCCTGTAGCGGTTATTTTTCATCTGATCGCATTAGCATTCGCGCTGTATCATACCGTTACCTGGTTTTCATTAGCGCCTAAAGCCGTAGATTTATGGATAAAAGGCAAACGCCTCGATGATAAGGTCATTGTCTCGGGTCATTATGCGGCCTTTGCTGCAGCGACTGTTTTTTGTCTATTAGTTATTATGCTGTAAGGAGCGAGTGATGTCTGAGATGAATAAGAAAATCTACGTACGCTCGCATGAGCCAGTGTTTTGGGGATTGTTTGGTGCTGGAGGCATGTTAACTGCGTTTTTAACGCCGGTGATGATTGTGCTTACTGGTCTGTTAATTCCGTTGGGGATTATAGATCAAGGTAACTTTAATTATCAAACCCTGCATGGCTTTGCGACCACTTGGTATGGCGCGGGTATTATATTGGTGTTAGTTGCGCTACCGCTATGGCATACCTTACATCGTATATTTCATGCTTTACATGATTTAGGCGTTAAACGCGGTCGAGATTGGCAGCAAGTACTGAGTTATGGTTTTGCATTTGCGGTGAGTGTGTTTGTGTTTACCCTGTTATTGCAGATGTACGGATAGCTCAATACAGGTTTTAACGCGAAAATGAGAAAAGGCGTCACGTACTTTTAGTGACGCCTTTAACAGCGTTATCGATAAATTGATTATGTTTTTCATACAAAACGTTCGTTATTTATCATATTGGATTTGGTTATGATGTAATTTACAAAACAGTGTTTACATGTCAGCTAACTTACTCTATTATGCGTTTTGCTGCGGAGGGGTGGCAGAGTGGCCGAATGCACTGGTCTTGAAAACCAGCAGGGGTTAATAGCTCCTCGAGAGTTCAAATCTCTCCTCCTCCGCCATCTATTTAGAGAAGCCGGAACTTATTCATTTAAGTTCCGGCTTTTTGCATTTGGTCATGATGATTACACCCTTTCGTTGATATACAGACATCGACATAAATGTGTTCATTCCAGAATTTACAATCAGCGAGTATCGGTCGTAGGGTTATAGAGCTTACATACAGTCCGTAAGGTTCAATACTGTGTTGTGTTTTTATACAATTGGTTGGTTATTTAACTGACTGAAATGAAATTATAATTTATTCTGTGACGTGTGTTTACAAACAACGGCGTTTACACTAATATTCGAACCTGCTGCGGAGGGGTGGCAGAGTGGCCGAATGCACTGGTCTTGAAAACCAGCAGGGGTTAATAGCTCCTCGAGAGTTCAAATCTCTCCTCCTCCGCCATCTAATTAGAGAAGCCGGAACTTATTCATTTAAGTTCCGGCTTTTTGCTATCTGGCGTGCTATACCTGTCTTGAAAATAACGGCACTAAAAGAAGGTTGATACAGGTAGGCAGAATTGTAATTCGAACTGCTCATCCTCGTCTAAAAAATGGTTCTTCTGGTAATGCACATAGGCTGGTGTGGACTGCATTTTAAAACCTGATGACGGCAACCATTGCTCAATGATCTTACTTAAATACGGCAGTAACTCACCATATTTTCCGGTTAGCTTAAACACTGCGTGCAAACCGCCAGGGATCACCATACTGTTTACTGTGCCGCGGCGTAATAATGGTTTATCTATTGCTAAACAAGCGACGTAACGGCACTGCTCTAAAGCGACGAATGCAGGGTTAGAGTGATGTAAGCCAAATTGTTGCTGATAACTTCGACCTTCCACGTTTGCCCACGCCAGCAGAGTTTGCCAAGCAAGGCGAATTGAACGTCCATAACCTTGATGGCGAACATAAGCCACATGCCTTTCTGGTAATTCAATAAGCTGTACACGAGGTAATACATGACTTTGAATGCGTGAATAAGCTGCCGCAATTTCTGGATCGCGTAAATAGGGTGGCGTGCTGGTGGCTAAGTCTTTACTGCGCCATTCACCTGGCGACATGGCAAAGGTGGCTTTAAATGCACGGCTAAAAGAAGATACCGAAGCAAAGCCTGATTTAGTCGCAACCGTGACCACCGAACTGCGGGTATCAAACATTAACTGGTTAGCGGCAAACTCTAAACGGCTGCGGCGAATGTATTGATGCACTGATTCGCCAACGACATTCTTGAACACGCGGTGAAAGTGTTGTTCAGAATAAGCAGCTATCTTTGCTAGTTGCCGCGCAGGTAATTCAGCACTGATATCACGATGAATAAAATTGAGTACATCGTTGATGCGTGATGTCTGCTGATTTGAAGACTGGCTCAAAAGCGGTGTTATAGGCATAGTGATCTTATAAAGCATAGATGGACATCTATAAGCGCATAAATGGACATGCTATGTCAAATTTATATCCGTAGTATGAATGTTAGTTATATCGTTATTAATCACGTTTTTATTGATTTTAAAAGTTCATTTGACTAAAGATCTATAAATTACATGTATTGTTAGCGATTAATACCAATAAACGTTAAACAACCAGAGAGATAGACTATGCAGTTAGCGCAATCATTACAAGCCATTAAACCGTCTTACATTCGAGAAATTTTGAGTGTCGCTAACTCAGCAGATGTCATCTCATTAGCGGGGGGGTTACCTGATGGTGATCATTTCCCATTAGCGCTAATGGAACAGAGCATTCAACAATTGACTACGCGATCAGAGCTGTTTCAATACGGTAGTACCGCAGGATATGCACCTTTATTAGCTTATTTCCGTGAGTGTTACCAATTAACAGACCAGCAAGATGCGTTGGTATGTACTGGGTCGCAACAAGGTCTAGATTTGATTGCCCGCGCATTTTTAGACGCGGGTGATAAAGTGGTGATGGAAGCACCTAGCTACCTAGGCGCTTTACAGGTATTTGGATTAGCACAAGCAAGTATTGAAAGTATTCAGCAGCGCGAAGACGGCCCTGATTTACAAGAATTAGAGCAATGCTTTGCCAATAAGACAATCAAGATGTTTTATGCAGTACCTGATTTCCATAATCCAACTGGTGTATGTTGGTCGCTTGAAGTACGTAAAAAAGTGGCACAACTGTGCCAGCAATATAATGTGGCATTGATTGAAGATGCCCCTTACCGTGAATTACGTTTTGCGGGTACTGAGTTACCTTTGGTATCTAGCTTCTGCCCAGAACAGGCGATTGTACTGCGTTCATATTCTAAGATTGCAACACCGGGTATTCGTTTAGGCCTTGTCAGTGGTCCTAAAGCTTGGATATCGGCATTAGAGCGTGTAAAACAAGGTGCTGATTTACATTCAAGTCAACCAATGCAAGCAGTGTTGCTGGATCTATTACAACATGAAGACTTTCCAAAACATTTAGATGGACTTCGACAGTTATATCGTCAACGTTATCAATATCTAGCGGATTTATTAACCGCGAAATTGCCAGACAATTGTCAGTTTGAACCAGTAGAAGGCGGTATGTTTATTTGGCTACGTCTGCCGGAATGTAATGTAGATAATCTTGCTAAAGACATGCTTGCAGTGGGGGTTGCTGTCGTACCAAGCTCTGTATTCTACCAATCAGAAGCCGGGAAGGGTGCTGCATTTAGGTTGAATTTTACCAATGCCTGTCATTCAGATCTATTGCTGGCAGTGAATCGCTTAGCACAAGTATTAAAAAGTATTAAAGAGTGATCCTAGTACTATAGTATTAATTATTTTATGATCTTTTCATCAAAATTTGAACTAAAGCATTAATGCTGGTGTCACCACATTCATTATCGGACTACAATCGAGTTACTTAAAATGATAAGGACTACGGTTGATACTATGTCAAAAAATGGAATTTCACTTGGCCTCGCGCTGGCATTCACCTCTTTAGCTTCAACAGCAGCAAGTTATGCACCTGATGGTCGCTCAAATGCAATGGGTAATATTGGTGTTGCAACCGCAGATTATTTAGCCGCACCTCTTTATAACCCAGCATTACTTGCCGTATTTCATAAGTCAGATGATATCGGTATTTTATTACCTGCTATTGGTGTTAATGCCAAGGATGCGGATAGCTCTTTAGAAACGATCATGGACTTGCAGGATACGATTGAAGATTATGAAAATAGTGGTTCGAATTCAGCTGGTTTAGAGCAAGATATTAATAATTATCTAGATGAGCTTAATGGCAATGCCCCAGTTAATGTTACTGCAGGTGTTGCGTTCGCAATTGCTATTCCAAGTAATAATGTATCTGTTAGCATATATGGCCGTGGTTATGTGGAGGCTATTTCTAATGTTAATGTATATACTTCTGTTGACACAACAGAGCGTTATGAAAAATCAACCGTTGAAGTCACTGGTTTTGGCTACACTGAATTCGGTATTGCATTAGCAAAACGGTATACTATTTACGGCGAGTCGTTTTCATTTGGTGTAACGCCAAAATATCAAATATTACAGACTTATTCAGACATGACTGAAATCGAAGATTTTGATCTTGAACTAGAAGATGCTGATACAGAAGTGACTGCGTTTAACTTTGATTTAGGTGCGGTATGGATGAAAAACAATTTCCGTACAGCATTGGCGGTAAAAGACGTATTAGCACAAGAAATAAAATCGACAACAAATAAAACTTATGAAATGAATCCACAAGCGACATTAGGTTTAGCGTATTCAGCAGAATATTTTACGTTCGGTGTTGATGTAGATTTAACAGAACAAACTCGCTATGTAGAACTTGAGGATAACACCCAGTTTGTACGTGTTGGTGTTGAAGTGAACGCATGGCACTGGGCGCAATTACGCGCAGGCTTTGAGCATGATCTGCAAGATACTATGGAAGACTCGTTAACAGCCGGTATTGGTATTAGCCCATTTGGCACGTTAAACCTTGATGTTGCGGGTTCTTACGGTAGTGATAATCAAGTTGGCGCATCAGCGAGCTTAAGCTTCACTTTCTAAAATTTATTAATGTAGATACTAAAAAGGGCTGTATTACACAGCCCTTTTTTATTGTCTATCGAAAACTTATCTAGCATTTGGTTTCATGCCGCTATTAAGTCTTTATTAAGCACCATTGATTAAGAAAAAAGCTTCTCTGCCCAACGAGTTAAACCTTTCGTTACACTACCAAAGTGATCACCAATAATGATTTCACAGTGAGGATAGTGTTGTTGAATATATTGGAAGATGATTGGCGACTTCGCCGTACCACCGGTCACAAAAATAACATCAGGCGTTGTTTGAGCCTGAGTGATTGTTTCATCCATTAATGCTTTGATTTTGGTTAGTTGTGGCGCAGTGGCGATTTCTAGCGCTTGACGGGATAAGGCTAAGGTTAAGCCATTTTCGACAAAGCCTAAATCTGCGATTGTGCTGGTATCTTGTGACAATTCCTTTTTCATCTGCTCGGCAAGGTTGACCACCTGATAAGTTTGCTTTTGTTGCTGCACATTGAGTAAACGAGAAATTAACTGTTTTTGTTCTGCGTTTTTATATAAATCGTTTAGACCAATAAGACTGCGCTGGCTATAAAAATCAGTCTGACAACCGATGTCATTAATGGCAACCGCATCCCAGAACGGCTTTACTGGCATCGGTAGGCCACTGGTTAAATGTGAGCCTAGGCCGAAGAGCGGCATTAATGATTTTTGTGCAAAATGAATATCAAAATCATTACCACCAATACGTTCACCAGAGTAACCTAACACATGCTGGAAACGATCGCTAAGACCGTAATTTTCAGGTCCCATTTTTAGTAATGAACAGTCGGTAGTACCACCACCGATATCGACCACAAGTACGGTTTTCTCTGTGGTGAGGCTTTGTTCATAATCAAAACCTGCCGCCAGTGGTTCATACAGAAATTCAATATCTTTAAAGCCAGCACGTTGTGCCGCGGTGGTTAATAGTGATAACGCTTGTTGGTTACTTTCTTCGCCTTTCAGGCCTTGGAAATTCACCGGCTTACCCATCACAACTTGGGTTATTTGCTTATCTAATTGTGCTTCTGCTTTATTTTTGATATTGCAGATCATTGCCGTCACTACATCTTCCATCAGAGCTAGTTGCATCGGGCTTAAGCTGGTGGCCCCTAAGAATGATTTTGGTGACTTGATGTAGTAACCTTCTTCGGGATCTTCTAGATACGTATCAAGGGCTTCTTGGCCAAAGAAAAGTTGGTCTTCATAACCATCATTAATTAAGTTATGGCCGGCTTGAATTGGACCTCGGCGTAATTGCAGATAATTTGGTTTTGCTACTGAATCAGGTAAGTGACGCGCGACCCAGTTAGGGATCATATTACGGTGCGAAGCATATAATGTTGATGCGAGGTAAGAACTGTTCTGGCCAAGAGAAACAAGTTCCGGGTTAGCATTGTTAACATACCCAACGGCACAGTTAGAAGTACCGTAGTCAAAACCGACAAACATAATTTATTCCAATAAAATCACACAAGCCGGGCATTGTACACTGCCGAGATACGTGAAACCAGATTGAAATAGTAACTTATTTAATCGCGGACGTAATAGTCAGTTTGCATTAATCTAACGCAATGGTGGGTAACACGTGTTTGTCATTAGGGCGAATGTAAAGGATGAGAGGCTATGGTTAAATAACTGACTTGTTAATTTATTTACTTAATGGATTAAGAATATGATAAACACAATTGAAATTAGTACGCTTGATGGCTACCAGCTTGTCGCGAGTGAGTTCAAACCGGATAAGAGTAATGGCCGTGTTGTTATTATAAATGGGGCGACAGGGGTATTACGTAAGTATTATCAACCTTATGCTGAGTTTTTATGTGCCCAAGGCTTCACGATAATCACCTATGACTATCGTGGTATTGGCGATAGTAAACAAGCGAGTGTGAACGCGAAACCAGCCAGTATGATACATTGGGGACAGCTTGATATGGACGCGGTGTTAACTTGGACACAAAGTCATTATCCTGAAATGAAAATGTCAGGTGTTGGTCATTCTATTGGTGGTCAGTTACTTGGTATTACTCCAAATAATAATCGTTATGAGTCGTTTCTAAATATTGCCGCACAGCAAATTCATTGGAAAAATTGGGCGCGTAAAGACCAGCCATTATCAGTGCTATTCTTTTATTGTGTTTTACCTTTGTTTTATAGTGTTAATAAAGGGTTACCAAAGTGGGTGTTGGGTGCAGAATACTTACCGAAGCAAGTAATCAGGGATTGGAGTCGTTTTGGGCGTAAACCCTTCTATACTGATGAGCAAGGCAACGAATTGCACGATGGTTATCACCGATATACTGGTAATATGCGCTTTTATGCCATGGCGGATGACAACCGATTTGCACCACCGAGTTGTGTCAAAGTACTGCAACAACATTTTAAAAATGCACCGTCAGATATGATTGTGGTTGATCCTAAGCAGGTCGGTATGCGATCGATTGATCATTTTGGCTTTTTCAAGCGGTCTATGTCTGAATCAGTATGGCAGGACACATCAAATTGGTTAGCTTCGTCGTCATAGCGGTAGGTTAAATTATTTTTTATCAAACAAAAGATTATTTAATCTAGAAAACCTTTACAAGAATTCTTTGCGTGCTAACCTTGCCGAAAAATACCATTTATACCCAAATAAGGCCTAGGCTTGGCACAATCTAACATCAAATTTCACCTTCTTGTGGTACTTGCGACTACCTTAGTGGCAGGATCATTTTTAGCATCTGCAAACCTTGCAGGTCTAATAAACCCATTTTCTTTAACTTTGTTGCGCTTCGCTGGTGCGGTGAGTTTATTATTACCGTTTATTTTATTCACCAAAAAATGGCGTAATAAGGTGTTACGAACCTTACCGCGTTCGATGGTGATCAGTTTATTCTATTCAATGTTCTTTATTTTTCAGTTCGAAGCATTGAAAATAACCACGACATTAAATACTGGTACCTTGTATACCTTGGTGCCGTTTATAACCGCCTTGTTATGCGTGTTGGTATTTAAAGATAAGATTAAAGCCAAGCAGCTAATGATTTATCTACTTGGTGCGCTGGGTACTTGCTGGGTTATTTTTGCTGGTGATTTGTCTCGACTAATGGATTTTTCACTCAACAATGGCGACTTATTGTTTATCGCAGGTTGCGTCTCTATGTGCTGTTATTCTATTTCGATGAAGCGCTTATACCGTGGTGACGAACTGATTGTCATGGTATTTAGTACCTTACTCGGTGGCTGTATTTGGATGGGGCTGGCACTTTGGTTATCAGGACTACCGCTAGAGTGGCATCTTATCAAAGGTGAATCAGTATTTTACATGGCCTATTTAGTGATTGGTGCCACACTGATGACGGTGTATTTGTATCAGAAAACCACTATTGCGTTAGGACCTACACGGGTGATGGCATATATTTATATGAATCCCGCTGTCGTTGCCTTGTTATCACTGCTGGTGAACGGGCAAAGTATTAATATGCAAGTGATCCCTGGCATTTTATTGTCAGCCTCCGCAACCTTTTTATTGCAACGCCAAGCGAACGTAAACAAAACCTAGATTGTGCATTCAAGTATTTAGCGTTACAACAGAGTCATGATTTTAACTCGTTGCTAACGCTAAATACAAAAGGTGCTGTATGTTTAACACCCGCAGAAAATCAAAAATCCTAGAAATAAAACGCTCTCACTCCGATCGTGCAAATGATATCCGTGGTGTTAACCAGCTTGCGGTAGATGCAGTGACTGGTTTAACAGATATTGTTGAAGCACTGCATTATACCATTTTGAGCTTAGGTCTTAATGATAAAGACCAACCGACAACAACACGTGGTGTGACTGGTTTTGTATACCGTAATATTCGTAACGTTACTACATTTGTTGGTGATAAAATTGAGTTTTCTTTATCGCAATTTGGCTCGGCATTTGGCCAACATGAATCATCTCTTAAACGTGAAGTCGCCATTTCGATGCTTAATGGTGTATTAGGTGACTATTTACTGGAACGTGAAAACCCACTTGCTGTGATCATGCAATTACGCCGTGACGGTAAAGCTTTATCGGATGTCGCATTACGTAAGTTGATCGAAACATCAGATGGCAAGATATTGCTAATGGTGCACGGGTTATGTATGAATGATTTACAGTGGCAAGTTGACGAACATAATCACGGTATCGAATTAGCACGTGATCTTGGTTATGAACCGATTTACTTACACTATAATACCGGTCGACATATTTCAGAAAATGGCCGTGATTTAGCTGCACTATTACAGTATTTAGTGACGATATCACCGCAACCTTTGTCATTGTCTATTCTTGCTCACAGTATGGGGGGGCTCGTCTCTCGTAGTGCATTTCATTATGGTAAAGAGGCGCAGCATACTTGGTTAGACCAAGTTAATAAGATGGTATTTTTAGGTACGCCGCATCATGGCTCGGCACTTGAAAAAGGCGGTAACCTGATTGATGTCTTACTTGGTTCCAATCCATATAGTTTACCTTTTGCTAAGTTAGGTCAAATTCGTAGCGCAGGTATTACTGACTTACGTTATGGGTCGATTATCGATGAAGACTGGCAGGGTAAAGATCGTTTTAGTTATACGGTGGACGATCGTGGATCATTAGCATTACCTAATGGGGTGCATTGTTATACGGTTGCTGCAGTGAAAGGTAAGCAATCAACAGTAGTCGGTGATGGTTTAATTGGTGATGGTTTAGTGAATGTAGATAGTGCCTTAGGTCGTCATAATGATGATTTACTGCACCTTACCTTTCCTGAACACCATCAGTGGATTGGTCGTGATATGAATCATATGGACTTACTTTATCATCCTGATGTATATAATAAAATAAGATACTGGTTGCTGGATGATTAACGTCTAGATCACGAATTAATTTTTCTAAATGCAGAGACGTTAGTCTAGGGTGCTGGTCTTGCTTGCTTTGGGTGTTGAGATTGTAAGTATTGCCTGTTATCAACTCTGGGTTATCTGCTATACTGTGCGCCATAACTTAAATCGTGAGTCATAACGACATCACGCTAGCCTTATTAGGACTAATTAATGACCAATAATGATATTTTACGCCGTATTCGCTACACTTTTAATTTCAGTGACGACAAAATGATAGCCTTGTTTAAACAAGCTGAAGCTGATGTTACACGTGGCGAAATCAGCAATTGGTTAAAAAAAGATGATGACCCGGCCTATGTGAGTTGTAGTGATACGCAGATGGCAACTTTTTTGAATGGTCTAATTAATGCGAAACGCGGTAAAAAAGACGGTCCACAACCTGAGCCTGAGCACTCGATCAATAACAACATTATTTTACGTAAGTTAAAAATTGCTTTAGATCTTAAGAATGAAGACGTTCTTGAATTATTAGAACTTGCTGAATTCCGTTTAGGTAAACACGAACTAAGTGCATTTTTCCGTAAACCTGATCACAAACATTACCGTGAATGTAAAGATCAAATATTACGTAACTTCCTTGCAGGCATGCAAGTAAAATACCGACCTGAAGACAAGTAGTAAGATCAAATAATGAACAGAAAGAAAAAAGTTGTTTCGACATTAAAGAAAAAAGCTAAAAAAGCCAATGCTAAATTAGCCCCACATTCTAATAAGCCACGTTACATTTCTAAAGCGGAACGTGAAAAAATGGCGTTAGAAACTGAAGCTCCTCAGCAAGAAGAGACTATTCAGCAGGCAGAAAGTGTTCAGGAAGAACCAACTGCTGAAAATAGTTAGCTTAAACGAAAAAATGATAAATATAAAAAAGGTATAGCGTCGCTATACCTTTTTCGTTTATATAGATTACCTTAAACTGTACTTAACTACGCGGCTTAAATATCGAGTATTGGTTACGGCCATTTTCTTTACCCTTATATAATGCACAATCAGCATTTTTAGTCCAAGTATCGACTGTATCGGTATTCTCAGTGAATTCAGCCATGCCAATCGATATTGTTACTTTTATGTTGTTATCATCATCTGTAATTACAGTATTCTCAATTGCTTGACGAAGACGGTCTGCTAAGATTATCGCGTTATGTGCTGTTGTATTAGTTAAACAAATGGCAAATTCGTCACCACCGTATCGTGCCGAAAAATCAGTTTCTCGAACATTCTCACGGATCACTCTTGATACTTCTGCTATTACCTTGTCGCCCGCGACGTGGCCATACGTATCATTCACATTTTTGAAGTGATCGATATCTAGCATCATGAATGTCGATATCTGCTCATAGCGTTTAACTCGTTTAAATTCGCTATCAATGAGGTTATTCCAGCGATGGCGGTTATTCAGCTGTGTAAGCGCATCTGTTTGGCTTAAACGAGCTAATTCTGCATTAGCTTTATCAAGTTGCAAACGGTTAATCGCAATATCGGTTACATCATAAATAATCAAACTAACGTGCGTTACTTCGCCTGTGAGAGAGGCTAACGGTATGATCGTCATATTCTGATACATAAATTCAGAAATGCCGGTGACTGGACGGTAGTTATTAAAACGGAAAATATAAGGACGTTGTTCCCAACTGGTAAAGGCGTTGTTTTTTAGTAAAAACACTGATTCAATTTTACTGCGCAGCCATGCTTCAGGTAACTCAGGAAAATGAGAAAACAGCGGTGCGCTTTGGACAGTCCTTGAGCTCAATCCACTGTGGTTACTCATAAAGCCATTCCAAAGCTGGACATTGAAATCTTTATCTAAAACCACAAGACCCGCATCAATGGTTTGCACCATATCCATGATCCAATGAAACTCATTCAATGACTGTTGATTATCCATGTTAACAATTCCTTGTAACTGTGTTGTTATCTGATTTGTTTATAGTGACGTAAATCATCAAATGACAACCAGTTAATCGATGAGGTAAGAAAGACTATTCAGTAAACTTGGCAGCGACTTCTCAGTAAAAAGTAATAACAGATCGCATTGCACATCATGGTGTTCAATTTGATAGTTAATTTCAATGGCAATCGTTTTTTGTTTACGGAAGTTATTCGCGTTAATCATTTCTTGTACTGTACTGTGCTGGCCAAGAACAGAAGGGTGGCCTTGACTAAAGCTCACATTCAGTTGTTGGCTAAAGCCTTGTAAAAACGCACCAATGAGGATATTGGCTGTATCCATGAGAATTTCTTTTTCTTGGAAGTTGGAGTCTTGTTCTGAAATCCCCATTAGCTTTGCCATATCATCAAAACTTGAATCATGGAATAACAATAGGGCTTCACCAGCAATACCCGAGCAAATAAAGCCTTGGCATACGGTTGAAATTGTTGCTTGTTCTGATGCTGCGGACAGTGCCATTGTTAATTCACTGGCTTCAAAGACGTTTACATTTGGTACAGGTAACAATACAAACACGTCTAATAGGCGGGCTAATAAGTCAGCGGCTTGACCCATTGCGACATTAGCAACTTCTTGCAATGCATCACGAAATTCAGGCGATAATTCAAGCTCGTTACCTAACGTAGGCAATGTTTCTGGAATGGATTGAATTAAATCTGTCTTTCTTTTTTCTGCTGCTTGTTGGGAAATTAATCGCGCTTCTGCTTGCGCTAATTCGTCTTTTTCGATAATACCGTAATTAATCAGGATGGTTTCGATTTGCTGACTTGTTACCGGTTTTTTGATAAATGCAAGAGCGCCTAATGCAGTCACTCGTTGGAGTGCCTCTGCTTGGATATCACCAGAAACGACAATCACAAGTGCATTCAATTGCTCTTTTTGAATTATTTCTAAAACTTGGTAACCATCCATCACTGGCATATTTAGATCGAGAAATACGATGCTACCTTTACCTGCTCTGATAACATCAATACCCTCGGCACCGTTTGCTGCAAAGCTAACATCCACATTCCAGTAAGGGGGAAGTGTTTTAGCCATTTGTTTACGAGCTAGGTTTGAATCATCACAGATTAATACAGAAACTGACATGAATATCCTTTTTCATTTTCAGTGAAATAGCAAAGAATTATCTGGCAATAATAACTAAAAAAGGCAGGAAGTAAAAGGAATAGAATGGATTAAATGAAAAATAATGATAGTTTAATATAGTGCGTTTAAAATTATGAGCAGTTAATAACACTGCCCATAAACATGTTTATTGTGGTTTGACAACCATTACACTAATGGATGCTGAACTCACAACTCTTGCTGCTACTGAACCAATAAATGCAAGTTCCAACTTAGCGCGTTTATGACTCGGCATTACAATTAAATCAGCCTTGTATTTATCTGCAGCTTTGATAATTTCTTTTGACGGCTTGCCTTCCATTAGATGTAATTGCACTGGTATGTCGTCTGTAATGTGTTTTTTGGCAAATTGTTGCAGGGCTGTTTGAGTGGAAGTTCGAATTTGTTGTAAGACCGACGTTGGGAAGTGTGCTGATACCATAGGCATTTGCGTGGTCGGCAGCACATTAAGTAAATGAATTGTTGCGCCAGACATTTTTGCGAGTGCGCAAGCGTGTTCGGCAGCCACGTGGCTAAAGCCTTCTTCGTTAAGGTCGACGGGTAGTAAGATTGTTTTATACATAATGAGTTACTTATTTAAAGTGGTTTGGGTATATGCAGTGTGGATAAGCACACTGCATATATGCTTCGTTACCGAGGATGATTACTTATTACGAGCAATACGACGGCGTTGACCAACGGCGATACCAGCAAGTAACAGTAACGCGGGAATAAACAGGAACTCTTTAGCTGGACGGTCTAATGGACGTTCTACCATTAGGATATTCCAGTCAAAATCAATGCCTGATTTTTCGGCTGGGGAACCAAAACCAATCATATCAACGATAGTTTTGTCATCCTCAAAGCGTAATTCTAAACCAGTACTCAATAATCGATCTGCACCTGTGATCGCATCTTCAGAAAAAGGGAGTTGTACAATCTTGGTTTGGAATGCACCGTCTAACGTTTCACCTTCAACACGTAAACGCACTTGACTACCGTTTGGTAATTCAGCAAGTACTTGCTCGATATGTTGTGGGCCTAGCTCTTCAATTGGCGGATAAACCATATCCCAAAAGAAACCAGGACGGAACAGTGTGAACGTGATTAATAATAATCCGATCGTTTCATACCATTTTGATTTAGTGAACCAGTATCCTTGGGTTGCCGCTGCGAAGACTAACATCGCAGTGGTAGCAGAGAAGATAGTCAGTAATAAGTGACCCCAAGAGTCCACACCAATTAATAATAACTGCGTATTAAAGATAAACATGAACGGTAAGATAGCCGTACGAATATCGTAAGTAAAACCTTGGATACCCGTTTTAATTGGATCTGCTTTCGCAATTGCTGCGGCGGCAAAGGCGGCAAGACCTACGGGGGGGGTATCATCGGCGAGAATACCAAAGTAGAACACAAATAAATGCACTGCAATTAACGGTACAATCAAGCCATTTTGAGCACCAATTTCAACAATAACAGGTGCCATTAAGGTTGATACAACGATGTAGTTAGCCGTTGTCGGTAAACCCATGCCTAAGATCAAGCTGATCAACGCAGTGAATACTAACATTAGCATGATATTACCGCCGGAGATAAACTCAACAAACTCGGTCATCACTAAACCGATACCCGTTAAGGTTACGGTACCTACAACAATACCTGCAGCCGCTGTCGCCACGCCGATACCGATCATATTACGTGAACCGGTGATCATACCGTCAAACAGTTCGATAAAACCTGTTTTAACCGCGCCTGATACTGATTTATTTTGTTTGAAGTATGCTTGTAATGGACGTTGTGTTACCACAATGAAAATCATAAACATCGTTGCCCAAAACGCGGACAGACCAGGTGAGAAACGTTCAACGGTTAAGCACCATACGAGTACCACGATCGGTAAGAGGAAGTATAAACCTGCTTTCGCTGTTGGACCCGGTTCCGGTAATATCAGCAATGGACTATCTGGATCATCAATTACCAGTTCAGGGAAATTAGTGGAGTATTTTACTAAGCCAATATAAATAGCAATGGTAATAATTCCAAGCACCCAAGTTGCATTACTGCCAAATACATCTTTCGTCCAGCCGATGCCGTAGTAAACAGCAAGACTTAAGACGAGGATTATCATCGCAACAGTCATAAACGAGAATAAGCTTTCTGCCATCGTCGGCTTATGACGGCGCGGTAAACCTTCCATACCGGCTTTACATGCTTCTAAATGCACGATGTAGATCAGGGCAATATAAGAAATAAGCGCAGGTAAAATAGCGGCTTTAATTACTTCGATGTATGGGATACCAACGTATTCAACCATCAAGAATGCAGCTGCACCCATAATTGGTGGTGTTAACTGACCATTCGTTGATGCTGCAACTTCTATTGCGCCCGCTTTCGTTGCGGAGAAGCCAACGCGTTTCATTAGTGGGATCGTGAATGTGCCTGTTGTCACCACGTTCGCAATGGATGAGCCAGACACTAAGCCACTTAAACCTGATGCAACCACCGCTGCTTTTGCAGGACCGCCACGCATGTGACCAAGTAGCGAGAATGCAACTTTTATGAAGTAGTTACCAGCACCTGCTTTATCTAATAGCGAACCGAATAGTACAAATAAGAATACAAATGATGTTGATACACCAACCGCAACACCAAATACACCTTTCGGTTGTTAACCACTGGTGAGACATTGTTTTCG
>NZ_ABCQ01000019.1 GCF_000170855.1 Moritella sp. PE36 | reverse complement strand
GGAAGGGCCATCGCTCAACGGATAAAAGGTACTCCGGGGATACAGGCTGATACCGCCCAAGAGTTCATATCGACGGCGGTGTTTGGCACCTCGATGTCGGCTCATCACATCCTGGGGCTGAAGTTGGTCCCAAGGGTATGGCTGTTCGCCATTTAAAGTGGTACGCGAGCTGGGTTTAGAACGTCGTGAGACAGTTCGGTCCCTATCTGCCGTGGGCGTTTGAGAATTGAGAGGAGCTGCTCCTAGTACGAGAGGACCGGAGTGGACGAACCACTGGTGTTCGGGTTGTCATGCCAATGGCATTGCCCGGTAGCTAAGTTCGGAACTGATAACCGCTGAAAGCATCTAAGCGGGAAGCAGGCCTCGAGATGAGTTCTCACTGGAGCTTTAAGCTCCCTGAAGGGCCGTTGGAGACTACAACGTTGATAGGCAAGGTGTGTAAGTGCTGTGAGGCATTGAGCTAACTTGTACTAATTACCCGTGAGGCTTAACCATACAAATTAAAGTATGATTAATTGAAATTTGACTTAAGAATTGATTGAACACTTTATGTTTTAAAGACTTCTTTATTTATAGCTTTTCAGATTACAATAGAAATTAATTTTTCTTATAGAAAGCAAACCAGATTTGCTTGGTGACCATAGTGTTGCGGTACCACCTGACTCCATTCCGAACTCAGTAGTGAAACGTAATAACGCCGATGGTAGTGTGGGGTTTCCCCATGTGAGAGTAGGGCATCGCCAAGCGCCAAATAATGTCGAAAGACACAAAATTTAGACTGATATTTATCAGCACAGATTGTGCGGAGTGGTAGTTCAGTTGGTTAGAATACCGGCCTGTCACGCCGGGGGTCGCGGGTTCGAGTCCCGTCCACTCCGCCAACAAACAACGAAAGCCTGAATCGAAAGATTCAGGCTTTTTTTGTGTCTTAAATTCAGTTATAAAGTACCGAACAGATTGTGCGGTACACTGTTCTTATTAATAGTATTCAGTTGGACTGGAAATATTCCAGGCATTTCTCAGCACTTCCACCATCTCTAGTGGTCGTTAGACTCTTTATAAAAGATAAGCGGCCTGCCATGCCGAGGGACACGGGTTGGGGTTTGTACAAAGCCCAACCCTCACTTTTCCAACAAATAACAAAGCCTGAATCTTACGATTCAGGCTTTGTTATTCTTGAAATTCGGTCATCTACAAAAGCAGAGATTGTGCGGAGTACTTGCCATATATTGAGTGTTAGAGCTCATTTGGTTCAGCACACTCATTATTACCTTGCTGTCTGATTTCAGAAGTAAGGTTAGTAGGGAATATACGTGACATTTGATCTTTATATTTTGCTATTTGAGCATCACACCATGCATTGGCACTGCTGAAGGTTGTGAGTGGACCGTTTGCAATACTTGTAAAACATTGACCTTCATCTCGCGCTCTGTATAAGGTATGGCTTGATGTCAAAATATCGCATGTTACGTATGCCGCATTTTCACTGACATTTATCGTTTTGATTACTTCTTTTTCAATTCCTTCTCCACTTATAATTGTAAGTGAAACACTATAACCATCTTCCGCGGGGAATTCTTTTGTTATCTTAAGACCATTTTCACTGCTACCATCATGTGGAAAGTACCAATTATAGCTGTCAATATTACTGCTAATATTGCTACTGCTACTTGCATCAAAATTGGCTACTAGATTAATGGTTGTATAGGTGAAATCAGCAACTGGTTCAGTTGGCTCCGCTGAAACTTCAACTGTTGTTGTGGTTGAATCTTCAGTACCATCTACTGATTTTACTTTTAGTGATACTGAATATTGACCTGATTGATTAAAGGTATGAGCTTTTACTGGAGTGGAATAACTAGCACCTTCAATGATCCATTCAAACTCACTGATATCACCTTCGCTATAAGTTGAGCTTTGAGCATCAAATTCAACATTCAAACCATTAACACTCACAATATTTATGATTGCAGTCGGTTTTAATGTTGTTGTATCGATCTGCTCTGGTGTGATTGTGATGTCTTGAGAGTAACTATCGAGTTCATCCCCAGCAGTATCTAATACTGTAGCTTTTATTCTATAAGTATTAGCTTCTAAAAATTGATATTGTGGGTCTTCTTCAGGGTGCAGGGTTGCGACTTGTCCCGCACCATCTAAATATACTGCCCAGTGCCATGCTATATCGTCTTGCGTATATACTTGGCCATCTTCAGTATATGTGCCGTCAAAATAATACAATGGTGAATTTACATCGCTTGCCTGATGAGTGAAAGTTACACTTGATATGATCTCTGTTTCGTCATTTTGATCATCACCATCGAATATATCTTCAGAACCGCAAGCTGTTAGCGTTGATAATAGTGTTACCAGTAGTAATTTCTTCATTGTATTTCTTCCATGATTTTAGATTTAAAGTAACAAATCCGTTTTAGCTACTTAGGTTGGAAGCACATTATCATTATTGTTGATTATAAAAAGTACCAATTTAATTATGGTACGCAACGCTGTGTCAGATTTATTGAGCGGTGTTTATATATAGATTAAGTTTATTTTAAATAGATTGTTAAGGAATCTAGTTATTAAGACTGATGGATACCCCGTAAGGATTAATTATTAACAATTAAAATTAGTTAATGTCTTACGCTATTTTAAGATATAAGAAGTTATTAAAATTGGGATTACGATCTCAAATTAACAGTACGTTAATATTTAGTTAACAACTGCACTGAATTGGGGGGAATAACAGAATGGTCGCACTGTTTTGGTGCTTGTGGCGTCAGGGTAAAGCGAGGTGTTTAGTTAAGTTATTGAATTTATGGCATTTAAATTGTTGGCACGGAGGTTGAATTAAGTCTAATCATATAGATATTCATATACTCATGCAAGGAGCTCTTTATGAAGCTAATAAGCGCAATCATTAAACCATTTAAACTCGATGATGTTCGTGAAGCTATAGCCGATTTCGGTGTTGAAGGATTAACAGTGACTGAAGTCAAAGGCTTTGGTCGTCAAAAAGGTCATACCGAATTATATCGTGGTGCAGAATATCAAGTCGATTTCTTGCCAAAAGTTAAGTTAGAAATTGCAACGCAGAGTGAAAATGTTGATCGCCTCATTGAAGCTATTAGTAGTGCTGCTTACACAGGTAAAATTGGTGATGGTAAGATTTTTGTTTACGATTTAAAACAAGTTGTGCGTATCCGTACGGGCGAAATGGACTCAGAAGCAATTTAAGGGAATAAATTATGCAAGAGCTAACAACTACAGTTACTGAGCTGCGTTTTGCACTCGATACTTTTTACTTTTTAATGTCAGGTGTACTGGTGATGTGGATGGCGGCAGGTTTTGCCATGCTAGAAGCAGGTCTGGTTCGTTCTAAGAATACCACCGAAATTTTGACAAAGAACATCGTGCTTTATTCTATCGCATGTATCATGTTTTTATTAGTCGGTTATAACATCATGTATGTTGGTAATGTCGAAGGCGGAATTATTCCATCATTTGGTTCTTTAATTGGCACACAATCTGAGGGTGCTGATCACTCGTTAGAATCAGACTTCTTCTTCCAAGTTGTATTTGTTGCAACTGCAATGTCGATTGTATCTGGTGCGGTTGCTGAACGTATGAAATTATGGGCCTTCCTTGCCTTTACTGTATTTTTAACTGGTGTTATCTACCCGATTGAAGGTTACTGGACTTGGGGTGGTGGTTTCTTAGCTGAAGCTGGTTTCTCTGATTTTGCTGGTTCAGGTATTGTGCATATGGCTGGTGCCGCTGCTGCATTCGCTGCTGTTTTATTACTTGGTGCCCGTAAAGGTAAGTATGGTAAAAATGGCGAAGTGCACCCAATTCCTGGTTCAAATATGCCATTAGCAACACTAGGTGCATTTATCTTATGGATGGGTTGGTTTGGTTTTAACGGTGGTTCACAACTAATGCTTTCAGATGTTGAAAACGCAACGGCCGTTGGTAAAATCTTCCTGAACACGAATGCGGCTGCGGCTGCGGGTGCTGTAGCTGCATTGCTGGTTACTAAAGCCTTGTGGGGCAAAGCAGACTTAACGATGATTCTTAATGGCGCATTAGCTGGTTTGGTCACGATTACCGCTGACCCACTCAGTCCAGCTCCAGCATTTGCGACATTATTAGGTGCACTAGGTGGTGTGTTAGTTGTATTTAGTATCGTTGCATTGGATAAAGTGAAGATTGATGATCCAGTTGGTGCTATCTCGGTACATGGTGTGTGTGGTCTATTTGGCTTAATGGTTGTACCATTTAGCAATACAGATGCAACATTTGGTGCTCAGCTATATGGCGCTGCTATTATCTTCGCTTGGGTATTCGGAGCAAGTATCTTAGTGTGGGCTGTTCTGAAAGCAACAATGGGTATTCGTGTTACTGAGGAAGAAGAGATCACGGGTATGGATATGGCTGACTGTGGTATCGATGCTTATCCAGAGTTTGTAACGGTTAAATAACTCGATTTAACATTCGGTAAAAATTATAAAAGCTCAGCATTTGCTGAGCTTTTTCGTTTACTACTTTAAACATCATTGATACTGAAAAGGTATGTTTCAATTACCAAGAGTCATTATTAGAAACCAATTTCTAGCTATGATATTATTCATCCAGTTTCCTCACTAGAATTTTAATCTTCCATGTTACTTATTATCGATAATTACGATAGTTTTACGTTTAACTTATTCCAATATTTCTCTGAACTCGGACAAGATGTTGTCGTTAAACGTAATGATGAAATTTCACTGGCGCAAATAGCGTCGTTATCTCCTGATTATCTGGTTATTTCTCCTGGTCCATGTACACCAAATGATGCCGGTATTTCATTATCCGTTATTCAACAGTTTGCAGGTGAAATTCCCATTTTAGGCGTGTGTCTGGGTCATCAGTCAATCGCCCAAGTATTCGGTGCCAATGTCATTAAAGCCAAAAAAGTGATGCATGGTAAAACGTCGAAAATTCAGCATACAGGTAAAGGGGTTTTTACGGGATTAAAGAACCCGTTAACCGTCACCCGCTATCACTCTTTAATTGTTGAAACTTTGACACTTAATGATGAATTTGAGATCACCGCTTGGACTGAAGATAATGATGGCGAGTTTGATGAGATCATGGCGTTTAAACATAAAAAACTTGCGCTCGAAGGTGTACAATTTCACCCTGAAAGTATCCTGACTGAGCAAGGCAAAGAGCTATTAAATAATTTTCTTATCAATAATTCATAGATTTCGGTAATGGAACGCTATATTGAACTTGACCTGTGATTAAATATCTATAATTATTGAATATATATTCGTCACTAGCTGGCGTTTGACTATTTAAACATTGATGTTTGCTGAGAGGGAAGGACTATGACCAATAACGTAATGGGTGTGACTCGGAAAGATTTTGATGACGTAATGGTGCCAAATTATGCACCGGCAGCAATGATCCCTGTGCGAGGCAAAGGCTCACGTGTTTGGGATCAAGCTGATAATGAATACATTGATTTTGCTGCTGGTATTGCCGTCAGTTGTTTAGGGCATTGTCACCCTCCTTTAGTTGCAGCGCTGCAACAACAAAGCCAGCAATTATGGCACGTGAGTAATTTACTCACGAATGAACCAGCATTAAGACTAGCCAACAAACTGACTAAGGCGACGTTTGCAGATAAAGTTTTCTTTGCTAATTCTGGTGCCGAAGCCAACGAAGCGGCGTTAAAGTTAGCGCGTCGTTATGCTCTCGATAAATTTGGTGACGGCAAAGATCAGATCATCGCCTTTAATAAGGGCTTCCACGGCAGAACATTCTTTACGGTGACCGTTGGTGGTCAATCGTCTTATTCTGATGGTTTTGGTCCTAAACCTGGTGCTATTGACCATGTTGATTTTAATGATTTGGCAGCAGTTGAAGCATTAATGAGTGATAAAACCTGTGCCGTCATGATGGAACCTTTGCAAGGTGAAGGTGGTATTAATGCTGCTAATCAGCAATTTCTGATAGGCGTTCGGGCGCTGTGTGATAAATACAATGCGCTGCTGATATTTGATGAAGTGCAAACGGGCGTTGGTCGTACGGGAACGTTTTATGCCTATCAGCATACTGATATCAAACCTGATATTTTAACCTCTGCAAAAGGTCTTGGGGCTGGTTTTCCTATTGCTGCGATGCTAACGACAGGTAATATTGCTAAGAGTCTGAGTGTGGGAACCCATGGTAGTACTTATGGCGGTAATCCACTGGCTTGCAGTGTTGCGGAGGTTGTCGTTGATACGATCAATAATGATGATTTTTTAGCGCAAGTTAAGGTAAAGTCAGCCATTTTTCAAGAAGCTTTAACGCAGATAAATAACCAATATGCCATTTTCTCTGACATTCGAGGTGACGGTTTATTATTAGGTGCTGAGTTAAAAGAACAATATCAAGGTCAAGCCATCGCGATCATGAATCAAGCGGCCCAACACGGGTTATTAATATTAGTGGCTGGCGCCAATGTATTACGTTTTACGCCTGCACTTAATATCCCTGAAGATGATATTCATGCGGGAATGAAAAAACTGAGCCAAGCTATCGAAAAGTGGTTAGCGGCGTAACCGTTAATTGAATCGAAAGTGACATGGCATAAAGAGGACTAAAATGAAAATAGCATTTATTGGTTTAGGTGTAATGGGTTATCCAATGGCGGGTCATCTGCAAAATGCTGGACATGATGTCGTAGTATTTAACCGTACCGAGACGAAAGCCGTCACTTGGGTCGAAAAATATAGTGGTAAACGTGCCTCTACGCCACATCTCGCTGCACTTAATGCGGATTTAGTGCTTATGTGTGTGGGTAATGATGATGACGTGCGCAGCGTTGTTTACGGCGAGGATGGTGTATTGTCGGCAATGAAAGCCAATGCAATATTGATCGATCATACAACCACATCCGCATTATTAGCCGAAGAATTATCTGCTGCCTGTGCAAAATCAGATATTCATTTTCTTGATGCGCCAGTGTCGGGCGGGCAAGCGGGTGCCGAAAATGCACTGCTCACCATTATGACGGGCGGCGCAGCCAACGCATACGAGCGTGTTTTACCTGTGTTGGATATAATGGCGAAGAAAGTGACTTTGGTCGGCGATGTTGGTGCGGGACAAAAATGTAAAATGGTTAATCAGTTATGCATCGCGGGTTTGGTGCAAGGTCTAGCCGAGGGCGTAAACTTTGCTAAAAATGCCGGATTAGATGAGCATATCGTACTGGATGTATTACGTAATGGTGCCGCCCAATCTTGGCAATTAGAAAATCGCACCTTAACGATGGCGGAAGGGAAATTTGATTTTGGTTTTGCGATTGATTGGATGCGCAAAGATCTGGCGATTTGTTTTGAAGAAGCCGAGCGTAATGGCTCGTTAGTACCGATTGCGAAATTAGTCGATGGGTTTTATGCCGAATTACAACATGCTGGTGAGCAGCGTAGTGATACGTCAGTATTAATTAAACGATTGCATAAATCACAAAATTAGCTAACGCATAAACAGCAGTTAATAAAAACGGCGTCTGACTTGTGAGTAACATGTCAGACGCCGTTTTATTAGCTCAATAAAATGATTGAATTAGCGTGTGCCAAATACAACAATCGTTTTACCATGAGCCGAGATCAGCTCTTGTTCTTCAAGCATCTTCAAGATACGACCAACAGTCTCACGTGAACAACCAACGATTTGACCAATTTCTTGACGAGTAATTTTAATTTGCATGCCGTCTGGGTGAGTCATTGCGTCAGGCTGTTTTGCTAAGCTTAATAGCGTTTGTGCAATACGACCAGTTACGTCTAGGAATGCTAGATCACCAACTTTTTGACTTGTAATCTGTAGACGTTCAGCCATTTGACCTGATAAACGCATTAGGATTTCAGGATTAACTTGGATTAATTGACGGAATTTCTTATATGAAATTTCTGCTACTTCACATGGTGATTTAGCACGGATCCATGCGCTACGTATAGGCTCTTCAGTATCTTCAAATAGGCCTAGTTCACCCATGAAGTCACCTTGATTCAGATAAGAAAGGATCATTTCTTTGCCTTCTTCATCCTTAATTAGAACTGCCACAGAGCCTTTAACGATAAAATATAAAGTTTCCGCTTTTTCTCCTGCATGGATCAGTGTACTTTTTGAAGGGTACTTGTGAATATGACAGTGAGATAAAAACCATTCTAAAGTAGGGTCAGACTGTGGCTTGCCGATAACAACCATGGGTATTCCTCTGTAAGTTATTATAATCGCAAATTATGTCCGTATTGCGATATTTTAATTTTATTATTATTACTGACTTGATAGCATAAGAGACAATAACACTAATAAGCAAGAACTGAGTTGATTTCTGTTCAATATCAACGTGAATATATCATTTTTTGAATATTGACTTGCTGTTTATTTGCAACTTTTAACTATATTTGGGATATGGAACAGTATTTTATTGCTTTTGTGATATTAAATATTGTTCGATACCTTGAAATTAGACATTAACGAGGTATTTTATGAAAGCAAATGTGAAGTGGATCGACAAAATGCAACTGATGGGCACGTCAGAAACGGGTCACGGTATCCTTATGGATGGTGATCGTAATGGTATTGCGGCGAGTCCAATGGAAGTTGTGCTAATGGGGATGGGTGCATGTAGCTCTATTGATGTTGTCGATATTTTAAAAACAGGCCGTCAAAACATCCTAGGTTGTGAGGTTGATTTAACGAGTGAACGAGCGCCTGAACCACCACGTGTGTTTACTAAAATTAACGCACATTTTATCGTATCAGGCACTGACCTTAATGAGAAAAAAGTAAAACGTGCAGTTGAGCTATCAATGGAAAAATATTGCTCTGTGGCGAAAATGCTAGAAAAGGCAGCTGAAATCACGTCGAGCTATGAAATTGTAGCCAAATAAGCAGCGTTGCTAATGAATAATTAACGGTAGGTTGTTGCTGTAGACTTATCGTTAATTTCCCTCCTCGAATGATTCCATTCTGGTAATCTTATAATGCTGTAAATATACACAATAGGGTTGTAGATAATATAATATGTGTTAAATCACCTGATAATACTATTTTCATCATTGTTTACAGTGGTTTATGTTTTCACTGTGTTAGCATGCTGATAGATTGTTTCGTTATGTTGTAGAGGCTGTAATGTGCCGTCGTTGTTCAATTATCTGTAAAATTATCTTGTGTGTTGTGTTAAGCCTTATCGCGTTGGTGTTTATCGCATTCGGTTATTTATCAATATTACGTGGAGAAATGCTAGTAGAAAGAAAGTCACGTTTAGTGAATATCATTGATAAAACAGAAGCTATTTTTCAGCGTTATGATCTGTATTACCAGTCCGGGGTTTTGTCACTTGAACAGGCACAAAAACAAGCCTTACAACGCCTCTCGCTATTAGATGGTAATTATATTTTTGTGTTTGATGATGATTACACCTTGCTGGCTTCTCTAGGCAGTGTTGATGACTCTAATCCTAATGTTAAAATGCTGCAAGACACTAACGGTGATTTTACTTATCAGATGATACATGAACAGGCAAAACAATTAACGGCAGGCACTTTCGTCAGCTATTGTTTCCCATTGTTTATTGGTGGTAAAACTGTTCGTAAGATCTCTTACAGTAAACGTTTTCCTGCATGGGGCTGGACTTATGGTGCCGGGGTTTACATTGATGATATTGATTCATCGATCAGTCATACATTGATCTCGTTTGATGAACTCGTCGTATAGTCCAAACGATAGTTTAATATATCCATGAAACATTATTTGGATGTAGCTGCCTTAACGCGATATAATTCAGCTTAAAACCTTGTCATGTATAGAGTATCTATCTAGTTCGAGTTTTGTTTCGATAACGATACGCTATATGCTATGCGATATTTATTTTAGGCTGAACTATGAACTCAATTTCAAAAAAAACCTTGTTACTGACAATCGGTTATTTCACGCTGTGGTGCGCTGGACCGCTGCTATTAGCAAACCAAGGTGATTGGTGGGGACTGCCTGTTTGGTTTTGGTTTTCTTGCCTGTTTGCCCCTTTACTACTTATCTTCTTCCTTATTTTAATGATTAAATCTACTTATCATGAGTAATCTCATCCCTATCTTTATTTACCTTATTGCGAGTTTACTGATCACACGTTGGTGGAGTGCGCGCCAATCCAAACAAGCTGGGGAATTATATCAAGACAAAGCCAAGCGCTTTTTTATTGGTGGACGTTTTCTCAATGGTCCGTTACTGGCGCTGACACTGGTGGCGACCTATACCAGTGCGAGTTCATTTATTGGTGGACCGGGTGCCGCTTATAAAATTGGTTTAGGCTGGGTATGGCTAGCTCTGATCCAAGTGCCGGTGGCAATGCTGACATTGGGTGTTTTAGGTCCAAAGTTATTAGCACAACGTAAAACTGAGCACGCGACACTGATCGAATGGCTGGATGAACGCTATCAGAACAGTTGGTTAACTAAATTAGCTTTAGTCAGTCTTGTGGTTGGCTTTATTGCCATGATATCGGTGCAGTTTATTGGTGGCGCACGATTATTCTCGGGGGTGAGTGGCATTAGCTATGAGTTGGGTTTGGGGTTATTTGTTATCACCGTACTGGCTTATACGTTGACGGGTGGTTTTCGTGCTGTCGTGATCACCGATGCATTCCAAGGTATCTTGATGATTATTGGTGTATTAGTCATTTTTATTACCTTGTTGTCGCAAGGTGGTTTAACCGCATTAATGACCGAAGTGAGTACGCAATCGCCCACGTTGTTAAGTCCACAAGGCAATAGCGGCCAGCTTGGTTGGCCAATGATGTTGTCGTTTTGGATGTTAATTTGTTTTGGTACTTTGGGGCTACCGCATACGGTTGTGCGGTTACTGGCGGTTAAAGATAGCAATGCATTAAAACGAGGGATGATTTGGGGCACGATCATTAGTTTCGTGATGACCCTTATTCCACATTTAAGTGGAGTATTAGGCCGTGCTTTATATCCGGATTTGACCGTGCCTGATGAGATCATGCCAACCTTAATTACTGGGCTTTTTGACCCATTTTGGGCCGGGGTATTATTAGCCGCGCCTATTGCTGCGGTCATGTCATCGGTGGATTCAATGTTACTGCAGTCGGCGGTGAGCCTGGTGCGAGATGGTGTTGTGCGAAGTTATCCAGCATTAACGGCCAATGCACAGGTAACCTTGACGCGTGTCGCGATGTTGTTGGTCACCTTAATTGCGACCTATTTTGCTATCGAGCCGCCAGAAATGATTGTGTGGCTTAATCTTGCTGCGTTTGGTGCGCTACAAGCCGTATTCTTATGGCCTATTCTCGCTGGCTTGTATTGGCCGCAGATTGCGGGGAATGCGGCATTAGCGGCGATGGTAAGCGGCCTAGTGAGTTATTTAGTGTTGTTATGGTTTAAACCGGCCATGTTTGGGATCCATCCCATTGTCCCAGCACTGCTTCTTTCGGGGCTTGGCCTGCTCGCGGTGCACCGTATTGGACAAGCGTCAATCAATCAAAAAGTATAAATAAATTAACTCACTATTCAGCGCAGGCCTTCGTCTTCAGGAGGTCTGCAAACTTCTCGTTCTGCTATATAATTTGACTTACTTAAAATAGACCAAAATATATCATTCATCTTAAAAATCATAAATCGTTGATTTTAAATGCGAGCCATTTCATATTTCCGAGCTAAATAGTTAAAACTCGCGGATGTTTTAACGAATTCAAACCTATACTGAGCTAATGTTCGATAACAATCATAAGGAGTTGGAATGAAGTGTCTGATTGTTGAAGATAATAGGGCCATAGCACTAATTATGACCAGATTAGTGCGTAAAACTTCGTTTGAACGTTATTCTGATTGTGACCATGTTACTTGTGCGGATAGTGTCCCCAGCGCACTGAATTTATTACTCGAACAACAGTTTGACTATGTTTTTTTAGATCTTAATTTAAGTGACGATCTCGATGGTTTACGGGTACTTGAATATGTCCGCCAACAACAAAAAAACATTCCTATTTTTATTGTCACAGCGAATAACAATATTGCTACTGTGAAGCAAGTGATCCAACTCCAGCCTACGGATTACCTGGTGAAACCAGTTTCTAAAATGAATATTTCGCGTTGTTTAGAGAAAGCAAAAATGGCAAAAACATTAAATGTCGCGGTATAAGCGGACTAAATAATATCGATTGTTTTATCCATTAGCGCATCAATATCTAGTGCTTCTGTTGTTATCTTGTGTTCAATACCGGTAACTGGATCGGTAAATTCAAGCTGTTGCGCTAATAACTGCAAGGGCTGCTTAAAGTTATCATCACAGCGGTCTAATAATATTGGGTATAATCTGTCGTTGACTAATGGCAACCCTAAACTAAGCATATGTAAGCGCAGTTGGTGTGTTTTCCCGGTAATGGGAGACAGTCTAAACAGCCCAAATTCACCTTTAACAGCAATCAATTCAATTTCAGAATGACTATTCGCCTCACCGTCAGCAATTTTCATCGTGAAACTGGGCTCGCCTTTGACTATTCTATTTTTTACAGTCCAATGCAATGGTAACGCAAGTTCACCTTGTTGGTGCTGTTGGTATAACTCAGGTGTTAATCGGGCAATGGCTTGGTAATGCTTGGTGATATTGGCATACTTAAACAAGTCATGGTAAAGGTGGCGCTGCTCTGGGTGCTTAGATAGCAGCATTAACCCTGCTGTGGCACGATCTAACCGATGTGCGGTTACCAATGTCTCGATACCCGTTTTTATTCTTAGGCGGTTAACTAAACACTCATTAACGAATTGACCGCTAGGACTGACTGCTAAAAAATGTGGCTTGTAGGCAACCATGATATTGTCATCTTCGTAAATGACATTTTCAGCAAAAGGGACCTTCTTCTCAACTGCTACCTCTCGATAATAATAGACCCGTTCTCGTGGTACAAAGGCGCAATCTAGGGTGATTAAACGGCCGTCACGCCAGTGTACTTTGCCATCCATAATACGTTGCTGCCATACTGTCGCATCAATCTGTTTGAAATGACCGATAAGAAAACTGCATACCGTGGGTTTATCGGTTACGTTTTCAGGCAGTACAATATGCGAAGCATGGGTGGCACGAACAGTAGACATAAGATTAGAAACTCGTTGAGACACAAATATGATAGGCGAGGGAGTGTACCTTAATTCATGTTCTCATTCTTGTTAACTATCACCTAACTACATCAGTAAGCGTTATAAATACCACTGTATTAACACTTCTAGATGTTAACTTAGTGTTAAACGACTAAGTTGTGGTAACTTCTCTTTATTCTTTTCTTATTTTTAATCGGGTTTAGCAGCAATACGGAGCAGCTTTATTTTCCCTTTAATGAAGAGCTTGTAATGGGGGAAATTATGTTCAAATGGAAAGGTATTGAGTTTAGGTTAGTTTTAGCACTCGCGATGCTATCTATGACAACACTATTTCTATCTATTGCATTGTCCTTCACGTTCAATGATTTGAACCAAAGACTCGTGGCATTAAAAGAAATAAACATGCCTGCTTTAGATAAGGCCGCCCGTTTGAATGATATGGTGCGGATCATCATCACCACCTCTTCTCAGCTTAATGATGCAGAATCAAATATTGAACGCAATCACGCCATTGCACAAATCGAACAAGCTATTATGAACATGGAAAATATCATGGTGCAGTCTCCTGAATATCATGACTATTTTAAAGACTTCATTGCACAAGTCAGCAACAGTTTAAGCTTACTGTTCCAAAGCAAAGTTGAATCTCAACACCTCAATAAAGCATTGCGTAATCTTTTAGAAGGTTTTTATCCATTGTTAAAACAAGCCAGTGCATCACTCGATCAATTGCCTGAAAATAGTAAAGATAAGATCCAATACGCGCAACTTAAATCCTTATTGTATTACCAGTTAGGTCTCATTGAAAAACTCTACAATGACTTCAGTTTTAATGAACTAGACTACACAAGTTACCGATTAGAACAAGTTGGAGAGACCTGGTGGGCACTCTGGGACAATGGTGATATTCGTCAGCAATACCCCGATTTAGATCAACAACTCATGGTGATCTATGATTTAACATCACGTACCGGCAAGCTTTACGCGCTGAAAAATAAAGCGCTCGATCACCGCTATCAAGAACAATATTTTCTACAAAATAGCCGAGATCACCTAAACCAACTCACCGTTCAAATAGAAAGCAATACCGCTAAAGTAAATCAAATTATTGAGACCTCAATTAAAGCCGCACAACAATCCTTGGTGGATGACCAACGCTTATCACTATCGTTATCGTTATTTAGTGTGTTGGCTGCTGCGGGCATTTCATGGTTCTATGTACGCAAAAATATACTCCAACGCTTACTCCAACTAAAAGACAATATGTTTGCGATTTCAACGGGCCACTTAGATACAGAGGTATCCATTCGAGGCCATGATGAAGTCACCCAAATGGCAAAGTATCTTAAAGTTTTCCAAACAACTGCGAGGGTAGTTAAACAGACCAACCGCAAATTAGAGGCGGAAGTAGAAGAGCGTACCTTAGCCGAAGAGAAATTACGGATCACACAAGATGAACTGGTACAGGCAGGTAAACTAGCCGCACTCGGTCAACTCAGTGTTGGGATCACTCATGAGATTAATCAACCCCTCACCGCAGTAAATAGCCACGTGCGCAGTGCGCAACGCTGGTTAGAACAAGGGCGTACGGATAAAGCGTTGATAAATTTACAAAAAATAGAATCACTTTTAGGTAAAACCGCCGCAATCACCAGTCATCTTAAAGCATTTTCACGTAAAAGTGATGGCAAAATAGAAAGCGTTGAACTCAATTGCATTATCCAAGATGCTATCGAATTATTTGAAAGCAAACGTCATAATGTCACCATTCATTACTCAAACCAGACTTCACACTGGGTGCGTGCAAATAGCATTCGTCTCGAACAAGTATTGGTTAATCTTATTAGCAACGCTATCGATGCGGTTGAGCATCATCGCGAATCACAAATCACGATCACAGTCAGTTCGACGTTAACTAGTACACGATTAGGTAATATTGAAATTACCGTAAAAGACAATGGTTCCGGTATTTTGGCTGAAGACCTACCACATATATTCGACCCTTTTTATACGCGTAAACTATCCGGCAAAGGCCTCGGGCTCGGATTATCCCTTGCCTACAATATTATTAAAGATTTTGGTGGTTCCATTCGAGCAGAATCGATTCAACACCAAGGCACAGAATTCATCGTATCTCTACAGCAAGGCGCACAATCATGACATTAGAAAACCACATTGTACTCATTGATGATGAAATGGACGTTGTAGAGGCAGTCAGTGAAATGCTGGAATTAGAAGGCTTTAATGTCAGTAGCTTCATCGATCCCAATCTGGGCTTGAAATCACTAAATCCAAACAGCAAGTCTGTCGTTTTGTGCGACGTGAGAATGCCATCGATCGATGGTTTAACCTTGTTAAGTTTGATTCAGCATCGAGCACCAAATGTGCCTATCATACTCATGAGTGGTCACGGTGATATTCCCATGGCCATTGAAGCTATGAAATTAGGTGCGTTCGATTTTCTGGAAAAACCACTTAATACCGATGAGCTGATCGACAAACTCAACCTCGCATTAGCGCAGTGCCAACATAGCAACACCACGCAATCAACAGACAAGGATTCGCCAGAAATTCCCATTGAATCTGTCATTATTGGCCAATCAAAGGTCATTGAGAAAATTCGCCAACAAGTCTTAGTACTTGCTCATACCGGTGTTGATACCATCATCAATGGCGAAACAGGCACAGGGAAAGAAATTATAGCCCGTTCATTACACAACTTCAGTCGCCGCAAAGATCAACCTTTTGTCGCTATTAATTGCGGGGGTATGACAGAAAGCATCATTGAAAGTGAATTGTTTGGTCATGAAGCTGGCTCGTTTACCGGCGCTAACAAAAAACGCATCGGACGACTAGAGCAAGCCCATGGTGGTACTTTATTTCTTGATGAAATCGAAAGTATGCCCATTGCAATACAAATTAAACTATTGCGAGTGCTCCAAGAAAGGGTGATTGAACGTGTCGGAGGTAATATCCTTATTCCTATCGACATTACTGTTATTGCGGCAAGTAAGGCTGATTTGGCCAGATTAAGCGAATCCGGCGAATTTCGCGCGGATCTCTTTTATCGCCTTAATGTGGCCAGCTTGCATCTTCCTTCTTTGCAGCAACGCAAAGAAGACATCCAATTGTTATTCCGTCATTTTGTTATCCAAGCAAGTCAAAAATATAAAACCCGTCCATGTACAATTTACTCAGAACAGATACAGCAACTGTGTTGTCATCATTGGCCTGGCAATTTACGGGAATTACGTAATGTTGCAGATCGTTTTGTACTCGGTATTGTCGGGGATGGCTTCGATTTACAAACGCCAATTAGCGAATCGTGTTCTGATGAGTTTGATTTTGAAAAGCTAATGGAACAATACGAAAGAGACGTATTGACCGAAGCGCTTGTCGAAACGTTGGGTAACATCAACGAAGTGTCTGCCAAACTCAATTTGCCTCGAAAAACCCTATATCGAAAAATGAAGAAACACCAACTTGATAAAGAAGACTTCAAAACACAGTGAAGAGCAGAGACACAAATGACCCATGAACAAGACTTTATCGTAAAATAAAATCGTAACCAACTGTTACATAACAAAATTAATAGTTGGCATGATGAGTGCAATTACATGTTAGGTGATTTCGTATCACCAGTACTGATAATTATTTGGGGCTTATTCACATTACTTATAACAGTGGATAAGCCAACACAGAAATAATAATTAATCAGCTAAATGGATAATTGCTTATTAAAGGAAATACAAGATGAAGCAAATACTAAAGGGCTCAATCGCACTCATACTCGGGTTAACTTCAATCACAGTTTGGGCTAATGAGTCAGCTAATTTAGGTCCTCGTCCAGCATATTTAGTCAATAATATGGATGATAGCGCCCTCAAAACTCAATTACAGCAATGTAGTGAAGGGCCATTTCAACGAAGCAGCTTTTCTATTGGCCACCGTGGCGCTGCGATGCAGTTCCCTGAACATACCAAAGAATCTTATCTTAGCGCCATTGAAATGGGGGCCGGTGTGGTTGAGTGTGACGTGACGTTCACTAAAGACAAACAACTTGTTTGTCGACATTCACAAAACGATCTACACACAACAACCAATGTATTATCAAAACCGGAACTTGCTAAGAAGTGTACTGTACCGTTTACACCAGCGAACCCTGCAACAGGCGAAGATGCCAAAGTTGAATGTCGAACGTCTGATTTCACTCTAGCTGAATTTAAGACACTTAAAGGTAAAATGGATGGTTCAAATCCGAAAGCAACGACTGTTGAAGAGTACATGAATGGTACACCAGGCTGGCGTACGGACCTTTATACGCAAAATGGTACATTAATGACCCATGCAGAAAGTGCTGCATTATTTAAAGCGCATGGTGTGAAAGTAACGCCAGAACTTAAGTCGACCGCGGTTGTTATGCCATTTAATGGCTTTACTCAAGAAATGTATGCACAGAAATTAGTTGATGAACTAAAAGTCGCTGGAATTTCAGCATCGGATACCTATTTACAGTCATTTGATTTAAATGACGTAAAATACTGGATTAAAAATAATCCAAGTTTTGGTAAACAAGCCGTATACCTCGATGATCGCGTTTATGAGCAAAAAGATTTCGTCGCCTCGAAAGCCAACATGGCTGCACTCAAAGATGCTGGCGTAAATATTATCGCGCCACCTTTGTTTGCACTTGTCGATTTAGATAAGAAGAAAAACCTTGTACCTTCAAACTACGCCAAACTGGCGAAACAAGCTGATCTTGACATTATTGCATGGACACTAGAACGTTCAGGACCACTGGCTCAAGGCGGAGGTTGGTATTATCAAAGTGTCAGCGAAGGCATCAATAATGATGGCGACGCGATGAATATGCTTGATGTATTAGCACAAGATGTTGGTGTAATTGGTGTTTTCAGTGATTGGCCAGCAACAGTGACCTATTATGCAAACTGCATGAATTTAAAATAGCGAAACAGTATTAATATTGTTAACAGGGCCACTGTTTTTAACATTATTAATACACAATAGACGATAAAAAAGGGCTTTCGAGCTCTTTTATTTTGTCTGCTATTAAAAATAGGACATATATGACCCATATACCTCTTTAGTATATGGACAGTGATGACCCAAATTATGACACCTTGACTTGTATTTGTTTTAATCTGTTGATTTATAAGTGTATTAAAGCTGGCACAAACTATGCAAATAGTTAATTAATTCCAACAATAGTAAAAATAAGGTTCGAATATGAAAATCAGCGTTAAAGGATTGTTAATCGTTAGTTCACTAATATTCCCCTCAATCACTATGGCAAGTGAATGCGCTAGTCGTGGCGTACTAGACGATAGATACTGTGATGAAAATATGGACTTAGTTGCCGACACCCCAAAAGACCCAAGTGACTGGAGTGATCCAAGTACGTTGGTCTTTACCTATACACCTGTAGAAGACCCCGCTCTTTATAAAGATGCATTTGCAGATTTTCAAGCGCATTTAAGTAAAATCACAGGTAAACGCGTGATCTACTACACAGTACACTCAAACTCTGCACAAGTTGAAGCGATGCGTTCAGGTCGCCTTCATGTCGCAGGTTTCTCTACCGGTCCAACAGGTTATGCAGTAAACCTCGCCGGTTATGTACCCATTGCAGTTAAAGGGGATGAGAAAGGTTTCCACGGTTATAATCTGATCACGATTGTACGTAAAGATAGCGGCATTAACTCAATGGCTGATCTTAAAGGTAAAAAAGTGGCGCATACTTCCGCATCATCGAACTCAGGTAACTTAGCCCCCCGAGCCCTCTTTCCTGCAGAAGGTCTGGTCCCTGACGTCGACTACAAAGTATTTTATTCAGGTAAGCATGACCAATCCATTCTTGGCGTATTTAACGGTGATTACGATGCTGCACCTGTGGCTTCCGATGTATACGACCGTATGGTTGACGCCGGCCGTGTCGATGGTTCGGTACTAAAAATTATTTACCGTAGTCCACGTTTTCCTACATCAGCTTTTGGTTACGCACATAACTTGAAACCGGAACTGGCTAAAAAAATCCAAGAAGCTTTCTATAGCTACCGTTTCACCGAAGAAATGAGAATATCATTCAAAGGTGCTGACCGTTTTGCACCAATCACTTATAAAGAAGAATGGGGGGTGATCCGTGATATCGCTCATGCCACGGGTACTGCATATACAAAAACAGGACTGAAAAAATTAGCAGAAAAAGACGCAGCCAAGCGTGCTAAGAAAAAAGCGGCGGCGTTAGCAAAACTTGCAAAAACTCAGTAAGCACTTAACCGATTAATATTTTAATCAGTTAGTTCATACCCCATAAATTATTCTAATGGAAAATCTATGCCCTCTCGGGTAGGGCATAGATCATTCAAAAATTAGCACAAGGAAGCAGCATTATGGCCGTAGCAAGTTATAGCGGAATAAAGATCAATAACCTTTATCATGAATATGTGGCCGGTAAGCCCATTCTTAAAGGTATTAACATCGACATCGACAAACCTGGCATCATCGCTATCATTGGCCCTTCAGGTACGGGTAAAAGTACGCTATTACGTTGTATTAATCGCCTCAACGATCCCAGTAAAGGTGAAATTATTTTTGAAGGTGTAGACCTTACCCAACTAAAAGGCAAAGCATTACGCAAACAGCGCCGTCATATCGGTATGGTTTTCCAAGAATATAACCTGGTTGAAAGATTAACCGTGATTGAGAATGTACTCAGTGGTCGTCTTGGTTATATGACCGCTTGGAATGCTTGGCGAAGAAATTACGCGCAAGCAGATCTTAATAAAGCTTTTGAATTATTAGATTTTGTTGGACTGTCTGAGTTTACGAATCAACGTGCGGATAGTTTGTCGGGTGGACAAAGACAACGTGTAGGCATCGCGCGAGCAATTATGCAAGACCCATATATTTTACTTGCTGATGAACCAACATCATCACTGGATCCAAAAACGGCCGTTGAAATTATGGAGTTAATGGAAACCTTTGCACAACAAAAAAATATTCCGGTATTGGTTAACATGCATGATGTGAATTTGGCCAAGCGTTACGCTAAACGCATCATCGGTATGTGTAATGGTAAAGTCCATTACGACGGCAGTCCCGAAGGTATTACAGAAGAAGACCTTAAAGTTATTTATGGAGGTGAATCATGGCTGGATTAACACCAAATACGTCCACAAACCGAGAAAACCCATTTAAAGCATCGTGGACAAATAGGCTAATTATCGCGGCCATTATTGGTTATCTGTTTTATAGCTTATCAACATTAGGCTTGACTTTCGAACGGCTAGTGATTGGTTTTAGTGAAAGCGAACGTTTACTTTCTCGTATGTTTCCACCTAATTTTTCACGCTCTAGTTTATTATTCAGTGGTTTGCTGGAAAGCCTACAAATTGCAATTATCTCGAGCTTTTTTGGGATTATAATTTCGCTTTTCCTTGGGCTGATGGCTGCCCGTAACATGATGCCTGCGATAGTCTCAACACCTGTTCGTGGCTTTATCGCATTATGCCGTTCTTTTCATCCCGTGATCATCGCGATCCTATTTGTAAAAGCGGTCGGTTTTGGGGCACTCGCAGGGATTTTAACCTTGGTATTCGCGTCCATTGGTTTTATTGCCAAACTGTTTGCTGAAGCCATTGAAGAAATTTCGCTTAAATCCGTTGAAGCTATTCGTGCTACTGGTGCCAGCTTTGCCTGCGTGACCTTGTATGCGGTCCTGCCACAAGTGTTTACGCGTTTTATTGGTTTTGCGAGCTATCAACTAGATTCTAACCTACGTAACTCCACGATGGTGGGGATTGTCGGTGCGGGTGGTATAGGTGGTACATTATTCTCCGCTTTCCAACGCTTTGATTATGATTTTGTCTCCGCTATTTTGATCACTATTATTGCGCTTATTTTAGTCGGTGAATTTCTTTCCAATATTGTTAGGAGGGTTTTCTAATGACAACTGCAAATATCAATAATAAATCGCATGTAGAAAATATACCTCAAGTTAATACCATGACTCACGTTGACAAAGAATGGCAACGCTTTACACCAAGTGAACGTATCGCCCGTTTTACTATTTATTTATGCTTAGTTTCGGCAATTATGTGGTCATGGCAAACTGTTGAGGTGATCCCCGAGTTTCTTTACGACGCGCCTGCTCAGTTTGCCGACCTGTTTGAACGTATGATGCCATTAGATTATGCTTTTTATCCCGAGTTTATTCATGAAGCCATGATCGAAACATTGAATATTGCGACAATAGGCACCTTATTTACACTCATTTTTGCCATTCCTTTAGCCTTGCTTAATGCGCACAATATTACGCCGAATAAAACCCTAAACTGGATTGCAAAAGTTTTCTTAGTATCGTCGCGTTCGGTTAATTCATTGGTTTGGGCATTGTTGTTTATTGCATTGTTTGGCCCTGGCCTTTTGGCGGGAATAATGGCAATTGCCATCCGTAGTATTGGTTTTGTGGGTAAACTTTTAGCAGAAGCGCTTGAAGAAGTGAATGTTGGCCCCATTGAGGCTCTCAGAGCAACGGGAGCATCATGGATGAGTATTTTACTTAAAGGTTACTGGCCACAAGTGATGCCTGCGTTCTATTCCATTGTGCTATTTCGTTGGGATATTAATGTACGTGAATCTGCGGTATTAGGTCTGGTGGGTGCTGGTGGCATTGGGGTTATTCTCAATGATGCGCAGAACTTATTTGAATGGCAAAAAGTAGCTATGGTACTGGTGAGTATTTTTACTGTGGTGATCATAGCTGAAGCCGTCGTCATCCATATTCGAAATAAGCTTATTTAATCACGATTAACGACCTTGTTTATTTGACGGGGTAAGTCATTAATTAAGACGATATAAAACGGCTTTTATAAGCCGTTTTTTCACTTCAATTAATTCATCAGAAACCCACATGATAAGTCATGGCTTAAATACAAGAGTTCTGTTCAAGTACTGTTATTGACTAAATAACGTGTCTAATTGTTGATTGCTCAATGCTTGAGAAATAACTTTCTCACCGTTAATGACGATGGTGGGGATTGTTCTAATACCCAATTTTTGCGCCTGACGTATATCTTTTTCTACGGCTTGTTTCACTTTGTCACTAAATAACGTATTGCTAAACTCGATTGGATCTAACCCTATTATTTTGGCTGTTGCTATGATCACCTCGGTATCCGCAATATTCGAATTCAGCTGCAAATGTTGGCGCTGTATTTCATCGAAATAATCCCAATGTGTATTACTGTCACCCATTAGCTCGGCTGTTTTCGCACCTAATGCTGCCAGGTAACCGCTAGGATAAGAAAATGACGTAGCTCGCATACCTTCTATATTGATGCTACTGGGATCATCGGCTTGAGCTTTGCATGATTCCCAATGGTTTAAGATCTCGAATTTAGCAGATGTTAAAGATCCAAAGCGTTGCACCATTTCTTCATCGTTACGTTGCAGTACAAAGCAACGTTGCTGAATTTCTATGTTTTTATTTTTTAGTAGGTTCCTAAGGCGCGGGCTTAATATGTAACACCACCCACATACTGCGTCATGATAAAATTCGATTTTAATTTTAGGCATATTGTTTCTCATTCGTATGGTTGAATTATTTTTTAGTATAAATCCAACAACTGTGTTTGAATATTGCATAAAATCGCTAGTCATTAGTGATTATATTAACAGCACAACTTGTTGGTATAATTGACGAATGTTCAGACTCTGCATTCAGTGCTTAACACCTTGAAAATACCTGAACAAATAGACCAACACCGTTCATTTTGAGTTACTAAAAGAGCGCGGGATTTTAAATTCATTATTAATTAATATTAATGCGATGAACGTAAACATTATGCCCAGAAATACAGATGGAGGCGCAGCATTACCATAGATGAAAATATCAATTAGCAATACCATACTTGGTATTAAGTAACTGTAAGACATGACAATAGTCGCGTCGAGTATCTGTGTGCAATACTGTATTTGCCAAAAAGTAATAATAGTTGTAAAGATTGAAAGGTATAATAGAGTCAAGTAATCTTGATAGTTAAGTATGCCCCATTGTAGTTCTCCTTTCTGTTCAATTAGCGCTATCGCTATCAATGCAATACTACCAATCAGCATTATCCAAAATGTGATCACAGCAGAAGATGCCGTTAACATGCCTTTTTTCTTGGCGAAATTAACAAAAGGTCCATAAAATGCGAAAGTTATACAACCATATATAAAAGTCTGATCGCCAGAATTAAAAGAAAAGGCAGACAGTAACTCGATATCCCCTTTTAAAACGGCCCATATCGCACCAACAGCACCAAGAAGCAGCGCGGTTTTGATATGTTTGGATATTTTAACTTTAAAAATCTGATTTGATATTAACGCCGTAAATAATGGCACCGAGGTGAACAATATTCCGGTATGTAATGGTGTGGTTGTTTCTAATGCTTTAAATAGAGACCAAAAATAAAAAACTAAACAAGCTGATAATGTCGAGTAGCATATGAAATCTTTTATTTTTGGTAATTTAATTTTGAATTTAAAAGATATAGATATAAATATAAAAAACAAACAACTACTAATGATAAACCTTAAAGCCGTTATGCTTGTAGTATCAATTTTACCGACAATCAGTGACGCAGCAGGAAATGAACTTGCAATGAGTATTGACCATATCACCATTAATAGGTGAGCTTTTTTGTTACTGTCAAAAGATAACATGAGTTAGTTTTCCTCAAGGAAATTTACAACATTATTCATGTTCGTTTTTTATAAAATTAATCTTTTTATGCACTTAACTTACGAGCTAGCTTGGCGACATGCTGGCCTTGAAAGAAGGCTAATGCCATTTCTTTGTCGGACGGTTGTCTAGAACCATCAGGCCCAGCAATACATGCAGCTCCTAACGGAGATCCCCCTTTGACTTCAGATATATCACCTAAATCCGGTGCTGAATATGGCAGACCGACGACGACCATGCCGTGATGGAATAAGGTGGTATGAAAAGATTGAATGGTGGTTTCATTACCACCGCCAGTACCCGTTGAGGTAAATACACTGCCAATTTTCCCGATCAGTTTACCTTCGGACCATAGCCCGCCAGTTTGATCCAGGAAGTTTCTCATTTGAGCCGCCATATTGCCGAATCGTGTGGGTGTGCCAAAGATGATCGCATCATAGTTTGCCAAGTCTTCAGGTTTTGCATAAGGAGCCTGTTGCTCTAATTTGATCCCGGCTTGTTTTGCTACATCATCAGGCATTAATTCGGCTACACGCTTTATGTCTACCTCCACCCCCGAAATAGAGATAGCCCCTTCCGCTATCGAATTTGCCATCAGCTCTATATGACCATAACTTGAGTAATAAATAACGAGTACTTTTGTCATAACATTCCCTTATGTTTCATGTGATTAATTATAATTATGTGGAATTAATATTAATTGTTTTCTCATATATATATATTGAAAAAAACAGGTAGTAACTAGTCATAAAATGAAGAGGATATGATTGAGTGAAGGAAGGGGCAGATATGTAGGAACTGAACTAATTATGTAAAGTCGACACTTTTAAGTGCACTGAATAGTTCAAATAAGGTATTTATTTCAGCGGAGTGGGCTAAGTCAGCATTCATGCCCATCTGTAATCTGACGATGCGGCTAGCGCCTTTCGTGAGATCAACCGTCACGAGGGTACCTTGGTCTAGATGAGGTCTGGCTAAATGTTCGGGTAACCAACCAAAACCGAGGTTTTTTAAGATACTGTGTTTTGCCATAAGTGTACTGCTGACAGTCAAACGGTTATGCGAACCTAGCCAGCCACTGTCAAAATCTTGATTACCGGAGTCACGAATGATTAAGTGTCTGTACGCTTTTAAATCTTCTTGTTCGACGTTAATCTGTGTCGCTAACGGTGATTCTGATGAGCATACGCATAGCATTTCGACTTCCATTAACGATTCTAGAATTATATTTTTGGGTAAATTACTCGCGATAGCTAAAGATACCGTGCCTGTTGAAAGTAGGGCGCTAGCACCGGACAATGACGTTTCATAGATCCGCAGGGATACATTGGGAAAGACTAAATTAAAACGGTCGATAACTTCACAAATAAAAGGGTGTGGCAGTAACACGTCCACCGCAATATTTAATTCATTGATAAGATGCCCCTGATATTTGCTCGCGAGCATTTCTATTTGTAAGGCATTATTTTGCAGTCTTTGTGCTTTAGGTAATAAGCTACAACCAAGTTCCGTTAAGACCGAACGTCGACCTTCAATCGTAAATAAAGCGTTACCTAAAATAGACTCCATTTTTTTTATACTATGACAAATGGCGGATTGACTTTTATTCAGCGTTTGAGCGGCTTTGACACTACTACCTTTCTCTGCTACCGAGATAAATGCACGCCACATTTCAAGCGTTATTCGTGTAGACATCATCTTCTTTCCTTGAATATTATTGTCATTATTTCTTGTTCGTTGAGGTTAATGAATTGGTATATATTCTTTGGGTATATTGCGTCTCGCTGGCTGCTTTAAGCATTAATATCAATTCCTGTTCGTTCAACTATTTCAGTTTCAAAGCCATCAATACTTTGCTGATTTTTTTTAACCCAATATTTTTCAATACCGTCTTTGCCTTGGCGAGTAGACCATTTAGCTAAATCATCACGATCATCATTGTAATTGAAGTAAGGTACTGACATACCACAAGATGATTGGACCAACTCGATATCTAAAATAAATATTTGTCGAGCAGCAACACTTGGTGGAAATAGCGCGCTGTATTTGTCCCATTCCGGGTCTTGTTGGTGGAGTACTTGGGCATTACCGTAAGCGCGCAGGATTAAGGGTGACCCTTCAAAAGCGCAAAACATGATTGTCATTCGTGGATTAATGAGCACGTGAGAGGCAGACTCATTGCCACTACCAGTCAGGTTAAGCCAAGCAAGGGTGTTTGTATCTATGATACGAAGGGAGTCTCCACCTTTAGGTGAAAGGTTTACATTGCCGGTATCTGCAGCTGTGCCGACAAAATAAAGGTGTTGCTTGCCAATGAACTCAATATGTTGCTCTGTTAACGCCGAAAACTGCTTTCCCATGTGACTCCCCATCGCGGTTAATATTTATGATTAATAATATTTGTTGTGTACGCTTATGATTTAGCTTTATATATTTGTAACATGCTAAACCGTAACAATTACCAATCGTAAACAGATTAATGACGATATAATCATAAATGTCATATTAGCTGCGAGTTCAGCCATATAGTCTGAACTCGCAAATAAAACAACTTAAATACCAATGAGACCTCTGGTTAAAAATACACCGGTAAGCAATGACAAAATGGTTTTCATCGTTATTCTAAGTGTGTATTTATGTTGTCGGGTAAATTGCCAGAATTAAGCATAACAAGGATCCTGCCAACTATATTGGGGATGGGCAGGATGTTAGCAGTCAGTCTGTGTTTCTATACTGGGGACAAAAATATGGATATATTAATAGGGATATTATGAAAAGATCAGTAATAACAGCTTCAATCGCTGCGCTTATGACAAGTAGCGCTTATGCACAATACGATACCGCGAAGGAAACAGCCTCTGGCACCGTTGGTAATATAAAGTTAAAGTCCAATTTAGACCGTCCTAGCGATGGTTTTTGCATCGATGTAATCGGCTTTAGTCCGTACGAAAGACTGGATTTACCGCTTATCGCTCATAATTGCAAGTCTGGATTACACAAAGATCAAGCTATGTCGGTTTTAAATAACGGACAAATATATTTACCTGCATATGATAAATGCGTTACAGCTATCGCACCTCATACACGTGCTTTGCCTGGTTCGTCTCTAATGGCAAGAGACTGCGGAGAGCATTCCAACTTTTTGCAAGCAGCCCCATTACAACTATTCAACTGGCTTAACGGTCGTATTACACTAAGAAATTCCGATCTGTGCATTACCGCGGGTGAACGCTCTGATCAAACGTCATCATCGCTTCACCGATGGCGTGCGCTGACGTTACAAATATGTAATAACACCCCTTCAGAACGTATAGAGTGGAAATTTGTAGCGGGTATTACAGAAAAATAGAAATCTTTTTATCTTAATAAGAACAGCTGCAGAACTGCAATTTAAAATTTAGCTGCGGCTGTTTTCTATTGATTAATTAGCAGCGGAAATGTCAGCCATTAATGCTTTATTATTTAAGTTTATATTAATAGGTTCAGACCGTTATTCTAGATGATGTCTGATTTGGGGCGATGGCTCATTACCATACTATTGAGGTTCTTTTTCTTTATGCACAAGCGGATGTAGACGCCTTCTAAAATTTGGTGGTCCTCTCAAACTTGAGTTTAACTGTAAACAATAAATAGCCACCAATTAAACAACTTTCAACTGGTGTTTACGACTACGGGACCAACGGAAATACTCTCTAACCACGCAGGCAAACATCTGAGTAGGGGAGTTATCAGCATGATCATTATACGCCATCGAAATTTCTAAATTACCCAAAGGGGGAAATCCATCGGTTTCAGTTAATACTTTGAAATCCTGATTAGAGGTACTCGCCAATATTGCTGAAACATAATACCCCGATGATACTGCAGCCAGAATACCAGCATGGCTGGAGCTGTGGAAACCCATCGTATAATCCTTTCCTACTTGTACTAATCCATTTAAGGCTATTTCACGATCGGCACAACCTTTAGAGAATAAAGCGAGCGGCACGGGTGTCTTTTTATAAACGTCAGACGTACGCGAGCACATCCACAGTAAGGGTTCTACGTGTAACGTTTCACTGTTGATATTACTTGGACAACATTGTGTCAGCACTATATCTAACTGTCCTTTTTCATACATCGTCCAAATAGATTCGCTGTAACCACAATGTACTTCAATTTGTAACCCAGGGTAGCGCTCTGAACACGACATCAGTATGTCTTTCAAAAAACAGGTGGCGTAAGTATCTGACGTGCCTACACGTAACCAACCTTTTGGTTGATTTTCGCATAAAGCCGAAACCGCCTCGTCATTGATAGACAGCATTTTTACTGCATAGGGCAGTAACCGTTCCCCTTGAGCCGTCAACGTCACACCGTTGCGATTCCGTATAAACAAAACAGCATTTACCTGTTTTTCTAACTTCTGAATCTGCTGGCTGATTGCAGATTGAACTCGACACAAACGCTCAGAAGATTTTGAAAAGCTCTTAAGCTCTGCCACTGTCACAAATGATCTTAACTGAGATGTGTCGAAGTTCATATTTCCGCCGTTGTATCAATGTTTGTGATTTAACTGATCAATATTATTAATTTTTGTAATGCTAATTGCAATGCTAATTTAGCCGTTGAAAAAAATACTTCAATTTAAAATAAATAAAAACAAAAAAGGTATAGATTTATGGCTTCGCACATCCTTGGTAAAATCGATTTAGCACGTTTCCAATTTATCGAAAAGCAACGGGGAAATAATGATTCCCCTGCAAGTAAAACGGAAGTTGAAAACTATGGGAAAAACGACTGTAAATTAGAAGACGAAATCAACTTTCTTAATGCCATTCCAAAGCAAAGAGAAGAATACGATGAGTTCGGACAAGGATATTGGAAGAACCTATCATTGTATAATGCCTCAGGTGTTGCAGAAGATTCTCAGTATCGTGATGCACAAACTTGCGTCCCAACTGAATACATGAATAATTGCCCAACCATTCAGCGTTTAATTAATGAAGTCTTCAATTCTAAATACCTTCGCATGGTACGTGCACGAAATTTGATTGATGGTATGGTGATGCCACACCGCGATTTTGTAGAACTAGAAACAAATGTTCGCTACTACCGCGTATTTATCGCGATTGAAAAAAACTTAGAATCTTTCCACTCTGATGAAAGTGGCGTGTTCCAAATGCAACCGGGAGAAGTATGGTTTCTTGATGCAGCAATAGACCATGCTGCCATTAACTTTTCAACTAACAGCCGGATGTTCTTATGCTTTGACTTCGTTTTAGAGCATGGTATCGATGAAAGAGTCATCTTCAACCAAAATGCCGATATCGACTTTGAAGCTCAGCCAACTTATATTTCGCGTGAACCGATGAATGAAATAACTAAAGAAAGAATTATCGCGAACGTGTCCGGGTTGATGAACAAATACACATTCCGAGATCTTGTTTTCACGTTGTCTAAATTCCATTTCACGCACAAACTAACAGTGCGTGAAGCATATGACTGGTTGATTGAAGCGGCAAAACGTACCAATGATGATGATCTTGTAATTAAAAGCCAACAAATGAAACGCTACCTAATCGAGCACCGTGAAATAAACGAACGCTTCACGATTAATTCTTGGGCTGCATAACATAGAGGATAGAGCGATGCTAAATCTAGATAAACTCTCACCAATACTCTTTCTTCTCATGTGGAGCAGTGGCGCTATTTTCGTGAAAATGGGATTAGAAGATGCATCGGTCTGGTCATTCCTTACATTACGGGCCACTGGTGCATTAGTATTAATTACCATCATTGCCATATTCTGGCGAGGATCACAATTTACTTCATTGGCAAAATTACCGCTCCCTATTCTAATAAAACTATTATTGTCCGGTTTTCTATTACAGGTGTGTTATCAAGGTAGTTACTTTCTTGCCATTAATTATAAGCTTTCTCCAGGAATAGTGGCAATGGTACTGGGGTTACAACCCCTATTAACACCATTTTTTAGTAAAGAACATCTCTCATTAAAAAGTTATCTTATGCTTACATTAGGTTTTGCAGGATTAATTATTGCTGTATATGGTGCAAGAGATGTTAGCCACATTACATTTTTAGGGCTGCTGTTTGCTGTTGCGGCGGTATTGGCCATTACTACGGGCTCTGTGTATCAAAAAAAGATTCAAGTTCATCCTATTGCATCAGCATTAGTTCAAAATGCTATCGCTGCATGCATCTTTATGGTTATTTCATCGTCGGTTGGCTGGGAAGTACATTGGACAACACAGTTTATAATTTCTGCTGCATGGATGATTGGCGTGGTCTCGACAGGTGCAGTCTTGTTACTTCTGTATATGCTGACCAAAGATTCAGCCAGCAGTGTCAGTGTATTGTTCTACCTTGTACCTATTCTAACGATGGCATTTGATTATATGGCCTTCGGCACCACCATCACAGTAACAACAGTGTTGGGCTCGTGTATGGTTATAGGCTCGATTTATTTATTCAGACAACCAGCGATGACGCCAAAACTAGCGAAAATTAATTAACGAGTTCCGTTCGACATAGGATAATCTTAACTTAATTGCAGTAAGTTCCGATTGTTACCATATATATCTTTAAATACGGCAGCGATGCCGTAATCTTGCTTCTGAGATAGTTCAGAAAAATTGAATACCATCTGATTGTTAGAAACAATGAAAGATAAGTGTAAATCTCAACCAGTTCCCTCCATCCATTAACGGAATACAAAATTCTAATTCCAAGGCGTAGTAAATGGATGGAGGGACTGTAAAGTACCGGGTTCGGTTCTGTATCAAAATGGCTGGTTGCTACCGCAAGCCTCATGATCTCATTAATAATGCGGCATAGACGTTTAACGGTTTCAAAACTACCTTTGTTATTACTGGTTCAAGAATGCGAATTACAGGCATAGGTTTGATATGTTGAATCGGTGTATTGCCTAGAGAAGGAAGGATATGTTTTTGTAATGGCTGATAAGCTTTTTCGGGATCTAGCTGGCTAAGTTGAGTACTGATTAAATTGAATGAATAGAATTGAGGTATAAAAGGCCAATTATGATGAGGTTGTGCTCATGAATATCAGTGATGATATTTAGTATTAGATCACAGAGGTAAATTTAGTGCTGTGGAAGCTTGCTTAAGGTTTTTCGTGTCGATGATGGAAAGGTGGTTTAGTAATTAAGCTAGTCTAGCTGCTCAACATAGGAAATAGACAGGCGTTACTTTATTACAGGCATAAAAAAACACCTGATGTTTCCATCAAGTGTTCTAAAATTTGGTGGGCCCTCCCAGACTTGAACTGGGGACCTGCCGATTATGAGTCGGATGCTCTAACCAACTGAGCTAAGGGCCCTGATCTTTCAAACGTTCTTACGACGCTTTAAGATGGAGAAAGTATATAAGCATAGTTTCTGCGTGTCTAGGCCATATTCAATAACTTAGACAAGTAACCCGCTAACTGTTCAATTATTCATCTAAGACGCTACGTGAATGCTCACCGTTAATAAATAGGCACGTCATTATTCATTTTATTGCAGGCATAAAAAAACACCCAATGTTGCCATCAGGTGTTCTTTATAATATAGCTGTCTGTCTCGGCTATATTCATAATCGAGACAAGAGCATCTAACTATTCAATTATTCGTCTAAGAAGCTGCGTAGCTGTTCGCTGCGGCTAGGATGACGTAATTTACGTAATGCCTTCGCTTCAATTTGACGGATACGCTCACGCGTTACATCGAACTGTTTACCCACTTCTTCAAGTGTGTGGTCAGTATTCATATCGATACCAAAACGCATACGCAGTACTTTCGCTTCACGGGCTGTTAGGCCTGCTAGTACGTCGTCTGTCGCGCCTTTAAGGCTATCTTTTGTAGCAGCGTCAACTGGTAAAGAAAGCGTGGTATCTTCAATGAAATCGCCTAAGTGAGAATCTTCATCATCACCGATCGGCGTTTCCATTGAGATTGGCTCTTTAGCAATCTTCAATACTTTACGAATACGATCTTCTGGCATCATCATGCGCTCAGCCAATTCTTCTGGCGTTGCTTCACGGCCCATCTCTTGCAGCATTTGACGCGAAATACGATTCAGTTTATTGATTGTTTCAATCATATGCACTGGAATACGGATTGTACGCGCTTGGTCAGCAATAGAACGGGTGATTGCCTGACGGATCCACCATGTAGCGTAAGTCGAGAATTTGTAACCACGACGGTATTCAAACTTATCTACGGCTTTCATCAGACCGATGTTACCTTCCTGGATTAAATCAAGGAACTGTAGACCACGGTTGGTGTATTTTTTGGCAATCGAAATTACCAGACGTAAGTTCGCTTCAACCATTTCTTTTTTCGCACGGCGGGCTTTCGCTTCACCAATACTCATACGACGGTTGATGTTTTTGATCTGTGAGATAGTCAGACCAGTGGTATTTTCAACTAACTTTAATTTGTTGATACAACGGCGTACGTCAAAATCGATACGTTGTAATGCTGGCGCATAAGGTGCCGCAGATTGTTGTGCTTTTTCGAACCAAGTAAAGTCAGTTTCGTTGCCAGCAAATGCTTCGACGAAAGCGGCTTTTGGCATTTTGCATTGTTCAACACACATCTTGATCACAAGACGTTCTTGCACACGTACGTGATCCATCATGTCACGCATGCTATTAACGATGCGATCAAACTGTTTTGGGATCAGACGGAAAGTACGGAATACTTCACTTAGCATTTCAACGTGTAGGCGTGTTTTCGGGTGGTCTAAACCGTGGTCTTTAATGCCTTTGAGTAATGCTGTGTGATGTTTGCGTAGTTCGGCAAATTTTTCAGCTGCTTCTTCAGGATCCGGGCCTTTGTTGCCTTCTTCCTCTTCTTCGTCATCATCAGTACTATCAGATTCATTTTGTTTCTTGGTAACTTCAGAACCGATATGTGTTGCTGTTGGTGCTACATCGTCCGCATTGGGATCGATGAAACCAGTGATGATGTCACTTAAGCGTGATTCTTCAGCAAGGAACTTGTCATATTCAGCTAATAACGAGTTAATTGCTTCTGGGTATTCTGCAACGGCAGTTTGTACCGCATAGATACCTTCTTCAATACGTTTGGCAATTACGATCTCGCCTTCACGAGTCAATAATTCAACGGTACCCATCTCACGCATGTACATACGCACAGGGTCGGTAGTTCGGCCAATTTCAGATTCTACAGAAGCAAGCGCTGCGGCTGCGGCTTCGGCGGCATCGTCATCTGGTGCCGTTGTATTTTCTGCCATCAACAAATCATCTGCATCAGGTGCTGTTTCTAGCACTTGAATACCCATGTCATTGATCATTTGAATAATATCTTCAACCTGATCTGAGTCTACAATATCTTGTGGTAAGTGATCATTTACTTCTGCATAAGTTAGGTAACCTTGTTCTTTACCTTTAGCGACAAGTAGTTTTAATTGTGATTGAGGGGATTCCATAGAATACTTCCACTCCGGTGACGTGGTTCAAAGATACAGACGCAAAAGCACTGCGCAAACAAAGCAGTATAGTGCTAAACGGTGCTTTTTTCTACTTGTTGGTATAATTTTTGTGGTTAAAATGCGCGTAATTATAACTGTTATCACGTTATATTAGGCGAAAACTTTCAACTCAGTGTTCTGAGACGATTTAATTCGACTCTTTTGTTAGTACTGTAAATGGGGTTTAATGGATCACATTTCAAGCCATTATGATGATTTTAATTCATCTAAAATGCTTTTATACTCCAAAAGCTCGGGTTTAGTTAAACCACCTTGGGCTGATTTTAATTGTAGTTCACCGAAACGTTGTTCGATGACTTGGGTTGAAAGAACAAATAAAGTATCGAAAAATTCGGCTTCAATGGCGTCATCTGCGCCATGATCCCAAACAGCCAGCTTTATCAGTGCTTTCTGCTCTGGTGTATCGCGCCAATATTCTAATAATTGTGCGGTACTTATTTGATCGCTACTATTTGTTTGTGCTAACAATTTTAATAAGATATTAATGCCTGGCAATTTTAATTGCGGCAAATCATCGAATATTGGTAGATTAAAACCTATGTGCGGATTTTGCAATAATAATCCAATAGCACGACGTATTGGTGTTATTTGGATCGCTTTTTTGGTTGGTTTCGCCGTTGCAATGCTAGTAAACAGTTTATTTAGCTTCGCTTCATCCCAGCCTAAAAACCGTGCCAACTTCTTTAATACGATACCACGATAGAAACCGTCCGGCATTTTTTCAATCAGTGGTTTGACTTGGCTAGCCAATTTACTGCGTCCTGCGTCGGTCAGGGTGTCGATATTTTGGCTTAAGCGACTAAATAAAAAGTCCGGTAAGGTCTGGGCCTCTTTAAACAGTTGCTCAAGTGCATCTTTACCTTGGTGGCGGACTAATGAATCTGGGTCTTCGCCGTCAGGTAAAAATACAAAGTTGAGTTCTTTACCATCACGTAACTGCGGCAGGGCGTTTTCGAGTGCGCGCCATGCTGCATCACGACCGGCTTTATCACCGTCGTAACAGCAGATCACTTGACTGGTATTGCGGAACAAGGTTTGCATTTGATCGCCAGACGTTGAGGTACCCAATGACGCCACAGCATAATCAATGCCAAACTGCGCTAAGGCCACCACGTCCATATACCCTTCAACCACCACAATTTGTGGGATCTCTTTATACGCTTGGCGTACTTCGTATAATCCATAAAGTTCTTTGCCTTTATGGAAGATCGGCGTTTCGGGTGAGTTCAGGTATTTAGGCTTTTCATCACCCAGTACCCGACCACCATAACCAATGACGCGGCCACGTTTATCGCGGATCGGGAACATCACCCGTTCACGAAAACGATCGTAACGACGTGATTGACCTTCATTCTCAATTAATACGCCGGTGGTGAGCAATTGATCTTCGGTGTGTTTGTCACGGCCAAAACGTTTTAATACGTTGTCCCAACCGGGGGCGGCATAACCAATGGCGTATTTTTTAATGACTTCGGCAGACAATCCGCGCTGCTTTAAATAGTCATTCACGACGCGTTTATTTGGGTGTTCTTTTAGTTGGTACTGATAGAAGCGGGTGACACTTTCTAATAGTTCGTAATAATCTTTACGCTCAGGCGCAGTTGGCCCCTGTGTACCGCCTTCTTCTCTGGGTACTTCCATACCGTAAAAACTGGCTAGATCTTCAATGGCTTCGACAAACTCAAGGTTGTCGTATTCCATTAAGAAACCGATGGCGTTACCGTGCGCACCACAGCCAAAGCAGTGGTAGAACTGTTTATCTTGGCTGACCGTAAAAGAAGGGCTTTTTTCATTATGGAACGGGCAGCAAGCCTGGTAGTTTTTCCCTGCTTTTTTCAGCTTGACGCGTTTTTCGACGATATCCACGATATCAGCTCGACCTATCAAGCCATCGATAAAGTCGCGAGGTATTCTACCGGCCATATGTACCTAACTAATGAGTATGAAGATGATTGCTAATTGCAATGACAGTAACAATTACAGAAAATACGTGACTCATTATGGTGAATAAATCAGTTATGTACTGGCATCGTTATAAGACTAGGGTAATAAATTTTATGAGTCTTGAAAAGCAAACAAGCCGTGACTCTAGGAGTTCACGGCTTGTTAATAGGCGTTATCTTTAGCAGATTAAGTCAAAGACTTGCTCTGTGGGATAAGCCTAAAATGCATACAGTAGTTATACTAATAGAGATTAGTATAGACGTACGCGACGTGCATTTTCACGAGACAGTTTCTTAGCTAGACGCTTAGATGCTGCTGCTTTAGCACGTTTACGAACTGTAGTAGGTTTTTCGTAATGCTCACGACGACGTACTTCAGACAAGATACCTGCTTTTTCGCAAGAGCGTTTGAAACGACGTAGTGCAACGTCAAACGGTTCGTTTTCACGTACTTTAATTACTGGCATGTTTTCTTCCAACTTATTAAGTTTGATGGTTCCAAGTTATCTGGAACCTAAAATATTTTTATAGAAATTCTACAAAAATGGTGCCGAATTGTACTCTAGAACACGATTAAATGTAAAGCGTAATAATTTGGCGCTGGAGAAATAAGTATAGCGCAGGTACTATTGGGCTGTCATACATAAGGTGAATGAATAAAATGCGCGTAATAGGAATAGAAACATCATGTGATGAGACCGGCATTGCAATTTATTGTGATGAAAAAGGGCTAATGGCTCATCAACTTTATAGCCAAGTAAAACTGCATGCCGATTATGGCGGTGTAGTACCGGAATTAGCGTCACGTGACCATGTGCGTAAAATTATTCCACTGATTAAAGCGGCACTGATCGAAGCGGGCTGTACGAAAGATGATATCGACGGCATTGCTTATACCACAGGACCGGGATTGGTTGGTGCACTTATGGTGGGTGCGACCGTTGGCCGTAGCCTCGCTTATGCATGGGACATTCCGGCATTAGGTATTAACCATATGGAAGGTCATATGTTAGCGCCAATGCTGGAAGAGCATACCCCTGACTTTCCGTTCTTAGCGATGCTAGTGTCGGGTGGTCATACGCAAATTGTCCGTGTTGGCGGTATTGGTCAGTATGAATTGCTGGGCGAGTCGGTCGATGATGCAGCGGGTGAAGCATTTGATAAAACCGCTAAATTACTGGGTTTAGATTATCCAGGTGGACCTCGCTTATCGGCATTGGCTGATAAAGGGGTTGCAGGACGTTATCGGTTCCCGCGTCCAATGACTGACCGCCCCGGTTTAGATTTTAGTTTCTCCGGGCTAAAAACATTCGCGGCGAATACCATTGCCAAAGAAAAGAAATTAGCAGAAGAAGCGGGTGCCGATGGCGTTGATGAGCAAACCCGTGCTGATATTGCGTTTGCATTCCAAGACGCAGTCGTTGATACCATTTCAATTAAGTTAAGACGGGCAATCAAAGAAACCGGTATTAAACGTCTGGTTGTTGCTGGTGGTGTGAGTGCCAATAAATACTTGCGTATCAAGTTAGCCGAGATGATGGATAAGCAAAACGGCGAAGTTTTCTATCCGCGTATTGAGTTCTGTACTGACAATGGCGCGATGATCGCGTATGCCGGTTTACAACGTTTACGTCACGGTGGTGATGACAGCTTAGAGATCATTGCACGACCACGTTGGCCATTAGATCAAATGGATGCGATATAAGTCATAACTATTTGATGTTTTAGTTGTCATAGCTACTTAAATGGGTAAATGTGAACAAAATAAACCAGACTATCGGTAGCGAGTCTGGTTTTTTTATAACTGCGAATGGATGGCGCGAGTTGATTTGGTTTTATACTATTTTAAATTATAATATCTAAACACTTTTTAGGGATCAGTTAATCATGAAAATAGCAGCGTTAAAAATGACCGTGGCAGCCGGTATAATGGCTTTATTATCAGCGTGTTCCACTCAAACTAACATTGAAAGTGACCTCGATATTAGTGGCGCACCAGATTGGGTGAATGTCGGTACGCAAACTGTCGATGATGATTCTGGGCGTTTATTACACGGTGTAGGCATGTCAAATGGCATTGCTGACCAATCCTTACAAAAATCTGTCGCTGATAACCGTGCACGTGCCGAAATTGCGCGTATCCTCGCTATATCGGTTGATGCAATGCAGGCGGATTATACCGCGGCGGCAAATGGTGAGATCAGCGCCAATGTGGAACGTGAAATTAAAGCGAAAACGAAATTAGCACTCAATGGCGTAAAAATCATCGGTCGTTGGAAAAATCCAGACAATGGCGATATCTATGCCTTTGCTGAATTAGACCTGTCTGATCTGGACGCCGCAATCAAGCGTGCTACCGCATTAACGCCGCAGCAGTAATGCTATTATTTAGGCATTCATGAATTGAAGTAGTTACATTTAGAAGGAAATATTTAATGAATAAGTTGTTTAAATTAGTATTGGGTTCGATCTTAGTATCGACGTTATTAGCCGGTTGTAGTACCTCTGTTGAGCGTATTGATGCGGGTCAAACGGTCGATTTAAGTGGTGCATGGAACGACACTGATTCACAAATGGTGGCACAGGAAATGATCAGTGATGTGCTAGCACGTCCTTGGTATAACAATTTCACCGCCAAAACCGGTAAAGCACCGGCCGTTATTATCGGTACTGTACGTAACTTAAGTCATGAGCACATTAATACCAAAACCTTCGTTAACGAAATGGAACGCGAACTGATTAATAGCGGCCGTGTCGAGTTTGTGGCATCGAGCGATGAACGTAACGAGATCCGTGAAGAACGTATTGATCAAGACTTAAACTCAACTGAATCAACGCGTAATGCGGCTGGTCAAGAGCAAGGCGCTGACTTTATTTTGAAAGGTCAGATCAATACTATTATTGATACCGCGGATAGCGATCAAGTGCGTTATTACCAAGTTGATTTAAGCCTCATCAGCCTAGCGGATAACCGCAAGGTATGGGTTGGCCAGAAGAAACTGAAGAAACTCGTGTCTAACGGTAAACTACGTTATTAATAGGTCGTGATGAAAGCTGTATTAACATTTTTACGTTCGCGTCGTTACCTCGCTGTTATTGGGTTTAGTTTATTGCAAGGTTGTTCATTGCAGCAGCATCAGCTCAATGATTTGGCTCAAACATTAGATAACGGTAATGCCAGTCAAGTATTGACCGAAGTCGCGCAACGGGACTATCCAGAGCGCGATCTGGCGCAATACAAACTGACACTCGGGCTATTACGTGCTGTGAATGGTGATTTTGCTGGTGGCATTAATGAATTGCAGGCGGCGAAAACGGAAATTAATCAACTGCAAGCGTTAAGTATTAGCGAAAACATTGGTGCTATAACGGTCAATGAAACCTTACGCAGTTATACGAGTACCGCCAGCGAACGGATGTTATTACAGCAATTATTGATCTTATCTTACTTGATGGAAGATGATCTTGATGGGGCGCGGGTTGAAGTATTGCAAATGCAAGAATTAGCCAAAAGCTTACCGGATAGCGGACTGTCAGGGTTAGTAGCAAGTAGTTATTATCTGGGTGGCTTGGTGTATGAACTTGGCGATGAAACAGATAATGCCATGATCAGTTATCGCCAAGCTTACCAAGTAATGCAAACCACTAAAGTGTCGATACCCCGGGTATTGCAAGACAGCTTGTTGCTCGCATCGAGACAGTTAGGGCTAAGATCTGAACACGATAAATACGTGAACGAATTTGGTCATGACGTAACGGCGTTAGATAGCAATAAAAGTCAATTGGTTTTAGTCTATTGGGGCGGGGTGGTGTCAGCGAAGCAACAGCGTTACCTCAGTATTTATGAACCAAGTTTGGGTTATAACATTTCTTTAGCGTTACCCTATTATGCGCAAGACTATGTTAAACCGACGCCTTGGCGTTTTACCGTGTTAGGTAAAACCGCTGAAACTGAAATTTTTGATGATGTGAATGTATTGGCGCGTGCCGATCTCGATGCCGAATCAGCGGCGATTTATGCCGCTGCACTTGCACGCGTTATTATCAAGCAAACCGCATTGCACGAAGTGCAGAAAAAGGATGAGGGCGGATTAGCGACCTTGTTACTGAATATTACCACGATGATCAGCGAAATGGCGGACGTGCGCAGTTGGAATATGTTACCGGCTAGTATTCAAGTGCAACGTTTCACACTTGACGCGGGTACTTATTATTTACTGCAGCCGAGTCTGACCCAAGGTTTATCGGTGACTGATATCGCGCCGATAACGCCGGTATTAGCGGCACCAGAGTCAGTCGCACCTGCATTAGTGAATGCAACAGTAAGCATCACTGATGAGATCGCGGATAATGCGACTGAGTCTGATAACGGCTTGAGTTTACCGTTATCAAATGTGGCGATAGCGGATGCCGCATTGGCGAATGAACAATTAGCCGCTGCGGCCGATACGCTGGGCTCAGAGTCAGTCGCGATGACCAATATCGGCAATGTGCCTACGCCGGTCACTGCGGATATCGAATCCTTGTTATTAAAACCCGGGAAAACCGTTTTACTGTTTTATTCCAGTGCGGCGAAAAAAGCCTATCGCCCGTTATCACCTTAGTTATTCATGAGCGGCTGGCCCAATGATTTAATCTGGGTGAGTGCTTAAGTCACGGTTTGTTACAGGACACGACAACATGATCAAAAAATTATTTTCCACTAGTTTAATTTCTGTCGCTGCAATCTTGTTGAGCGCATGTAGCAGTACCCCAGAGCGCCCAACTTGGTTAGATGGCGCGGATGTTCACTATCCTGCCAACGTTTATTTAACCGCATCTGGTCAAGCGAAAACCAGCAGTGTTGCCGATAATCGCGCATTGGCAAATTTAGCTAAAATATTTGAAGTATCGATTGCGGATGAGAGCATTGATTTTAGCGAAGCCAGTATTAGCCAAAGTAATGCCAGTGGCAGTACCATTCGTCAGGTTGAGAACAAGCAAACCTTATCACGTTTTGTAAATACCCAAGCGCAGCAAGTACTGCAAGGCACCCGTATTGTCGAACGTTGGCAGGATCCGGTTTCTGGCCAGCAGTCGAGTCTGGCAGTGATGAAGAAAGCGCCTGCCGCGGCATTATTCATGCAATCAATACGCGCGGCTGATGAACAAACCAGCGCTGCAGTGAAGTATGCCGAGCAACAAGCGCCAAACCCACTGATTGCCCTTAGTGCATTAGAAAGTGCCCGTGAGCGTCAAATTACACGCTTAAATGATAATAATAACCTGCGTGTGGTGACGGGCAATGATATCAATGTTGAATATTCGGTAGAAACCTTAACCCAGATGATTAAAAGTCGTTTGGCGGCATTATCATTTGCGACGTCAGCAAGCGATGAGCAAGCGTTATTATCTTTGCAAAGCGGAGCCGCTGAAGTGGGTGTACAGCTTAAAGATGATAGCCAATACAAATTAGTATTAACCTTGGATAAAGGCGCTGTAGAGCAACGTCAGGCGTGGTATTGGTTACGTGGCAACGTTGTCTTAACTGTGATGGATGGACACAGTAGTATTGCCAATAAACGCTGGCCCTTTAAGATCTCGGCGCAAAGCGAGCAATTATTAGAGCAGCGACTTGCGGTTAAGCTGAGCGCGGAGCTGCCGGACTATGTCTACCAAGTATTAACCCCTGAAATGTAATTGAGTACTTAGTGCTGAATCGTTTTTTCGATAGGTACCCAAGTTACTTCAAAATGCTGCATCTTGAGGTAGCTTGAGTATAAAAAAAGCCAGTCCTGAAACATCGGGACTGGCTTTTTATTACATTACGTTAAGGCTATAACGCTTAGTTCATGCCGTAACGCTTTAGTTTCTTCCGAAGAGTACCACGGTTGATGCCCATCATCACAGCTGCACGGGTTTGGTTACCGCGAGTATACTGCATAATGATATCTAGCATTGGCGCTTCAACTTCTGCTAATACCAAGTCATAAAGATTTTCTACATCTTGGCCATTTAATTGTGCAAGATAATTTCGTAGTGCTTGTTGGACAGAATCACGTAATGGTTTCTGTACAATTTGCTCAGCTTGTTGCACGGTTGCAGAAGTTGTTAAGGCACTAGGAGCCAGATTTTGTTCAAACATATATTGCTCTTCTCGTTAGCTTAAATCATCAAAATATTTCATTAATGCAAAGTTTTGTTCCGCAGAACTGTCCAATGCATTAAAGCTTTTACGAAACTCAACACCATTAGTCTGGTGTTGTATGTACCAACCGACGTGTTTGCGTGCAAATCGAACGCCTTTAAACTCACCGTAAAACTGGTGTAGGTTTTCGACATGTTGCAAAATGACTCGGCGAACTTCATCAGCAGTTGGCACGGGTAATTTTTCACCTGTTTTAAGATAGTGATTTATTTCCCGAAAAATCCAAGGATTGCCTTGAGCTGGGCGTCCGATCATCAGACCGTCTACACCTGTGTACTCAAGTACCTGTTTTGCTTTTTCTGGGCTATCGATATCACCATTTGCGATCACAGGAATGCTAATGCTAGCTTTAATCGCTTTTATAGTGTCGTATTCTGCCGTGCCCTTGTACAGGCAAGCGCGAGTACGACCATGAACCGCGAGGGCTTGAATTCCAGCTTGCTCGGCGATTTCAGCTATCTGTATACCGTTGCGATTTTCAAGATCCCAACCGGTACGTATCTTTAGTGTTACTGGTACATCGACAGCGCTTATCACGGCATCTAAGATCAGCTTCACTTGAGCCGGATGTTGCATCAATGCAGAACCCGCCATCTTTTTATTTACTTTTTTCGCTGGGCAACCCATGTTGATATCAATGATCTGCGCACCATTTTTTACATTGTGCTGCGCGGCTGCTGCCATCAACGCTGGATCTGCGCCTGCTATCTGCACAGAGCGGATCCCGGTTTCGCCAGCATGATCCATGCGCTGTTGCGATTTTTCTGTAGACCAAACTCGAGGGTTACTCGATAACATTTCTGACACGGCCATACCCACACCCAAATCACGACAAAGTTGACGGAAAGGACGGTCGGTAACACCAGCCATAGGAGCCAAGAATAATTGGTTATCCAGAAGATAAGGACCTATTTTCATCTGTTGTGGCTCATTTGCTCTAAGGCGGCGTATGTTACGCAGTTTTCACCCGAGTTAAAAGGTTAATAATTAGACTATTGAATATTTTTTTAGTTGAAATCATTAAATAGTAAAAAAAACACCTCTAAATCAAATTATAACAACAGATCATCCAGCTAAATTGCTTATTATTCAATTTTCACTCAGGTTGACTTAAAATTTAAGATAGCTTGCATTTTAGCCTGATTAATTACTGATCGCACGTTTTTTACGTAATTACTGGTTATTTTTTCTACATGAGCCCAGTTTTACATTTGCTTATGTAGATCACCCTGTATGGCAAATATTATTTAATTTGGCCGTTTAAGCGTGCCCACTCGTCACTCAGTGTAGGTTCATCCATGATGCAGTGTTGACGATAGATTTCGTTCAATTCTGCTGCTTGGTGATCCAAAATACCGGATAATGCCAGTTTACCACCTGGTTTTAAGAAGCTGATGATAAGCCCAGATAGTTCACGTAATGGTGCCGCAAGAATATTGGCAACCACGATATCTGCTTTGATACCGTCGGGTTGATCGGCTGGTAAGTACAATTCGATTTGGTCGGCAACGCCATTACGCTCGGCGTTATCACGACTTGCTAAGATAGCTTGTGGGTCGATATCCACACCGATCACCCGCTTAGCACCTAATTTAAGTGCTGCGATTGCGAGGATGCCAGAACCACAACCAAAATCGACAACTGTTTTACCGGTTAGGTCTTGGCCATCTAACCATTCTAGACATAACGCGGTCGTCGGGTGGGTACCCGTACCAAATGCTAAACCGGGATCAAGCATCACGTTAACCGCATTTTCATCCGGTACTGGACGCCAGCTTGGGCAGATCCATAAACGTTCGCCAAATTGCATTGGGTGGAAGTTTTCCATCCATTCGCGTTCCCAGTCTTTATCTTCGAGTATTTCTAATTTGTAGCGAAAATCTGAACCTAGTACCTTGGTTTTGGCTAAGAAAGCTAAGATCGGCTGCATGTCTTTATCAGCATCAAACAGACCGGTTACATCAGTATCACCCCATAGCAGCGTTTCACCAGGCAGTGGTTCAAAGATAGGCGAATCTTGTGAGTCCATGAATGTGACAGCACTTGCTCCTGCGCCAGATAGCATGTTACCTATCTTCTCAGCTGTTTCTTCGTTAGCATTAATTTTTAATTGGATCCAAGGCATCGATTTTCTCTCCGTTATTTCGTGGGCGTAATTGTACGCATCTAAGCCATAAGACACCATCGCTATATGGTAATTAAATGCAAGTATCCGCGTTTAATTGTGTAGATCAGGGCCGAGGCACAGCATTAATCGGGGGGTATTGCTGAGAACTGACTAAAATTAGGCTAATACTGGCGTAGTACTCGACAAATTTATGCGTTAGTATTCGTTTTTGGTTAACATTGCCATCTTCTGTACGTATCTTTTAGAGTATATACTCTACTTTTGATTGTTATGGTATCAAGGTGACTTTGTTTACAGTAATTGAAAATATGCCCTTCGTTGTTTAATTATTTGATATTAATCGGCCATGCCACAACAGCGTGATTTTAGGAATTAAGTATGAAAACAGTCTTTTATGGCATTATTACTGCCATTACATTGAGTTGTAATGTGCAAGCTGCGGCTATCGGTTTTTCTGAAGCTTGGTATCAAGTGGTTCAGAAGAATGATGCGCTACTGGCAAAGAAAGAAGAAGTAAAATACTCAGAAGCATTACAAGATGCGGCAAGGTCGCTGTATTTGCCGAATGTGGATATTACCGGTTCATATACCCATTTTGATAAGCCGATAGAAGTTGATACTTCTGGAGTGGGTGCAAAATTAAATGGTACAGCTTTAGCTGGTTTAGCTGGTTTGATCCCGAATGGTATCCCGCTCACCAATCAAAATTTCGCCCATTCGTCATTGAATGTGCTGCTACCGGTTTATACTGGCGGTCGTATCACTGCGGCGCAAGACATTCGCCAGGCGCAAGTGAGTGAAGCACAAAGCAATTATAATTTAGCCACCCGCGCGACTTTTACGAAGCTGGTGCAGTATTATTTTGGTGTGGTGTTATCCGAGCAAGTTTATCAAGTGCGTCTCGATGCAGTGGATGCGTTAGCCGCTCACCTTAATCATGCGGTGAAACTAGAGCAACAAGGTCAAATTGCCAAAATTGAACGACTGATGGCACAAGTGACGTTAGACAAAGCGCAAATCGAAGCACAGAAATCATTACGTGATTATGAGATTGCTAAGTTAGCGTTAACCAAAATGCTAAAACAGCAAGACTCGGTATTACCAACCACGCCGTTATTTGTGAATAACAGTGTTACTTCGGTTACGCCGTATCTAACTAAAACCTTAACAGACCATCCCGGTATTGCCATCTTAAATGCCAAACGTGAACAAGCCAAAGGCATGGTAAAAATGGCGTCAGCCAAGCATTTACCCGAAGTGATGCTGTACGGTAATTATAATTTATATGCCGATGATTCTGCGACGGGCGACCTGTTACCGGAATGGATGGTTGGCGTTGGTGTGCGTATTCCAATTATGGAACGCTCTGGTACGTCACAAGAAGTGGTTGCGGCCAAAAGCTCGGTACGTCAGGTGAATTTACTGCAGATGCAAATGCAGCAAGATTTATCTATTCTGGTGGAAAAAACCTATGCTGAAATGAGCCAAGCGTTAGAAGAATACAACTCTTTGGCATCGAGCCAAGCGTTATCAGCAGAAACCGTGGTACTGCGTCAAAAAGCATTTAGCCAAGGTCTATCAACATCACTGGAAATGGCGGATGCCCAGTTATATGCAACCAGCATTCGTGTTCAGCGCCTGTCTGCAAGTTATAACTATGTGCAATCACTGGCACAATTACTCTCTGTTAGCGGCGATATCGATCGCTTTATGGACTATCTACAAATTAATGGTATCGAGGTTAAATAAATGAGTAACGTTAAAACAGGCATCATTGCGGTAGTCGCGCTCGCTGTTATCGGTTGGCTGGCAGTTGAATTCAATCGTGCTTACGAGCCGAAAAATATATTGTTACAAGGTCAAATTGAAGCCGAGCAATACAATATATCCTCTAAGATCCCGGGACGTATTGCCTCGGTAGACGTAAAAAAAGGCGAATTGGTTAGCCAAGGACAATTAATTTTCTCACTGGCTAGCCCTGAATTAGACGCTAAATTGGCGCAAGCAAAAGCCGGTCGTGCCGCGGCAAGTGCAATGCGTGCACAAGCCGAAATCGGAGCCCGTGAACAGCAAATCATTGCGGCTAACGACCAGTGGAAAAAAGCCCAAGCAGCGACGCAGTTAATGGAGATAACCTACCAGCGCGTGGATAGTCTTTATAACGACGGTGTATTACCAGAGCAGAAACGCGATGAAGTGTATACCAAGTGGCAAGCCGCTAAATATACGCAAAATGCGGCATACCAAGTTTATCAAATGGCGAAAGAGGGAGCGCGTAAAGAAACTAAACAAGCCGCTATCGAGCAAGAACGTATGGCGGAAGGTGTGGTGGCTGAAATTGAGTCTTATACCAAAGATACCAAACAATATGCCCTGCGTGATGGTGAAGTGGTACAGATCTTATTAAAAGAAGGCGAGCTTGCCCCGACTGGTTTTCCGGTGGTGAGTATTGTTGATATTAACGATAGCTGGGCGGTATTTAATATTCGTGAAGACTTATTACCACGGTTGAAAAAAGGCACGTTATTAACGGCGCGTATTCCAGCATTAGGTGAGGCGACATATCAATATCAAATATCCCATATTGCGGTGATGGGTGACTATGCGACTTGGCGTTCGACAGACAATGCGAAAGGATTCGATTTACGTACCTTTGAAATTGAAGCAAGACCGGTTAAGCCGATTGCCGATCTACGTGTTGGTATGAGTGTGTTGGTTGAGCTGGCGCCGTCAGCGACTGCGCAGTAAGTTGGCTTGATGATGCGTTTATTCATTATTCAGATCAAGGCGGTTTGGCAGCGGGAAAACCAGCTGATATTGGCATCAAAATGGCAATTATCACTGGTGACTTGGTTGCCACTTGCTTGCATGTTGTTGGTGTACGCTATTTTTTCACAGGGTATCCCACGTGATCTTGCGGTCGCGGTTGTTGATCAAGACCACAGTCGGTTATCACGCAGCTTGGTGCGTTATATTGATGCCAATCCTGCGCTTGCGGTGACTGCGCAATTGACCAGCCTGGCCGAAGGTAAAGCATTAATGCAACGTGGTGAAGTGTATGCGGTGGTGCATATTCCGCGTGCATTCGAAAAGCAGACCTACTTAGCGATGACACCAGAAGTCAGTACCTTTTACAATGCCCAGTATGTGTTGATTGGTAAACTGGTATCGTCGAACATGGCGAAAACCTTTGCCACGTTTACGGCGCAGATTGATGCCGTTAAAACCTTGGCGAGTGGGGGTAACCTGGCGCTGATTAAAGGGGTTGTTGCGCCAATTTCAACGCAGGTTAACCCGCTCTATAATGTGTCGACTAACTATGTGCCCTTTTTGGTGACCGCTGCGGTTCCGGCACTATGGCAAATCTTTATTTTGGTCTCTGTGTTGTTGGCGTTTGGGTTGGAATACAAAAATAATACCCAAAATAGCTGGTTTCAACGAGCGGATGGTGCCGTCGTTAGCGCTGTGATTGGTAAGTTGCTGCCGTATACTTTGCTTTCTGTGGTACATGGTTTGCTATTCTTGAGTTTCTTTTACGGTTACTTAAGTATGCCGATGCATGGCAACTGGGGGTATTTATTGTTAATTCTGGTGACGGCAGTATTAGCGGGGCAGGCCATCGCCTTGTTTATCTTTACCTTGACCATGAATTTGACTCAAGCGATTAGCATGGGCGCGGCTTATTCCGCGCCTGCATTTGCCTTTATCGGGGTGACCTTTCCTGCGGAAAGCATGCCGCAGTTGGCGCAGATATGGCGGGCATTATTACCGATCACGCATTATATGCAGTTGCAAATTGGTCAGGTGAATTACGGACAAGATTTTATGACCTTGTTACCACAATTAACGTCATTAGGGTTATTTACGTTAACCTTCGTGGTGGCGATATTTCGACTTAAGCGTCATCGTGATAGTGCATTGTTAGCAGATGGGGTATGACGATGAATAAATTCTTCGCACTGGTGGTGCTCGAAATTAAAAGTATTTTTGCCGACCGCAGTATTTTATTGACCATGTTTGGTGGCATTATCATGTACTCGATCTTGTATCCTTTGCCGTATTCTCAGCAGGTATCAAGAAATGCTGAAATTGTCGTGGTTGATCATGATCGCAGTTCGATGAGCCGTGAGTTGATCCGCATGGTGAATGCAACACCTGATACTCATATTACCGGGCAGGTTGATTCGGTGAGGGATGCCGAAGCACTCATTGAGCAGGGTGACATCAAAGGTTTCTTGATTATTCCTGAGCATTTTCGTCGTGATCTATTGATGAAGAAACCAGTGACGTTATCGTTAGGTGGCGATGCCAGTTATTTCATGACTTACTCGACCATCACATCGGGTATTCTGAAAGCGGGCGGGACGCTGTCGGCGCAAATTAAAGTGGCGAGATTAACGGTTGATAAAGAAAATATCTTGTTAGCCAAGCAACAGTGGCAACCGGCCTCGTTAAACCTCCAACCAGTGTTTAATCAGGGCAACGGTTATTTGGATTATGTGGTCCCCGCGGTATTTATTTTGATCTTGCAGCAAACGTTATTAATCGTCAGTGGTATCTTATCGGGCAGTCAAAATGAACGTTCACGGGCGAAAGAGCAAGGCTATTGGTTAACTGCATCGCCGACATCATTGTTACTGGCGCGTTGTAGTGTGTTCCTCAGTTTGTATCTGGTGTTTAGTTTGTATTACTTTGGTTTTGCATTAGACATGTACGGGGTTAATCGACTCGCGGCGGCGTGGGATATTATCAAACTATTAGTGCCGTTCTTACTGGCGGTTGCCTGCCTTGGCGTGGCGCTGGGGCAATTGTATAACCAAGCTGAAACCGCAACACAGGTGATTTTATTTAGCTCAATGCCGGTATTGTTTAGCAGTGGTTTTATTTGGCCGATAAGTGAGATACCCGCTTGGCTGGTGACGGTATCGCAATTATTCCCAAGCACTGCCGCGATCCAAGGTTTGTTGCAATTAAACCAGATGGGCGCGGATTTTGAGATGGTCAGACATTTTCAAACGCAGTTGTTAATCCAATGTTTTGCTTATGCGCTATTGGCGATTATGTTGCTGGCTTACAAACAGCGTAAATATAGCATCAGCGCGGTTTAGGCTAACTGTTACGCCATCAGTAAATACCCAAGCCAGTTGTCATCTGCAACTGGCTTGTTGTTAAACACCGAGTAAATAACCGGCCACTATACTGGCGTTAATGCGTTAATGCGTTAATGCGGCGTTCCTTCTATCCTGCTTCATTAATTTCAATGTGTAGAGTGTGGTCCAAACAGCCCCTAGTATTTGTGACGGTAGAATAGTCATCATAATGTTAGGTGTGCCGTTGGAGTAGTGCGCGTAATAGCTGACAACAAAAGTAAATATCATCGGTAATATGATTGAACTAGGGATGATGATAATTCGGTTCAATGTTTGGCTATTACAAATTTGGTCCATCATAAAGGTCATGATAAACCCGATGAATGCGCTGCACACAAATTGCACGGCGCTAGCTTGCAGTGCGATGGACGTACCTGCAGCGTAATTAGCATAAAGTGCCCAGCTGCCGTATAACAGTCCGGCGAAAAATCCCGTTAATACAGACGCTTTGGTGATCCTTTGTTTGAGTGAATTCATTGCTCATATCCTTATGATGTTGTAATCAGAGTTATCTATACCAACATGACCCAATAAACAGATATAAGAAATAATAAGTTTTCGCTTTGTTTATGTTTAATAACATCGCTCACGGTTTATAAATAATTATGTGATGAACTCGCGTTGTGGCTATTTAGCTCCCATACTTTGCTTGTAGAGAAAAGTATTTTATGGAGGCTGAAATGACTATGGCAACCAAAGTTGGCCAGTTCTTAGCTAGTCACAACATCGATTTTAGTTTGGTTAAACATCGCCACACGGCAAGTTCATTTAATTCTGCACTATCGGCACATGTGCCCAGTTCACAAGTCGCCAAAGCGGTGATTTTACGCGACATTGGTGGCGATTATTTAATGGCGGTGGTGCCGTCAAATAAGCATGTATTGATTGGTGAAATTAATCGGCAAACGGGTAAGCAATATTATCTATTAGCAGAGCATGAATTATCAACCTTGTTTCAGGATTGTGAACCTGGGGCGATACCATCATTAGGGCAGATCTATGGTATGGATATGCTGGTGGACGACTTATTGTTCGAACAGGAACAATTGTATATTGAATCGGGTGATCACATGAATCTAATCAATTTAGATAAACGCCAGTTTGGCAAAGCGGTGGGTAGTTTACCGCACAGTCATATTAGCGGTTATAGTTTTAAAGAAGGACCCTTATTTGAACGTCGTGACCTGTGAATACTTTAGGAAAGTAGCAAAGGTTGACGGTAACAAAGATGAACAGGAATAAAAATGGGAGCCACATTAGGCTCCTATTTGTTGTTTATCACTACATGATTTTACAGTAAACATTAGCTTGCTGGTGGTGTTGGATTACCTTGTACATGCAAGTCTAATTGTGGATAAGGGATGGCAATACCAGCAGCGTCAAGCGCAAGTTTAAGCTCTTCTTGCATGCTGAAATAAGCACCCCAGTAATCGCTGGTTTTAACCCAAGGGCGTACCGCGAAGTTTACTGATGAATCGGCTAATTCTAGGATGCCGACAGTGTATTCTGGATCTTGTAAGGTGAACTCGTTGTTTTTGATAACGCCAATTAAGATGGCTTTCGTTTGCTTAATGTCTGCGTCATACGATACGCCAACCACAAGATCTAAACGACGTTGACCTAACGCTGAATAGTTAGTAATTGTGCCATCCATGATTGCGGCATTTGGTGCAATCACCACTTTGTTATCTGGCGTAATTAAGCGTGTAGAGAAAATAGTAATTTCATCTACGGTACCTGCTACACCTGCAGCTTCGATGTAATCACCGATACGACAAGGGCGGAAAATAACGATTAATACACCCGCGGCAAAGTTTGATAATGAACCTTGTAGTGCTAAACCAATGGCTAAACCTGCGGCACCGACAACAGCAACCAGTGATGCAGTTTGTACCCCGAACTGACTGAGCGTCGCGATAATCGTGAAGGCAAATATGACACCGAAGACCATGTTACCGACAAACGAAGCGACCGTTTTATCAATATTACGTTTTATCATTAGGCTTGATATGACGCGTTTCATTAGATTGGCAAAGTATTTACCAACGATAAAGATAACGAGTGCAAGCAGTATTTTAGTACCGTAAATAGCCGCAAGCTCAGGTGCTTGTTCGAGTAGTTGTTGAAGATATTCCATGGATAAAGTTCCTATCATTTAGAGTGTCAAATATACGTATACCTGCATAGGGTATTCTAGACCATATACATCAGTCTTTTTTGATATGTTACATTATTTCTGATCCATGACAAAGTACAGTCTATTTCAAGCGTTAAAGTGCTGATTTAGGTGATTATGTACACGATGAAAAAGTCTGGCAGTTTATTCTGGTGTGTATTTCTGGCGAGTTGCTTGTGCTTCAATCATCACCGCATCATGGCGCCAATATTCCAGATCACAATCCAATAACTGACCATGTTGATCATAGTTAACCCGCTCTATATACATAGCCGCGCAGCCAGAGGTAGCGCGTAAAGCGGTTGCAGTATCGGCAACTAATGACGAAGAGCGGATACGATAATGGGTCTGTTGATACAGGATGTCGTAATGTTGTTGATAGATATCGGTTAATGATGCAGACAGATCATGACTGAGTAAATTAGGGAGTCGGTCAGGCAATACATAATTAGTCACGAGTACGACCGGGCGTTCATCTAAATAACGCACGCGATGAATACGGATCACTTCAGTCTGTGGTGCTATTTGTAATAGCTGGGCGATATGTTTATCGGCGGGCACCATACTGGCACTGATTAATTCTGTTTTTGGTATACGTTGCTGACTTAGCGCGAGGTTATGAAAGTTAGTGGTATTGGTCGGGTCGTAACGTAATGGTGCTGGGGAAATAAACCAACCGCGACGATTTTCACGATACACTTTGCCTTCAGACTCCAGTAAAGACAAGGCTTCACGCAGCGTCACGCGAGTGGTATTGAAACTTTCTGCCAGTTTACGTTCTGACGTTAATTTCTGCCCTGAGGTAAGTAGTGAACCAGCTTCGATCTGCAGTAAAATTTCATCTTTAATTTTTAGGTATTGCACAAAAGCCTCTGATGCTAGGGGATTAACCTGCTACTGGGTGGTTCCTGTTCTACAGTAGCAGAGTTATGCTTAATTTGGTCTATTCCGCGGTTATTTTTGACGCCAAGCTTGGGTTCTTTTGTTGATAAATGAGGCGATAATTAAATGGATTATTTTAGCCAACGCTGCGGTTACTAAGATCATCACGGCCATCGCTGCCGCTGAACCTGTTTGGCCGGCATCATCCATATTTAATACCGACACCGAAGCGGGAATGGTATCGGTCGCATACAAGAATACCACGGCTGATGTGGTGGTTAATGCGTTGATAAACAGATAAGCCGCGATATCCATGATCGCAGGGGCACAAATCGGCAGGGTGATAACAAAGAATGACTTGTATTGGGGCATTTTGATTGACGCGGAAATGGCTTCAATCTCTGCGGGTAATTGTTTTAACGCCGTTAATGCGGTCATGTGACCGACGGTGTAGTAATGCACCACGGTATTAATCACCAGTAAGATCATGGTGGCATACAGACCATTAAGTGGATTATTTATATCATTGAAAAAGAAGATATAACCCAAGCCTAATACGATACCCGGTACTGCCATTGGAATAATAGTGATCATTTGCAGTAGCTGACGAATAGGACCAAAACCACGGCCTTTTTCGATAACATAAGCACCAATAAAGATGATCACAGTACCGAACAGGGCTACCCAGATCGCCAATGTCAGTGAGTTAAAGTAAGGCGTCCAACCATAGGTACTCACTTCACTAAAGTTATAATTGTTAAAACTTAAGGTTAAGTTCCATGGCCAAAATGTCACGAATGACGCGTATATGGCCATGCCAATGATAGCGATGATCGCCAAGGCAATCGTACTACAGAACAACAAGCAGATACCATCACGTAATTTATCTGGTTTGGGTATGTAAGCCACAGAGCGGGAATCAAATAAATTTTGCTGTTTGCGTTGCACGTGACGATCAACTACAAAAGCCAGTACCGCCGGCAATAACAGTAATACACTGGTTACTGCGCCCATGGCGAAGTTTTGCTGACCAACCACTTGTTTGAAAATATCCGTTGCTAATACGTTATAGCTGCCGCCAATCACTTTCGGCACACCAAAGTCACACACCACTAAGGTAAACACTAAAATTAAAGTACTGATCACGCCATATTTTGCTGCCGGTAGCGTCACCATGAAAAATGTTTTTACCGGATGGTTCTTTAATACGGTCGCCGCTTCATATAAACGGGCATCGGACGTACGCAGCGCTGTGGTTAAGATCATTAATGCATGGGGAAAGGTCCAGAATGTCAGCCCGATAGTAATACCAACAATGCCATAAATCGATGCGCCCCCGAGTAACTCTTTGGCAATGCCTTGATTACCGAATAAATAAATCAAACTCAGTGCTGGCAGTAATGATGGCGCTAAGATCGGTGCCGAACCAATGATCTGAAAAAAGGTTTTAAATGGCATGCAACTGCGGGTTAATGCATAAGCGTAACTAAATGCCATCACCCCAACAATCGCGGTGGTGATCAATCCCACTGTCACGGTATTAGCAATCGAGGCGAGCATGGCACTGGAGGCAAAATAGGCGGTGAAATTGGTTAATCCAATGAAGTGACCATCTACATCCTGGACACTTTTGGCAAACATCGTGAGCATAGGCGCAACAATAAAAAAGCCCATTAACAGGGTTAAGATAATTAAAATACTGGCCAGTAGCGCGCTATCTCGGCTAAACGAAAGGGTTAATCGTTGCAGATAACTCGGTTTAGTCAGCTTTTTATTGATGGTTGACTCCATGTTATGCCTCTACCGCTTGTGTGCTTGCTGTTGATGATTGCTTTAATTTACGTGGGAAGACATGGGTGAACGCATCGCTATAACGGATCCGACGGAACTCACCATTGTTGAGCCCCAGCGATCTGACTTCGCGAATTGGCACATCGACCTTGATCATAGGCGCATTCATACTGCCTGTTAGCTGGCAGTCTGCTCGCACATAGGTACCTTGGAATTCCATGGCTTTGATTTGCACCGGTAAATCTTGCGGGTTATTACTAAATTGGATGTCTTCAGGGCGCACAGCTAAATCAAACATGTCACCACGGTTTAATGTGTCTTTGGGTTTTGGTAGCAGGGTTTCAGCAATACGGATCTGCTGATCGCTGATCACGGAACTGGCAATGAAGTTCATGTTACCGACAAATTCAGCCACAAAGCGGGATGCCGGTTTATCGTAAATTTCTTGTGGGGTGCCGACTTGTTCAATAACACCATGATTCATCACCACTATACGGTCGGCCATTGCTAAGGCTTCTTCTTGGTCATGGGTCACCATGATAGTGGTAATGCCGAGTTTACGTTGCAGGGAGCGGATCTCGTCACGTAAATGAGCACGTACTTGTGCATCCAATGCCGAAAGTGGTTCATCTAACAGTAATAATCCCGGTGATAACGCTAATGCGCGAGCCAGTGCCACACGTTGCTGTTGGCCGCCGGATAGCTGGTTCGGGTATTTCGGCGCCGAGTCAGATAAGCCAATAATACCTAGCCAGTGATTAACAATATCCACCGCTTCGGCGACTGATTTACCTTGGTTGTGTAAGCCGACACTGATATTTTCGGCAACCGTTAAGTTGGGGAACAGCGCGTAAGATTGAAATACAATGCCAAAATCCCGCTTTTCTGGCGGTAAGAAGGTGGTGTCTTTACCGTCTTGTAAAATAGACCCTGATGTCGCTAAATCCAGTCCGGCAATCGCACGAAGCAGGGTGGTTTTACCGCAACCAGATGGTCCTAAAAAGCAGATGAACTCGCCTTGATGGATCTGCAAAGAAATATCATTTAATGCGGTGAAATCACCAAACTTTTTAACAAGATTATTGATGTTGAGGTACGTGTTCATCTGACTGCTCATAAGTTATTTGGACTATACCAGTATGGTAGGCAGGGTAAGTGACAGTTTGATGACAAGGGGTTATTTTTACGCAGAATTTACACTTATTATTGGTATCTAGGGGGTTAAGAAGTCGGCCGGTTAGCGCTTGTTTTAATTGACAATCATTTGTTAAAAACGACTAAGCCAGGCGTGTTAACTAACCCCTGGCTTAGTCAAGGTTGACCACTTAAATTAGGTCATTAATGACTATCTTGCTTCAGATTTTGAATCAAATTTTTCTGACCAGGTACGCAGTACATCTTTACGCTCATTGGCCATTTTACTAAAGTCCATGTCGACCATCGCGTCTTGTACATTGGGATAGTTAGCCACGGCTTTACTGACGTCTTTGTGGCCGACTAATGCATAAGATTCATTATATAATTCGTTGGCTTGTTTTGAGATTGACCAATCCACCACCCGCTTAGCTGCCGCTGATGGTTTCACCAGACCCACTGCTTCTGATTCCCAGCCAATGCCGCCGGCAGGTAAGATCACGTCAAGTGGCGCGCCTTGGGTTTTTAATTTCGCGCCACGTAATGCCATCGATATGCCGATCGCCACTTCCCCCATGCCTGCTTGTACACAAGGCTTCGAGCCTGAATGGGTGTAATGGGCAATATTGTTATTCAGCTTGGTCATGTAACTCCAACCTTTATCTTCACCCATGGTTTGTAACCATGCTGATACCTGCATATAACCTGTGCCCGATGATGCTGGGTTGGGCATGGCGATATGACCTTTGTAAACCGGTTTAAGCAGATCATCCCAAGATGTCGGCTTTGGTAGGTTGTGCTGTTTGGCAACGTATTCGTTAAAGCAGATGGCATTAAACCAAGCGTCATTACCGTACCACGCTTTGTTGTCTTCTGGATCAATCATGCTCGTCCGCAGGTTTTCAACGCCTTGTGGTGAGTAAGGTTTTAGGATCCCAGCTTTCTTAAGCAGTGCCATTGATGAGCCTGCGAGTCCCCAAATCACTTCTGCACGCGGGTTATTTTTTTCGGCAAGTAATTTTGCTGTCATGATACCGGTTGAATCGCGCACCCATTTGATTTCGATATCTGGATTGGCTTGTTCAAAGGCGACTTTGTATTTTGCTAATACATCCGTTTCAAAGGCGGTGTACACCACCACTTCTTCTGCGGCAAATACTGGTGCAGTGAATAAGGCGCCTAAGGCAGCGATAGTACCTATCATCCAACGTTGTTTCATTCGTGTCACTCCAAAAATTATTAACGGTTGATTCTGGTCTGTACCAGATTTGTTGAGAACGATAATAGAGTGCTTTTATGACAAAAATATGACCGATTGATGTCAGTTAGGTTAATTAAGATATTTTATCTATTTTTATGGCTCGGCGTTTTTATTGCGGTTGGCGATGAATATGAAGCTTTTATGAATTCTGCTGTTGGGCTATTTACCAAGTGAGCGATCCACTGCTAGAGTTCTAATCAAACTGGTATAGTCCAAATGGAAGCAGAGATGAAAAACGAATATTTATTACTAACACCGGGTCCACTTTCTACCACCGCAAGTGTACGAGAAGCCATGCTAAAAGATTGGTGTACTTGGGATGATGAATATAACAAAGACATTGTTGAAGTTATCCGCGCTAAGTTAGTGCAACTAGCGACCCCGCAAACGGGTTATACCAGTGTATTGATGCAAGGCAGTGGCACGGCATCGGTAGAAGCTACAATTGGTAGTGTTATTCCTGCTGATGGCAAGCTACTGGTGATTGATAACGGTGCTTACGGTGCCCGTATTGCTCAAATTGCAGATTACTTAAATATTGCCTGCGAGGTGATAGCACCGGGTGAAACAGCACAACCAAGTTTGGCCGAAGTTGAAGCCAAATTAGCGGGCGATGACAGCATTACCCATGTCGCCATCGTGCATTGCGAAACAACCACCGGCATGTTGAATCCGATTGATGCGGTGATTAAATTAGCCAAACAATACGGTAAGATCGTGATCTTAGATGCGATGTCGAGCTTTGGTGGCATTCCAATGGATGTGGCTGAATTAGGCGTTGATTTCCTGATCAGTTCTGCCAACAAATGTATTCAAGGTGTACCCGGTTTTGGCTTTGTGATCGCACGCCAAACTGAACTGGAAAAATGCAAAGGGCTAGCTCGTTCGTTGTCATTAGATCTGTATGACCAATGGCATTGTATGGAAACCAATGGTGGCAAATGGCGCTTTACCTCACCAACCCACACAGTGCGCGCATTTTACCAAGCGTTATTAGAGCTTGAAGAAGAAGGCGGTATTGCTGCTCGTCATCAACGTTACCAAAAAAACCAAACAACCTTAGTCGCTGGGATGGCGAAGCTGGGTTTTGATACTTTGCTTGATGCGTCATTACATTCGCCAATTATTACCTCGTTTTATTCACCGGTGCACCGTGATTATCAATTCAAAGAATTTTATAACCGCCTTAAAGAACAAGGTTTTGTTATCTACCCAGGTAAGGTATCCAACGCTGACTGTTTCCGTATTGGTAACATAGGTGATGTCCATCCAAGTGATATCCAGCGTTTATTAGTGGCGATGGAAACCGCCAAATATTGGGAATTAAGTGCATGAGTGAAGCGACTGCTAACTTAGCTGCTGAGGCTGTATTGGCAGACCGTCAGCATCGTAGTGAAGGTGATGTGAATACCACTCCTGCACGTCAACAATGGCATGCCAGTATTGACGATAACGACACTAAAGCCATGCTTGCACAAGACGCTAAGGTGTTTTTACATCAAGCGATGTCGACGCCGTGTTTGGATGCGTTAGTCGCTGCCGAGGGTATTTATTTAGAAGATGCTGCGGGTCAGCGCTACATGGATTTCCATGGTAATAATGTTCATCAGCTCGGTTATGGTCACCCGCATGTATTAACTAAAATTAGCCAACAATTAGCGACGTTATCGTTTTCACCACGTCGCTTTACCAATCAAACCGCGATTGATTGTGCCACCAAACTGACTGAAATATGTGGTGGTGAACTCAATCGCGTACTGTTTGCCCCTGGTGGCACCTCTGTAATCGGCATGGCACTGAAATTAGCGCGTCACATTACCGGCAACTTTAAAGTGGTGTCACTGTGGGACTCATTCCATGGTGCCTCACTCGATGCTATTTCTGTGGGTGGCGAGGCTTGTTTCCGTGCAGGCATGGGCCCGTTGATGGCCGGTGTCGAACGTATTCCGCCTGCAGTGTCTTATCGTGGCTGTTTTCCTTCTCCGGACGGTAGCGATGTGCATTATGCTGATTATCTGGAATATGTGGTCGAAAAAGAAGGTGGTATTGGGGTCTTTATTGCTGAAGCTATCCGTAATACCGATGTGCAAGTACCGAGTAAAGCCTATTGGCAGCGGATCAGAGCGATCTGTGATAAGCACAATATCTTACTGATCATTGATGATATTCCTAATGGCATGGGACGTACCGGTCATTGGTTTAGCCACCATGCATTTGCTATTGAACCGGATATCTTATGCATTGGTAAAGGTCTTGGTGGTGGCGTGGTACCGATTGCCGCGATGATCACCAAAGATAAATACAATACTGCGGCGCAAGTATCGCTCGGTCATTATACCCATGAGAAAAGTCCGATTGGTTGCGCTGCCGCCTTGGCGACCATGGAAGTGATTGAACAACAAAACCTACTGAGCAAAGTGCAAGATGATGAAGTCTTTGTTGCCAGTCAATTAGCGGCTTTAAAAGCGCAATATTCTTTGATTGGTGATGTGCGTGGCATGGGGCTGTTATGGGGGGTTGAGTTAGTGACTTGCCGTGATTCGCAAGAGCGCGCTTTTGATGAAGCGGAAGCCGTGTTGTATCACTGCTTGAATGCAGGGCTGAGTTTTAAAGTATCGCAGGGTAATGTTATTCAATTAAGCCCACCGCTTATCATTACGAGAGAAGAGTTAAAGCGAGCGCTTACTATTTTTTCGGGTGCAATTGATAAAGTAAGTCGAGACTTTGGCTATGTTTGTCATTAGAAAGTGTTAATTAACCGTAGTTAACAAATCATTCAAAAATATTAGTTATAAAACAGTTTACCCAATTATCAACAAACTCTTACTTTGGAAAATATTATTATGTCTAACATCGTACAAGATCAGTCAGTAAAACTTAATCATGTTCAGTCTGTTATTTTTGATTGGGCGGGTACTATCGTTGATTTCGGTTCATTTGCCCCGACCACTATTTTTATTGCCGCATTTAAAGCGCAGTATAATTTTACTATTAGTTTAGCGGAAGCACGTGTGCCTATGGGCCTAGGTAAATGGGATCACATTAAAGCGGTATCGGCATTACCAGATGTTGCCGCGCGTTGGCAAGCACAGTTCGGGTCGACGATCAGTACCGCTGATATTGATGCGATTTACCAAACATTTATGCCGCTGCAGATCGCTAAAGTTGGCGAGCATGCTGATCCAATCCCACATGCACTCGATGTGGTTAATGGCTTAAAACAGCAAGGGATTAAAATTGGTTCATGCTCTGGTTATCCCCGTGTGGTCATGGATAAGCTCATTCCTATCGCGGCAGCAAAAGGCTATGTGCCAGATTGTGTTGTTGCTACCGATGACCTAGCGGCAGGCGGTCGCCCAGCACCTTACATGGTGCTTAAAAACGTGATTGATATGGCGGTGACCGATGTTGGCGCCTGCATTAAAGTGGATGATTCGGTACCGGGCATTGAAGAAGGCCACAATGCTGGCATGTGGACGGTGGGCTTATTGTTATCGGGTAACGAAGCGGGTCTCACACTCGAAGAATACCTTGCCGCAGACGCAGCGACATTACACCAGGCGCGTGAGAAAGCCCGTGATCGTTTCACGCCATTTAACGCCCATTACCTGATTGATACCATTGCTGACCTACCACAAGTGGTTGCCGATATTGATGCACGTTTAGCCGCTGGTGAACGTCCGTAATGACTAAACAGCCTGAGTTTCAACCTTTTTGGTTTCAACAAGCGATGGATCTTGAAGAGGACTACCGTAATGGTGTGCAACCACAAGCGCTCACTGCCGATACCGTCGCCGATGTGTGTATTGTGGGTGGTGGTTACACGGGATTGTGGACCGCGATCCAACTCAAACAGCAACAGCCAACACTGGATGTCATGATCATCGAGAAAAGCCTCTGTGGTAGTGGCGCATCGGGGCGTAATGGTGGTTGCATGTTAACGTGGTCGACTAAGTACTTGTCGATGCAACGTTTGTATGGCGAAGCGCAGGCGGTTGAATTAGTCAAAGCATCAGAGCAAGCGGTAGATGAAATTGAAGCCTTTTGTTTGCAGTACAACATTGATGCGGAACTGCGTCGTGACGGCACCTTATTTACCGCCACGAATACCGCGCAAACCGGTGGGTTAGAGGCGACATTAGCGGCGTTAGATAAACATCAATTAAACAGTTGGCAGGCGTGGGAAGCGAAGAAAGTACAACAGCATGCCGGCTCTGAATTACATCAAGCAGGACATTTCTCTCCGGTAGCCGCCAGTGTGCAACCCGGGAAATTAGCCCGTGGTTTAAAACGCGTGGCAGAGCAACTTGGGGTGCGTATTTATGAAAATACCCCGATGTTAGTCATTAATGATAATGCGGTTAAACCAACAAACAGTAATAAAAATGCTCAACATAAAGTGGTGATTAATACCCCGCAAGGGACTGTTTATGCGGCGAAAGCGGTGATGGCATTGAATGCTTGGATGTTAGAACAATTTCCACAGTTTAAAAATAAAATTGTGGTGGTCTCGTCAGATATGGCGATCACCAAACCGATACCCGAAAAGTTAAAAAAAATGGGGATAACGGACGGTAAAACCGTGCTCGATTCACGTACCTTTGTGCATTATTACCGGACCACACCTGATGGTCGGTTAATGTTAGGCAAGGGCGGTAATCACTTCTCTTATGGTAATGCAGTAAGGCCCTTATTCGATCAGCCTACACGGTATGGCAAACTACTACGAGAGTCGTTTGATAAGTTATTCCCGACGCTGGTGGATGAAGAGTTTGCCGTGACTTGGACTGGGCCATCCGATCGTTCGGCGACTGGCTTGCCATTCTTTGGCAAAATTGCAGACTCAGGTAATATTTATTATGGCTTTGGTTATTCCGGCAGTGGCGTTGGCCAAACCTGGATTGGCGGCAAAATATTAGCATCTATGCTACTCGGTAATAACGATAAATGGAGTCATAACGGCTTAACAACAGGGCCGAAAGGTGGCTTTCCACCTGAACCCGTGCGTTGGTTAGGCACCATGATGGTACGTAATGCTATTCGCCGTAAAGAGCGCTGCGAAGATAATGACACCAGGCCTTTCTGGTTCGATAAACAGTTGGCTAAGTTTGCAAACTCGGCCGGTAAAGCGGATAAATAATTCGATAATTTGAACACAATAAAAATCCAGTATTAACGTGAAGCGAATACTGGATTTTTGGTTTTAACTGATCTATTTAATCAATATTATCTTGTCAGTTATTAACGCCATACCCCCCATTCACCCGTTGTGCCTGGTTCTTCACCTGTCGTCCACCATTGCGCTGTCCATGTTGAACCGTTATGGGTGACTTTATCTCCACCCACATAGATGCTATCCGCTTGCCAATCACTGTCGTTAATTATGTCGCTTACCACAGTGACAATACGCTTATCGGTCATGGTTTGCTGATTATCTTGGCCGTAGGTTAAAGTGTAAGTTAACTCATATTCACCTATAGCATCGATATTTACCCCACCTGCGACAGTGATGTTACTAGTAAGATCGCCTTGGGTTGGATGGCTGGCTGTTACGCCCAGCATTGGATCAAACTGACTCCCAATCACAATGGTGGTATCCGTGATACCGTTAAAGCTTGGTAATACTTCGTATACCGTTACCTTACGCACTTGATTTGCGGTTTTGTCATCACTGCTGACGCTGTACGTTAATAGATATTCACCGACTTGGTTAGTATCGACATGACCGGTTACTGCCACACTATCAGTGATGTCGTTACCCTGATAATCTTTAGCGGTAATACCTGTTAAAGGATCAAAATGACCATTAAGCTCGATACGAGTATCGACAATACCAGCTAAGGTTGGCGTCATATCGATGATCGGCGGTAATTGATTATGAATAAAATTGCCGTAATCTTTAATAAACTGCTGATTGTAACTGTTGTTGGCCGCATCAGTGCCCATATCCCAGTTTACTGACCAGGTCATGACGCCACGTAGTGGTTGTCCTTGGGCTTTTAAACGATCAAACGCGCGATACAAATCTTGAGGATCTTTGACATAACCGGTGGCGGCTGCATCATTACTCGAAGGCAGTCCAAACACCAGTTTATCATGTGGTATCTTGTGGAAATTACGCGTGCCGTTAATGAGAGAATCTGCAATGTAGTAAATAAACTCTTCTTTTAACTCGTCGTTGTTTTGTGCTATCCAACCAACCCCTTCAATCCAAAGACCGTCGCCACCCTGGTTATAGAATTGCGGATTAATAAAATCATAATAACCATCGAGCTCGGTCAAGTAGGGGGTATAAGCGCCATTTGCAGTTAAGTATGGGAATTCTGGCGCCATGGTGATCATAAAGTTGTCACCGGTTTTACGGTAATGATCTTTCACCATTTTTAATGCTGTAGGAATGACATATTGGTTATCTTCAGCCGTGATAGCAGCTTGTTCTAAATCGATATCGAGACCATCAAAGCCGTAACGATCTGTTAGACGTATAATTTCTGCTGCGAGTGCATCCTCATCACCTCGAGTTAACGCGATATGTGCATCTGCACCACCAAGGGCCAGTAGTACACTGCGTCCCTGACTATTAAGGGTATTGATCTGCTCGATAAATTCAGCTTCACTCATACCTATTGTTGGATCTAGTTTAAAGGTTGGGATTCGACCTTCTGCGGTATCATAAACTTTCATAAATGAAATGTTGACGACATTATACTGCGGGTTGACTTCGTTGAGGTCAATACAAGGGGCATTACCCCCCTTATAACCACCACCATCACACCAGTTGTGCCAGTAACCAACGACCACATTGTCGTCCTGTGAGGTGATCGTCCCTGCAATACCCGCTGTTGAAAATAAGCCGGTAAAGATTGCCGCCGAAAGTATAGATCTTAGCTTCATAATTATTCCCCAAATTAACGCTGTTGACGCAATGAAATATCCTATCTTATTGTTAATACGCTATTAAACTACAATAAAATGTATAGTTATTTAGGGGGGCTTGTACACAGCACTCTTTTTTATGAGAGAAAAAATAATGCCTATAGCGATGGTTAATAAAAATAATATGCAGGATCAGGATAAATGGTCTAAATAGAATGTATCACTCATAGTTTAATTTGTAACGTATTGTTTTATATGTAATTTACATCTATTTTATTTCGTTGAATGATTTTATCTTGTTGCTACAGGAGGGTTTCAATAGATTTAGGGAATTTCGGACGGGTAATGCGGTTAAATCTATTAGTGATTATAGAGGTAATACCAGCTAATTTTAGGCGCATAATAAAAAACCCAAGACGAGTAAATCGCTTGGGTTTTTTTGATCTGCAATGAGCTTAACTCTTATTTAGAACTGATTTAGTTCCTATTTCGCGTCTAGCGCTTTTTGAGCTAATTTCTTCTCTAAATAATGGATATTAGTACCACCATTCTGGAAGTTTTCATCACTTAAAATCTCGAGATGCAGTGGAATGTTGGTCTTAATACCATCAATCACCATTTCACTTAAGGCATTACGCATTCTGGCGATTGCCACGTCACGGTTTTCACCGTAAGTGATTAATTTACCAATCATGGAATCATAATGCGGTGGTACTTTATAACCCGCATAGATATGTGATTCCCAACGTACGCCAAAACCGCCTGCAGCATGGAAACGTTTGATCAGACCTGGACTCGGTGCAAATGTCACCGGATCTTCGGCATTGATACGACATTCAAGTGAATGACCGGTCAGACGCACTTCATCCTGAGATACCGACAGTGGCATGCCCGCGGCGATACGTAATTGCGCTTTGATCAGATCAATACCAGTGACCATTTCGGTAACAGTATGTTCAACCTGAATTCGGGTATTCATTTCGATGAAATAGAACTCACCGTTTTCATACAAGAATTCAAAGGTACCAGCGCCACGGTAGTTGATATCAACACAGGCACGACTACAGCGTTCACCGATATGACGACGAATGTCAGCGGTGATACCTGGTGCTGGCGCTTCTTCAACTACTTTTTGATGACGACGTTGTAGTGAACAATCACGTTCACCAAGGTAGATTGCATTACCTTGGCCATCAGCCAGTATTTGGACCTCAACATGGCGAGGATTCTCTAAGAATTTCTCCATGTATACCATGTCGTTACCAAAGAATGTTCCGGCTTCGTTACGGGTTAATGCGATCGAGTCAAGTAATTTAGATTCTTCATGCACTACACGCATACCACGACCGCCACCGCCACCGGCAGCTTTAATAATGATCGGGTAACCAATACGTTTAGCAATATTTTTATTACGTTGCGCGTCTGTATCGAGCGGGCCATCAGAACCTGGTACGCAAGGTACACCGGCTTTTTTCATTGCCGCAATAGCAGATACTTTATCGCCCATGAGACGGATTGTTTCAGCTTTAGGACCAATAAAAATAAAACCTGACTGCTCTACCTGTTCAGCAAAATCCGCGTTTTCAGCTAAAAAGCCATAACCCGGGTGAATAGCAACGGCGCCGGTGATCTCAGCTGCGCTTAAGATCGCAGGTACATTTAAGTAACTGTCTGCGGCAGCAGGCTTACCGATACAAACTGTTTCATCAGCCAGTAATACATGCTTTAGTTCACGATCGGCTGTTGAGTGTATGGCTACAGTTTTAATACCCATTTCTTTACAAGCGCGAAGAATACGTAGTGCGATTTCGCCGCGATTGGCGATAACAACTTTATCCAACATTGGAAACCTCGTAGTTATTCAATGATGAAAAGTGGTTCATCAAACTCAATAGCTTGACCGTCTGTCGCTAGGATAGCTTTAACTACGCCAGCTTTATCTGATTCGATTTGATTCATCATCTTCATCGCTTCTAAGATACACAGCGTATCGCCAACATTGACAGTTTGGCCAATCGTTACAAAAGGTGCTGCGCCGGGCGATGCTGCATCATAGAAAGTGCCAACCATAGGAGCGCGAACCTGATGGCCTGCTACTTCTGCTGGAGCCGCTTCAACTGCTGCCGCTGGTGCGATAGGTGCAGCTGCTACTGGTGCCGCAATCGGTGCTGGTGCATATTGTACTTGTGGTGCTACGCTGCTAAAGCGATTGATGCGTACCGACTCTTCGCCTTCAGAAATTTCTAATTCAGCAATGCCAGACTCTTCAACAAGTTCAATCAGTTTTTTAATTTTACGGATATCCATCATAATCTCTTTATTATTTGTTGTTAGTTTGCTTTAGCTGTTTGGCAGCAGAAAGCAACGCAAATTCATAACCATCAGCACCTAATCCACAAATAACGCCTTTGGCGACATCGGACAGATAAGAATGATGACGAAATTGTTCTCGTGCGTGTACATTAGAGAGGTGTACTTCGATAAATGGGATTGAAACCCCTAATAATGCATCTCTAATTGCGACACTGGTATGCGTATATGCTGCTGGGTTGATAATGATAAAATCAGTATTACCCATTGCCGCATGAATATGATCTATAAGCTCGTGCTCTGCGTTAGATTGTTCGTGGCGCAGATCAATATCGTGCTCAGTTGCAACATCGGTTAAATGTTCTACAATGTCACTAAGTGTTTGATAGCCGTAAGTCTCAGGTTCTCTTTTACCTAAAAGATTTAGATTCGGTCCGTTGAGTAACAATATTCTGGGTTTGTTCGGCATATTGCTTCCATTGTCTGGTAAAATCACACTAACTTCGCCAATAATGCTGATATCGTTAGTATTTCTGAACACTCCAACTATAAATATATATAAAGTATAATTGTTGCTAATTTTCTACACATTATATGATTTTCGAAGAATATAACAGCATTTAACTGGTCTTATCTGATATTTTATTAAAGTTTACACTCTAATTTAAACCTAGCGCACATGATAAATAAGGCTGTTATCGCGTAGCGTGTTGGTGGGTTTATAGAGGCTGTTGTTGATAGAATTGTCAATTAATTGAAATGGTCATTATCGCTGATACAAGAATAAAAAATCGGTGTGACCAAGGCTAGGGTGACACCGATGAAAGGTAATAAAGTAATAACGCGATAGCAGGTTATCGACCTACTATCGTGTGATTGTTTAGGCTCCTTGCTTTTCAGCAATTAAAGTATCAACCACGCTTGGGTCTGCTAGCGTTGATGTATCCCCTAACGAATCTGTGTCATTGGTTGCTACTTTACGCAGGATACGACGCATGATCTTACCTGAGCGGGTTTTTGGTAGTGCCTCCGTCCAATGTAACGTATCCGGCGTGGCAATCGCACCAATTTCATTGCGAACCCATTGTTTGACTTCGGCCACTAATGCGTCATCGGCTTTTTCGCCGGCATTCAATGTCACGTACGCATAAATACCCTGACCTTTAATGTCGTGCGGTACACCGACGACAGCGGCTTCGGCAATTTTGCTGTGTGACACTAATGCACTTTCAATTTCTGCGGTACCCATACGGTGACCCGATACATTAAGCACATCATCGACACGACCGGTGATCCAGTAATAACCATCGGCATCACGTTTAGCACCATCGCCGGTGCAGTACATATTCGGGAATGTGGAGAAATAAGCTTCTTCAAAGCGGCTTTCATCGCCATAAATACCACGCATTTGTCCAGGCCAAGAATCTAAAATAACCAAGTTACCTTCATTCTCGCCTTCTAACAAGTTACCTTCATTATCGACCAAGGCAGGGCTAATACCAAAGAATGGACGGGTTGCAGAGCCTGGTTTCAGTGCCGTTGCGCCTGGCAGAGGCGTAATTAAAATACCCCCCGTTTCGGTTTGCCACCAAGTATCGACAATCGGTGTTGATGAGTTGCCAATCTTGTTGTAATACCATTGCCATGCTTCAGGGTTGATTGGTTCGCCTACCGAGCCCATTAAGCGCAGTGAAGTACGTTTGGTGCCTGTGATAGCATCATCGCCTTTGGCCATTAATGCGCGGATGGCAGTTGGTGCCGTATAAAGGGTGGTGACCTGGTGTTTATCAACCACTTGACTCATACGAGCAGTATCAGGATAGTTTGGCACACCTTCAAATAATACCGTTGTTGCGGCGTTCGCCAGTGGTCCGTAGACTAAATAGCTGTGGCCGGTGATCCAACCTACATCGGCAGTACACCAGAATACGTCGCTGTCTTGATGATCAAAGACATATTTAAAGGTCATCGTGGCATACACGAGATAACCGCCTGTGGTGTGTAATACGCCTTTGGGCTTACCGGTTGAGCCGGAAGTATAAAGAATGAATAATGGATCTTCGGCATTCATCGCTTCTGGTTCGCATTCACTTGGCTGGTCTTTGACGACATCATGCCACCACAGGTCACGGCCTTCATGCCATGCAATGTCGGCTTTAGTGCGGGCAAATACAATGACATTGTTAACACTGGTCACTTGGGGTTTAGCGAGTGCTTTATCAACACAATCTTTGAGGCGAATAATACGGCCAGCACGCACACCTTCATCGGCAGTAATGACTAATTTCGCACCGCAGTTGTTAATTCGATCGGCCAGTGCTTCTGCTGAGAAACCAGCGAATACAATTGTATGCACGGCACCAATACGAGTACAAGCCAGCATCGCGATAGCGGCTTCTGGCACCATTGGCATATACAGACAAACGACGTCGCCTTTTTTAATGCCTTGGGCTTTTAATGCATTTGAAAATTGGCAAACTTTTTCGTAAACGTCTTGATAAGTGAGTTTTTCAGAATCGTTGGGATCATCACCTTCCCAAATAATGGCCGTTTTGTTGGCATTATCTTTTAAGTGACGATCAAGACAGTTGGCTGATACATTAAGTTTACCGTCTTGGAACCATTTAATGTCGACACTGCCAGGTTGGAAACTGGTGCTTTTAACTTGGCTATAAGGCTTGATCCAGTCAACTATTTGCCCTTGTTCACGCCAAAAGGCTTCCGGGTCGGTAATTGAATGCTTGTACATGGCTTGATAAGCACTGTCATTTAATAAACTGTTTTGCGCAAATTCTGCAGGTACCGGATATAGTTTAGTGTCGCTCATTGTTCTTCCTTAATAGTATTTAATTCCTTGTCCACATCTGGATGTAAGCATGTTTTATTGTGGTTTTGTTTACATCTGCTGTGAATAAAAATGCCATGACCGCTAATATCTAGCAATACGACTTTAGTATTAATGATAGTTTTTTGTGATGACTTTGCTTTAATCATTAATTTATATAGAAGAAATAGTGCCTAGGTCATCATAATATTTTATGGAAAAATAGCGCATCTCTATTACTAAGGGCGTAGAATATCGATAATTATTGGACTGATATGTCATTATTTAGGGATTCAACATGCGCTTTGCACTGCCATCATCAATATGGATGGGATTTTATTACGCTTTTTTCTTCGGTGTATTTGGTATTCTGCTGCCATTCTGGGCATTATGGTTAAAAGGCGAAGGTATCTCCACGGAAATGATCGGTAGTATGCTGGCATTTGCACTCGTTGCCCGTTCTGCTGGGGCGTTATTATTGACCCGCAACTTGGTTTCCACTACCTCCCTATTGACCCGCGTTCAGCGGTTAACGCTCACTGCGATGGTCGCGTTCTCTGGTTTTTATCTGATTGAAAATGTCTATGCGATCTTTTTATTAGTTATTTTAACTAACTTTATATTTTCACCGTTGATGGCCTTGGGTGAGACGATAGGTGCGAAGTTAGTGCGCTACAATAATATGGATTATGGCAGAGTGCGGTTGTGGGGCTCGATTGGTTTCATGTTGTCGAGTGCGTTAACTGGCTTTTTGGTCGAAGAGTTTAATCATAAAATAATTTTATTGTCGATTATTGTTGGACTTGGGATCTTATTTCTACTCACTATTACACCCGCGAAGAATATGCCTGAAGGTGGAACGGCAACCAGCAAACCGAGTTCGGGTATTTTGACTATATTAAAGCGTCCAGCATTTTGGCCATTTTTAGCCATCACCTCATTATTACAAGGTGCTCATGCGGCTTATTATGGTTTTGGTGCTGTGTACTGGCAAGATATTGGTATTAGTGAAACTTATATCGGTTATTTCTGGAGTGTGGGGGTTGCCGGTGAGATCTTCTTTTTAGCGTTTGGTAAACGCTTCTTTGGCAATGTCAGTATTGCCATGATGTTTGTCATTGCTGCTGCTGGTAGTGTGTTACGTTGGACCACATTAGGCTACGCCGTTGATGTTACGCCTATTATGTTGTCACAGTTATTACACGGGGTGACGTTTGGTGTCGCACACCTGGCATCAATGCGTTATATGTCGGAACGTGTCAGTGAAGAAGATGCGGTAGCGACACAAGCTATTTATGCCGCGTTGCCGTTTAGTTTAGCCATCGCCATTCTGACGTTTGTATCTGGGCTATTTTATCCGATCGTCAAAGCTGACATCTTTATTTATATGGCGCTAGCTGTGTTGCCGGTATTCTTAATTGCCCGCAGCAAGCATATTTCTTTTATTAAATAGAATAGATAACGACGACGCCAGCAATAAAACCGCAAGTGCTGCCTTGTGGTTTTTATTGCTGGTGATATTTTATTGGCTAATGAATGTTTTTGTCATGGGTGGATAACACAAGCCTGCCACTGCACAGCCTTGATAATGGATGGTGATCTCACTCGCCGGTGCTACATCGGCAACGGGTACTGACAGCATCAATTCGTACTGAAATATTTCGACATCGCCAAAATATTCATCATGATAGTCTTTACCTGCAGGCAAGCCGTCGATAGTGTAGTCATTACCATTAATGGTGACACGCAGTTTATTCTTATATAAATAATAACCCTCGGTAATTTGCCAGAATACATTGAGGTTTTCGCCTTGCTGCAGTTGCGAAAATACAAAGGCGTCTTCGACAGGCAAGAATGCTGGCGCGCTTTGTGGTTTATTTGCAAATAGACTAAAATTATTATTGGCTAATACGGGTATGGTACTTTGCAGAACGAGACTGCTGGCTAATAATAGCATCGATTTTAGGTTCATTTTTTCCAACTTTATGCTGTTTTAGTTGTCTAAATTATGGTGTCTGTCACTGAGTATTATGGACTATCTACTCGCTGACAACTTGAAAATGGGGCTAATGCCCTTATGTTACTTTACATCATAACTGTTTTGTGCGAATTTTTTAGGTCTATGTTTAAGTACTATGTTTACATATTATTGCTAGATACTATTTTTAGATAAGTGAGTGACAAGGGTGTTCCTTGTTAGGCTGTCTACTATAACTAAATTTTGAGAGGTTAATGTGTTAGGTCGTTTATTTTTTCTGTTTACTGCGATGACATTAATTGAAGTGTATGTACTAATGTCGATAGGTTCGTTATTAGGTGCTGAGCTGACTATTGGTATTATTATTTTAACTGCGTTTGCCGGTTCATACTTGGTTCGTAACCAAGGTCTACAAACGGTGCAAAAGTTACAAGCGCGTTTAGCAGCTGGTGAAGCGCCGGGACAAGAAATTGTTGAAGCTATTATGCTGTTGGTATGTGGTGTGTTACTGGTTACGCCGGGTTTTGTGACTGATGCGTTAGGTTTGTTAGTATTAACCCCACAAATTCGTGGCCGTTTAGCGAAAGCGATTATCGCCCAGTACAAAGATCGTATTATTCCACAATCGATGTTTACCGGTGGTGCTCAAGGTTTCCAGTATTCGTCACAATCGTCACCATTTCAACAGCAGCCAGGTGCAGATAACAAGGCTAAAAATGAAGGTGTTATCGAAGGCGATTTTGTTGAAGTAAACCGAGATGACAATAAGCTTAATTAATAATCGATACACAAATAAATACCCAGAGGTGCGGTCGAAAGATCGCGCCTTTTTTGATCTTGCTTCGCTTGGTATAACTTATACTACTCCGCTATTGGTAAGCCTCGCACAGCTTGGGTATATTAGGAAGATAAAGACATACAGTGATGATTCAGTTACTGTGAATCGTAGTTAGTCACGAGAAAGCTGACGCAGTAGCTAAGGATATAGAATGACAGAACAAGGGTTACCAATAACAGAGGGTGAACAGCGTACTGTTCGCAATGCAGGGAAGGTTATTTTGGTCGGTTCTGGCCCGGGTGATCCGGATTTATTAACGGTAAAAGCGTTACGTTTACTGCAACACGCTGAAGTAGTTGTGCATGACCGTTTAGTATCAGCAGAGATCATAGCCTTGATCAACCCACAAGCTGAATGTTTCTTTGTTGGCAAGCAAGCGGGGTATCACTGTGTCCCACAAAGCGGTATAAACCAACTGCTGGTGGAGCTGTCATTGCAAGGCAAGCAAGTGATCCGCCTTAAAGGTGGTGATCCGTTTATCTTTGGCCGTGGTGGTGAAGAACTCGAAGCCTTATTACCGTTTAACATACCGTTTGAAGTGGTACCGGGTATTACCGCAGCATCAGGCTGTGCGGCATACGCTGGGATCCCGCTGACACACCGCGATTATACCCAAGGTGTGCAGTTTATTACCGGACATTTAAAAAATGATGCGCATCAGCTAGATTGGCCGTTACTTGGTAAAGCCACGCATACATTGGTGTTTTACATGGGCTTGACCCAGAGTAGTGGCATTGCGAGTAATCTGATCGAACACGGAATGGATGCCGCAATGCCGGTGGCGATTATAGAAAAAGGTACCAGCAAACAGCAACGCACATTGCAAGGATCGTTAAAAGATCTGGGTGCTCTGGCTGCGCAAGCTGAAAGTCCGTCACTGATTATTATTGGTAAAGTGACGCAGTTAGCCAGCAAACTGGATTGGTTTAGCACCACGCTTGATACTGCCGAATAGCGGCATTGAAAAGGTAATAAACAGGGTTGTGCTCATCTATATCTATCTGCGATATCAGCATAACCCTGATTGCTTAACTTAAACTTTGATATCCTCGTACAAATAGACGCACAGAGCTTTGTAAGTAGTGGTTAATTTCCTGCTCTGATAACGACTCTTCAATATTAAATTCTAACCGTGTCCACTGCTCACCTTTAATTATTGCCAGGAATTGTATGGCCGCTTGGCGACAGTCTTCAATATCAAGCTCGCCACGGCGATGATATTCAGTTAAACAATTAGCTAATTTGTCGATCACAAACAGCGGTCCCGCTTCAAAAAACAACCGTGATAAATGCGGATGGGCAAGGCTCTCTGCAGCACAAGTTCGGTGTACCGCCATGGAATCAGCTGAAGTGATCATGGTAAAAAATCCTTGTGCGAATAAGGTTAACGTCGGTTCAACCGGTCCTAGATTCTCGGGTAATAATTCTCCTACGCCCAATAATTCGCATTTGTAGCTGATAGCAGTAATAAATAATTCATCTTTGTTGCCAAAATGACTATACACAGTTTGTTTGGATACCCCGGCTAATTTAGCGATGAGATCCATGCTGGTGGCCGCATAGCCATGCTGGGTAAATTGTACTGTTGCCGCATCAAGTATCTGATTTCGCTTTACTTCACTTTTTGTTCTAGGTTTATTCATCTATTCATACCGCTAATAATTTGAATGTACATTCCATTATAAAATGTTATAGATACGTTAATATTTATAAAATGGACTGTACGGTCTAGTTTGATTTTGCTATCTTTGTAACTGGACTTGCCAGTCTAGTTTAGAAAAGGCTGAAACAAAAGTGTTGCGTTGCATAGAGCGTAAAAAAAGGATATTGATTATGTTTAGAAAGAGTTACCTGTCTTTGCTGAATACAAAAACAGCACAATGGATAAGTATATTGCTAATTCCGCTCACACTACAAGCGTGTAGTGAGGTTGTTGCTGACGAAACGCAGCCTGTGTCACAGTATTTACAAGCCAGTAGTGAGTATTTGACTCAGCAAGACAGTTACCAAGTCGAAAATAAATTTGTCGGTAAGGTAATTGCTAAGCAAGATGCAAATTTAGGTTTTGAATTTGCGGGCATCATTAAAACCCTACATGTGATTGAAGGGCAGCAAGTGGTGAAAGGTCAATTGCTGGCAGAGCTCAATACGCAACTGCTATTAATCGAGCGTAACCAGCTCGAAGCACAACTGCAGCAAGCGGAAGCTGAATTTGATTTGATCGAAGCCAATCTCTCGCGATTAAACTCGCTGAGTAAGCGTGGTTTTACCTCAGAGCAGAATATTGATGAGCTGTCGTCGCAAAAACGCGTCATTGCCGCCAATATTCGCAGTACCTTATCAGGGCTAGAAGCAAGTCAGTATCGTATTGATAAATCGAAACTATTAGCACCTTTTAATGGCATTGTCAGTAGTCGTCAGATTGCCCAAGGTGAAGTGATTGCGGCAGGAACCACGGCATTTAGATTGTTACAAACCGGTGCTTCGGAAGTGACGATTGGTGTACCTGCGAGTTTTATCTCCCAACTGCAAGGCAAGGAGCATAAACTCGAGATCGCCGGTATGAACTACGCTGCAAGTCTATTAAGTGTCGGTAATGAAGTTGATACGGTAACGCGAACAATTAGTCTGCGTTTTGCATTAGCCGATAACAGCGCTGTTTATAATGGCCAATTGGCTTACCTTGCTTTGTCTCAAGCCTATCAGCAACCGGGTTATTGGGTCCCATTAAGCGCCATTACTGATGGTGTGCGTGGTATGTGGAATATTTATACCTTAGAGCAGGATGTCATGCAGCAAGATCGTGATGATCATGCAGCGGCGACACCGGCACTATTTCAGTTAAAAAGCACCACAGTAACGGTATTACATGCCACTGAAACGGCCGCGTATGTGCAAGGTGATCTGAAAGATAATCAAGCGTATGTCAATGTCGGGATCCACCGTTTTGTACCGGGACAACGGGTAACGGTTCGCCATCAGCAAGCTTTTGCTCAGCAACCGTCGGCTGAAAATACCTCGGAGCATAAGATATGATCAAGGCGTTTACTGAAAATAATCGCCTGATGGCACTGCTGATTATTTTACTCATCGTGGCAGGGCTGGGGTCGTTATCAACGCTACCGCGCACCGAAGATCCTCGGATCACCAATCGGATCGCCAGTGTGCTGACCTTGTTACCGGGTGCCAGTGCTGAGCGTGTCGAAGCTTTAGTGACAGAGAAGATAGAGCAAAAATTACGAAAACTGGCGGATATTAATCGTATTACGTCGACCTCTCGACCTGGTATATCCATTGTACAGTTGAAATTACACGATACCATTACTGATCCTGTGCCGATTTGGTCGCGGGTGCGAGATCTGCTTAATGACGTAACCAGTGAGTTACCGGCTGCGACTGTCGCGCCACGATTAGAAGATGATCGTGGTTATGCCTACACGCAATTGATCGCCGTTAAATGGCAGGGCGACAGTGCGGTTGATTTAACAACATTAGGTCGTTACGGTAAAGAATTACAAAATCAGTTAAAGGTGGTCTCAGGTACGGACATTGTCAGTTTGTTTGGCCGCGGTAAAGAACAAATATTGGTGGAAATAGATAAACATTTAGCGGCGAATTTGTCGTTATCGACACAAGCTATTTCCAACATTATTTTAGCTGCTGATGCCAAAGTATCTGCGGGTAATATCATTAATGATTATAACCAAATGCAGATTGAAGTCGCGGGATCGTTTGATTCTGTTGCTCGGATCCGTAAGATCCCCTTACTCAATGACAGTAAAGGTGGTGTGGTTCGGTTAGGTGATATTGCTCAGGTCAGTAAACAATTACAATGGCCTGCACAAGAGATCGCGATTGTTGATGATCAATATGCGGTGGTGGTATCAACACGTATGTTGCCTAATTTACGTATTGATAAATGGAGTGCGCAAGTTGATGACGTCGTTGCCGCTTTTAATCTGCAATTACCGTCCTCATTAACCACTGAAGTATTGTTTGATCAATCCCAATACACCGAAGACAGACTGCAAGGTCTGGTGGAAAACATCCTGATTGGTTTTTCGATAATAGCCCTGGTGCTGCTCGTGACGTTAGGCTGGCGCGCGGCATTAATCGTCACTTTATCCTTACCGTTAACAGTACTGTTTACTTTGACTGTGATGAATTATTACGGCTTGCCGATCCATCAAATGTCGGTAACGGGTTTGGTTGTGGCACTGGGTATTATGGTGGATAACGCGATTGTGATGGCAGATACCATTCAGAAGCGTCGCCAACAGGGCTTCAGTGCCAGTGCTGCCGTGCAAGGTGCGGTTAAGCATTTATGGTTACCGTTATTAGGCTCAACCTTAACCACGATATTGGCGTTTATGCCGATTGTGATGATGCCGGGACCATCGGGTGAATTTGTCAGTGGTATTGCGTTAAGCGTTATCTTTGCTTTAATCGGCTCGTATCTCGTCTCACATACTATCGTTGCCGGTTTATCGGGGCGTTTTCTGGTTGGTCGTTCGTCAGACGGATCGGCACGGACGACGACTTGGTATAATAATGGCATTGAGTTAGTTAGCTTAGCGGCCGCTTTCCGTCAATCATTGGTATGGGTATTAGCCAGACCTAAACTCAGCATAGGGTTAGTGTTTATCTTACCTTTGAGTGGCTTTATCTTGGCTAAACATCTGGATGAACAGTTCTTTCCGGCGTCGGATCGTGACATGTTTCATATCGAATTATTTATGCCAGTGCAAACCAGTATTATTGCCACTGAAGTCATGACCAAAACCATCAGTGACTTGTTAGCCCAGCAACAAGGGATCAGTAAAGTACGCTGGTTTATTGGTAATAATGCCCCGTCTTTCTATTATAATTTAATGCCCAATAAAGACGGTGCCCAGTATTATGCCCAAGCGATGGTGACCGGTGACAGTTTCCAGCGGGTGAATGAATTAGTACCGTCATTACAAATATTGCTTGATGATGCGATCCCAGCAGCGCAGATATTGGTGCGGAAGTTAGAACAGGGTCCTCCGTTTAGAGCGCCTATCGAATTACGTCTGTTTGGTCCTAATTTAGATACCTTAAAAACCTTGGGTGATGAAGCCAGACGGATCTTAATCGGTACCAAGAACGTGATCCATACTCGCGCGACTATCCAACCTGGGTTACCGAAAATATGGCTAAAAATTAATGAAGATGTCAGTCAATTAGCCGGGTTAACCCTGACCGATGTGGCGACACAGTTACAATCAACATTACACGGTACCGTCAACGGCTCGATTATCGAGGCCACTGAATCTATACCAGTACGGGTACAGATTGCCAATGAGCAACGTCGTAGCTTATCTGACTTAGCTAATATCAGTCTGAGCTCGCCACTATCGCAAAGCAGTATTCCGCTGGTGGCATTAACGACATTAGCCTTAACCCCGAGTCGTGGTGCGATCCCACATTGGAATGGGGTACGGGTTAATACTGTTGAAGGTTATTTAGTCGCTGGGGTATTACCCTCAACGGTACTTAATGAGTTTTCGGCGCGGTTAGCCAGTGAAAACTTTGTATTGCCACCGGGTTACCGGATGGAGTTTGGTGGCGAGTCTGCTAAACGTAATGATGCGGTCGGCAATCTGTTAGCCAGTGTTGGTGTGATTATGATGTTGCTGATTATTATCGTGGTACTGTCATTTAACTCATTCCGTTTAGGTGGGGTGATTGTTTTATCCGCTATTCAATCGGTGGGGTTAGGCTTACTCAGTATTTACGTGTTTAATTACCCGTTTGGTTTTACGGTGATCATTGGTCTGCTTGGCTTAATGGGCTTAGCAATTAATGCCGCGATTGTTATTTTGGCGGAATTAAAGTCAGATCCAAAAGCCGTCGCCGGTGATAGCGAGGCCATTATTAAGGCCATCACCAGCTGTACTCGCCATATTACTTCTACGACGATCACGACCGTGGGTGGTTTCTTACCGCTTATCTTAGCGGGTGGTGGTTTCTGGCCTCCATTTGCGATAGCGATCGCCGGTGGTACGGTATTAACCACCATGTTATCGTTTTACTTTGTACCCGCAATCTTCGTATTGATGAGTCGTAAAAGAGCCTTTGAAGTGACGGCCGTAGCAGTGTTGTGATAAACAGCAGTAGTACGTTGTTTAAGGCATAAAAAATCCCCGTTACTGTTACTGTCGTCGGCAGTAATAGTAACGGGGATTTTATAGTTAAACGGTTTATTTAGGTCGTTAACTTAACTCACTTTAATTAAACCGCTTTTGCAAAACGTTGCGCTGTGTATTTTGGATTCATCAAGTTTTCGATAGAGAATATGTCATCTAATTCTGCTTCAGACAGTAAGCCTCGCGCCAATACCACTTCACGTACGCTCTTGCCTGTTTCAGCACAGATACGACCGATAGTATCGCCTTCATGATGACCAATGAATGGGTTTAAGTAAGTGATGATACCAATTGAATTTAATACGAAGTCTAGGCATACCTTGCGATTAGCCGTAATACCTTTCACACATTTATCTTGTAGCGTGAAGCAGGCATTTTCTAATAACGACAATGATTCAAACAGACATTGACCAATCACCGGTTCCATGACGTTTAATTGTAATTGCCCTGCTTCAGCAGCCATGGTGATGGTTAAATCGTTACCACATACTTTAAATGCCACTTGGTTAACCACTTCAGGGATAACTGGGTTTACTTTGGCTGGCATGATTGATGAACCGGCTTGCATTTCTGGTAGGTTGATTTCATTTAAACCTGTGCGTGGGCCAGAAGACAGTAGGCGTAAATCGTTACAGATCTTCGATAGTTTTACCGCTAAACGTTTTAATCCGCTTGATAACATTACATAAGCGCCACAGTCAGAGGTTGCTTCCACTAAATCTTCTGCAGGTACAAAGGCATGACCAGTGATCTCAGCTAATTTTGCAATCGCTAATTCTGAATAACCGACTGGGGTATTTAAACCTGTGCCAATGGCAGTCGCGCCTAAGTTGATTTCAAGCAGTAATTCTTGGCAACGTTTGATGCTTTTAATTTCTTCTCTTAAGGTAATACCAAACGCACGGAACTCTTGCCCTAATGTCATCGGCACTGCGTCTTGTAACTGGGTACGACCCATTTTTAATACGTCATTAAACTCTTCCGCTTTGGTTAAGAAGGTTTGGCTTAATGAAGTTAGCGCAATTAATACAGCGTTAGAACGTTCAAATAAAGCCACGCGGAATCCAGTCGGGTAGGCATCATTGGTGCTTTGACTTTTATTGACGTGATCATTGGGATTGATGTGGCTGTAAGCGCCTTTGGCATGACCCATTTGCTCGAGTGCGATATTGGCTAATACTTCATTGGTATTCATGTTTACCGATGTACCCGCACCACCTTGAAACGCATCAACCGGAAATTGTGCGTAAAACTTATCAGTCGCCAGTAAAATGTCACAGGCATTCACGATCGCGTCGCTAATGTGTGGTGGGATAGTGCCTAAAATACCATTGGCGAGTGCTGCCGCTTTCTTGGTTTTTACCATGCCGCGTACAAATTCAGGACAGTCACCGATTTTCTCTCGACTGATATGGAAATTTTCCATTGCTCTTAATGTGTGAATACCATAATAAGCGTGTGCTGGTATTTTTTTAACACCTAATAAGTCAGTTTCTAGACGGGTTTCTTGAGTAAAATCGGTTGCTAATACAGTCATTAGTACACTCTGCTATGTGATCAAAACGTAGGAAGGAGAACGAAATTTATGTGCGGATAATACGTTGTATAGTGTTAATAAAATGGGCTTAGATCACCTTTTCAAACAAAAGTTGAACAGTGCTAAATATATTTTTATTTGGCCTAAGAAACAGCAAGTTTGATGGAGTATTAGTGCATATTCGAGTGGTGAATTTGTGCTTTACTCGTTGATCCATCAACACGGGATAATTGGTGTAAATGTATGCTGTTTAGCTGGATTTTAATTGCCTCATTCACGGGTTCACTTTAGCTGTAATTCATTCTCTAATTGATCGCCTAATTCATTACGCAGCTCGTTCTGTAATTGCTGGGCGTAATAGAGGGCCAATAAACCGACTAAAACATTAGCACTGGCAATACCAAAGAAGATACCTTTTTCACCATAATAATAACCGCCAATACTCGATAGACTAATGATGAGCAGAGAGCGCAGCACGCTAAGGCTTAATGCTGACATTGGTCGATTAAAGCCATTTAAGCTAGACGCGACCGCCATCATAATGCCCTGCATAGCAAAAGAGGCAGGGATAATATAAAGGTATAAGGATAAGTGACCGATCACCACGGCATCATCACTGAACAAAGTGGCGATATAAGGCGCCGCGATGGCAATAACCAGATAAATAGCCAGCTGTGATATTAATGAATAACGGATCGCCAGTTTGATGGCTGTTAAACAACGCTGGGGATTATTGGCGGATGAATTTTGGGCATAAAGGGCTAGCATCGAGCTAACTGCGATCATG
>NZ_ABCQ01000020.1 GCF_000170855.1 Moritella sp. PE36 | reverse complement strand
CGAGTATATGCCCATGTTGTTACAGATGTTGTGAGTTTAATTAATCAACACTTTGAGTTAATTTACAACGTGCTTAGGTCAAATGATGACGTAAAGCGAACTGTTTGAGTTAATTAGGCTTTTGATATTTACAACGACCCCAAGCTTATATATTATCTCCATTGCTGCGGAGGGGTGGCAGAGTGGCCGAATGCACTGGTCTTGAAAACCAGCAGGGGTTAATAGCTCCTCGAGAGTTCAAATCTCTCCTCCTCCGCCATCTATATAGAGAAGCCGGTACTTATTCATTAAGTACCGGCTTTTTGCTTTCTGATTTCTGTACTGACCTAGAAAGTTGGAATTCCATTTCCAGAAAAGCTAACTTTAATATTATTCATCGTACTCAGATCGATATCTTCCCAGTTATTTAATTTTATGGTCCAAGTTGTAAAAGGAGTTGGCATAAAATAGTTTAGCGCATAATCAGATGCTATCGCTCCACTTGTCAGGATATTCACTTCTTGTGTTTGACTATTTACCAAATTGTAAATGATTCTTCTAAACAATGGCCTAGCTGTAAAAGTGTAATTATCTTGATACCTTCTATCCTGATAAGTACCACTCGATAGTAAGTCAATATTATACAAACCTGTTGGTAGTCCAGTGCCCTCGATAAGAATACTGGCTTCATCCAACCTTACCCTGTCGAAATCTGAAAATATGGTGCTATTTAATGGTAACGTGAAATGTAAAATACCCGTATTTTTAAATTCTTCTAATTTATCGGAGCCATTAATGTTATGCACAATCGACGTAAAGTCTTGAGGTCGTGGGTAAAACCGATCCAAACTAGCCGCTTCCTGCTCACGCATAAAAGCAAGATCTTGTGTATAAGCAGCAAATGACTTGTTTAAAGAGGCTGTGACAACACTCTCTTCTAAAGACCAGTAAGCAAAAGCAGATTGATAATTGGCAAGCGCGATAAACATAGGGCGTTTAAGGTTACTCAAGGTTCTGAAAAATGCGCCTTCTAATGCGTACACGGCACTGGCATCGTCATCAATTGACGAAATAAGCGCGGATACTCGGTTGATATTCGCCGCATTAACTTGACTCGCAATTCTTAAATCAATCTGTCTAGATAACTCTTGTGCCAAATTAATCTCTGTTGCTGAAATCGCTTTTGCCTGAGCAGCCAGTCTTTCCAGCTCCGCAAGGTAATGGGTAGCGCCACCAACACCTGCACTAATCACACTCGAAAAGTCAGCTCGAGCATCAATGAGAAACTCATCCCACACAAGGTTTGATGCTTCCACTGTTGGTACCGTGTGCTGAATAGTATTATAGAATTTTGCAATATCATCGACTACAACTTGATATTTTACATCGTTAGAAAAAGTGTCGATTGCTGCCAGCGATTCTTTAATCTCACGCTGCCTTTTCGCAATGACGTCTAACCTTTTCTTTAATAAAATTATTTTTGTACCTAAATCAGGCAAAGTGGCTATAAATTTGATTAAACCACTGGGATCTCCTCCTGCAGACCCTGCAATAGCGGTACCTGCATTGGCGATTGCACTGACTACATCAAACACCGTTTGAATGGTTGCCCGGTCTGCAAACGTTTCTAAACCCTGCCTAAAAGTAATTTGAGATTTAAGTATATTTGTTTCTTGGCCTTGATAGTTAGCGGTTTGCTGAATAAGGGATTCTCTTAATTGATTAACTTGGCTAACCGACCTGTCAATAATCGCAAACTCTGCATTACTGACACCCTGCAAGTCTTCAAGCATAAGTCCGGCAAGTTGCTTACGATCTGCAAGCACTATATTTCTATCAATATAGTTTTGATATTTATCTTCATAGGCCCCCATCGCATCTAAATAACTCGCATATGTATATTCATACATATCATGGCTTAAGCCCGGAACATAATGAGGGTTATTGTAAGAAAGTTGGATGAATTGCTTTAAGTTTGATACTTGTAAGTAGAGCGACTTTAATTCTACGTTTTGAGCAATCGTGACAGGCATGAACCTCAATACGTTTTCAACCCAGTCAAGCATCGTTATGCTAAGTTCTGGTGCGTTATCAAAAATAGATGCTGCCATATCAAAAGAATGATTAAAAACAGCTAAGTATGGGGCACTATCAATGGCGATCAAGCCGTCTATTTCACTCTTTATTACGCTCTTATTATATACCGTTTCTGAGATAGTATAAATTTCACCAAAACCATCCGTTACCGGCACCACAATATCAAACTCATAACCAGAAGGAAGTAGGGTGATCACGTTGATATTATCATTGATGTTTTTTGCAAATATACCTAGGCTCACTGAATTCGAGGTTCTTGCATCTATATTTAATGTGATGGCACTATCGCCGGTAATATTCCGAGCAAATATAAATAACCGTTGATTCGTCAAGTTTGTTATAACACTTTCAGTTACAACAAGTGTATCCGCTACAATAACGATTACATTCGGTTTATTAGTACCACTCGTTAATGAATAATCATTCAAAATGGTACTTAAATCTAACTGCATACCAGAGACTAAATAAGACTGACCATCATTGACTATCGTTTTTTCAGTAACGCTATCTGGTAAATTTTTAGGTTGTGGCAGCTTATAATAATTAAGCCATTCAGTCGCGTTAACTGCAAAGCTAAATAACAAACTTAGTGTGATAATAAAAGCGTTTAAAACCTTCATCTTACATCCTTATAATCATAGATATATTACTAATATGGAACGTTAATATTGAAAATTAACATTGAATACTGATTGAGCCGATATAGGCCGTTGCAGCTACTTATCTAACCCCATATAGCGTTAGATAAATAACGTTAAATAAACAGTGTTAATAGATCGCTTTAATCCATGATCACATAAGCGTTCTGCGCAAACCTTCTTGCTTTGGTGCTTATCTCCAGCCATTTCGGACCTACCACGCCAGCCAGTGGGCTACTGACAATACCAGCAACCAGTAAATTTGCATTTCTTAAGGCATCTTCACTGTCTAATGAATTTAACGATGTAGTGAGCGAGTCGAAGTCACTTTCTAGACCCTGCCAATGCAGTTGTACTTTTTTAAGCTGAGGTAATGCATTTTCAATATGTGTCAGCATTTCATTGATGTTTGAGTGAGCGATTTCATAAGAAGCGGCAAGGTTAACGGCATGTTCTAAACTTGCATTTGCCGCATTTATTTGATTGTTTACATCTTCAATCAAATTATCTAACCTGACTTTTCTAGCGCCTTCAATACTGCCACAAATAGTTAAAACAAGCGGACCACCTATTGCACAGAGGCCAATATTACGTTTCGCTTCACTCAGATCGCTCCTGTAACCTGCTATTTCACTGTTTAGCAGGCTGATGTTATTTCTTAACGTACTAATCGAATCACTGCTGAGTAGTGTAGAGAAATCACCTTCAATAACATCAAGTTGTGCTTTCTGTGCTTCAACGTCTGCGGCAAACTGTTTTAGATCCTCAACGGCTTTTGTTGTGGCTTGCTGTTGGATAGTTGTAAAGTTTTTCAGTACACCTAAAAAGGACAGTGCAGCATCACGATTGGTCGCGGCAGCAGAAAGATTAAACGCGAGGGCGTTTTGTTGTAGCTGGGTAAGTTGATTCATCAAGGGCAGGATAAGTTGTGGGTGTATATCGCCGTAGTTTGCAAGTTGTAATGCTAAATCAACAATGCTTGGGTAAATGTTGGAGTTCCAATCATGACCTGACTGATTAATGTTGGTAAATTCAGTTAACAAATTCTGATATTCATAGCTAAAGTCATCATCAGCAGGGAATTTTGTTAATGTGCGTAAAGACGCTTCTGTTTTGGGTAATGCGATGGCTGCCGTTGCGTAGGCTTGAATTTGATACCACTCAGTGGTTGAAAGTAAGGATGTATCTGATCCAGTATCAAGAAATAATGAATCACCTGCAAAGTCCCCTTGGATCGTATCATAATCAAGTGGCGGAATTTCAGTGATGGTTTGTGCATGCAATAATGTAGATCCAACAATAGATAAAGCAAGTAAGCTGATTTTAAAACCACGGAGTTGTTTATTTGTTTTCATTTTCATTTGGCTGTTCCCTTAGATAAATATCATTTTATTTTTTAAGGTTTAAGAAATATTAATCCTTTTCGGCGATAGGAATATGCCAGAGCGATATAATTGTTTTTGGAACACAGGTCGATATTTGATGTGTATAAATAACTTTTTATTGCATTTATTTCTATTTATAAATATAAAGGTATTGATTAGTAAGGGTTTTGTTTTTATTTTTACTATGCGTGAAGCGAGGTTTTTTTCATTATTTAGTACAATTTATCGCAGTGGTAGATACATAAACAGGATTGGTTTTAAAAATAACTTTAAATTTATTTAAACATTGTAAATCTTCAGATCTCTCCTATGTAGGAAAAGATTAGATTCGAATTATATAAATTATGGCATTCGTTATTTCATAAAATATTTAATATAAAGATATAGCTATATTTATACTTTTAGGTTATATAATAATTAGCATCTAAGATTCTAATTATTATAGTGTTAACTTATTTTATTATCCTGATAGAGGGTTCCTTTTATGACATACAAAATTTCAAATGATGTCATTTTTTGTAAAATAAAAGCGAATCTTAAAAGTCCAGACAGTACGCAGAAATTAAGTTCATCAGAAAAAGAAATTATTGACTTGTTATGTAGCAAAAATGGCGCGGTTGTTTCTAAAGAAGCGCTGAAGGTTATAGGCTGGCCAGGGTTGGAAGTAACCGATCAATCTTTAACACAAGCTATCTATTCGCTAAGAAAAAAATTAGCGTTATGTGGCGCTGATGATGTTATCGCGACTGTATTTAATCAGGGCTACACCGTTAAAAATGCGGCGGTATTATCGGAGGATGCGTTATCTTTACGACCGCACCTTATCTATAAGTTAAAAGTCTATAAGATCAAAGCGACAAATATACTGCTATTTTTCATTTTTTTACTATTACCCTACATACTCTATGAACAGTTTCTACACAGTGAAAGTAATAATGAAGAATTGGGTTTCTTGTCTCCTCATACAAACTATATACATAATGGCAACTACCTTACATTTATCTCAAATGAGAATATAAACAAAGATAGAAAAGTTATGATTGAAATGTTCTCTGATAAAATACCAACTAAAAGTAAGGTATTTTCTTTTATGACCAATGATAAAACCTATATTCTAGCTTGCCCATTAAGTAATAATGCTACTACGTGTGACAGTACTGTAAGCAAAGTATTAGAATTACCTGCCAATGAAGAGAACATAGCGGCGAATAAAGTGAAAGAGTGGTTCTCATTACAGCAAAAAATAAAAAGTGAACTGCCGCTATTTACAGGGGTAATGATGAGCTCGACTAACTATATGTTTGTTGATGAACAACTCACCATAACGGATAAAATGCGCTTTATTTTCGATTTTAACAATCAGGTCGAAAGCGGATTTAAAAAATTCAAGATTAAAGATAAAAAATATGAAGGGAAGTATAAAGGCTCTATATTATATTCAAAGAAATCAGATACAAAAAATACCTTTATTAGTCGTAGCGGTGATTTTACTTTCAGTTTTGATAACAACGTCGGTACAACAGCGTTAATTATGCAAAATAGAACAATAGACATCATCCCTTTTAATCGTATTATGAAAGAAAAATGTAGCAAAAAAATTACAGAACGACGTGTCATTTGGAAGGTTGAAGAATGGGGGAATCAATCTCTATGGGTATCTGTCTCTTCTAATAAGATGTGGTGATTTGAAGAAAACCCACTGTATTAGGATTGTTACAGTATTTAGCACCACTTTCTGAGTGTATTTGGCTCTACACGGACCCGCTTTGGCTTTCTGTATTGCGATACACACTGCACAATGTTACTAATAGTAACTCTATTCCCCCATTGATTATTCAGACTCCTTATGACCGATGCTAAGTTCACCCAAGGCTCTACTTTGTCGCATATTATTTATATGAGCTCGACGGGCGCTATCGGTTTAACCTGTCTATTTTTAGTCGATTTACTGGACCTTTTTTATCTCAGTTTATTAGGTGAGCAACACTTAGCCGCCGCTGTGGGTTATGCGGGGACGGTGGCCTTTTTCACCACCTCAATCTCAATTGGTTTATCTATTTCGATGGGCGCATTGGTATCAAAAGCCTTAGGGCAGGGTAAGCGGGAGAGTGCGCGGTCTTATGTGACTAACATCAGTATCGTGACCATTTTTGTATCGCTGATTATCATGCTATTAACCTGGTTCAATATTGAATATCTGCTGGCGTTATTGGGGGCCAAAGGCGAAACCTTACGTTTGGGTACTGTGTACTTACAAATTCTGGTGCCGTCGATGCCATTGATGTCGGTTGCGATGGCGCTTGGCGCAAGCTTACGCGCGGTCGGGGATGGTAAATTATCTATGTTATCAACCATTGGCGGCGGCATCGTTAATGCGATATTAGACCCCATTTTCATTTTCACCTTAAGCATGGGCATTGAAGGCGCAGCGATTGCCAGTGTCTTGTCGCGTTGTGCGGTGTTTGCGTTGGCGTTCTATGGCGTTTACTCCAAGCATAAACTGCTAAGTAGTTGGTATATTGACAGTTTTAAAGCGCAATTACCCTTTATTATGGCGATTGCCTTGCCTGCGATGTTAACCAATATTGCCACGCCGATTGGTAATGCTTTTGTTACCCGTAGTATTGCCGAATTTGGTGATAGCTTTATGGCGGGTTATGCCACTATTAACCGTATTCTTCCGGTGGCGTTTGGGATGATCTTTGCGTTGTCGGGTGCGATAGGGCCGATCTTAGGGCAAAATTATGGCGCTAAATTAATCCCGCGGGTACGTCAAAGTCTCAAAGACGCGTTATGGTTCTGCTGTGGTTATGTGGTTGTGGTGTCTTTGCTCCTATTTTTAATTGAAGATTATCTGATCAGTGCTTTTAACCTTACCGGTGATGCGGTGGAAGTGGTGACGTTATTCTGCCGTTTATTGGCATTTACCTTTATCTTTAATGGCATGATGTTTATTGCCAACGCCAGTTTTAATAACCTGGGAAAACCCAAGTATTCGACTTGGTTTAATATGGGCAAAGCCACATTGGGTACTATCCCATTTGTACTGGTTGGTGCCGAAATTGCGGGTGTTAAGGGCATATTAATTGGTCAGGCGGTAGGGTCTGTGTTCTTTGGTATTGCTTCGATCATGCTGGCATTTAAGTTAATCAAACAAAAAGAATGTGAAACCGATCGCGATAAAGAATTTGCCAATAAACTGACCAAAGTTACTGAGGTTACTGAGGTTACTAAGGTTACTGAGGTTACTGAGGTTACTAACGGTACTGAGATTATCAGGGTCGCTGAGATGCCAGAGATAGCAACGACGTCTACGGTGAATGCGTTATCTTCTGAGTGTTCACAGTTTGGTATGTACAACGAAGAGTACGACAGTAAAGGCAGTAATTTGTTATTGGCGGATAATGATAACAACGCTAAACCGTAATTATATATAATGTGAATTATTCCTGTTCAAAGCGAAGTAATGATATTCGGATCCTAGGTTGCATTACGCAGTTACTTTAATCAACCGGATAAATCAAGCCGAACACAGTGCTACTGCTCTTGACGTATTCATTAAAATGGAAAATTTATGTTGCATCAAACTGTTATACAAATCCGCGGACAAGTAAATAAACTCGTGCCTATTCCACTGCCTAAGCTGATTGAAGGCGAGGGTGCAATTACCCAAACGGCACAGGCATTAACAGCACTGGGTGGTACTAAACCGCTGATTGTAACTGATGCGATGTTAGTAAAGTTAGGCATAGCGAAGCAGTTAACTGACGCATTGGATGCTGAGAATATTGCCTATGCATTGTTTGACGAAGTTACGCCAGATCCAACCTTGTCGCTTATCGGTAATGGTTGGCAGCAGTACAAACAATATGGTTGTGACAGTGTGATTGCATTAGGTGGCGGTTCGCCGATGGATTGCGCCAAAGCGATTGCGGCGTCAGCGGTTAAAAATGTGGATGCTAGAAAATTGGTCGGCATGTTACGTGTGCGTAAAGCATTGCCACCATTTATCGCTATTCCAACAACTGCAGGAACCGGTTCTGAAGCGACCGTTGTTGCTGTTGTGACGGACCCAGACAAAAAGAAAAAATTTACTATTGTTGATCCTAGTTTAGTGCCCGCAGTTGCGATCCTTGATCCGCTGTTAATGCTGGGACTTCCCGCTAAAATCACGGCTGAAACCGGTATCGATGCGTTAACCCATGCCGTTGAATCTTATATTGGTTTTCATGCGACAGAGCAAACCAAAGCATACGGTTATGATGCAGTAAAACGTATTTTTGCTAATCTACCAACCGCGTATGCAGATGGCAGTAATATCGAAGCGCGACGCCAAATGTCGATTGCGAGTTTTAATGCGGGCGTGGCGTTTACCCGGGCATCGATTGGTTATGCACATGCGATAGCCCATCAAATGGGGGGGTATTATCATATTCCTCACGGCCTTGCTAATGCTGTGATCTTACCGTATATCCTTGATTTCTCATTTGAGAATGCATTATGTCGTTATGCTGAATTAGCGATTGCCGCAGGGTTAGCGACCAGTGACGATTCGCAAGTTGCAGCGGCACATAAGTTTGTTGCGGGCGTGAAAGCGTTGAACAAAACGTTAAATATTCAAACAGATTTCCCAGAGCTTAAAGCCAGTGACATACCTGAACTTGCTAAGCGTGCAGTGAGAGAGGCGTATTGTGATTACCCTGTGCCGAAACTGATGAACAGAACACAATGTGAAGATTTATTGAAGAAGCTAGTGTCTGCTTAATGCTTTTCTTTAGTATTTTTTTTTAGTACTTTTCTTCAGTACCCGCTGATAAGTGATTCAAGCGGCTAGAAGAGGTGACATTCATAACGGGGATAATTGTTGTTGTGAATGTCATTGTTTTTAAATGCACATGTCTAAGCGATTATTCGTCGCGAGTCAGTACTTCTAACAATTCAATTTCAAAACTTAGGTCTGAATGCGCAGGGATCATTGAACCCATTTTACGTTCGCCATAAGCTAACTCTGATGGCACGAATAACTTACGTTTACCGCCCACTTTCATGCCCATAATGCCTTGATCCCAACCTTTAATCACACGGCCAGTACCAATCACACACTGAAACGGTTTACCTTTGTCGTAAGACGAATCGAATTGGGTACCGTCATTTAAAAATCCACGGTACTGGGTAGTGATCAAAGCGCCCTTAACGGCTTCTTTGCCTTCACCAATGTTGATGTCTGTTATTTGTAGTTCTGTCATAGTGTTAATCTCATTAAGGGTCATCGAGGTCCATTTTTAGTCGTTAACTAATGTTGGTCTCGGTGCTGCAGGAATGCGGGGATATTATCATTAATTGCTTTCGAGTGTATCCAGAATATGAGTCCTCACGATGAAAAATAAACAGTCAGTTATAATTAGTAGACAAGATCCTTGTTAATCTCGAGCCTAATAACAAAGCTGTGTGCTCAATGACAAAGCTATGTGCTCAATGGGGGGAATATGCCAAGATTATTTACTGCTATAGAAGTCGCTAATGATGTCGGTCATCAATTGAACAAGCTTTTTCCTAGGACAGAGCAGATCCCTGTTCAGGGGGTAAAACACATAACAGTGAGGTTCATCGGTAATGTCACTGAAGCGGAAGCGTCAGCTATTGAGCTAGAATTAATATCGGTAAATGTTAAGCCGTTCAACTTGATGCTGGCTGGCTGTCAATTTTTCAAATCTCGTGGTGCCAAATCCATTTTCGTTACCAGTGTCATACCAACTGGGGCGCTTACTGATCTTCATCAACACATATCTAGGGTACTACTGCATCGCGGAATAAAAAATGAGGAACGTACATACGTGCCACATATTACACTCGCCCGCATTAGTAGGCCGAGTGATGCCTTGATGGATTCACTATTAGCGAAGGGGAAGAGTGTGTCAACCGTGTTATCTGTTACTGGGTTTGTATTGTATTGCGCTGAGCACGATCCAACACCAATATATATCAAGCGTAGGGAGTACATATTTACTAAACTTAATGGATGATTTGTAATTAAGCCCGCATTGATGATGATTTTAACGCTAAAAAAACCACTGTTATTGATTATATTATGCTGCGTGCCATGGTTCTGCAGCCGTTTAGCATTCGCGGAGACCTTATTGACGGGGGAAAGTGAAGGCATGCAGTTTCGTGTTGAAAAAGTGGCACAAGGCCTAGGTGTACCTTGGGGTATGGCCTTTTTAAATTCATCACAAATCATTTTTACTGAGCGCAGCGGTAAGATAAAAATATTAACGCTTGCGCCCCTGTTTACGTCCCAAGCAACCGCCAGCATAATCGAACTGCAGGGAGTGCCGATAGTCAACGCGACTGAGCAAGGAGGCATGCTGGATGTCGCGGTGCCTGACGACTTTAAACCCGGAGACTGGATTTATTTCACTTACAGTAAACGTCATCAAGCTAGTACCGTGACTACTTTGGCGAGGGCCAAACGTAACGGCCAGCATTTGTTGCAATGGACTGAATTGTTAGTGACTCGTTCTGCTACCGATACCAGCCGGCATTTTGGCAGCCGTATTACCTTTGATGACAAAGGGCACCTGTTTTTTACCGTGGGCGATCGAGGGGTACGCAGTAATGGCCAAGACTTGTCGACGCATGCAGGCTCAGTATTAAGGCTGAATCGAGATGGCAGTGTGCCGGCAGACAATCCTTTTGTTGGCGTTAAAGCGACGCTGCCAGAAATATGGAGTTATGGTCATCGCAATCCGCAGGGTCTTGTTTATGACAGCGAGAATAACCGTTTGTGGATGATTGAACATGGACCTCGGGGTGGTGATGAGATCAATCTGATTGCTGCGGGCGCAAATTATGGCTGGCCGGTGATCTCTTATGGCAAGGAATATTGGGGGCCATTTCAGGTGGGGGAAGGAACGCATAAAACGGGCATGGAGCAACCGGTTAAGTATTATGTACCTTCCATTGCCCCTGGTAGTTTACTGCGCTATTCCGGTAACGCGTTTCCGAAGTGGCAGGGCAATTTGCTGGCGGGTGCGTTAAAACTTACCCATATTAATCGCATTAGTTTGGATACCCAAGGCCATGCCGTAGGCGAAGAACGTTTGTTGCAAGACCTCAATGAACGGGTGCGTGCGCTTGCAGAAAGCCCTGAAGGTTGGTTGTATTTTTCTACCGACAGTGGTCTTATTTTGCGGTTGAGGCCATTGCAGGACTAGTGTTGTCAAATTGGGGTGGATAGAAGCGCTATAACTGTAATACTGATAGGTAGGGTTGTATTTATTGTAGGTGTTAGAAAATGGCAGATTCTCAATGCAAAATCATTATGACTAAGTATTCTATCGGTGACTTAGTCCATCACAAATTATTTGATTATAGAGGGGCCGTTATTGACATAGACCCGTATTTTCAATTACCTGAAGAATGGTATGTAGCTGTCGCTCGCAGTCGGCCGCCGAAAGATCAACCTTGGTATCATGTCATCGTCAATGATTCGACAAAATTGACTTATGTGGCAGAGCAAAACTTAGAAGTTGACCCGAGTGGAAACAAAATAAATCACCCTATGGTCAAAAAACTATTTACTGATTTGCAAAATGGACACTATATGAATGCCAACAAAGCCAACTGATGGTCTTGTTGAAAAGAAGCTAGGACTGAGTAACATCAGTCCTTTATTGTATCTATGACGTTAATGCCTGACGTAAGAAACCGTGGTTATCCGCTAACTGTTGGGTTGCGGTATCATAATCAACGCCGTTGAGTTCCATTAAAATGGCAGACTTTACGTGTTGATTGGCTTGTACTAATAGCGCTTGTGCACGTTCACGCGCTACGCCTGTCACATCCATGATGATATTTTCACTGCGGATGATGAGTTTCTCATTCGAGGTTTTCACATCGACCATCAAGTTCTGATAGACTTTTCCGGTTCGGACCATCGCCCCGGTACTGAGCATATTAAGCACGAGTTTCTGTGCTGTCCCGGCTTTCATACGACTTGAGCCTGTTAAGACTTCAGGGCCGACAACAGGTGTGATGGCAATTTTAGCAATGCTAGAGATAGGGGCATCGTTATTACAGCTGATCGCGATGGTGTCACAGCCGAGTTTATTGGCAAACGTTAAACCACCTATTACATAAGGTGTGCGTCCAGATGCGGCGATACCTACGACAACATCTTGCGGAGTTAATTGGATTTTCGCCAAGTCGACTTGCGAAGCGTTTACATCATCTTCTGCGCCTTCTTGCGCTTTAAACATGGCTGCCTCACCACCGGCGATAATACCTTGTACTTGCTGGTGGCCAACACCAAAGGTTGGTGGACATTCTGATGCATCCAACACACCTAAACGGCCAGACGTGCCTGCACCAATATAAATTAACCGTCCGTTTTGTTGAAAGGCATGGGCAATAACATCAATTGCCGCCGCAATGAGGGGCAGTTCAAGTTTGATGGCTTGTGTGACTTTGCCATCTTCACTGTTGAATAACTTAACAAGTTCCAATGTTGAAAGTTGATCTAGGTTAGCACTTGCAGAATTTCTTTGTTCAGAAGTAAGCGATTTAATATCCATAGTAACTACACTCATACAGCACGAGACGCAGGGTCTAATGAAAGGATTGATGGTGATGATTCTAAAACAGAAGTGTAGAGAATGCTAGGGAGTTTATTTCGCTGTGCGATCATCATTATAGTGACGATGACTAGCGCATTCGCTGCTGACTTATTGCATAAACTCAAGCCGGTTTTATGTGTTGGTGAGAATAGCTCAATCAGTCAATTACAGGGGCAGGGCAAGCGCTCGCCTTTTGTTAACAAGCGCAGCCAACGATCCTACCGCAGCGATAAGGTGTTTACGGTGCAAGGCGTGGTGACTAAGCTAAAGCTTGGGCGAAATGCCGGCTTCTTTATGCAGCAAACCACGGCAACGACACTAAGTCTTGCTTCAACCGGTATCTTTGTGAGCACAGGTGCGATTGCAAATATTAAACTTGATAGCCGCGTCTGCGTGACCGGATTTGTGGAAGAATATTATGGCATGACGCGATTACAAGTGACTGCCGACATCACTATCCTCGATATTGCTGTTGATAGTGTTGTTGATAGTGTTGTTGATAGTGTTGTTGATAGTGTTGCTGATCGCGCGGTGAGGGTAAAACCAACCAACATCATGGTCGCGACTGCGGATGAAAACTTTAGTGAAACCTTAGAGCGTTATGAAGGCATGAAAGTACGCTTGGTCAACATCACCGATATGCGCGTGACTAAACCCTTGTATTATGATCGTCGTTGGCAAAATTACAATATGATCCTTAGCCACCGACAGATTAATATTCATCCTAACACCATGGCCTTTCCTGGTAGCATCCATGCCGACCAGCAAGCATTAAAGAACAAGCAGCGGCGATTGTATTTACAGTTAGCAGCTGGGCGCTCTCTCACTTCAGACCTAGACTACATGCGGGTGAACGACAGGGTATCGGGTATTGTTGGAGTTATCGATTTTAGTTATGGCGAGTTTCGACTACTGGTCGATAATGGATTAGCTCAAGCGCAGTTTAAACATAGCAATGACAGGCAGAGTTTAGCGCCACGAACCCGTGAGCATCTTCGTATTGCCAGTTTCAATTTACTCAATTATTTTAATCGCGCAGCGGGTGGCAGCAATAATCCATTACGACAAAACCGTGGTGCGACGACATTGTCTGCACTGCGTAAACAAGAGACGCAATTGCGTGACACCCTGGTGGTATTGGATGCTGATTTTATTGGTTTGATGGAAATGGAGAATAATGGTTTTGGTCAGCATTCTGCGATAAGGCGATTGTTAGACTTAGTGAATCAAGCGATACAAGATCCCAGTAAACATTATGCCATGGTCAAACCGCGTAAATCAGACTTACATCAAGGACGTTATTTGGGAACTGGCGCTATCACTGTGGCTGGGTTTTATCGGCCAACTCAGCTCAAACTGGTTAATACGCGCGTCATTCAGTTACCGATACAGCGTAGCATGCTAGGCAACGCTTATCACCGCCCAGCGCTAACACCGACATTTATCCGTGTCAGCGATAATCACAGTCAAAGTAAACGCCTGACTATTAGTGTGAACCATTTTAAATCTAAAGGCTCCAAGTGTGTTGAAGATAAGCAGCGTGCGGCCATGCTGAAAAAACTAAAGCGTAAGCGCAATGAAGATCAGCAATCATTACGCGCATGGCAACAGGCAAAGCGAACGTTAGCTCAAGATAGGCAAGGGCATTGCGCGCAGTTTAGAACGACAGCGGCGAGTGTATTGGCACAAGCGTTAGCCAGTGAGTCGGGCAGCAAGATTATTCTGGGTGACTTAAATAGCTATCCTAAAGAAGATCCACTTTTAGTATTAACTGACTATGATGTTGCGCGTTATGCTTATTATAAAATAGCCCACAGTGACTATAACTACTTGGGAACAACCTTGCTTAATACCAAAACGAAAACTGGATATGGCTATCACGATCCATTCGTTAATCAACCGGATACTGGCTGGACTTATTCTTTTAAGGCATTGGGACGCTTAGATTACATCTTATTAAGTCCGGATCTGTTATCGAGCTTAGTGACGCAAAAAATATGGCACATTAACGCAGCTGAAAGCCATTTTGTTAATAACAGTAGGCAATCTAATAGTAATCGAGGCTTAAATAATAGTCGTCTTGGCGTTGGTATTGGTGTCGGTGCAATGCGCAATATGGCGTCAGTTTTTTCGTCTTCAGATCACGAACCTTTGTTTATTGAACTGAAATAAATCCAATGAGATGGCATAATATAGCGGGATCTTAGCTAAACGCAGCCATAACCTTGTATTATACGACCACTTAATATTAGGGTGCTCGGTATTCTAGTGAGCGACTATTTTAGTTAACGACAGTTTAGTGTCGTTTTAGTTTTACATTTTATTTGGTGTACGATGAACAAAAAATTAACCTACCAAGAATTAGAAGCACAAGTTGTAGAGCTTAAAGAACAATCCGCTCTGTTACAGCAGCAACTTGAGTTAGCGAACCAAATAACAAGTGAATCACTAGAAACAACACAATTGCTGCAAACATTAGTTGATACCATTCCCAGCCCGCTGTTTTATAGAAATACTGACGGGGTCTATCAGCAGTGTAATAATGCTTTCGCTGAGACTATTTTAGGCATAGATAAAGCCAAAATTATTGGTAAGTCTTTGTTCGATTTAAGTGAATATATACCGCACGAACTGGCTGAAATCTATCATGCTAAAGATTTGTTGTTACTGAGAAATCCGGGTAAACAAGTTTATGAAACGTCAGTCAAATGTGCGGACGGTTCTATCCGTATATTCTCGTTTTATAAAGCCTCAGTGCTTGATGATGACGGCCAAATTATGGGTGTTGTCGGCGTGATGCTTGATGTGACAGAACTTAAAAAGAAAAAAGCAGAATTAAAAGAAAAGAATCGCCGTTTAGAAACCTACTCAATGACAGATCCACTCACAGGCCTCTACAACCGACGCAAGTTCAACGCTGTATTCCCAGACAGTTTGCGCGCAGCTAAACGCCATACTCGGTTATTGAGTTTTGCCATTATCGACATTGATAACTTCAAAAAATACAATGATAACTACGGCCATGTAGCTGGAGATGAAGCCTTAGTTATTATCTCGAGTCTATTACAGAGTAAGTTATTACGTGCAGATGATTATATATTCCGTTTAGGCGGTGAAGAGTTCGGCTTATTATTTTATGCTGATGATGAAATTATGGCATCACAAATTGTCAGTGATATTCGGCTTGCAGTGCAAGAGTTGGCTATTCCGCACAAAGGCAATGACAGCTACCGCTACGTGACTATTTCATTGGGCATGGTGACGGTCAAGCGTACCGATAAGGATATGCTCGAATTGTATAAAATGGCCGATGATTTATTGTATAAAGTGAAAGGTTCAGGCAAGAATCAGATATTAGCCAAACTCGTTTAAGGGGTGCTGAACACTTTCCTTAAACGAGCTGAGTTTAGGTGTTAACAGTATTGGCGTTTATAATAACGCGTCAGCCATTTTTTGACTTAATTCAACATGATGCTGCATAGTTGAAAACTGCTGCGTGATGTTCTTCGGTCCAAATGCATAGACAGGTACTGGCGCTGCAGTGTGCGTACCCGTTCCCCACACGATATTTTGTGAAGCACCTAATGCACGGCCAATTAAGTTGGCGTGGATCTCATCGCCATAGACATAAAACTCTTTAAAGTCATTCACTTTCGGGAATTCCTTGGCGCTAAGGTATTTATGCCCATCGACATGATATTCATTCTCTTCGCGTAAACCAATCTGTGCCGCTTGCTCTGGGGTTACTTTAAATGCGCTGTAAGTGTTGATCGCATCAGCCCATTGTTGACCTGTGGTATTGTTGAAATTCCAATCGGCATTGACTTGATCCATCATCGCGTAGAAAGTCCCGCTTTGCGCATACAGTTTATCAAGTTGTGACAGTTCACCGAAGTTGAAGTTTGGTTTGTATTCTTTACCTTGCATACCATTGCCGGTTAAGTGCTGGCTTGCGGGTAAATTATTACGTGAATAACTGAAACCAAAACTCCCTGTTTCGTGATCAGCAGTAATAATAACCAGCGTATCGTCACGATCTTTCACCCAGTCATAAACCGCAGCCACTGCTTCATCAAACTTGATTAGTTCATGTAGCATCCAGCCCGCATCGTTCACATGACCAGCCCAATCGATTTGACCACCTTCAATCATTAAGAAGAAACCATCTTCGTCTTTAGACAATATGTCTAAGGCTTTCATGGTCATATCGCGTAACGAGGGTTGTGTGCAAGTGTTGTCTTGTGTACAGGCGGTATAAGCAATGCCGTCTGCCATGCCTGAGTTGGCAAATAAACCCAGCAGTTTAGTGCCTTCAGCTGCCGCAAGTTGATCTTTATCGAACGCAAGGTTGTAACCGTGTTGGTTTTTCGCTTCTAATAATAAATTACGTTGGTCTTTACGTTTTGATTTTTTGTAAACACTGTCTGGCACACCTAAAGCGGCCATTTGGTCACGGCTCGCTTGGTTGGTTTTAATGTCGGCAGGCAAGAATACCCGCGCGCCACCAGACAGCATGACATCGACGTTGCCTGATTCGATGAGTTGCTCTGCAATTTTAGCTTCGAACGAACGGTGTGGTTGATGCGCTGCGAATGCGGCTGGTGTGGCATGGGTAATACGGGTATCAGATACTAAGCCTGTGGCTTTACCTTGCGCCTTGGCTCTTTCGAGAATGGTTTCGACGATGTTACCTTGATTGTCTAACCCTATCATCTCCGAGCCTGCAGCAACACCGGTTGCAAGTTGTGTTGCCGAACATGCTGAATCAACAACTAGGCTACCGTTACTGCCATAAGGGGACGTTAATGATAGACCCATTTGACCGGCATCAGCAAATTTTGATAGCGCAGTTTTGTTGCCTTTTTCGTTATAAACCGACAACGGGGCACTTTGTGCATACTGTTCTAATAGACCCACTTGTTGTGGTCCCATACCATCGCCAATCATCAAGATAAGATTTTTAACTTTGGTTGTTTCAGGTGCAGCGGTTACTGCTGACGAGTCGTTACAAGCGCTAAGAAATATGCTTGAAATCGCAAGCATTAAGACACTATGTTTAATCATTATAAATCCCTGTAAATGGTTAATTTAGTTGTTTTTATTGCGGGTAGGTTATAATGATTGTGTTACATTTTTGTGAATTGATCAATGGTATGTAAAATAATGTCAGTTATTGTTAATCATTTCTCTGTGAATCACGACTATTCATCAATGGTGTGGGCTAGCCTTGATAACTCGCGACAAGTCGGGCGATATGACTGTGTAATATATCTGCAAAGTTAACTTCAAATAACTGTAATGGTCCTTCTTTAATCACCTCGGCAACCGCGCCGACAGAATGGCTCATATGCCAACAGCCAATAATCACTTGCTGTACTTGTAATATCAACTCAGTCGCTTGCTCGATACTCAGTGCATAATGTTCGCTGATCATTGCCGCGTACTGCTGTATAAACTGCAATAAGGCGGTTTTGAACTCTCGGGCTTCGTCTAGCGTTAAGTTACATTGCAGCGCGGTGTACATGATGGCACTGAGTTTACAATATAACGGGTGCTTGATTAAAGTATTGCAGATTGAATCAGTCAGCGATTGCTGATCCATTTCACTTGCTGCAGTCAGCGCTAAGCTTTGTGCTTCTTGGCTATAGACAGCCAGAAATAGGGTTTCTTTATTTCTGAAATACCGATACAAGGCGGCCTTGGTGATCCCCATATCGGCAGCGATATGTTTTAAGTTAACGTCTTCATAACTGAAGGTGGTAAAACGTGCCGCGGTGACGTCCATGATCTGAGCAAGACGCAGTGCTTTTTGCTCTGGTGTCGTGGCGCGGCTTTTAATAATACATTGCATTAGGCTTGTAACCATCCAGCAATTTTACGGGTCATGAAGCGGGGTGATACTTTACCAAGTAATACGCCGACTTGGTTTTTAATACCTGTGATGACAATGGCACTGTGGCGGTTGGCTAAAGCTTGTTTAGCCACTTCTGCTGATGTCATTGCGCCTGCTTTAAATAGGTTTGAGTCGGCAATGTTGGCTTCAGCGGCAAACTCAGACAGCGTTGGACCAGGGCAGAGCGCACTAACTGCAATACCTTCATGGCGTAGTTCTTCGTGTATCGCTTCTGAGAATGACAGTACAAATGCTTTGGTCGCATAGTATATCGCCATGTTAGGACCAGCTTGAAATGCAGCGGTTGATGCAACATTGATGATGAAAGGTTTGTCTTGTTCACGCATGTTGGGTACTAAACGGTGGGTGAGCTCGACTAAGGTGCTGACATTTAATTGGATCATTTGCATTTGACGTTGCAGTGGTAAATCAGCAAAGTTACCGCGGTCACCAAATCCGGCATTGTTAATCAGGCCGTTTATCGCAAGATTGTTTATGCTGATCTCGGTCGCTAATATTTCACTACCCGCTGGTTCGGCAAGGTCAATGGCAAAGCATTTCACATCAATACCATGTTCGAGTTGCAGTGTTTCTGCCAGCGCTTCTAACTTGTCTTTACGGCGCGCAACTAATACTAAGTTTTGACCTGTCTGCGCCAACTGTATCGCGAACTCACTGCCGATACCCGCACTTGCGCCTGTGATAACTGTATAGCTCATAGCAATTCCTTTTGTCATTAGACGAAACGTAGATTGAAAATAGATTAAATAACCTTAGGTAACTTAGATTATATGGCGTTGTTGTATTTGTAAATAACCCGAAGTTACTTAAGTGGCGTAGCGCACGTAAATGGAAGTCTTAATGTGGGGTAGGTGCTAATTCATTATCTAATTAGTTATTGATTCGAATCAGTTTTAACCAAAAATTATGATTTTATACAGTGTTATTTGTTTATTTCTCAGTTGAGTCACGATTTACCACTAAAGTGTAATGCTTTTCTTGCAGTAAATGAAAATAGTAATAGAATCAGTTGTATATTCGTCTTTGTTAATAATTAACAGGACTTAAACAATAAATTACAGGACTGCTCGCTTTCTCGGAATCGACTTGAATCTAAGGTTGGGATTTTATCTTACTTTTCATTTGATTAGTCACTATTGACTAGGGTGAATAGATTTGGGTAATCGAGACGTTCTGTTATACAAATGTTATAAGTCTAAATCAGCATGGAGAGCAAATGTCTGAATCCTGTAGTTGCGGTGAAGAAGCCGAAGTTGGAGCAACCGTTAAGTTTCATTGTAAAACTTGTGCGACTGTTATTGAAAAATTCACTATAAAAAAACCATTGAAGGCTGCTGGTTTAGCAGCAATACTCGCATACGGCGGTAGTCAGTTCATCGACTAAATAGATATCCGCTGGATGTTGAATATGCAGTACTAGAGGCGTGTAACAGTTCTTATAGCAAACCTGTATCTTACAGAGTACGTAGTTCAAAATCAGAGCTTTGCCTTTGTGCTTTAGAAGATACTATGAATGAAATCTCATATATAAGATATAAAGTGAATGAGGAAGGATTTTTAAAAGCCTTTGAAAGCAATGCTAAATCATGTAAGTAGCCCTCGCTAGAGGGCTACTGTTCAGCTACTTACCCTTAGGTGGGTTATTGCCTCTGCCACCACCAGATGGGTTGCCAGTTGTACTGGGTCCATTAGGTGGTGGAGTTGAACCTGAGTTGCTTGCTGCTGATTGAGCTCTTGCGGCAAATGTTCCCTTTGAAACTGAACCACCGTTAGATTTTGCACTTGCAGACTGAATACGAGCAGCCGCGGCTGTAGACATTGAATTTTTAGACATGTTGTTTTCCTTATTTAAATTAAATTTCTGTCCCCGCTGGGACATTCATAAAGTAGCAAACGACATAGGGACAATTAGGGACAATGGAAGTTGAAAATATTCAGCAAGAAATAAAAATACTATTAACAAAGCTTGATTGGTCAATACCTAAACTTGCCGAAGTCATTTATGTTGAAAAATTTGATGATGACGAAGCTGAAGATGAAGTTTCAGCAGTAAAAACGTTTGAATCAAAATTAAAAAAACAGCTATCTCGAAAAACAACAAAAACTAAGCTTCTTGAAGAGTATTTAATAATTATTTCTAACCATAATGATTTTTCAAAACTTGGGCTAGCCATTCCATACTATGTCGAATCAAAAACTCTGAGTGCAACTATGGAGGATGGTATGCGAAAAATATCTAAGTTAGTTACAGAAATGTGTATTGAGTAGGCGACTTATAACAAGTTTGTCAACAAGGATAAATTTTAGCTACGCATTTTGTGTTGCCGCTGCGCGACAGTATTACACAAAATAATTCATAAAAAATCAGCCATAAATTCACTTTCATTAAATAAAGTTAGTTAACGTAAGAATGAAGCTAGTATATTCGTCCGTTATCATGCTAATTTTCATTAACTACCATCCTAACGCCGTCGCCCCCCCCCCCCCGATACTTGGTTCTATACGCTAACTCATGATTTTTATCATGAAGGCACTCTCGATAGCTGTAACTTTGGCTCTACGGGTGTCAGGACTACGATCAAAGTAATTCGAAATGTGTCGAACCGCACGAGAACAACCATCAATGCTTGCAGGACGTTTACCTTGCAGTATTAAATTGATAAGGTGTTGTTCATAAAGAATATTAAAGCGTTGTTGCTGCTACTACTATTAGTATGCACACTGGCTTGTTTAGTCCGCTTAAGTGGTCGATAAATGTTTTTAGTAAATAGGAGTCGAAATGAAGTTTGGAAATACAACACCAATTTTAAGAAGCTTTGATGAAATTAAAGCCAAGGAATTCTATTTGGAATTTCTAGAGTTTAATTTAGATTGGGAACATAGATTTGAGGATGACCTACCTCTATATATGCAGGTTTCTAAAGATGGCTGTGTGCTTCATATAACTGAACATCATGGAGATTGTAGTCCTGGTGCGGCTCTTCGTATTCAAGTAACAAATTTAGAGCAATATCATGATCTGTTACTTGGTAAAAATATAAACATGCTAGGCCTGAAATACAAGAAATGCCTTGGGGTAGTAAGGATATGTCGATTGCTGATCCATTTGGTAACCGACTAATATTCACTAGTGCAGTAAGCACTTAACAAATTAAGGCTCTGCTGAGTTGGTAATGAGTTCCTATTCAAGCGTTAAGGAAGACAAATGCAACAAGTAAAACCAACCATAGTTAGCTGCAATATAGAAAATGCAGTCGCCACTATTGTCATGGACGATGGCAAAGGCAATGTGATTTCACCGGAAATGTTACGCCAGCTTAATCAAGCCTTAGATAAAGCCAAGAAAGAAAATGCCGTTGTGCTATTGACGGGTAGTAATGATATTTTTTGTGCCGGGTTTGACTTAAAGATTTTAAAAACCGGTGTATTAAATACATTTGCTATGTTGATCGGCGGCTTTGAGCTGTCAAAGCGATTGTTATCTTTCCCCACACCCGTTGTGATCGCTTGTAATGGACACACACTGGCAATGGGATCTTTCTTATTACTTTCTGGTGATTATCGTATCGGTGTTGAAGGGCAAGTTAAAATTGTTGCTAACGAAGTCGAAATTGGTTTAGCAATGCCGCATTCAGCAATTGAAATTTGTCGTCAACGTTTGAGACCCGCACATTTTGACAGAGCGGTATTGTTATCTGAATTGTACAATCCACAAACCGCCGTTGAAGCTGGGTTTTTGGACAAGGTAGTGCCGAAAGAAGCACTCTACGAAGAGGCGCTAAAATTGGCTAAACAGTTTGCATCTCTGGATTTAAAAGCGCATAAACGCACTAAACTGAGAATGCGAAGAGAGCTGCTGAAAGCATTACGCCGAGCTATTCGTGCTGATAAAATTGATTTTGTCGCACAAGGTTTACAGCGAATTTTAGGCAAAAAATAAATTGCCACTTATTGCGGCGCGATGCCGAAGAGAATCTGATTTTATGCCTGAACCTGATCCATTGAGAACGATGACATTTGTAACACCGAAAGATTTCGGCCAGTGGCTCAAGGTTAATCACGGCTCTGAAAGTGAACTCTGGGTGAAGATATACAAGAACAATACTGGGATTCAGAGCGTGACTTGGAATGATATCGTGATCGAGTCTCTATGCTGGGGTTGGATCGACGGTGTTAAAAAGTCAATCGATGACCAAGCCTATCTTCAGCGCATTACGCCCAGAAAAACGCGAAGCAACTGGTCTAAAAGGAACACAGAGCATGCGGAACGTTTGATAAATGAGGGCCGGATGATGGAATCAGGGCTCGTGCATATTCGTGCTGCAAAAGCGGACGGTCGTTGGGAAAACGCCTATGTAGTAAGTGAAATGGAAGTGCCCGCGGACTTTCTAGCTGCACTGGAGAGCAAGCCGAATGTTAAAGTGTTTTTTGAAACTCTCAATAAATCGAGTCGTTATGCTATCGCGTACGGATTGATAAGTGCAAAGAAACCCGAAACCAGACTAAGGCGGTTTGCAAAATTCATGAACATGCTTGTTCACAAAGAAAAGCCTAAATAAGTGGGATTAGGCATAGCAAGGCGTTAGTTGACACAAAAAATTAGGAGTTTATATGAACATCATTATTACTAAAATAAAATGGATTATGGTTATTGCAGGTTTACTGACTTGTTCAATGATCTTTGCGGTTTTTGCACCTCAAGCAGCGCTAATAAGTATGTTTGGAGAAGCTATTAGCGATCCATTGGGCGAGGTTGTTGTGAGGAGTTGGGGCTTTTTGATTTTCTTAATGGGGGTATTATTGATTTATGGTGCATTTAAGCCTGTGTATCGGAATTTATCCCTGGTTATCGTAGGTATCAGCAAAATTGCATTTATCTCATTAATTGTTATTTTCGGCGAACAGTATATTGAAAAATCAGCCGTAACAATAATATTCGATTCAATTTTAATCGCACTATTTGCTTTCTATTTAATTAAGGCAAAAAGTATTACCTAGCAAATAAGAATAGGTGTCGTGCAGTCGGGACCTTATTTTGGCGTTAGCATACTCAAGGAGGATTTATGTTCCCGATAGAAGTTTGGATCACTTATACATTAGCGTGTTTGGTTTTAGTTGTATCACCGGGACCAGATAATATTTTGGCAATTGGCCGAGGTCTCAGCCAAGGTAAACTTGCAGCATGTTTCTCCGGCGCCGCATCCGGAGTCGGTATTTTATTTCATATACTAACCGCAACATTTGGACTTACATTATTAATACAAACTTCTGAGCTAGCCTTTATCATTGTAAAGCTCATCGGTGCCGGTTATCTAATTTGGCTAGGTATTAAAGTATTAAGATCACGAAGTCTTATAAACTTAACACCAACTGACAAACAACCACTTACTAGCATCTTCACAACAGGGTTTTTATCAGCTGCACTCAACCCAAAACCAGGCATGTTTGTACTTGCATTTATTCCACAATTTGTTAATCCCGAACTGGGCTCAGTCACTACCCAAATGCTTGTTTACGGTGTATGGTTTGCTTTGTTAACGGCAGTAGGCTTTGCGTTAATGGGGATTTTTGCATCACGACTTACTGGTTGGCTACAGAAAAAACCTCGAATTATTAACGGATTAAATATTGGAGCCGGGTTAACCTTTATTACATCGGGCTTAGCTGTTGCAGCATTAAAACAACGCTAATATATAAGTATGCTAACAAGAGGGTGTCCAGTCATGTCATTGGCTGGGAATCCTAGAATGTGCAGAAGAGGGAACTATTCCAGAGTGGGAAGCAACTCAGTCGGATAGGCGTAATTATGTGCGACATTAGCAAAAAAACCAACAAGAACCATCACCGGACGTTTTTTACTGGCGCAGGTTAGGTTGGTATTTCTACCCACGTAATGTAGCGTTGCATGTCGTGTTCACCCTGTCTTTAACACTCAAAACAATATAAGTAGATATTATGTTTTTATATATTACAGGGTTAAGTGTGCTCATTATTATCTTGTGCGCAGCATTTTATGTGATTTATCGCAACATACATAAGGGGCGGATCAGCAAATCTAAAGAATATAATGTGTTATTTGATGAAGATACAATAGTGGATGAATTAATCACCCAGCTTATCGAAAAGAATCAAAATCAAGAAAATGCAGATAAATTAACACAAAGTAAAGAAGACATACTGGCGACTTTTATAGAGTTGCACAGATCCGGTAGTTTCTGCGCTCAGTTAAGTGAGCAAGAGATCATCTACTTTGTCAGGAAGAAGTTAAATATGGAGATTAACAAACATGAGTAGTAATGTTCAACCAGCTCAACAAGTCACAACTAATTCTTTAATTGCCCGAATTGGGCGTCGTAATTTGATTTTAATTTCAGCTTTTATCATCGTATTGGTGGTCATTGCGACGTTAATCTCACAGATGGTCGCCTGGAATGAAGCAGACGAACGTCTGGTTCATCAATCGGCATTTACCGGTAATCTCACGGTGATCAGTCAAGCCGGGCCTTATTTCAAAGCTTTTGGCACCGTATCAGCCTATAAAAAAGTGATTTCGATTAATTTTACCGGTGATAAAGCGGCAACGGCGAGTGCATTGGCACCATTAATCCCAATTCGATTCCTTGATACTACGACTGGGGGGGCCAGAGGCGTAGCACGCTTTAGATTACCTGGTAATGTATCTGCCAGTGATTCTGGCGCATTACGGGGATTACTTAAAATCCACGAAGAGTTTGGCTCGCAAGAAACATTAATCTCAAATTTACTGATGCGTGCGACAACTGAAAATGTCAAAGCATCCGCTAGAATGATGTCAGTAGAACAACACTATTCAGGTGGTAATGGCCAACTAAGCCAAGATTTTTCTGATCAACTCATCAATGGTATTTTTGTGACCGAGCAAATTTTTGGTTCCAACAGCCGTGCTAAAAAGGGTGAGTTTAATAATTTAAGTAAACAGCAGCGTGTCACGATTAAAATAAAAGAAGATCAAGAAGGCAACTTATTGCGTAATTCGCCTATCTTAGGTGCCTATGGGATCACGGTCGTTGATGCGAGTATTATCGATATTGACTACGAGAGTAAAGTGAACTCCAGGCTTGAAGCCCAAAAGCAGGCCGCTGCCGATGAAGCGCTTGCGCGACAAAATCTAAAGAAGGCTGAACAACAAGCCCGTACCGAAGTCGCTTTAGGTGAACAAGCCATTGCCAAGCAGAGAGCTGAATCAGAAAAGCTCAAAATTAAGGAACAGATAGACGCTGAAAGGGTGAAAGCCAATGCGATTATTTCTGCGCAGCAACGTGTGGCAGTTAAAGCTGAACTTGCTAAAGAACAAGCAGAAATATTGAAACAGCAACGCCTCGAGGCGCAGGGTATGGATGTATTAGCCGAAGCACGTCAAAGGGCTAAGTCTGCGGCACTGGATCCTAAATATGTTTTCGATGAAACATTAAAGGCGGAAGTACAAATCCAAACGGCTCTATTCAACAGTCTGGGCAACAGTCGTCTGGTACCTGAAATTGTGATCGGAGGCGGGAATGCGCAGAGTAATGGTTCTGAATTCATGCGTTTGTTAGCTGCAGATGCCGCACTTAATCTCAAAAAACGTTTAGATAGTAATAAGTAAGTTTTTCAGGTAAATCGCTGAGCCATTAATTTGGCTTGGTGAACAACCACGCTCGTCTCCCCCAACTGTAGAAAGCACCATAATTCGCCGCAAATACAGCCTGTATCAATAAAAATCTAAGTTTTCTCCAGTTAAACAGTAATAGACCGTAATGACCGTTATAATCACATCTTAACTTTCAGCTTAACTGTTTAGGCTTCAACATCGGCCTCAATATGAGTTTTAACAGCTGAGAGTTTTCTTATTTGAGTGTAACCAATCGCGGGTTAAATAAAGGGCAGGTAGAAAAGTTGAAGATTGAAGAGAACCACTGGAATATTTGTGCTGAATGTAAGGGTCGTGGGAAAGTAAGTAAACGCCTGCGCAAGAAAGTAAGACTCCGCTACCAGCGAGAATTAGAGCACTTTGAAAAGTCCAACTGCGAAGGCATCGCGCCTGTCCGCCCTAAGCCGCACCTTGATGCCTGCTCGAATTGTAAAGGGTCCGGGCTGATCCGTTCCGCTATCCCATCCTTTGTTGATGGGCCAGATACAGAAAACTACCCACACCTTGCCATTATTGGTGGTGGCATCGGTGGTGTGGCCCTTGCTGTGGCTTGCTTGCACCGTGGCATTCCTTTTACGCTTTATGAACGCGATAGCGGCTTCGATGCACGATCTCAAGGTTATGGGCTTACGCTGCAACAAGCGAGTCGAGCTATTGAGGGGTTGGGCATTTTCTCGTTAGAGGACGGCATAATTTCAACCAGACATGTGGTGCATACCACCGAAGGCAAAGTACTCGGTGAATGGGGGATCAGAAAATGGGTGCCGTCAGACGAGAGAAAGTTACCGACACGCACCAATGTCCATATCGCAAGGCAGTCGTTGCGTTTAGCTTTGCTTGAGCAACTCGGTGGACATGATGCGGTGCAGTGGGGGCATCAGTTGGTCGACTTTAAACAATCTGAGGGTGAAGGTGTTGATTTGAGTTTTCAGGTTGATGGTGAGATGAAGTACGCCCATGCAGATCTTGTGGTTGGGGCGGATGGTATTCGCAGTTCGGTGCGCCAGTTGCTGGTGGGTGAGGATGCTTCGCCATTAAATTATTTAGGCTGTATCGTGATCTTGGGGATCTGTCCTTTGGCCGATCTTGAAGATGAAGGGCTTGATCGTACTTTGCTCGACTCGGCCACGGTATTCCAAACCGCTAATGGCCATGAGCGTATCTACATCATGCCTTATGACGCGGACTCGGTGATGTGGCAACTTAGTTTTCCAATGCCAGAAGACGAAGCCAAGGCGTTAAGTGCGCAAGGCACTAAAGCACTAAAAGAAGAAGCGTTGCGTCGATGTCAGTGGCACGATCCCATTCCACAGATTTTAACGGCGACGCAGGAAGTGATGGTTTCTGGTTATCCGGTGTATGACCGAGCGCTACTCGAGCCTGAATTGTTGCAGCAAGGGGCTAACGTGACCTTGATCGGAGACGCTGCACATCCTATGAGTCCATTCAAAGGACAGGGCGCGAATCAAGCGCTGTTGGATGCGCTGGCACTGGCTAGGGTTATTACCAAAGAATGTAGACCCTTGTCTAAATGGCGTGAAGCTGGCTTGAGAGACCGTGTGTTAACTGAGTTTGAAACCGAAATGTTGGAGCGTAGCGCGAAGAAAGTGAAAGGTTCTGCGGAGGCTGCTGAGTTTCTGCATACTGACATCGTGCTGCATGAGGGCGACGAACCGAGAGGGCGTTGTCTAGAGAAAAAAGTGGCAAATGAAGATGAAAAAAATAAAGAATAACATCAACATCACATGACGTTTGTTGTGGCTTAATGATTTTTTATACTGAAATAGGTGCCTTGAGGTGTTTTTCAAGACCACAGACATCTATTTTTTAATGCTTGTATCTAAAGGTATTACTGTCATCCAGAATTTCTATTCTGACAGGAACGACCCCTTGATTTGTATTGCCTATTTGTTCAAATGCTTTTTGAGAAAGGTCTATTACTCGGCCTCTAACAAATGGCCCTCTATCATTAATTTTGACATCGACAGACTTACTGTTAGCCGTATTAATAACCCTAACGACGGTACCAAATGGTAGGGTTTTATGCGCGGCAGTATATGCCCTCATATTGTATGTCTCTCCACTCGCGGTAAGCTTCCCGTGGAATCTTTTACCATACCAAGACGCTTGACCGACAAGATCATGAGATCTTGAGTAGGCTATGGTTTTAGGTGACCCGGTTGTCAACGTGGATCTAGACGAACAAGCTGTCAGCATGGAAAGGACTAGAATTGTAAATATAAGGCTTAACTTTTTCATGTGATTTTTAATACCGTTTTTTAAAATAAAGTTTCATGTTTTTACCTGTCTCTGAATATCTTTAAGAATTCATCGCGGTGTGAGACATCAACATTTCAGTTTTGTTCGCCGCTACAGTCAATTTTTAACGGCATCCTTCGTCAAGCTACTGTGTACAATACCGATCCATACTTTTTCATTCAAGAAGCCTTGGCCCCAGACTTTCCATTGCTCACTCAAGCCTTTTTCCTGAATAGCCTTTAGGTTCATTTGCTGGGTCATCATCACTTCAACTTCATTGATAGTACCGACTAACATGTCTTTAAACGCGATCAGTTGTTGTTTGTTAGATATCGCGCCATGACCAGGGACGACAATGGTGTCATCCGCTATTTTATCTAGGATCCCATTAATATTTTTCACCACACCACGAACACTGCCGTTGGTACCCACATCAACAAAAGGGAACATGCCATTAAAGAAATGGTCGCCCATATGTACGATATTGGCTTTTTCAAAGAAGATAATGCTGTCGCCGTCGGTGTGACCGTTCGGTAGATGCAGCGCTTTAATGGTCTCGTCGTTGAAGCGTAACGTGAGCGAATGGTCAAAGGTAATATCCGGTAATGCATGTGCAGGGTAAGGTTTTGACACCATGTTGAACAGTTTAACTTCTTGACGACTATTTAGCCGTTGGTAGACATTATCATGCGCAATTATCTCTGCGTTTTTACCCAGCACCTTATTACCTTGCGTGTGATCGCCATGCCAGTGAGTATTAAGCACATATTTTAAATAACTTTTATGCTGCGCTAGTACTTCTTGCAATGCTGGTGTCATCTCACTGTAATCACTGTCAACAATAAGCAGACCATCCTTACCTGCAGATAATAAGATATTGCCGCCTTTGCCTTGCAAAAACTGAAAGCCAGGTTTGAGCTCAGTTACTTTAAACATCTTTTTATCTGCATTATGATCCTCGGCTAATACGACGTAGGTCAGACAAAGGAATGTAGCTATAATAAATGAGGGAAATAGTTTGTTCATAGTCGAATTCCTTCCTTAAACTTGCTCGTAAATAGCAGTCAAACGGTACTCAGTGAGTCTAGCAGAGTTCTGTTTATTCGAATTAGGTTCGGCATAAGCGCTGGCCGTTTACCTTGCTGCCTTAAATTGATAATGTATTGTGCATAAAGTCATAGGAAGGAGTCTAAATTGAACTTAACGAAGAAAAATCTTGAAGACGCAGTAAATGAGAAGATTTTATCATTTGAACAGTCTGAGAAATTAATTGAATTCATAAACAAGCAGCCTAATACAGGCCCTAAATTTGATTTTACCCATGTTCTTTATTATGTAGGCGGTTTAATTGCAATCGGTGCGATGACGCTGTTTATGAATTTAGGCTGGGAGTCATTCGGTGGTGTCGGTATTGTTGTTATCTCCTTATTTTATGCGGTTGTTGGCCTTAAACTGACCAACACATTTCAAGCAAAAGGGTATGCGATACCTGCTGGTATATGTGTCACCTTTGTTATTGCGTTGACCCCATTGGCAGTATATGGATTACAACATGCATTGGGTATTTGGCCGGATGAAAGTGTATATCGAGATTATCATCGCTATATCAAATGGCATTGGTTGTATATGGAACTGAGTACGTTAGCCGTTGGTGCAATTCTCGCTTGGAAATATAGGTATCCATTTTTAATGATGCCAATTGCGGTGACACTCTGGTATTTAACCATGGATGTTACAGCCATGATTTCGGGCGGAGATTTTGATTGGGCGCTCAGAAAACTCGTGTCTATGTACACAGGACTACTCATGATTGCCTTAGCCTTTTGGATAGATATTAGATCTCGACACACAGCTGACTATGCATTTTGGATATATTTATTTGGGGTGCTCGCCTTTTGGTGCGGAATGTCCCTGCAATATTCTGATAGTGAGCTCTCTAAATTTATTTACTTTAGTATCAATCTACTCATGATCGCTGTTGGCGTATTACTTGTTCGCAGAGTGTTTGTTGTTTTCGGCGCGATAGGCTGTACTGGTTACATTGGTCACTTAGCGGCGGATATATTTAAAGACAGTTGGTTATTTCCAATCTCATTAACACTGCTGGGGTTATTCATTATTTATCTCGGGATCCTTTGGCAAAAACATGAACAATGTATTACCAGTAAAGCGCAAAGTATATTACCAACATCATTTCGTGAACTATTAGAGTCTAAGTAAGGTGAAGGATGTCGGAAATCAAGGCGTGGTACACTTACAAATGTTAACATACGCCGTAAATTTACAGGCATTGTCATCTTCGAGTGACATTAGGTAGAAAACTATCATGGTTTCGGAATACGAAAAAATAAAATTATTGTTAATGAACAAGAACAATAACAATAATAAAGAGGACCTTGCACGCCTGCGCAAAGAGATCCCGACGTTTGAATGTACGCCGGGTTGCCATGATTGCTGTGGACCCGTAACGACGTCTGCTGAAGAAATGTCGCGCCTGCCATATAAAACAGATGCTGAGCATGAAGCTGCATTAGATGAGTATAACTGCGTACATCTGGGACCTAAAGGATGCACTGTGTACGAGGAACGACCGTTGATCTGCCGACTGTTTGGCACCACACCGAAAATGCCTTGTCCCAATGATCGCCGACCAGATGAAATGATTGACGTTAAAGTCGAGGGGCAGATCCATCACTACATCAGAAATACACGACAAGTGTTGGTGTAGTTGGTGTAACTAAACAAAATTAAACTCGGCTCAATCCTTATAGCTTGTCTGGTATTTATCAAAGCATAGACCGCCGAGTTGTTATCATAAAATAGAGGTAATGGGTGTTAAAGGTAATGGGTGTTGAAGAGAGTAATAGAAGTCAATTGAATAGCGAATATGACGAGCAAGGTTACTTTGTAATTAGAAATTATTTTAATGCGGCTGAGATTTTAGCACTGAGAGACGTCGTATCTAAATTTCATGAGTTGTGGAAAGAAGACAACGCCGAATTCTATCGGGAAGAAGCGTTTAATTCTTCTGTCATTACCGGTATTGAGTATTTAGAGTGCGACGATAGACTGAAACTGTTTAATTTTATCAGTTCAAAAAAAATGATGGATGTGGTCGAATCGGTGATACCGGCTAATCCCGCATTTATGAATACCCAATTATTTTTCAATCCCGTTAATCCTCAACAAAAAGACTTTTGGCATCGTGACTGTCAATACGACCATGAGGTTGAACAGCAAAAAATAGCCGTTCAGGAGACGCAAGTAGTACATCTTCGCGTGCCTTTGTTTGATGAACTCGGCATGGAACTCGTCCCTGGTACGCATAAGCGCTGGGATAATGAAGAAGAATTTAATGTACGACAGGAAATCAAAGGCAAAGTGAGTAGCGACAGTCTTTCTACCGGTCAGGTTATTAACTTAGCAGCGGGCGACTTACTGGTTTTTTCAGCGGATATGATCCACCGCGGACTATATGGCATGGACAGATTAGCGCTGGATATCTTAGTGTTTGATCCAGAGGGTGACTTTGCCGACTACGTCGATGATGCGTGTTTACCGAGTATTGAAATGCTAGATAAAATTGATGATCCAAGATTATTTAAGAGCACGCTCGACTTAAAGGCGCAGTGTTGCTTGCTGTCATAATAGTTGTCACAAGTGTTGCGGGCTGGTAGCGACTTCGTCGAAAGACTGTCGCGCCTGCCTGTGAAAACTGACTCATCTAGTCTTAGCCCTATAAGATACCCCTTAGTTAGGATCCTCGTAGCATAAAATGAATATACCGATGCTATTAGGCAAGCAAAAGTTCGTGAGTGGGTCTTTCTTAGGTCGGATACCTAACCATGGGTATTTATTGAACTAGATCAAAACTATAAATCGACGTTGGCTTATTATTGCGAAATATAATTGTTCATAATATTTTGTGCATAATATCAAGGAAGAAGGAATGTCTAATTCATCGTACGCAGACAATGATGATCGTCGTCAGCAGGTAAATAAGCCACAATCACAACAATGGCTCAATTCTGGCAAATCATTCTGTGCCAGACATAGCACCATTGAAGACGTCGTTTCAACACATAATCATTCAAATGACTTTATTCAAACCCGTAACCAATATATTGTCGAACGGCTTAAATTAGTCTGCTTATTTTTTGCTATTAGCGTACCTGCATCATCTTTCCTTGATTTTCTTGTCTTTGACAGCACGCAGGCCAAATTATTATTAGTTAATCGGTTATTAGTATCAGGTGTTCTCATTGGGCTTTACCAACTTATTCGTCGTTCCCATACGGTTAATATGACTCGATTGGTATTAACACTCTCATTTTTATTACCCGTATTATCTTATACGGCAACAGAGCTATTATTGACTCAAACAATGGCCTATAGAGACATACCTTTGTCATTTACTCTCACACCGTACTTAATAATTGCCATGCTAGGTCTGTTTCCATTGACAGTCTCTGGTGGTGTTGCGCTGTTGAGTGTCATTTCATTACCATTAGCAATGCTTGAGTATATCCAATACTCAGGAAATTATACTGCAGTTATCGATAAACTATGGCTGTTCGTGTTGTTTGGCGGGATTTGTTTATGGCTACAATCTGGGCAGATGGTCATGCTAATGAAACTTTATCGCGAATCCACAGTAGATTCACTAACAGGCTTGATCAATCGCCGGGTATTGATGCGCCAAGTAACAGGAATAGCAAAAAATAGTAATGCTGCGCAAGGCTCATTTAGTGTAATGATGTTCGATTTAGACTATTTTAAACGTGTTAATGATACTTATGGCCATATGGTTGGAGACAAGGTTTTAGTCAAAGTCTCGTCATTGCTAAAGCAAGAGCTAAGAAATTACGACGTTATTGCGCGTTTTGGTGGCGAAGAATTTTTGGTCGTGATGCCGCATTTAGAATTAGCGCAAGCAACTCAAGTGGCGTTACGCGTTGCCGAGGCTATCCGTAAATCGTCAGTGATGACAGATGAACAACAAGAGATCTCATTTACCACCAGTATCGGGGTCACCCAATACATCGCAGATGAGTCGATAGTGCAATTATTTAAACGTGTTGATGATTTACTCTATCAAGCGAAAGTACAGGGCAGAGATCGAGTTGAAAACAGTTTTGCATTACGTTGATAATTTACTTATTTAGGCTAGTCTCAAGTTCTTGTGCAGGCGTTTACCTTACCGAATTTAGTTGCTAAGATGTTGGTAATAAAGGTAATTAAAATGTCATGCAGATGGAGAAGAAATGGAATTTATTCTTGAAAAAGTGACTCACAAAGATCTCGATGCAATTCTTAAATTAGGTGAGTCAGTCAACGAAGAACATGTTGTGCCTCTACTTAATGCAGAAGGTCAGCAAGCCATTAGAATTGCGTTTAAATCTGATATCGATAAGGTCAAAGATCCCGAAATTTATTCAGTGATTAAAGCAAGTGCTGATAATGACATAATAGGGTATATAGGTTGGCGTGAAGAGAACTATATTGGTCATCTTTATGTCAAAACTGACTATCATGGCTTTGGTGTCGCGAAACAACTCGTTGAAGCAATGATAAAGATGAGTGGCGCAGGGGTGATTCGAGTCAAAGCATCTATTTATGCACTCGGCTTTTATCGGAAAGTCGGGTTTAAGGCCATGTCGGAAGAACTGAGTGTGAATAGCATTCGTTATGTGCCAATGGAACTTAATGTTGAATCGTAGTCTTACAAACAAGACTCATAGCTGCTTAATAGTTGCTTCTAACCTTTAAGCGGCGACAAACGTACATCCTCATATAAACTTACACTTTTATACCAACCTTCAGCCATAATTCATTTATAATCAATTGTTAATACCCATAAACGACCGATTTCAAAGGAATGTTATGTTGATCCCGACTTTTTTAAAACATAAGAGCAAGCTTAAAAGCCAGATTAAAGTCACATTGGGCGTATTACTGTGTAGCAGTATGATGGTGAGTAACGCCAATGCATGGTCTGAACACAGCCTCATTACCTATCCCATATTGAACACCATGCCAGAAGTGGCAGCGCAAACGCCGATCAAGGTCGAAACCTTAGCTGAATTTGTGACAGCAGAAGCGCAAGGGTTAGAAACGTTATTAGCAACCAATGAAGACTGGTTACGCCAAAACTTCCCGCATTATAAACCGCGTCCGGATACGTTAGCATTTGACGCCGCTGGCCAAAACTTACTAACAAGTTTCATTCATGCCATACGTATTAATCCGAATGCCCGTATTAATCCGTACATTCAGTTATTACCAGGGCAGGATAAGCAAGGCCGTCGTCGCCTGGATGCGTCAGAGGTTGCGGTATTCACTAACCTCGATAATTATAACAAGATGACCTTTGTGGAAGTCAAAAGTGGCGAAATGGTAACGCCAATCGAAGTCTTAGTATCGGCGAATGACGATCCGGATAACGGCCTGGATATTGGTTTGTTTGAAGACAGCAACACTGAAGCCGGTAAGCTGTATGGTTTTGGTAACCAAGCCTTTGGTAATCCTGCATTGGAATACAGTACGCAAGCGCCGTTCCATATGGGCTTCTACCATGAATCAAGTGTGTTATTTACGTTAGCACCGTTCTTACGTGATACCTTCCCTGATTACCGTGTACATATGTACAAAGCGTTATCTGAATATGCCTTTAGCACTGGCCATGATTATTGGGGCTGGCGCTTTATGGGGTGGGGCATGCATTACGTTGGTGATATTGCACAGTCTTACCATTCAACATTGCAACCGGGTGTGAGTACCGCTTCGAGTATCTGGACCAATGTCAAAGACATGATGGGTTTCCCGCAAGCTAAGATTGATGCGATCCAACTGCTTTCTAATCGTCATTTGGTATTAGAAGAGTTCCAAGCAATTATTACCAAGCAAGCTTATGAAAATAACGACTTTAGCAGCGCGCTATTTAAGGCGTTAACGCAAGAGACTGCTGTGCTTGAATATACCGACAACACCTTTGTTGAGGTATTTGCCAAAAATTCCTATGACAAATCAGCCAAGCTTGCTGATTACTTAGAACGCTGGGTACCAGAGCAACTAGTAAGCGACCCAAGCTTTGAAGTCGATGGTAGCAAAGAGATAAAAATGATTGTGCAGATGATACGTGAGCAGCACGGAGAAGCGGGCATTACCAACATGACCAATTTACTGGCTGAGTTTATGTTAGATCATAATGCCAATACCCGCAGTTATGTGCGTGGCATTTTAACGCATAAACCGTGATGTAATTGAGCGGTAAGCCAGCAGTTTAATCCCACCATGGCTTACCGCTTTATTGCCTAGTAATTTTTGTATACACTTGCCGGTATTAAACATCAATAACGGTGTTTATTTTTATTACCTAGTCACACGGATCGGACGTTACTCGGTACTTTTCATTTGATTCAAGATCGCGCTAGCCAAATGGCTCTTTTTCATACCTTGGTGCAAACCGGAAGTTTTACCTCTGCAGCGCATACACTAAGTGTGTCGGTTTCTCATGTCAGTAAACAACTCAAATGTTTGGAAGCTGATTTAAACGTCAAGCTGGTTCAGCGTTCAACCCGCAGTTTTACCTTAACAGATGCAGGGCAACAATTTGCTGGGTATTGTGCGGAAGTGGTGAGCAGTGTGCAAAACGCTGATGTGATGATGACGAATCTACAAGATGAAGTGACCGGTATTCTGCGGTTAGGTGTCTCGCAGTCATTTGGCACTATCCATATAATTCCGGCTATTGAACAGTTTCGTAAACTGCACCCAGACCTGCATGTCGAAGTCAGTTTGTTCGACTATAAAACCAATATGATTGAGGATGGTTTTGATTTGTGGTTGACTAACATTGAAGATATTCCCGAAGGTTATGTGGCTCAGCATTTGGCTGATACCTGCTTTGTGCTTGCGGCGTCACCGGATTATTTGATGAATCACACTACACCTTTACATCCTAACGATCTTGAACATCATAACTGCCTTATTTACCAAAGCCGTGAGCGTAACTATGGCTTGTGGTCATTTAAACAAGGCGATGACGCGTTATACATCAATGTGAATGGTAATTACCGTGTTGATTTAGCCGAAGCGATCCGTGATGCCGCTATATCTGGGTGGGGCATTGCTTATTTAGCGACGTACTTGCTAACCGATGAATTTAGAACGGGTAAGTTAATACAACTGTTACCGGAATGGCAAGCGAGCCAAAGCATGCAGTTCTATGCTGTTTACCCAAGCCGTAAGCATTTACCTAAGAAGAGCAGCGCGGCAATCACCTTTTTCAAAGAATATATTGGTCAACCTTCATACTGGGATCGGCAATTAAAGTCACAGATTAAAATCTAACCCTGACAACTTATCTTCTGATGCGGAAAGATCTTTTCCATATGGAAATAATGCCATAAATATCCTTATGGATTCGTTATAAAACAAGTAACTAGCTATCACGACAAACCTGTTGAATTTAATTGTAACAAGCAGGCAACTTACTGGCCTTGCTGTAAAAATGGCGCGAACTACAATATGCGTCTTTATAATTTTAACCATTAAACAGGTTTGTTCCATGATATCTATTTTAGGCATAATAGTGATCCTATTAACGGCGTATTTATTTTCTAACGATCGCCGTAATATCCCCCTAAGAACAGTCTCACTCGCGTTTACCTTGCAGATCACGTTTGCTTTCATCGTATTATATTTTCCAGCAGGCAAAGACGCGTTAAATGGTTTTAGCGCGGGCGTATCAAACGTGATTGATTATGGTCAGGAAGGTATCTCGTTCTTATTTGGCAGTTTAGTTCAGGGCGGCTTTGTATTCGCTATCAATGTATTAGGTATTATTGTGTTCTTCTCGGCGTTGATTTCAGCGCTGTATCATATTGGTTTTATGCCTAAAGTTATTAACATTGTTGGTGGTGGCTTGCAGAAGTTATTAGGCACAGGTCGCGCGGAATCGTTGGCGGCGACGGCAAACATCTTCGTGGGTATGATTGAAGCACCTTTAGTGGTTAAACCGTATTTGAAAGGCATGAGCGATTCACAGTTCTTTGCGGTGATGACTTGTGGTCTTGCTTCGGTTGCTGGTGGCACCTTAGTGGGTTACGCCATGATTGGTGTTGAAATTAAGTTTCTGGTTGCGGCGTCATTTATGTCGGCACCTGCTGGTTTACTCATGGCGAAGTTCTTGTTCCCACCATCAAAAAATGAAATTAGCGCAGACGAGATCACCAAAGTAGAATTACCGCGTGCAACCAATGTGGTCGAAGCACTTGCTGACGGTGCGATGGCTGGTTTAAGCATGGCGACTGCGATTGGTGCGACCTTGTTAGCCTTTGTCGGTGTTATCGCGTTACTCAACGGTATGCTAGGCGGTATCGGTAATTGGTTTGATCTGACGTTAAGCTTTGAAATAATTTTAGGCTATGTGTTTGCACCTGTTGCTTGGTTGATTGGTGTGCCGTGGGATGAAGCGATTGTAGCAGGCTCGTTGATTGGTAATAAGATCGTGGTTAATGAGTTTGTGGCGTTTATTCAGTTGATGGAAGTTAAAGATCAGTTAAGTGAACATTCACAAGCCATTATCACTTTTGCGTTATGCGGTTTTGCCAATATCAGCACCATGGCTATCTTAATCGGTGGTTTAGGCAGCATGATCCCAGAACGTCGTCAATTCATCGCTAAGCATGGTTTCCGCGCTATTTTCGCTGGTGTATTGGCTAACTTGATGAGCGCCGCAATTGCTGGTGTGATTTTAAGTTTGTAGTTAATAGTTGATGCAAAAAAGGCTAACGAGTAATAACTTGTTAGCCTTTTTTGATCGTTGTACTTTATATACCCAAACTACTTCAAGGTAGTTAGCTGTTAACTAAAACCACCTTGTCTTAGTCAAAAGTCTTAGTCAAACGTCACTTCAATTGTTTGCGCTACTTCTTTGGCTTTATCAATCGCATCGATGGTATTAATACCACGAGCCAGAGCCACACCTAAACGGCGTTGACCTGCGATCTCGGGCTTACCGAATAGACGGATTTGACTGCCTGGTACACAAGCTAATGCGGGTGCTAAGTGATTAAAACCGATGTTAGTCGAATGACCTTCAGCTAAAATAACCGCAGAGGCAGACGGACCAAACTGTTGGATTTGGGTGATAGGTAGACCTAAAATAGCGCGCACATGCAAGGCAAATTCAGATAAGTCTTGCGAGATTAAGGTCACCATACCAGTGTCGTGTGGACGTGGTGACACTTCACTAAAGAACACGTCTTTACCACGAATGAAGAGTTCGACGCCAAATAGACCATAACCGCCTAATTCTTTAACTACCTTAGCAGATACTTCTTGTGCTTTAGCAAGGACGACATCACACATTATTTGTGGCTGCCATGATTCACGGTAGTCACCATCTTGCTGACGATGACCAATGGGGTCGCAGAAATGGATGCCATCAACAGCACTGATGGTCAGCATGGTGATCTCGAAATCGAACTTAACAAAACCTTCAATAATGATACGGCCTGCACCTGCACGACCACCTTCTTGCGCATAGTCCCAAGCTTGGTCAATATCATCGTCCTCACGAATAATGCTTTGACCTTTACCTGATGAACTCATCACCGGTTTGATCACGCACGGAATACCAATTTCTGCAACAGCGGCAAGATATTCTGTCTTGTTATCGGTGAAAATATACGTTGAGGTTGGTAGTTGCAGGGTTTCTGCGGCGAGAAGGCGAATACCTTCACGATCCATCGTGAGTTTAGTTGCGCGTGCTGTTGGCACAATATTGACACCTTCTTGCTCTAATTCAAGCAGGGTATCAGTGGCAATAGCTTCGATTTCTGGAATAACATAATCTGGTTTTTCAAGTTCAATAACGCGTCTAAGCGCATCACCATCAAGCATATTAATTGTGTGACTGCGGTGCGCGACTTGCATCGCTGGAGCATTGTCATAACGATCCACTGCAATTACTTCGACACCTAAGCGCTGAAACTCAATAGTGACTTCTTTGCCCAGTTCACCTGAGCCTAATAATAATACACGTGTTGCATTTTTGCTGTTGGCAGTACCTAACATAACAGTTCCCTATTAATTGATTATAAATTTGGTGGTCAAACAAATGATAATTCACTAACTTGTTGTCTTTTAAGTACTATAGTTAATTTAACTACGCTATTGAGCAGCATGATATAGCGATTGTGGTGGAAATGGAAGTTTTAAGTGACAATTTGGCTGTGACAACCAAAAGGTTGGATTTCAACGTTTACATTATAATTTCACCCATGGCAAAAATTGAACTATATAAACAACCCATGAGAATGATCGAAATGATACAGCGACGGCGGTGAGTAAGCCCCCCAGGAGTGAGCAAGCTAGGTCGGAATATAAAGTTGATAGGATTAAATAAGGTTTGATAGCAAAACAGTGAGATACCTTCCTTTCTGCCGTGGCTAATTAATTGGTAGAAATAATAGCAAAAACGCACCATTAAAAATGGAAAGGCAATATAAATAACAGCAATAAACGCGAGTTTAAGTGCGACCATTTGTATTCTTAGGTCAAACATAATCCGCCAATCTTGACTGAACGTAAGCAAGATTATCGCGGTGGAAAATACCGATAAAAAAATAAACAGCAGACAGTAACGGAATAATATAGGCCATTGTACAGTGGTATTTCGCATTCTAAACCTCTTCACTACTACTGGGATTTATACAGGGCGTTGTGCTTGTTAACATCCTGGAAGTAAAATAAATACCCATTTATGATTAAGGACAACGTCTGGTCACTTTTTATTATGCATAATAGCCGTACATCATAACTACCTGTTTACTTATGTTATTTATTTACTCATTAAGGCTTTATTATGACTACATTGATAGAACGATTTTTACGTTATGTAAGTTTTGATTCCCAGTCCGATCATACCCTTGCTACTTGTCCAAGTACGCCAGGTCAAACTGTCTTCGCGAAACAACTACAGCAAGAGTTAATGTCTTTAAATTTAGGTAACGTAAAACTCGATAGCAATGGTTATTTAACGGCACGCCTACCGAGTAATATTAGCACAACGGTTCCAGCCATCGGTTTTATTGCCCATATGGACACTGCGCCAGATGCATCGGGTAAAAATGTTAATCCACAAATCATCAACAATTATCAAGGTGGTGATATTAGTTTAGGCCATGGAGAGGTGTTATCACCAGTTATGTATCCAGAACTTAATCTGTTACATGGCGATACGCTCATTACTACTGATGGGTCGACATTACTTGGTGGGGATAATAAAGCCGGGATTGCTGAAATTATGACGGCGATCGCCTATTTACAAGCTAATCCTGACATCAAACATGGCGACATTTGTATTGGCTTTACCCCAGATGAAGAGATTGGCCGCGGTGCTGATCTGTTTGACGTCGAAGGCTTTAATGCACAGTGGGCTTATACCATCGATGGTGGCCCTGTTGGTGAATTAGAGTTTGAAAACTTCAATGCCAGTTCTGCAACTGTAATATGTCATGGTGTTAACGTACACCCTGGGTCTGCAAAAGATAAGATGGTTAATAGCATGGGCATTGCTGCCAAATTCCAAGCGATGATGCCTGCGGATGAAACGCCAGAATGCACCGCGGGCTACGAAGGTTTTTATCACTTAAATGCAATGCAAACCAGTGTCGCCAAAACCACCTTAAGTTATATTATTCGCGACTTCGATACCGCTGGATTAGCGCGGCGTAAAGCATTTATGCAACAAAAGGTCACCGCGTTAAATGAGGTACTGGGCTGTGAACGCATTGTGCTTACACTAAGCGATAGTTATAACAATATGCGTGAAATGGTAGAGCCTCACGCACATATCATTGAACTCGCGAAGCAGGCGATGATTGAGTGCGATATACAACCTGATATTAAACCTATTCGTGGTGGCACTGATGGGGCGCGATTATCCTTTATGGGATTACCTTGCCCAAATATCTTCACTGGGGGTTATAATTTTCATGGTATCCATGAGTTTATCACTGTAGAAGGCATGGAAAAATCGGTGCGAGTTATTGTCAGACTCGCGGAGTTAACGGCGAAGAAATACCAGTAAACAACTACCAATAAACAACTAACAGTAATAGCTAATTGGGCCTGATGCCAATACAGTTGTCAGGCATATCAAGCCGTCCTTGTAAAAACAGTATGCAATGATTTAGTTTGGAATTGAGTTCTTTATCATGCAATAACGATACTTCATCTCGAATTTGTAGTTCAAAAACTAAGTACCAGAACACTTGTTCTTTGGGGCTTGCTATGTTGTTGTCGACAACGTTTAAACGCTGCCAATCTTGTAATATTTCCCAAATATAATCGGTTAGTATCCGGTAGCTGACCTTGTGGTTCATAAATTCATGAATATGTCTGATTAACAGTTCTGATTTTACCGCAATGAAATTACCTTCCAGCATAAATCGACCTCCAATTACATATCACTGAAGACTGATTCATCCGTAAACTGTAAACAGCTTGGCATTCAAATTAGCTATATTTAATTCAAACTTGTTTTAAGCATAAGTCATGATCTGTGATTTGTATATTTATCAGCAATACACTTAACCATGGGGGTGGGGAGGCGTTATTCGCCTCATTGATTTTGATAGTATACCCAAGTTACTTCGAGTATATAATTCAATGAGGCTATTTGTATGGCTTACTTTACAACCAAAGTCAGGGTTGTTTCGGTACTTGTTGATGGTACATTGCTTTGATGACTTAGTATAAAAATGCGGCCCGCATCCACTTTACTGACTTCACGTAAATGTGACTTAATGGTATTTGCCCGAGATTTTGCGAGTCCTCTTAATTGCTCTTCAGTAACGACTTGAAGCTTTCTGGTTTCTGTATATAAACTGCGAAGCCAAACTTGTTCCAAATCAGGTTCAGCGAGTGCGGGTTGTTGGGTCGCAATGGCATTACGTAATGCATCCGCTTTACCTTTGGTTTCTAATTCGTATAAGTCAATCAGCGCATTTGTCATACCTGCCGATACAGGAAGGTCTTCTGCGTTGGTACTTTGTTCAATGATACTGCCTGTTGATTGACTCAGTTTGCTATTTAACGCGCTATTTTGTAGTGCTTCTTTATCTGCGCTTTCATCATAACTGCCTTTGATGTTCAGTTTTATTTGGGGACGTTGTGCTAACGCTTTGGCTAATGCATCTAGTTTACTCTGCTCTGTTTGCGCGAGTGTAGTAGAACCATTAGCAAAACTGACTTTATCTAAATCTTCGGTGGTATCAACAAGGCTTGCTAATAATGTAAATGGCGATGTTACTGCTTTAAGAATAATGTTACTTAATGTTTTGAGTACAATTTCACCGACGTTAAAACTTGGATCGTTAAGATCACCTGACACGTTAACCCCTAAGTCAATTGCACCGCTGCTGTCTTTTAGCAGTGGAATAGCGAGGGTAATTGGCAGAAAACTGCCTGCGTCACTGTCTTTGGTATCATTCATATCCAGTTGGTCAATAAAGATATGGTTACTGCCTTCTAAGTGATTTTTTTCTAGCTTGTATTTAAGCGCAAGCGAAAGCTGACCTTCATCAATATCTAATCCCGCATAGGTGCCAGAGTAGGGTGTCATAGATGGTAATTCGAAGTTATTAAATACAAATTCAACATCAATAAAAGGTTCTGGGATTAATGGGTTAACCACACCTCTTAAGGTCATAGGTGCGTATTTATTGACGACAGCTTTGATATCAAGTTCTGCATTTTTGGTTGTTGTCGAAGATAGTTTACCGACATGGCCTTCTATATTTTCGATGACAGCTGCAAAACTAGGTTTAAGCACGTTATCGGTATAGTCGACCTTACCGCCGACTAGGGTGAACTTGTTTATTTCAATGAGCATGGCGTTTTCAGCTGTGGTGGCTGGTTTTTGTTCTGCTGTAGCCGTTACCTTTGACGTTACCTTTGATGTTTTATTCGCTGATTCCTGCTCTATCACTAAGTTAGATATGTTCGAACTTTTGTCTGCTGCGACGATCACTTGCGCATAAGGTCGGGTCAATTGGATGTGATCGATGAGTAAACTATTGGCTTGTTGATCAAGCGCAATACTGTTGATGGTAAAATCTTGCCATTTAAGCAGCGATTTATTGAGTTTTTTGTCATTAATAACCAGTTTTTCGACTTGCACTGCACCGTTGAAACGCGTGGTACCTTTGCTATCAGCATAAAGGTCCCCTTTGGTGGTGAAAAAACCACTTTTCATGATGATATTCAGGTAAGAGCTGATGTAAGGTTGAAATTGAGTCAAATTCAGTTTTTCTAGACTGATGTGAGCGGCAATGGATTGCTGTTTAATGTCGATGCTACCCTGTGAAGCAAAACTACCGTTATCATTAATACTCAGCGCAAGTTCGTAGTCGATAGGCGCGTTATAGCTACTTGATATTGCTTTGGTGCTGAAGTTTAGTGGTGATATACGCCATTTTGTTGCTTTCGTTATCCACGATTCGACGATGTTGATATCATAATTAGTTAGATTAAATTCTCCAAGGTTAACTACCCATACCCGAGCGTCTGATCTGGCTTCAATCGCCGCGACTTGCTCTATTACTGTTTCTACCTCTATTTCAGATACGGTCTCGATTACATCGATGACTGAATCTACAACTGAATCTTGTTCTGCGATGGCTTTTTCAGTGACGGTTGGCGCAACAACAACTACGCTAGGTGGTGGTGGCGTATCAGTTAATGATTTTGGTGTTAATAACGTGGCTAAATCGACCTCGCCTTGATGCACGCTGGCATGGAGCTGCATGCCGTCAGTACTGATATTATCGATAGACACCAGTTGCTGTTGTAAATCTAGCGCTATACCAGCCGCCGTGAACAAGGGTAGGTTGATAAGTTCGTTATCTGCCGAGGCTAATATCAGTGAGCGTAACGCAAATTGTCCCGTGTCAGTGATAAATTGTGGCGTTGTGGTATTTTCAGCTGGGGTTGTATCACCAATAAAGCGGTAATTAGTGGCGAAATCGACAATGCCAGACTCTAACTCGGCAGTGATTTGTTGGGCGATAAATGGCCAGAATGTCGTTAGTTTAATGTGTTTAAGTGCCAGCCTACCTTGCGCTTCCAAAGGCGTTAACTGGAATCGACCCGTGGTTGTTACGGCACTTTCGTCAGCACCTTCAATACTTAAATTGAAGCGGTTGTATGTTGGTGTCGGCGCATTCGCTTGTTTTGGATTAACCAGCATGGCAAGGCTATTAAACTTAGTTAGCCCAATGTTGATAGCAGGATAATTTAATACCGCGCCGGTTGGCTGGTCTTTAAAGTTGAATGCAGAATTAGTGATACCGATATTAGCAATTTGAATGTGCGGCAATCCGCTAGCGTCGTTGCTTTCTTCCGCGACCAGTTCTGGTGTTTCTGATGGCGTGGCTTGTATTGCAATATGTTCTGGAATATCTGAAAAGTTGAATTGATTATCATTGAATTTTTCAATATTGGCAAAGGCTTGGTCAATTTCTATCGTCTGAAGATTAATACTGCCATTGAATAAACTCTTCCATAGATTAATTTGTACCGTTAACCGGCCAATGCCAACGAAATCTTGTTGTTCCTGTGTTTGAATATTAATTCCTTTAACTTCAAAGCCTTTAATTTCAAACCTGAGGGTAAATGGATTAATGGTTACATCTTCAATGAGTACTGGACGACCAAGTAATGCACTTACTTTCTCTGGGGCAATACTTTTCGTGAGATAAGGGACAAGCAACCCGAGCAATAAGGCATAGATCAGATAAGCAACGAGTGCATAACTACAGATGCGCTGATAGCGCGGTGCACGTGTAAAACGTTGACGAAAGTTTGAGAATGAAGTTGCCATCGGAAATGTAAATCCTTTTAAATACAATCAATAAACTTAATTATAGAATATCAACGGCAAGCATAACAGTTATTATTCTAACCATTGTTGATGTAATTGGTCACTATCCCCTAAATAATCCAGCAACCATTGCACCGCGGGGCTCATGCGCTTGGTATTCCAGGCTAAACAACAGTCACTCACGGGTAAGGTGGTGATGACTTCTTTCTCTATTAGCTCACCTGTGAGTAATAATTTATTTGCCATGTGGGCGGGCATGATGGCAATGCCTAAACCGCCTTTGAGTAATTGTGTCGCACTGTGCCAGTTTGGTACAACTAGGCGGCGTTGGTTTTCGAGTAACCAAGTTGTGCGTTTGGGTAGCTTACGAGCCGTGTCTTCTAAACAAATAACCGGGTATTTGGCTAGATCTTCGTTACTAATTGCTTGTTCAGCCTCTGCGAGTGGGTGATTGGGACTGATCACAAACGTCCACTTCAGTTCACCCATACTGCGGTAATCAAAGCCGCCACTCACTGGGATGGTTGCAGTCGCACCAATGGCGATATCAGCACGTGCATCAACCAATGCGTCCCAGACGCCGTTATATACTTCCATGGTAAGCAACAGTTCTACATCTGGAAATGCGTTGTAAAAGTCGCCAACCATGGTATTGATTCGACCTTCGTGCACGACGTTATCTAAAGCCAGGGACACACTTTGGTTCCAACCATTTGCCACACGTTGGGTTTGAAACTTCATGTGCGCCATTTGCTTGAGTAATTTACGTGATTCAACGACAAAATATTCGCCTGCAGGCGTTAGCTTTACCTTACGATGTAGACGAATAAATAAATTAACGGCTAACCGTTCTTCAATATTTCGTACCGTATAGCTAATTGCGCTGGGCACTTTACATAATTCATCTGCAGCTGCGGTGAAACTTCCGCGCCTGGCAACTGCGTCGATAACTTGCAGATCTTGTTGGGAAAACATACACATCAAATTTTTTGAAAGCAATAGTGAAATATTAGCGTTTCTCAAACGGAATCGCCAGTATTAAACTATCAACATCATCATTAATATTATGTAGTTTAAGCAATGAACAATATTCAAAGCAATACCCCCATCAATAACCAAAAGCACGCCTCAATGAGTACTATGATCTGGTTTTCTGGATTAAGTATGCTGGGCTTCCTTGCCACTGATATGTATTTACCTGCATTCGAAACAATCCGCGCTGAGTTTGGTACGTCGCAAACATTGATTAGCTTGTCGTTGAGTATCTTTTTATTAGGGATGGCACTTGGTCAGTTAGTTTACGGACCATTATCTGACCGTATCGGTCGCAAGAAAGTGCTGTTCGTGGGCATGACTATCTTTGTGCTATCAACGGTTGTGATCTCAGTGTCTAACAGTATTGAGCTGTTTTTATTCGCCCGATTCGGCCAAGCGTTAGGCGCGTGTTGCGGTACCGTTATTTGGCAGGCGGTTGTTATCGACCGTTATCAAGGTAAAGCGTCAGAGCGTATTTTTGCGACTATTATGCCATTAGTTGCTTTGTCTCCAGCGTTAGCACCATTATTGGGTGCTGGCCTTGAAGCGTATTTCGGCTGGCGCAGTATTTTTGTGGTATTGGTCGTGATTGGCTTAGCGCTGGTTTTTGCAACAAGTCGTCAACAAGAAAGTGCACCACTCGGTAAAAAACAAGAAAAAATGTCGACGCAATTGGCCCGTGATTATAAGCAGATTATCAAATCAAAAATATTCATGGGTAATATGTTGATCTTTGCGGCGTGCTCCGCTGCATTCTTCGCATATTTAACCGGTTCACCATTCATTATGACTGCTATGGGCTATTCAGGTGCGGACATTGGTCTGAGTTACCTGCCGCAGACAGTCGCTTTCCTTGTTGGTGGTTATGGTTGTCGTAGCTTGTTAACACGCTTTAGTGCGAAGCAATTATTGCCTTGGTTAATTACCTTGTTTATCACCACTGTGGTGACTATGTTCGTGATTGCGTTTGCGACATCACCAACCACTATTTGGCCTATTCTGATCCCATTTTGTTTCTTAGCTGTGGCTAATGGTGCGATTTATCCATTGGTGATTAATGCTGCACTTGCTGACTTTAAAAATTGCAGTGCAACTGCGGCAGGATTACTTAACTTCTTACAGACGATGTTTTGTTTCTTAGCAAGTAGTATGGTCTCGGCATTCTCTGAACATGGCCTTTATACAGTGACTGCAGTGATGTTGTTCCAAGGTTTGGTGATTATGGCTGGCTATGTATTAACGAAGCATAAAACAACGAATGCAACTGCAAGTGATGCGGTTGTAGCTTAGTTATAGCGGCTTGGTGATTGTGCTTAATGATCGTAGCTTAGTGATATCAGGGCTCGCCTGAAGTGACAATTTAACGATAAAAAAACGGGAAAGACATCGCTGTCTTTCCCGTTTTTGTATCTGTAATATTTATCTAAAGCTTAATGGCTTAATTCACCACGAATATTTTGTTGCATTAATACTTTGATTTCTTCGCTTGGTAGATTTTTACTGATGAGATAATGCAACTTAGTTAATGCAGCTTCTGTTGTCATATCATAACCCGAGATAACACCAACTTGCGCCAGAGCATCGCCTGTCGCATAACCGCCCATGTTAACTTTACCTTTAATGCACTGGGTAAGATTGACCACCACGATACCACGCTGGTTAGCGGCTTCAAGCGCATTCAATAGCTCTGCACTTTGTGGGGCATTGCCTACGCCATAACTTAGCAAGATTAACGCTTTAACGGGTTGTAATAGAATGTTGAAGATAACTTCTGTTGAAATACCAGGGTAAAGTGTCACGATCGCAATTGGCTGTGGTGTAATGCTACTCACGGTCAGTGTTTTTTCAATAATCGGTTTTACATCACCCAACATGACTTCGATATTGATACCAACTTTTAATAGCGTTTCGCAGTTTGGTGTCGCAAATGCGCTAAAACCATCGGCATGCACTTTGGTGGTTCTGTTGCCACGTAATAGCTGGTTATTAAAGAATAAGCAGACTTCGTGTACAGGATAGTTAGCAGCAAGGTAAAGCGAGTTCAGTAAGTTGCTTTGACCATCTGAGCGGATCTCAGCAAGTGGGATCTGTGAACCAGTAACAATAACGGGTTTACCAAGGTCTTCTAATATAAATGATAATGCTGATGCTGTGTACGCCATGGTATCAGTACCATGTAAGATCACAAAACCATCGTAGTCGTCATAATTGCTTTGGATATCTTCTGCGATCTGCTGCCAATCAGAAGGTGACATGTTAGAAGAGTCGATTAACGGCGAGTATTCGTGGAGGGTGAAATCAGGCATTTCTTCGCGGTGGAATTCTGGTAGACGCGCTAAGCAATCCGTCATGAATCCTTCCATCGGTACATAACCGTGTTCTGAATGTTGCATACCGATCGTGCCACCAGTATATGCGATATAGATTGATTTCTTAGCCATTAATAAATTCCCTGTGCGTTTTTAAGGAGGATTATAGTGCTGAAATCGATTAATGGAATAGCTTGATACTAGATTGCTTAATAAAACTGCAATAATATAGGGTTATTAAGACAGAAATTTGAATTGAGCGGTAAATTGACGTGTTTACCGCTCGACTAGAAGATTGATTAAGGTTGGTTACCTAGTTATCTAATGTCACAGACCAAACATTCTACATACAGGCCTTGCGGATCTGAGTAGTTATTTAGTTGTGCCGCTTGTTGAGTTATTGTTGCTAACCAAGTCGCCACATTACCATTCGGGCTGATGTTGAGCTCGCTTAGTACTTGCATTGCAACCGATTGAGTGAATATTGACAGTAATCTATCGCGCTCACTACGGGGTGTTTGAATCAAAATTAATGAGTCAGTTGATACATCTACTTTTGCTGCTGCAGAAGCAATCGCATCATCAAGGTTACCAAGGTTATCAATAAGGCCCAGGTTAAGCGCATCGCGACCAGTCCAAACACGGCCTTGTGCAATCTTATCCACTTCTTCTGTTGTCATGCCTCGACCTTCGGCAACGACAGTTAAGAAGTTGCTATAGCCATTTTCAACCGTCATTTGAATGATCTGTGCCATGTGCTCTGGCAGTTCTCTATTAACAGACAGTCCTGTGAAATCAGTGGTACCGACACCATCACTGTAAATACCCATTTTAGCGAGTAGTTTTTCTGTGGTAGCAAATAGACCAAAGATACCAATTGAACCTGTGATTGTGGTTGGTTTAGCCCAAATTTCATCAGCAGCAGAGGCTATCCAATAACCACCGGATGCGGCGACGCTGCCCATTGACACAATGACGGGTTTACCCGATTTTTTGAGTTCTAATAATGCCGTTCGGATTTGTTCTGAGGCAAAGGCGCTACCACCTGGACTATCGATGCGTAAAACTAAGGCTTTGATTTGTTCATCGTCTTTCGCTTGCAGTAACAGCTTAGTCAGCGATTTACCGCCAATAGCACCGGGAGGTTGATTACCATCCAGGATCTGACCATTGGCGAAAATGATGCCGACACCAGGCTTGCTAGCAAAGCCTTGTTGTTCAAACTGGGTGGATTGAAGGGCAAGGTAATCTAAGAATTCAATTTTTGCAAATGAATCTGATTCGCCGTTGAGTTTGTTAGCTAGGTATTCAGTGATTTGTTCACGCGTTAATAACTTGTCTACCAGTTTTTGTTTTAAAGCATATTGCGCAATGTTGCCATTGACTGATTGTAGTTGCTTAATAAATACATCTGCTTTAGGCGCGACGTCGTCAGCGTTAATTAACCGGTTGTTAGCAACAATACTGGTGTAGGTATCCCAAAGTTGATTTAACCAGTTTAATTTGGCTTCTTTGCTCTCAGCAGACATGTCACTACGGGTAAAGGGTTCAACAAATGACTTATAAGTACCAACACGGAATACATGCGAAGACAGGTTTAGCTTATCAATGGCATCTTTGAAATAAAGACTGTAGCTACCGTAGCCTTGCAGTAAAACGCCGCCTGCAGGGTTTAATAGAATCTCATCAGCAAATGAAGCCAGTAAGTATTGCTCTTGGCTAAAGTAATCACCGTAAGCATAAATTGGTTTGTTACTTTTTTTGAATTCGACTAATGCATCCGCAATATCCGTTAATTTAGTCAAACTTGCCGGTTTTAGCTGGGCGAGATCTAAGATAAGCGCGCTAATGGCATCATCCGATTTTGCGCTGATAATGACGTTAACGACGTCTGAAATCGCAATCTCATTGACGACATTGTTCGCGTCAACTAGCTCACCAATCACTTGGTCGAATGGATCAACTAATTTAGGCTGATCAACTAAGACGCCGTTTAAGTTGAGAACCAACGCAGTGTTGTCTGCGAATGCGACAGGCGTTTCTTTTTGCTGCTGCAAAGCAATAATAATAATTGCTATAAAAGAAATGAAAAACAGGTTCAAGATCAAATTACGAGTAAATGTAATCGAACGACCTATTTTAGAAAGAATGAATCCGAGTAGTGAGAATAATTTTCTCATTATTATATTCCTAGTAAACACAATGGTATAGACGTTATTTTGTATATTAAGCCATAAATCTAGTTTAGATTAAAGCACTTAGAATACGAAAGTGTGACACTACGTAGCGGATCTAGTTCTCATAAATAATAAATAATGACAAATTAAGCTTAGTGTAAACACGACGAAATGTATTGTTAAGTGTTGAAATTCAACGAAATCATTAATTTATAACTACACTTGTACGCTGTATTGATTAAAATAGCGTTTGAAATGAACGATTAAATTAATTACTCTAAATCATAAATAGATAACAACCACGTATCAAACAAATAGCAAATAAATAGCAATCAAGTAGCAATTGTGTAACCACTGGGAGTGGAGTTATGTCTGCAAGCAATTATCCAAATATGTTGGCGCCGTTAGATCTGGGTTTTACAACATTGAAAAACCGAGTTTTAATGGGCTCGATGCATACTGGCTTAGAAGAAGAAAAAAATGGATTTGAAAAACTGGCTGCATTTTATGCCGAGCGTGCCAAAGGCGGCGTTGGTTTAATTGTTACTGGTGGTATTTCGCCTAACCTACGTGGGCGTCTAATGCCACACGGGATGCAGTTGTCTTATAAATGGCAAGCGAAGAAACACCAAATAGTGACAAAAGCTGTGCATGATAATGGCAGTAAGATCGCGCTGCAAATACTGCATGCCGGTCGTTATGCCTATCATCCATTTAGCGTGAGTGCGAGTAAGAAGAAATCACCGATTAACCCGTTTACCCCAAGAGCGATGTCAAGGCGTTCTATTCGCTGCACTATTTCGGATTTTGCTAAAACAGCAGACTTGGCTAAATTTGCTGGTTATGATGGTGTGGAGGTGATGGGGTCTGAGGGGTATCTCATTAACCAGTTCATTTGTCGTCGCAGTAACAAGCGCACCGATGAATGGGGTGGTAGTTATCAAAATCGTATGCGTTTTCCGATTGAAATTGTAAAAGCAATCCGTCAGCGTGTCGGTAATGACTTTATTATTATTTTCCGCCTATCAATGTTAGATCTTGTTGAAGACGGTAGTACGTTCGAAGAAGCGGTTGAATTAGCCAAAGAGCTTGAAAAAGTCGGCGTGACTATCATTAATACGGGTATCGGCTGGCATGAAGCGCGTATACCAACAATTGTAACCAGTGTGCCGCGTGGTGCATTTAGCTGGGTAACCGAAAAAATGAAGGATCACGTCAGTATTCCTTTAGTGACAACTAACCGTATTAATACACCTGAGGTTGCAGAACAGATCTTAGCTTCAGGGCAAGCGGATATGGTATCGATGGCGCGTCCAATGTTGGCCGATCCTAACTTTGTAGTGAAAGCGATAGCGGGTAAAGCCGATGAGATCAATACCTGTATCGCCTGTAACCAAGCCTGTTTAGACCATGTGTTTAAAGCGAAACGTGCGTCTTGTCTGGTCAATCCACAAGCGTGTTTTGAAACGGAACTGAAGTTTGAAACTGTGACTAAATCAAAAAGTATTGCGGTTGTTGGCGCGGGCCCTGCAGGTTTAGCCTTTGCTTGTTATGCTGCGGAGCGTGGTCACAAAATTGATATTTTTGATAGCCGTTCAGAAATTGGTGGTCAGTTTAACTATGCAAAACAAATACCGGGCAAAGAAGAGTTTTACGAAACACTGCGTTATTATGCGAAACAAATCGAAGTGCTTGGCATTAACTTACATTTAAATCAGTTAGTGACGGTTAAGACACTAACCGGTAAAGGCTATGATGATGTTGTTGTAGCTACGGGTATCAAACCGAGAACACCGGCCATTCCAGGCATTAAACATGAGAAAGTCCTCAGCTATATTGAAGTATTGCGTGACCACAAACCGGTTGGCAAACGTGTTGCTGTTATTGGTGCTGGTGGCATTGGCTTCGATGTTTCAGAATATTTGGTTGAAGAAGAAGGTGCGTCACTATCGACCAATACTAAGCAGTGGTTAAGTGAGTGGGGCGTTACAGATGATAGCCAAACTGTTGGTGGTCTAACGCCTGCTAAAAATACCGCACCAGCGCGTGAAGTATTCTTATTGCAACGTAAAGATACTAAAGTCGGTGCTGGCCTAGGTAAAACTAGCGGCTGGGTACATCGAGCAACATTGCAGAAGAAGAATGTAGAAATGATCAAAGGGGCTTCTTATGACCTTATTGATGATCAAGGTTTACACATCACCGTTGATGGTGTTAAAAAAGTGTTAGATGTTGATAATGTGATCTTATGTGCAGGGCAAGAACCATTTAGAGAATTGTTCGAGCAGTTACAATCTGAGAAAATTACAACTCACCTTATTGGTGGTGCGTTTGAAGCAGGTGAACTCGATGCGAAACGTGCAATTCGTCAAGGTGCTGAGTTAGCTGCGACTATTTAACGCGAAGCTAATACTAATTTAATACAAATATAAGACAATAAAAGTCACTATTATTGCGACAATAATGATGACTGTTATTACGACTATTATTATCAAAAATAGCCCATACCATGTATGGGCTTTTTTGATCTTAATAAATTAATCACTTGATATTTTATCACCTACATTGAATACTTTAGCTATCACTCATTGTTCAAAGTAGTAAATAATGGACGCAATTGACCTATTAATAAATCGTCATTCTTGTAATCAGCTTATCTCACCAGCCCCAAGTGGTGAGGCATTAGATAATATTATTCATGCTGGATTACGGGCACCTGATCACGGTGCATTAACCCCTTGGCGTTTTATTATCACTGAAGGTGAAGGTTTAAAAACATTATCACGTTATTTTCAAGATGCGGCATTTAACCTTGGGAAAACAGAGAAAGATGTATTAAAAGCCGCGAATGCACCGTTTCGTGCACCACAAATTATTACTGTTATTGCTAGAATTGAAGATCACCCCAAGATCCCGGAGTCTGAGCAGTTAATGTCGGCAGGTTGTGTGGTAATGGCCATGCAAATGGCGGCGCAAGCACAAGGATTTAATGGTATTTGGCGTACCGGTTGGTTTGCTTATGATAGTCATATAAAACAAAAGCTTGAACTTGAAGATAAAGATGAAATTGTTGGTTTTTTATATTTAGGCACACCTGATGTATCGTGTAAAAAAATACGCGAACTTAATACCGACAGCTTTGTTACCCGTATGGATAATTAACACGGCTTAATTTGGAATTAGCATTCAATAAGAACTGAGGGCATAAGATGACGACACCATATCCAAAAGGACATTTACTCAGTGTACAATTCCCACTTTACCATCATGTTGGGATCTCGGATGGGTGTGGTTATGTTTTTGAAAATTCTAGAGCGCGTTCAGGTCGTGGTTTAGTTAGCCTACAAGATTTTTCTGATGATAAAGACATTATCGATCATGGTTTCTTGCCTGGAAGTTTACCGGCCGAAAATATCGTTGAAAATGCGGAACAACTGATAGCAGATAAAAAGCGTTATCATTTGTTGAAGAACAACTGTGAACATTTCGTGCATGAAGTTTGTGGTGTGAAAGTGTCGAGTCCACAATTACGCCGCGCTTTAGTGTTGATTGCCACATTGTTAGTTAACAAATACACAAGTGGTCGTTTACGCTCGGCATTGTTTTGGAGTATCGCCTCGCAATTATCACATTTAAATGAAGCGTCATTGTCTTGGTGGAAGCATGCAATCTTTACTTCAACAGGATTTTGGTTAGTGCTATTAACTAATAGTAATCAAGATGTTGACGATGAAAACACGTAATTTATACCTCTTTATGTTTAGTTTTATTCCTTCATAGCGCTTAGTGGTTTAGTAAGCGCTTTCTAGTTATTTTCCCTATAATATCGTCCATTAGATTTAAAACTCGTCAAGTTGTAACTAGCGAGTGGAGTTAATTATGGGCAGTATTGAAATCATCCGCGATCATAGTTTACCGCATCATCAAATTATTCGTCTAGCAGACGAATTAATGCTTGATATAGCGGAAGAATATGACCTTAAATTAGAATGGCGGGGTGATAAACTTCATATTCAGCATGCACATACCAGAGGGTATTTACATGCGGATGCGGAAAGTATCAGAATCAAATTAAAATTAGGGATCCTGCTGTTTCCAGTGAGTTTTGTATTGAAGCAAAGCATTGAAGAAACGCTGGATGAACTGTTGCCAAAGGCAGCATGCTCGTATAGATAAAGTACGATTAAGGCTCGAAATTATGGAACAATTATCATTGGTTGAAACCTCATTTTTATTAAGTGAGAGTACAGCAAGTCCTAAGCATTTTTCAGGTTTGCAAATTTTTGAACCGCCAAAGGACTATGAAGGCAACTTTGCCCGCGATCTATTTCAAAAGTTAATCATGGATCCCGCTGTAGCGACCCCTTTTAACTTTAAGCTTAAAAAAAGTATGGGTGGCCTGTATTACTGGGTACATGATAGTCAGTTTGATTTTAACTATCATATTCGTATGTCAATGTTACCCGGTGATGGTACTGATGAACAACTACGTGATTTAGTTGAACGTTTACATTCACACTTAATTGATAGAACGCGTCCGTTATGGGAAGTGTATTTGATTGAAGGTTTATCTGACGGTCGCTTCGCTATCTTTACTAAAATTCATTATGCGATGGCAGATGGTAAGATGGCAAATAGTTGGTTGTCAGGATATTTACAAAGTGACCAATCGGTCAATGATTATCGCCCATTTTGGCAGATCCCATCATTCCGTCCTGGTTATAAAGAATCTGCGGGTGTGATTGAAAGCGCGTTATCGACTTATATGAGTGGACTCAAACAGCTTAAATCGATTCCCGGCATCATTCGGTTAGGTACGCGGATGGGATTAAAATTCCTCAACCTACGAGATCAAGGACCGGCGTTACCATTTTGCGCACCTCGAACACCATTTTCGGTACCTGCTACACGGTCGCGTATTGTTTCTTTTGGCCGTTTACCGTTTGAAAAAATGCGCTCGATTAGCAAGATAACGGGTGTAACATTAAATGACGTGATTTTATGTTGTGTCGATATTGGCCTTAATCGTTATTTGAAAGAAAAAGGTATTTTATTACGTAAGCCATTAGTTGCTCAAGTGCCCGTAAGAATCGGAAATGGACGTAGAAATGCATTAACTGGGGTAGAACTTGGCAATATTGATGCCGATGCATTGGACCATTTAGAAACAATTTTTAAGCGTACCAGCAGTGTCAAAGACGATTTGTTTAGTTTACCAGCAGAGTCGGTAGTTAATTTTTCGTTATTGATCCAAGCAAGCGCGTCGATCTCTGAATGGTTAGGCATTTCTAAGTTTTTGCCGCCCCTGGGTTCTGTGATTGTTTCGAATGTGCGTGGTCAGCAAGAGTTTGCTTACCTTGCTGGTGCGAAGTTGACCGAAGTGTATCCTGTATCAGTACTCTCTGCGGGCACTGCACTCAACATTACCTTGTATAGTTATCACGACGACGTGTTTTTCGGCTTAGTGGGTTGCAAAAATGAACTGCCTGATTTAGATATACTCTCCCGTCATGTAGAAGCCGCTTGTGAGATCCTATCAAATGAAATTCTTGATAATGCAAAGCAGCATTCAGTACTAATCTCTTCACGCTAAAATAAAAGTGGTGGCTCAGGGCTGCCATCTTTGTGGCTTAGAAGGGGACGTCTAACTTGTATGGTTAGTTTTTGTTATACGTATAAATATTGTTCGAGGTTATTTTGATTAGTTGGCAAGCCAAAGCGCTGAATTTATTTTTGAAGCAAACAGTGAAACGTTCGATTGAAAATACCAAAGACGTGAATAAATTGCGTTTTCAGATGCTCGCGCTAGATAAATTTGTATTTGGCACTAGCGCTAATATTCAACACTCGCAATTAGTGCGTGCTGGTACTTTATGTGATGAAATACAGCTTAAATTTTCAAATACGAAGAAAAAATTATTATATGTACATGGCGGTGCCTTCGTTTTTAAAACCCCAGCAATACATAACAATTTTATAGCGCGTTTAGCTGAACCACTCGATTTACATGCCATTATCCCCGATTATCCACTGGCACCTGAACAGCCTTTTCCTGCTGCGGTTGATTGTTGTTATGATATTTACAAGTCGTTATTAGATTCAGGTACTTTACCTGAAGATATTATCGTCGGCGGGGACTCTGCTGGTGGTAATATCGCTTTATCGCTATTGTTACGTGCTAAACGTAATGGCTTACCAATGCCGAGTTGTTGCGTGTTATTATCACCCGTAGCAGACATGACGCAAAGTGGAATGTCTTCTGTGGAAAACCGTTATAGTGATGCACTGTTCAGTTTAGAAGTTATGTTACGTTGCCGAAATTGGTATTTAGGTGGTGATAATACCGATCTACACAATGACGAGATTTCACCGTTATTTGGTGATTTCACTGGTTTCCCTCCTTTTATGTTCCATGTCGGTAGTACCGAACTAATGCGTGATGACTCTACTCGATTGGCTGCATTTATGCAGGCTAAGGGTGTCGATGCCCATTTACAAATATGGCACCAAATGCCGCATGTTTTCCCCTTGTTTGAACAGCTTCCTGAAAGTAAGGCTGCGCTGATTCAAATTATCGACTTCATAAAAAAACATCTTAAATAACCTAGTTACGCAATATTTCACAAGCGTTTATATAAAAACATATAAAGATTTTAATGAAATATATCATATTCGGAATGTTTTCCTAATATGATATATGTCATATTATAAAAACCTTTATTATAGCTGTATAAACCAAGTGAAGCAGCATATAGAGGCTATTATGAACAAAGAACAAGTATTACAAACAATTGAATTATTAAAAGAAGGCCACTCTTTAACGGATGTAACTAAGATTGCTAAAATCAATGTTATGTACGTAAGCGTTATCCGTAAATTGATGGTTATGAACTTGATTAATATCGAAGGTTAATCGCCATGACGGTTAACTAATAGATGACTTATTTATTGCCTGACCATAAATAACAGTCAAAAAAAAGGCTGGTAAGATAAAAAATTATCTCACCAGCCTTTTTGTTTTAAGTGGTTAGCTTTCTATTTTAAAAACTAACAATACACTTAAATTAGAATTCCGCTGTACGTGGCGCACGTGGGTAAGGAATTACGTCACGGATATTTTGCATACCAGTTACATAAGACACTAAACGTTCGAAACCTAGACCGAAACCAGAATGTGGCACTGTCCCAAAACGGCGTAGATCACGGTACCACCAGTAATCTTCTTTGTTTAGGCCCATTTCTTCCATACGTTTATCAAGCATATCTAAACGCTCTTCACGTTGGCTACCACCGATGATTTCACCGATGCCTGGTGCAAGTACGTCCATTGCTGCAACTGTTTTACCGTCATCATTCATACGCATGTAGAAAGATTTGATATCTTTCGGGTAGTTTTTAACAACAACAGGTGCTTTGAAGTGTACTTCAGCAAGGTAACGTTCGTGCTCAGAAGACATATCGATACCCCAAGAAACTGGGAATTCGAATTCTTTACCACATTCTTCTAAGATCTTAATTGCGTCAGTATAATCAATTTGAGCAAAGTCAGAATCTACAAAGCTTTCTAAGCGAGTAATAGCGTCTTTATCGATACGTTGTGCAAAGAATTGCATATCATCCATACGCTCTTCTAGTACAGCTTTAAAGCAATACTTAAGCATATCTTCAGCTAATTTTGCAGCATCGTCTAAATCAGCAAATGCAATTTCAGGTTCAACCATCCAGAATTCTGCAAGGTGACGTGTTGTGTTTGAATTTTCTGCACGGAAAGTTGGGCCGAACGTATATACTTTACCTATTGCACAAGCATAAGTTTCAGCATTTAATTGACCCGATACAGTTAAGAATGCTTCTTTACCGAAGAAATCTTGGTTGTAATCAACTTCGCCTTTATCAGTTAAAGGCAGGTTATTCATATCCAGTGTGCTTACACGGAACATTTCGCCCGCACCTTCACAGTCACTTGCTGTGATAATTGGCGTGCTTAACCAGTTATAACCATTTTCATGGTAAAAGCGGTGAATAGCTTGTGATAAACAGTTACGAACACGCATAACCGCACCCATTACGTTAGTACGGCCACGAAGGTGAGCGTGTTCACGAAGGTATTCGATGCTGTGGCGTTTTGCTGACATAGGGTAAGTATCAGGGTCTTCTACTAAACCAAGCACAATAACTTCTGTTGCTTGGATTTCGAATGCTTGACCTTTACCAGGTGATTCAACTACTGTACCTGTGATTTCAACTGAACAACCTGCAGTAAGACTTAATACGTCGTCTGAGTAGTTCGGTAAATCTTTGCTCACAACTGCTTGGATAGGATCGAAACACGAACCATCGTAAACAGCTAGAAAAGAGATACCAGCTTTAGAATCACGGCGTGTGCGGATCCAGCCTTTCGTTGTAACTGTGCTGCCTACCGGGAATTTACCGGCAAAAATATCTTTAACTGACGTATGCGTCATAGGATTATTGCTCTCCAGCATAAAAAGCTCTTGCTGAGCGAATGATGATTATTTAAGTAAGGTTATATTACCTTTGCAGTTGCAGGATACAAGTAAAAACAATGAAAAATCATTTTGTTTGCTTATTATTTAGTAAATTAACACCAATATTCGCAAATAATTAAGGATTCTAATGGTAATTGATTTGCTTTTTCTTTTGTTGCAGCAAACTTAGTTGATTTAGCATGCTACGGCTCGGTTTGATTAGGGGGCTATTTGTTTGACTTGCGTTACGCTGTTTTAAGCTTTGTTCTAATTTATCGAAATAGTTCGATTCACTTATATTGTTATCGAGCATTAAATTATAGCGCTCGGATAAGCCATGCGTGTCTGTTGCATGTTCAAGTTTATTGATGATGCTATGCTCAAATGTGGCTTCCCGAATATAACCCGTGATACTTGCAAGCGGTGCAATTATTTTAATATAGATAATATATGAGATCGCCGACAAGCTAATGACTGTTAAACCGAAAATTAATAAATTATTGAGCATAGATGACTCCATAAACTAAAGTAATTAATGTAACAAACTCGCCATTAAGCTTGTTACATTAATTGTTATTAAGTACACATGTCACAAATGTAGACGTGGTACCCATAGTTTAGCAAAGACTATTTTGATGATATTGCAAGTCAAACCAAGATAAAGCTAAATTGATTTTTTGGTAATAAGTTATTTAGCCCAAATGTCGGCATCAAGTACTTGTTTGATCACATTGCATAATGTGTCCAATTCGGTCTCTGAAATAATATAAGGAGGCATGATATACAGCAGCTTACCAAAAGGCCTGATCCATACACCCAATTCAACAAACAGCACTTGGGCTTTTGCCAGATCGATAGATCGTTTGGTTTCGATAACGCCAATACTGCCAAGCACACGCGCATCGCTGACATTGTCATGTTCAACTAAAGGCAGTATTGCCTGTTGCAGTTGCTTTTCAATGCGCGCGACTTGTTGTTGCCAGTCACTTGTCATTAATAAATCAATACTGGCATTGGCGACCGCGCAGGCAAGGGGATTACCCATAAAGGTAGGACCGTGCATTAATACACCGCTTGGCCCGTTACTAATAGTCTCTGCCACGTGTCGGGTGGTTAATGTTGCTGCCAGTGTCATGTAACCGCCGGTGATGCCTTTACCCAAACACATAATGTCAGGTGTGATGCCTGCATGCTCACAAGCAAATAGTTTTCCGGTTCGACCAAAACCCGTCGCTATCTCATCTGCAATCAATAACACCTCAAAACGTTCGCACAGTAATTTTGCTTGGCGTAAAAACTCCGGGTGATAAAACTTCATCCCGCCTGCACCCTGCACAATCGGTTCTAATATAAATGCTGCTATTTGCTGATGATTGTCTACTAAGGTTTGCTCTAAGTCTTGCATGGCACTTTGCTGCCATTGCTGGTTAAATTTGATGCTCGGTGCATCAATAAAAAATTGTGGCGCTAAGAAACCCGTGAATAATTCGTGCATGCCATTATCTGGATCGCATACCGACATTGCCCCAAAAGTATCACCGTGATAACCATTGCGTATGGTGACAAACTTCTTCTTGGTCGGTTGTTGATGATGCCAATATTGAATCGCCATTTTCATTGCCACTTCGACACTGACTGAGCCTGAATCTGCGAGGAACACACACTCTAGACCGTCGGGTGTTATATCAACTAATTTTTGGCACAGATTGATAGCTGGCTGATGGGTGATACCACCAAACATGACATGGGACATTTTACTTGCTTGTCGCTGCATTGCTTGATTGAGCGCAGGGACGTTGTAGCCGTGAATAGATGCCCACCAAGAAGACATGCCGTCGATTAATCGCGTACCGTCATTCAACGTTAGATAAACACCTTCAGCACTATCAACGTGATAGCAAGGTAATGGTTTTGTCATCGATGTGTAAGGGTGCCAGATGTGTTGCTGGTCGAACTTCATTGATTCGCTGTGTGTTTTTTGAGTCATTGTAAACCTTGGTTTTAGCATTTGGTTGACCTTGCGGCTATGCTGGATAGACTAATCGAGTTTAAGCACAAATTCAAATAAAGGATTTTAGATGACTAACAGCGTTCGCCATGACTGGCAAATTGATGAGATTGAAGCACTATTTAACCAACCGTTTAATGATTTGATGTTTCAGGCTCAAACGGTGCATCGTCAGAATTTTGATCCAAACAGTGTGCAAATCAGTACGCTGTTATCAATCAAGACCGGTGCTTGTCCTGAGGATTGTAAGTACTGCCCACAGAGCGCACGCTATACAACGGGTATTGAGAAAGAACGCTTGATGCAAGTAGAAACAGTGCTTAAACGCGCTGTCGAAGCGAAAGAGAATGGCGCCAGTCGTTTTTGTATGGGGGCGGCTTGGAAAAATCCACATAAGCGTGATATGCCGTATTTAATTGATATGGTTAAAGGCGTTAAAGCCATGGGACTGGAAACTTGCATGACGTTAGGCATGTTAGCGCCCGAACAAGCACAATCACTTTCTGCAGCGGGTTTAGATTACTACAACCATAATCTTGATACGTCAGAAGAATACTACGAACAAATTATTACCACGCGTACTTATCAAGACCGTTTAGATACCTTAGATCATGTTCGTGACGCTGGCATGAAAGTATGCTCGGGCGGTATCGTTGGCATGGGTGAGCAACAACTTGATCGTATTGGTCTACTCAAATCACTGGCTAACTTAGCGCACCACCCTGAAAGTGTGCCAATTAACATGTTAGTTAAAGTGGCAGGAACACCGCTTGAAGATACACCCGATTTAGACGAAATAGAGTTTGTACGTACCATTGCTACTGCACGTATATTAATGCCTAAATCGTATGTCCGTTTATCTGCTGGCCGTGAGACGATGAGCGAACAAACGCAAGCACTTTGCTTTATGGCTGGTGCTAATTCAATCTTTTATGGTTGTAAATTGTTAACGACGGACAATCCGGATGAAGGCAGTGATAAGCGTTTATTTAAGAAACTTGGATTGCATCCTGCACGTATCCGTGAAGCCAGTGATGAAGCACAATCCGCGCAGCTACTCGATGAAATAGCAGAGCAGGCGTCACCGTCACTGTTTTATGACGCGACAGCTGTTAATAAAAATAATGTTGGCGCGAAAAGTGCGGTACTTTAATGGCTTTTGAATTCATTACACAAGCATTACGCCAGCAGCAAACACAATCTCTGTTACGCACGCGGGCGGTAAGTAATGAGGCGATTAATTTCTCCGCTAATGATTATTTAGGGCTTTCTAAACACCCCGATGTTATTGCGGCATGGCAGCGTGGCGCAAGCGAACATGGCGTTGGTAGCGGTGGATCTGCGTTAGTGACGGGTTATACCCATGCTCATGCTGCACTAGAAGAAAAGTTAGCTGACATAACGGGTTATGAATCAAGTTTATTATTTAACTCTGGCTACAGTGCCAATCAAGCGCTAATCAAAGCCTTGTTAAATAAAAATGATTTGCTGGTCCAGGATAAGCTCAACCATGCTTCATTAATTGAAGCGGGGAGTTATTCACCAGCAACCATGAAACGCTTTAAGCATAATGACAGTGGACACCTGGCTCAAATCCTAACTCATTATCGCCCTAAGCATGCTAACGCACTGGTTGTTACAGAAGGTGTGTTTAGCATGGATGGTGATATGTCAGACTTGCGTGCTATTAGTCAGCAATGCAAGGCCCATGACAGCTGGTTGTTGGTCGATGATGCACATGGTTTTGGGGTCTTACCGCAAGGACAACATAGCCTTAAACAGCACGGTTTACTAGCCAGTGATGTTGATTTATATATGGCGACGTTTGGTAAAGCGGTGGGGGTATCAGGGGCATTTGTTGCTGCTTCGAAAGATGTTATCGAATATTTAGTTAACTTTTCGAAACCTTATATTTATTCGACCGCAATGCCGGCTGCAATGGCGCTATGTATAGATAAAGCGTTAACGATCATGATGACAGAAACATGGCGTGTTGTGCATTTAAATCAACTTATTTGTTATTTTAAGCAACAATGTTTTTTACGTAACATTACCTTAATGCCATCTGATACAGCCATTCAACCACTTATTATTGGTGATGCAAATAAGGCAATGAAGATCAGTCAATATCTAGCGGGTAAAGGTTTGTTAGTAAAAGCCATTCGACCGCCGACGGTGCCACAAGGTACATCACGTTTACGTATTACGTTATCTGCGAATCATAGTATTGAAGATATTGATTTATTACTGACTCGGCTGCAGGAAGCGTTAAATATAAATAGTGGAGGTGCTTCATGATTGACAAAAATGCTGTCGCACGTTGTTTTAGTAAAGCTGCGGCAAGTTATGATCAACACGCTATATTACAGCGCTTGTCCAGTGATAATTTATTACACTATTTACCCCATAGTGTTAATGATCGTGCTTATAACACGACGGTCGATCTCGGTTGTGGCAGCGGCGCATTATTACCCGTATTAGCGAAGTGTAGTAAGCAGTTAATTGCTGTTGATTTGTCCTTTGGCATGCTTGCTCACGCTCAAGCACATCATCAATTAACGACACCGACTTATTGGTTGAATGGTGATGCAGAGGCGTTACCATTACCGTCGAATAGTATTGATTTGTGTGTCTCTAATCTGGCATTGCAGTGGTGTGATGATTTAGCTGTGCCGTTAATTGAAGTATCGCGTTGTTTAAAACCAAGGGGCTTAATGCTATTTAGCACCTTAGTTGCGGGTAGCCTTGATGAATTAACACTATCGTGGTCAACGGTTAACGCACATCGCCATGTAAATCGTTTTCTGTCGGAAGGCGAAATTAAAGCGGCGTTATTAAAATCAGGTCTAAGTGTTGAAACCTTCCACGTGGAAATACAAACTATGTATTACTCCAGTGTAAAAGAAGTCATGCACAGCCTTAAAGGTATTGGCGCTAATCACGTACATGATAAAAATTCAAAACCGACGACGCAAGGTGAGCTAAGAGAATTTAAAGCTCACTATGAAACATTGCGTGACAATCAAGGCTTGTTACCACTTAGCTATAAACTCGCTTATTGCTTACTGCGTAAACGTTAACACCGCTGAATTTAAGACATAAAATTTGAACTTAAGAAATAGTATAAAGGTCATTGATGACAAATAAGACAAATAAGACAAAGAAAATATTTATTACCGGTACAGATACTGATGTTGGTAAAACAGTGATTAGTTGTGCCGTGCTGGACTACGCGAATAATTTAGGTCTAAAAACGGTTGGTTTGAAGCCAATTTCTGCGGGGTGTGAATTAACATCGACGGGATTACGGAATGAAGATGCATTGTTATTACAACAGCATGCATCGCATCAATTAGCTTATCAAATTGTTAACCCTATTGCTTATCAAGAACCGATTGCCCCCCATATCGCCGCACTTAAACGTGGTGAGTCTATTGATTTGGCGTTAGTGGATGCGTCAGTTAATCAAGTGCCAGATGACATTGACGTAACGGTGATCGAGGGCGCTGGTGGCTGGCACCTTCCTATTGATAACCGGAACTATTTTTCATCCTGGGTAGCTGAAAATAAGTTAGATGTTATTCTTGTAGTAGGGATTAAGTTAGGTTGTTTGAACCATGCGATATTATCAGCACAAGCGATCCTGCATTCAAACGCAAATTTTGTTGGTTGGATTGCCAACAGTCTCACCGCGGATATTGCTAATTATGATGAAATGATCGATACATTAACGGTGGCATTATCAGCCCCATTAATGGGTGAAATGCCTTATTTTTCATCAATAGATGAGAAAAATGAAAATTCAGCTAACTATTTGGATTTAACTTCTTATTTGTCGTTGTAAGGGATAATATACTTAGTCATAACATGTCCCATAATACTTAGATACCCAAGCTATATTTACTAGTGGGTATTTATGACGTAATGCAGGGAGTACGTGTAATAATTAAAGGACAGACAAGGCGTGGCTAAGATTGTTTTAAAACAAGAAGATAAATTATCATTTAAACTTAATCACCTTATCCCACAAGGTGATTATCGTCGTGTAGACGTGTATTTTTTGTTACCTAACGAGATGGGCATTAATCCGCAAACGTTAACGGAAGAAGATTATTTTTACCGTGGAATTCAAGGTAAGCGGGCGTATTATTCAGAGGGTTTACACCTGCCATTAGTGCAAAGCCGTTTTGCCAGTCGAATGAAACGTTCTCCTGATGAGTATCGTGTTAATTTGAATTTGTTTGCTTATCAATTTGCTAAAGCATTTGAAAAAGACATCCAAAATATTCAGCAGCAAATTGAGCCGCAATTATTTTATTTAGCCTTGATCGAATTAATTGAAGTCGCTAAATCAATTATCAAAAAATTTCGCCGTAATGCACCTGCCGATGAAAAACTAAGAGCTTACTTTAACAACGTTGACAACTACCTTTCATGGTTCAGCGAGCAGTGTTGTTATAAGGCATTATCCAAGCGTAAAAAGAGCAATGATTTTCTTGATGAACGTGCGGAAGTTATTGGCTTTTGTCGAGGTGAAGCTAAGTATCGCTTAGAACATGGTTATAATTCTGCAAATACCGTATTAGACCCAAATCGAATCGCTAATAAAATGCGTTTGTTACGTCGATTGATCGAGCATGGCGTGATTTTTAAAGAAGAAACTCAACAGTTGGGTAAACATCAGAAAAAAATCGTTAAAGGTGCAGCAACGTCCTTGGTGATGGTGATCGTATTAACGCTCATACTTTTTGCTCAAGGTGAGTTAAAAGGACTGACCTATGCGTTGATTGCCGTGTTGTCGGTGATTTATGGCTTCAGGGAGATCTTTAAAGATGAATTCAACAATACGTTATGGCGTTGGATCCGTAAAGGTCGACCAAAGTGGTCAAGGTTGCTAATTGATACATCAAATAAGCAGGTTATCTCAAAGCAACGTGTATGGCTTGATTATATTAAGCAGAGTAATTTACCTGCGGTTGTGCGTGACGTTTTGTATCGTCGTCGACCGCAGAATAAGCAAGAATCAATTTTGTTACACTATCGATTAGATACGAAGGTAAGTAATAAAGGTTTCCAAGCGGGTTATGATCGCATTCAAGAACAGATTTATTTTAGTGTTAGACCTTTGATCCGTTTTCTAGAACGCGGTACAGGCGCTGTATATGCAGAAAACGACGGTAAAATAAGCAAAGAACAGATTGAAAGACGTTATCAAGTTAATGTCGTTGTTGGTTTGCACGATGACAGCGCTAAAGTTGTTTATCAACGTCATAAGATAACAGTGAACCGTTCTGGTATTCTTGATATTGAAGCGGCGGATGTATTTAGCGAGATCCTTTAGTTATTTAATGTAAATAACGGGATTAAATCTAATCAGTATTTAATACTTTATGGCAATTCAATTAAACGTTTGAATTATTATGATGCGAAGCTCCTACTTTTGCATTAAATTTGTTGCTAAGATGTTGTTCATGTGAAATATTTGTTCTATGCCTTCTGGTTTAATCAAGATGTATGTCCTATTTTTAAGCCATTATTAATGAATTGACAGGAATATAAGCAAAGGAGCGCAGACAATGGATGGTCAAGGGGATGTTATTGGAGGCTGGTTAGTTGCCTTATATAAGGCGCTATTGTGGAAGGGCATAGAACCTTTCGAACTGCTATCAAAATCAGATGTTTGCATTGATGAAATAACCAACGTAGGCAGTCGTGTCCCTGTTAGCCTGTGTAATAAACTCTTCGAACAATCCGTCACACTGACGGATGATCCACTTTTACCGATTAAAGTGAGTCAATGCATCGTAGCGACCACATTTCATGCGTTAGGCTATGCACTGCAAGCATCCTCATCATTACAAGACGCATTTATCCGTTTAGTTCATTATGACCGGGTGCTTAGTAGTACCTGTCGGATTAATTTAACTGAAGATGAGCAGTACTGTTACCTTGGGTTAAACCTCAATGAGTCTGCCGATAGTATCAATCGTATTGGCTCGCAACTCGAATTAACTATGTTGCTATCTATCATCAAAATATGCCGAGATCTTTCTAATCCGGGCTTTTCTCCAGTCAAAATGTATACTACCGCTGATGCTCGCTGTGTTGAACAATTTGAAGCCCATACGGGCTGTACGATTGAATTTAGCTCAAGTAAATCTATGTTAGTGATGGATCGTAAACTGCTATTAAAACGACTACCAAATTTTGCACCTGACCTTATTTCGCTTAGTGATAAAGCGGCTGATGATTATCTTGCTAGTCTTGATTGTAATAATGTGGTCAGCCAAGTTCGTTCAGAAGTGGTATCTTTAATGGCGACGGGTGTACCCAATATTGATTTTGTGGCGGAGAAGTTGAACTTTAGTCAACGTAGTTTACAGCGTAAACTGAATGATTCTGGTACAAGTTATAAAGATTTAGTAGAAAATATTCGCCAAACAACCGCTGAGCAACACTTAAATCAAAATCGTTTATCGCTGGGGGAAATAAGCTACCTGTTAGGTTTTTCTAATGTGGCTAATTTTTCACGTGCTTTTAAACGTTGGAAAGGCGTGACTCCCGGCGTTTATCGAGGAGAACATTGCCATTCGTAAATAGCCGTTAATATGCACGATAGAATTGGTTATACCAAGCGGTAAATGGATTGCCATTTGATGACAAAATTTAGGTCTTAGTGAGAAGACCTTCGTAAACTTAAGGGATTAGGGTGATAAGAATGCCAAGTATGGATAAAAAATCGCTTGCGCTGTTATGTGCATTAAGTTTACCAGTACCATTACTAGTGCATAGTGCCAGTGAAGAACAAGCGACAAATAAAGCAACCAGCTATGTTAACAATAATGTGTTACAGGTTGCAGCAGAAATGAATAACCTTGTAGAGAAAAGTTTGTTTTTAGAGATTGATCATTTCCTGCAGCGTCAGGTTATGGTCGGTGAATACGGTCGTATTCTAGTGCGTGAGAATGCTGATTCAGCTTGGATTCAGGCGAACGTTCCCGTGCAAACGACAATTACGGCTGTGGAGTTTATTGATGATAAAGTGGCTTGGGCAGTAGGTCATCAAGGGGTCATATTAAAAACCATAGATGGTGGATATAATTGGAGTAAGGTGTTTGATGGTATCCAATTAACCAGTTTGCTTAAAACCAGTTTAGAGGTTCAAGTTACTTTATTAACGGCTGAGTTTGAACAGGTTCAGAGTGCCAGTATCGATGAAGATAGTCTTGATGAACTTGAAATGCAACTCGATGATGCGTCGTATAAATTAGAAGATTTAACGGCTACTTCGGGTATTGAAATTGCGTTTTTTGATGTGCTCTTCAACGCTGCAGACTATGGTCTTGTTATTGGTGCTTATGGCGCGATGTTGGAGACTAAAGATGGTGGTAATAACTGGGAATATATAGGTTTTCAAGTACCTAATCCAGAAGGGTTTCACCTTAATTCGTTAACGATAGATGATAACAATAATATTTATATCGTCGGTGAAGCTGGTTTGGGCATGGCAACCTCAGATCAAGGCCAGAGCTGGCGTTCATTAAACATCGATTATCTTGGTTCTTTATTTGGTATCGAAGTTAACGGTCCGTCGCTTTATAGTTATGGATTACGAGGCAATATGTTTGCTTCACAAGACCAAGGCGAGACTTGGCAGCACCTCGATACTGGTGTGACTAATCATATTTTTTCTGCAGATTGGCTCAATAACAAAGAACTGTTATTAGTTGGTGCTGGTGGATTAAAGCTAGTCTATAACGGCAATACCTTCGAAAATATTTCAAAAAGTAATCAACGTATTGATATCACGTCAGTTAAAATTGTCGATGATAATGTGATCACGACAGGATTACGTGGTTGGCAAACCAGTAGCAAAAGTAAATTAGGTCAGGGAGGTCTGAAGTAATATGGAAAAGCTTACTATTTGGATCGAGAAACAGTTATTTGGTTTTAAATATATTGTGTTTGCAGTGATCGTATTGCTTACCGCTTTTTTGGCGTATAACGCGAGTTTAGTGAGACCCAGTGCGTCATTTGAAAAAATGATCCCAGTGCAGCATGAATATGTTCAAAACTACTTAAATTATAAGCAAGAGTTAGCCAGTTTAGGCAATAGCGTGCGTGTTGTTATTGAAAACGAGAATGGTGATATTTTTAATGCCAAATTTCAAGAACAGATGCGAACATTGAATGATGAATTATTTTTTATCTCTGGTGTGGACCGTTCGGGGATGAAATCAATTTGGACGGCAAATGTAACTTGGGCTGAAGTTACTGAAGACGGGTTTGTCGGTGGCACTGTGATCCCGAGTGATTATGACGGTAGTCAGCGTACCCTAGACCGATTACGTCGTAATGTGATGTTATCTGGTCAAGTTGGTTATTTAGTCGGTGATAACTTTAAATCGGCAGTATTCATATTGCCGTTAATGAGCATAAACCCTGATACTGGTAAACCATTAGATTACAATCAACTGTCTATCACATTAGAAGAAATTCGCAGTAAGTATGAAGTGAATGGCGTTAAGATTCACATTACTGGTTTTGCTAAAGTGGTGGGCGATTTAATTGCTGGTGCCGCTGAAGTGGTTATCTTTTTCTTAACTGCTATCGTCATTACTTTTGTATTACTGTATTTATATAGTCGTTGTTTAAGAAGCACGATTGTTACTGTGACCTGTGCGCTAGTCGCGGTTATTTGGCAATTAGGTCTGCTTAATTTAATGGGGCAGGGACTTGATCCTTACTCTATGTTAGTGCCATTTTTAGTGTTTGCGATTGCCGTGAGTCATGGTGTGCAGTTAATTAGTGCGATTGGTCAGCATATGGCGGCAGGCAATAAGTCAGAACAGGCTGCGCGTCTTGGGTTTCGAGCGTTAGCGGTTCCTGGTTTGATTGCACTATTAAGTGATGGACTTGGTTTTATTACTTTAAACGTGATTGAAATTCAGGTGATTCAGGATTTAGCCACTGCGGCTAGTGTTGGTGTCGCGGTTATCTTGTTAACTAACTTGATACTGCTACCTATTTTGATGTCTTGGACGGGGGTATCTCCCGCTGGCATAAAATACTTGATAGCCGAACAATCTAAAACGCCGTTAATCGTGACTGTATTTAGTCGTTTTGCAGATGCGAAATGGGCTAAGTCGGCGCTGATATTTGGTGTGGTTTGCCTTGCGGTCGGTTTATACCAAGGCCAATCGCTAAAAATTGGCGACCTGGATGCGGGTGCACCAGAGTTACGTGCTGACAGTCGCTATAATCTAGATAATGCTTATGTGGTAAATAATTACCAAGCGAGTACCGACATTATGGTATTAATGGTTGAAACACCTGCGGAGCAATGTAGTAGTTACCATACATTAAATGCGGTGAATCAGTTGCAAGCACATATTGAAGGTATTCCTGGGGTTCAATCAACATTATCAGTGGCGACAATTGCCAAAAAAGCCATTGTCGGTATGAATGAAGGTAACCCTAAATGGCAAGGTTTAAGTCCTAATCAGCTGGTGCTAAATGCTGCTGTAGGGCGTGCACCTGCAGCGTTTATGAATAATACCTGCAGTATGTTACCGCTGATTATTTATCTTGATGACCATAAGGCCAATACCTTAGAAACTGTGATTGCGGATATTACTGCTTATACTGCCGCGAATAAAACACAAGGTGTTAATTTTGCACTGGCAGCCGGTAATGCGGGTATTGAAGCGGCAACCAATAGTGTGATTGAAAAAGCCCAATACCAAATGTTGATGTGGGTTTATGGTGTCGTGGCATTACTGTGTTTCCTTACATTCCGCTCGGTTAAAACCTTGATATGTATAATTTTACCATTAGCACTGACCTCTATTTTAGGGCAAGCATTAATGGCGACATTAGGCATAGGTGTTAAAGTGGCAACCTTACCTGTGATTGCGCTTGGCGTGGGTATTGGTGTGGATTATGGTATCTATATTTACAGCCAATTATCAGCCCGTTTGAAAATGGGTGATAACTTACAAGATGCTTATAAATATGCATTATCAAGTACAGGTAAAGCGGTTGCGTTTACCGGTGTCACTTTAGCCATTGGTGTATGTACTTGGGTATTATCCCCAATTAAATTCCAAGCGGATATGGGCTTGATGCTCACCTTCATGTTTATTTGGAATATGCTTGGGGCATTGTGTTTCTTACCTGCACTAGCCTGGTTGTTAAAAATTGGTGGCAATGCGCAAGTTGTCGCGTCACCGGAACTGGCTAAATTGGAAGAAGAAAAAAGTAACGCGGCATAAAATCATGTCAGTTATGATTTATACCCAAGTTACTGCAGACGTATATTAATTAAATTGTTGTCATGAAAAGGGTTAATCCATTTGGGTTAACCTTTTTTCGTTTAAATGGTTAAAAAACAGTTATTCGTTGGATCTATGCTTTAAAGTTTGGCGTTTTAGCTCACCTAGGTTTAAAATGTCCGTCTATCTCAATAACAAGACAGTTTTCATGGATCAACAGCGTACAGCTTGGCAGACAGTTAAGCGATTTTCTATTTATGTCCTCGATTTAAAAACCACCTTAGGTTTTGGTGTTCTCGCAATGCTTGGTTACGGTATTGTCGATGCAACGTTACTTAATATTCTACAGCCGCTTGTCGACGATGGCTTTAACGCTGAAACGTCAGCATTCTTAAAGTGGATGCCATTATTTGTGGTCGGCATGGTAACCTTACGTGGTTTAGCGTCGTTTGGCTCAAGCTATTGCATGGCGAAAGCTGGTCATACCGTGGTAATGCGTTTACAACGTCAGTTATTTGATCATCTAATGCATTTACCGGTGAGCTTTTTTGATAAAACCCCATCGGGCGAATTAGTATCAAAAATTATTTATGATTCGACCCAAGTTTCAGGCGCAGCATCTAAAACAATCGTGAATGTGTTCCGTAGTGGTGCGTTTATTTTTGGTTTACTTATTTGGATGTTCTACCAAAGCTGGCAGTTATCCCTTGTTTTATTATTTATTGCACCACTGGTCGGTATCATTATTGGTTCTGTGAGTCGTCGTTTCCGTGTGATCAGTCGACGCCTACAGGAAGCAATGGGTAATGTTTCATCAACAGCGCAACAAATGTTACATGGTCATAAAGACGTATTAATGTCTGCAGGACATGAAACAGAGCGCGAACGTTTTGGTTCTGTAAGTAATCATATTCGTCAACAACAAATGAAAATGGCAACAACCAGTGCAGCAAGTAATGCGTTAGTACAAATCGTAGCTTCATTTGCACTCGGTGTTGTTTTATACCTTGCGTCTTTTGAATCCATTCGTGCGGAACTTACACCGGGTAAATTCGTAGCTATTGTCGGTTCTATGATGGCGTTATTACGTCCATTACGTGACATCACTAACGTTAACTCTGAAATCCAAAAAGCAATTTCGGCGTGTAACAGCTTATTTGATATTCTTGACCTCCAAGCAGAGAAGAATACAGGCACCTATATACCGGAACGTGTAGCAGGTAAAATCACCTTCTCAAATGTTGATTTTACTTATCCGACAGCAGCTAAGCGATTAATTGAAAATATGAATTTTACCGCACAACCTGGTGAGATGATTGCTCTTGTTGGTCGTTCGGGTAGTGGTAAATCAACATTGGCTAGTTTGATTACGCGTTTTTATGAAATAGAGAAAGGCGAGATCAGTATTGATGATAGACCTCTTCATGACTATGAATTGAAATCGTTACGTAACCAGATTGCCTTAGTATCGCAACATGTACATTTATTTAACGATACGATTGCCGCTAATATTGCTTATGGCCGTATTAACGAAGTGACACGTGAGGAGATCATTGAGGCCGCGAGTAAAGCTAACGCAGTAGAATTTATTGAAGGCTTTGATAATGGCTTTGATACGATCGTTGGTGAAAACGGCGCTATGTTATCAGGTGGTCAACGCCAGCGTATCGCCATTGCCCGTGCGCTATTACAAGACGCACCGATTTTAATTTTAGACGAAGCGACCTCTGCACTTGATGCGGAATCTGAGAAAAAAGTACAGCAAGCACTCGAAACATTGCAAAAAGATAGAACGTCGTTAGTGATTGCACATCGTCTATCAACAATTGAAGCGGCAGATCGTATTTTGGTTATTGAAGCGGGCGCGATTGTTGAAAGTGGTACACATAGCGAGTTACTTGCTAAAGGTGATCATTATGCTCAACTTCATCGCTTACAACTTGGTGGCAAATAGGTCTATACGTGAAAATAGAAGAGGATATTTGGTATGGTAACCATTGGTCAAAATGGTTACTGGCACCGCTTAGTATTACTTTTGCAGCGATAACTGGCTGTCGTCGTGCGCTATTTAAATCGGGCATTAAAGCCAGTATAAAACCAAGCGTACCGACGATTGTGGTGGGTAATATTACGGTTGGTGGTACGGGCAAGACGCCGCTGGTTGTCTATTTGTGTGAGAAATTGACGGCGGCTGGCTATAAACCCGGTATTATTAGTCGGGGTTATGGTTCGAAAGCGCCACAATATCCCTATATTGTTAATTCGGATTCACCTGTTGCGCATAGTGGTGATGAACCATTCATGTTGCAGCAACGTACGCAGTGTCCATTAGTTATTAGCCCTGTGCGTACCGATGCTGCTGCGCACTTATTAGCCAACTTTGATGTAGACGTTATTATTACTGATGACGGTTTGCAACATTATGCCATGCAACGAGACATCGAATTAATCGTCATCGATGGAAAACGCCGGCTTGGTAATGGACATTTATTACCGATGGGGCCGTTACGCGAAGGTCCGTGGCGTTTAGATACGGCTGATTTTGTGATCTGTAATGGTGGTAACGGCTTGGCTGGTGAGCTCAATATGTTATTAGTGGCTGCGCCATTACGTAAAGTAACAAATAATGCAGTGGCGACATCGGATAAGTCTATATCGATGGTTGCAATCGCCGGTATTGGTAATCCGCAGCGTTTTTATACTACGTTAGCACAACACGATTATGTGATTGAAGAACATCTCTCATTTCCTGATCATCATGCTTTTACTGCCGCTGAAATTGAACAGTTTGCAGCAGGGCGAACCGTTATTATGACCGAAAAAGATGCTGTTAAGTGTCAGTCTTTTGCTCAGGATAATTGGTATTATTTACCGGTAAACGCAAGTTTAGATAGCGATTTTTTACCGCAGTTATTATTAAAATTAAAGGAATTAACCCATGACTCTGGATCATAACTTACTTGAAATTATTGCTTGTCCTGTATGTAAAGGTAAATTACATTTTGACAAAAGCAATAACGAACTTATCTGTAATGCAGACCGTCTTGCTTACCCTATCACGGAAGGTATCCCAGTATTAATTCAAGTTAAAGCGCGCCAGTTAACCTCAGAAGAGTTAGCTAAATGAGTTTTATTGTCATCATCCCATCACGTTATCAATCAAGTCGCTTACCGGGTAAGCCGCTAGTTGATATATGTGGTAAAACAATGATCCAACGCGTTGCCGAGCAAGCTTTGCAAAGTGGTGCTTCACGTGTTGTTGTTGCTACTGATGATGAGCGTATTGAACAAGCGGTAACAGCACTCGGTTATGAAGTGTGTATGACGTCACCTACACATAACTCAGGTACTGAACGTTTAGCTGAAGTATGCAGTAAGCTAGGCTTTAATGATGATGATATTATTGTCAATGTTCAAGGTGATGAACCGCTTATACCGCCACGTATTATTGAACAAGTAGCAACTAACCTAGGTAAACAAAGCGAAGCGCGGATGGCTACCTTGTCTGTTGCTATTACCGATGTTGAAGAAGTCTTTAATCCGAATGCGGTAAAAGTGGTGACGGATAAGCAAGGTTATGCTCTGTATTTCAGTCGTGCGCCAATTCCCTATCATCGTGATAATTTTATGCACGAGCCGGTGACAGAGATTAAGCCAGTTTACCAACGTCATATTGGTATCTACGCTTACCGTGCTGGTTTCATTCGTGATTACGTTCAGTGGGCAGAAACTGAACTTGAACAGATCGAATCATTAGAACAGTTACGTGTACTTTGGCATGGTGAGAAAATTCATGTTGAAGAAGCGCTTGAAGCACCTGCTGCAGGTGTTGATACACCAGAAGACCTTGTTGTTGTTCGTAATATTGTGAGTGCACAGCAAGCTATAACTGGTTAATAGTATTGTAACAAACTGGTTTTATTGCTATTTGTGGATAACTCTATCGGTTTGTAGATAACTATAGCTGGAATTAAACAGTGTAAATACAAAAATGCCGTTCATATCTGAACGGCATTTTTATTACCTTAATTTTATTATGTTAGAGTTTAATGATCAGACGCTGCACCAGATCCACGCGGGTAGCGCAGATTATCAACCAGTTGTTGAATATGTAATGGTGCATCACCTGTTACTTTGGTGACAATGAAAGCAACTGAGAAGTTAACAATTGCACCAACCACACCAAATGCATTTGGTGAAATGCCAAGGAACCAGTTTTGTTCCATACCGCCGAGGAATGATGTACCTGGGATGAACATAATGCCTTTATGTTGGAATACATACATCATAGTGACACCTAAACCAGAGCACATACCTGCAACAGCGGCTTGACCATTAATTTTCTTCGAGAAGATACCCATCATGAGCGCTGGAAACAGAGATGAACCCGCTAAACCAAAGGCGAGGGCAACCGTTCCCGCGGCAAATCCAGGCGGATTGAGCCCGAGGTAACCAGCGATAATGACGGCAATCGTCATGACGATACGACTGGCTTTTAACTCACTTTTTTCCGATAAATTCGGGACTAATATGCCCTTCATTAAATCGTGTGATATGGCCGATGAAATAGCCAATAATAGACCCGCAGCTGTTGATAGTGCAGCCGCTAAGCCACCCGCAGCAACTAGTGCTATCACCCAGTTTGGTAAATTTGCAATGGCTGGATTTGCCAGTACCATAATGTCACGGTCAATTTTAACCATTTCATTTTTGACTGGGTCTGCAACATATTGGATTTTACCATCGCCATTTTTATCTTCAAATTTCAATAGACCAGTTTTTTCCCAGTCTTTAAACCATTGTGGACGTTTCTCATATTCGAGCGGTTGTCCAGCGCTTGGTTCAATCGTATTCATTAGATTGAAACGTGCCATTGCACCTACCGCTGGTGCTACAGTATAAAGTAACGCGATGAATACTAATGCATAACCTGCTGATGCACGTGCATCTTTCACTGTCGGTACGGTAAAGAAGCGCATAATTACATGGGGTAAACCAGCTGTACCGATCATCAGTGACATGGTGTAAGCGAACATGTTTAATGTGCCACCCATGTTATCAGTGGTATATTCTTTAAACCCAAGGTCGGTAACAACCATATCGATTTTATCGAGTAGATACACACCACTACCATCAGCAAGGGTACTGCCTAAACCAAGTTGAGGAATGGGATTACCTGTGAGTTGTAATGAAATAAATACTGCTGGAATGGTATAAGCAAAGATAAGGACACAATATTGCGCGATTTGCGTATATGTGATCCCTTTCATACCACCAAGTACGGCATAAACCCATACCACAATCATACCTATGCCTAAACCTAGGTCGTAATCAACTTCTAAGAAGCGAGAGAAGGCAACACCAACACCCTTCATTTGGCCAATGATATAAGTGACTGACGCTACAATTAAACAGACAATCGCCACGACACGAGCCGTTTTGGAGTCATAACGGTCGGCAATGAACTCGGGAACGGTAAACTTACCATGTTTACGCATGTAGGGAGCAAGTAGGGTCGCAAGGAGTACAAAACCACCTGTCCAACCCATTAAGAAGACGGAACCGCCGTAACCCATGAAAGCGATAAGACCTGCCATTGATAAGAATGACGCTGCACTCATCCAATCGGCGCCGATCGCCATACCGTTTTGTAATGGCGTAATACCACCACCAGCAGCATAGAAATCACTGGTTGTTTTAGCGCGAGCGAACCAGGCAATAGCAAAATAAATGGCAAATGAACCAAATACGGCGATATAGGTATAGAGTTTTAATTCGCTCATTTATTCTTCCTCAACATTATGTTTTTTGTCCAGCTTATTCATCTGTACGGCATACCAAAAAACCAAACCAACGAAGGTATAAATAGAACCTTGTTGTGCGAACCAGAAACCAAGCTTGTATCCACCGAGTCTAAATTCATTCAATTCTTCGACGAATAAAATGCCACAGCCAAACGACACCACAAACCAAATTACTAAACAGGTTAATATCAGTCGTATATTGGATTGC
>NZ_ABCQ01000021.1 GCF_000170855.1 Moritella sp. PE36 | reverse complement strand
ATCGATACAAGTCGAAAACTAGTTATAAACATGCTTACCAGACGTGAATTTATTAACTATTTTCGCTTGTCCCTTGAGTTGGAACGAGTTGCCCCGATATATTACTCCATAGTCATGGTATCGGTAAATAATCGACCATTGATATTCGCAACATGTATTCTTTAGGAGATCTTAAAATGACAATTCGTCCACTACACGATCGCGTGATCGTTCGTCGCCACGAGCAAGAAACTAAATCAGCAGGCGGTATCGTACTTACTGGTGCATCAGCTGAACTATCTACCCGCGGTGAAGTTATTGCTGTTGGTAACGGTCGCTTATTAGATAGCGGTGAAGTACGCCCACTGGCTGTTAACGTTGGCGATACTGTTATTTTTAGTGAAGGTTATAGCGTTAAAACTGAAAAGCTAGAAGGCAAAGAAGTTTTAATCATGAGTGAAGCCGATATTTTAGCTATTGTTGAATAAATTCAACACTTTATTATTGATAGCGCTAAATCAACAAATTAACAGATTTTAAAAGGATTATTTAAGATGGCTAGAGACGTAAAATTCGGCTTAGACGCACGTGACAAAATGCTTAACGGCGTAAACATTCTTGCGAATGCAGTTAAAGTAACATTGGGCCCTAAAGGTCGTAACGTTGTTATTGATAAAAGCTTCGGCGCGCCACTTATTACTAAAGATGGTGTAACGGTAGCAAAAGAAATCGAATTAGCAGACAAATTCGAAAACATGGGCGCGCAAATGCTCAAAGAAGTTGCTTCACAAGCAAATGATGCAGCTGGTGACGGTACTACGACGGCAACCGTACTTGCACAAGCAATTGTGAACGAAGGTCTAAAAGCAGTTGCTGCGGGCATGAACCCAATGGATCTGAAACGCGGTATTGACCAAGCGGTTAAAGCAGCAGTTTTAGAACTAAAAGAATTATCTGTACCTTGTTCAGATACTAAAGCAATTGAGCAAGTAGGTACTATTTCTGCAAACACTGATTCAAGCGTTGGTAAGATCATTGCAGAAGCAATGGAACGTGTTGGTAAAGAAGGTGTGATTACGGTTGAAGATGGCCAAGCACTAGAAGACGAACTAGACGTTGTTGAAGGTATGCAGTTCGACCGTGGTTACCTATCTCCTTACTTCGTCACTAACCAAGAAACGGGTAGCGTTGAATTAGAATCACCATATATCTTATTAGTAGATAAAAAAATAGCTAACATCCGTGAACTACTGCCTGTACTTGAAGGCGTAGCAAAAGCATCTAAACCACTACTTATCGTTGCTGAAGACCTTGAAGGCGAAGCACTGGCGACATTAGTAGTGAACAACATGCGCGGTATCGTTAAAGTTGCTGCTGTTAAGGCACCTGGTTTCGGTGACCGTCGTAAAGCGATGTTACAAGATATCGCAGTACTAACTGCGGGTACTGTTATCTCTGAAGAGATTGGTATGGAGCTAGAAAAAGCAACTGTTGCTGAACTAGGCCAAGCTAAACGTATCATCATCACCAAAGATGAAACAACGATCATTGACGGTATCGGTGACGAAGTGACGATCAAAGGTCGTGTCACACAGATCCGTAAGCAAATCGAAGATTCATCTTCTGATTACGATAAAGAAAAATTACAAGAACGTGTGGCTAAACTTTCTGGTGGTGTTGCGGTAATTAAAGTTGGCGCAGCAACTGAAATGGAAATGAAAGAGAAAAAAGCCCGCGTTGAAGATGCACTGCACGCAACTCGTGCTGCTGTTGAAGAAGGCGTTGTTGCTGGTGGCGGTGTTGCACTTGTTCGTGCCGCTGCTGCAATTCAAAATCTTGAAGGCGCAAACCAAGATCAAACTGTTGGTATTAAAGTTGCGTTAAAAGCAATGGAAGCACCACTACGTCAAATCGTTGAAAACTCAGGTGACGAAGCATCTGTTGTTGCTAACAACGTGCGTGCAGGTGAAGGTAGCTACGGTTACAACGCAGCTACAGGCGAATATGGCGACATGATTGCGATGGGTATCCTAGATCCAACGAAAGTAACACGTTCTGCACTACAGTTTGCAGCATCTGTTGCGGGTCTTATGATCACTACTGAAGCGATGATCACTGATGCACCTGCTGAAGGCGGCTCATCAGCTATGCCTGATATGGGCGGTATGGGTGGCATGGGCGGCATGATGTAAAAATCGCAAATTTGCGATTACATCTCTGCTGTTAGCTATTAAACGCTAAGCCTCAGAAATTAAAAAAGCCTTAATCTGATATATCGTGATTAAGGCTTTTTTATAGGTGCAAATTAGCTTTTCCATAAAGTTATTGGTGTACTTTTACCTGAGTTAAACGCATAAGTCTGTCAATATTTAGGAAACTTGTTACAATGCTATTTTTTGATTTTAGGTAGACTATGAATAATAGTAATGATCCGCTACACGGCGTTAAACTTGAACAGATTCTAACCGAGCTAGAGAAGAAAATTGGTTGGGATAAGATGGGTGAGTTACTTAATATTCGTTGTTTTACCAATAAAGCGCGTCTTAAATCAAGCTTGAAATTTCTGCGTACAACTCCTTGGGCACGCAGTAGAGTTGAAATTTTATACCTAAAAACATTTTGTAGTAAGCATAAAGAAACGGGGAAAATAATCAGGGCGATACTCGCTCAGAATACAGCAGTAGCAGAAACGACTTCCACCAAGCCTGCTCCCTTTGTTTGGCCAACATTGAAAGAAAAATAGACTTATGTCACACTGAAGACATAAATATTTGAAAATCTTGTATGCTTTTATCTACAGGCTGCATGATGTCATTCGCAAATTTGCGATTATATCTCTGTTGTTAGCGGTTAAACGCTAAGTCTCAGAAATTAAAAAAGCCTTAATCTGATATATCGTGATTAAGGCTTTTTTTGTGACCATTATTTAAAGCTGTTTTTACTGTGTTCTGTTATTTTTTTAATCTTTCAACTTCGGCCTTCAATGCTTTACGTTCATTTCTGCGGTTGGTTTGCAGGTGATAGTAATATTCAACAAATTCTTTATATGCAGTACTTCTTAGGACTATGGTGCACAGTAATGGGAATAAAGGCCAATCTGCTAGCCCTGAAAAAATAAACCAAGTTACATTTACTGCTAGCTGAAAAGCACAGTTGTAAACATTCTATTTAGAAAAAAAAGCGAGACCATGAATAACTATCATCCCATTAGGTATGCAAACTAATAATGTTCCAATTATAGCCCCGCTAAACCAAATAGCGCCAAAGCTGCCATTGGTATTAAACATCATTTCTAGGGCGAACATAGATAATCCCCCCCCATAATAAGCAACATTATAACGGAGAGACCTGCAAATATTTTTTTAAGCTCAATGATACATAATCTTGTGGCGGTAGGTAGTACCGACACGTTAAATGCTTGTAAGAGGTTTTAGAAGACTAACGCAATTTAATATTGCAATGCCTAAACCGTAGACGACAAGAATCCCCTTGCTTCAGCTAGGGGGACTTCAATTCACTGCATGATATAGCGATGTGGTGCCTTCTTATTTTATCTTCGTTTTGATATAAGTCGGCTTTATTTCCAATGACAATATCCGCAATCGCATTTGCTGATTAAAAATGTCGTGAGTGGTGTAACGTTTGTCTTTTAAGTTTCGAGCATCAACAAAGATTAATGTTTTTTGTAGTAATAGCACTTCCTGGTAATGCCCTGAAAAACGTACTTTTAATATCTATTTTTAATCATTAATAAAATCGAGTGTTAGAAACAATCTACGTTCGCCTTGAGAAACGTCAGGTGAACGATGAACCAGGCCTGCACCTTCGTGTTCATCCCAATTCTCGCCTTTAAGTAATGCAATATCACCTTGTGTTAGTTGATTAATATCATCGATATCTTGTATTAGACCTGATTGCTCATCGGTTTTTCCTTGGTCTTCTGCGCCTAGTTTCGAGCGATCAATGATATTATTATCAAGCCATTGTGTGGCCATGCCTTTGTATGTTGTCACTAAACGGCAAGGTATACGGTCAACATGAAAACGGGGGCACATAGCTCGGTCGAGTATTGTTAATCTTAATCCCGCTTGTTTTAGGTTAAACAGGCAACAAAACATATCAACTAATAAGGTGATATCATTAATTAATGCTGTTATAGCGTCTGATTTTTCAAATTTTTCACTCAGTACTTCAAAACAATCTTCTGGCGTTACAATCAATAATAACGTTAATGTTGGGTTATGTTCTAACAAATGGTTAACCGCAATAGTTAATTTATTGTCAAGGTTACGCTGCCAAATCACAATGTTTGTATTATCTTGGTATATATCAGTTAATACGGTAGGAGTACGTCCTTCAACTAAACCCTGTGAAAGCAAGCTGGAACCGTCGTGGTTAGTGTGGCTTTGTGTATTAGCGTTGATGTCATTATTAATAGCTAAGGTGCTCATGAGTTTTCCCCCCATTGAGGGAAAGGGTCATTTAATGTTGTCCAGAAACGCTTACCCTTTAGTAATTCATCCTCAGTTAATAGACATTCATCCAGCGCGATCGTCATTCTTTTTTGATCTAAATTTTGGCCGATAAATACGAGCTCTTGACGCATATCACCAAAGGGTTCAACCCACTGTTTTTTTATCGCATCGAGTGATTCTTGATCTGTAGGCCAGTCTTTTTCTGGGATTGATTTCCAAAACATACCTGCAAAACCATAGTGTGCGATTCCGCCGGCTTGGCTCCATTGGCCGCAAAATTGCGGACGAGAAGCTAACCAAAAGTAACCTTTGGAACGAATAAGTTTGCCAAACTGTTCTGTGTTGTGCAGAAACTGATAAAACTTTTCAGGATTAAATGGCTTTCGTGCAATATAGTTAAAACTGCTAATACCGTATTCTTCTGTTTCAGGTATTTTTTCACCACGTATTTCTTTGAGCCAACCCGGTGCTTTTTTTGCTTGTTCAAAATCAAACAAACCAGTATTTAGCACGTCATCGATATCAACTTTCCCCAAAGATATGGGAATAATCTTAGCGCGTGTATTAAGAACTTTAAGGATGGCGTGAAGTCGTTTTATATCAGCCGGTTTAGCTAAATCTGTTTTGCTAATAAGAAGAACATCTGCAAATTCGACTTGATCAACCAATAAATCTGTTACGCTTCGCTCATCTTCATCGCCAAGAGATTCACCAGCATCTCGTAGATATTTTGCTTCATCATAATCTTTCAAAAAATTAACAGCATCTACTACAGTCACCATGGTATCTAACGTCGCTACATCTGATAACGAAATGCCATCTTCATCGGCAAAAGTAAACGTTTCAGCGACGGGGAGTGGCTCCGAAATCCCTGTAGATTCTATAATGAGGTAATCAAATCGACCGTCTTTTGCTAATTTATCAACTTCTAATAGAAGGTCTTCACGTAGTGTACAACATATACAGCCGTTGCTCATTTCTACAAGCTTTTCGTCACTACGATTGAGTGAAACTTCATTTTTCACAAAGGCTGCGTCAATGTTTATTTCACTCATGTCATTAACAATTACAGCAACCTTTTTTCCTTCGCGATTATGAAGAATATGACTGAGTACTGTTGTTTTTCCTGCGCCAAGAAAGCCAGAGAGTACAGTGACAGGTAACTTTTTTTTAACCATGATTATATCTACGTTTCAATATTCAAATGTTATGTTATGTTATGTTATGTTATAACATAACATTTAAGTGTGAAAGTAAATATTCAAAAATAGTATTATTTTATTAAAAAAAATTGGTTACCTTTGATGTCTGGCTTTAAGGGGATGAAGTGGGGTATTAAAATTATTCCCATGTAACTAATTTAATCAAAACATATGGTTAACTTATGCATGGGCGGCATGATGTAATCCATCACATCCCCTGATGTTATGACATTTTAGAATGTTAAAAAAGCCCGAGTGATTTGATTCTTCGGAATTTTTTGTATTATGCACTTCCAGATGTTTAAGCGTTTTTAGCTTAACTTAATAATTTTTATAATGAATAAGTGATTACCAGTTTTACACCCTGTAACCAAGCTCAATTCAATTCATCATAAACCACAAATTTAAGCTGTTAAATTAGTGGTTTAACCTTTATTTATGTGTTCTTTTTAATATGGTTGAAAATCACAGACTACCTAGTTATGGTTGCACCCCAAAATATTCAAGTGATAATATTAATAGTAATTATTATCATACGTATATGTAATCATTAGAAGGGTTCGTAATGACAAATAATATGGCTGGAAGTAAATCGGCCTTTATTAACATTCATCTCATGAATATTAATATCCTCAGGAATATATGCCTATATTTTGCTATTTTTTTTTCGTGTTCAGTTTTGGCGTTTAAAGGCAATATCACTAATGTGGATCAAAATTCATTAGCTGCACAGTTTAAAGTAGGTGTCGATTTCGACAACTTGTATATTCGAGCTGCCAATAATCAAGGCATTTCTTATAATGAATTTACATCATTTGAACAATACAATAAACCTCTCAATATAATTAATAATCCTGTTATTAATCCGCTATTAAAAGGCACTACGCAAGCACCCAAAGTCATCATCTTGCATTCAAAAAGAAAAAGTCCACTCGTATTAGGTGAAATAAATATTATCGGTAAGGGTGCTGAGCTTATCATCATTAGTGAATCAGGGATTCAATGTAAAAGCTGTGAAATAAATAATAGTTCTCGTATTGTATTGACGACTGGTCGGCCTATTTTTGATGATGGTCAACTAACATCATTTGTAGTAAATAAAGGTTCAATAGACATCAATAGTGTTCAAAATGGGAGAGGTCTAAAAGAAGGTTTAATCACGAACGGAGCCAGTATTATTGATTTAATCGCTGATGATATACGCATTAATGGCGAAATAAATACGCAGCTGTCAGCAACAAAGACCCCACAAGGAAAACTAACTGTTGATGACAGCGGAACTCTCAGCATTGCTACTGGTAATTTACAATTAATCGCTGGACATAATACCTTTGATTTTATAAATGGTGGTATAGCAATAAATCCGACTAACAGCTCTCGTCAACTAAGTGGTGAAATCACTATATCAGCACCAATATACACCGGAGGTCTATATATTGAATCAACGGGTAATAATAGTTCTGTCAATGTGAGTGAAGCGATAGTTACAACAGCTGACTTAACACTTGCAAGTATATATAAAAGTTACACTATCCTACCAAGTGACATTATCACGATAACCTTTTTAGAAGCTAAAGGTGGTAATAGCAAATTAGGTAGTAAAATGTATAAGGGGCGGCTTGTACAACAGGGCTCTAAAGATTACACAGAGTCAATCATTAAGGATATGAATAAGTGGTACGAAAAGGCAAAGGATAGCACTAAAAACCCAGAGGAAATGGCCGAATTTAAAAAGACGCTTGATTATCTAAAACAATACGAAGATAACTTTAAATATAAAGTTGTTAAGCAGAAACTTGATGATAATGGCGCATTAAAACATATTGAAGTGATTAATTATGAACACTAGGAAAACCAACATGACATTGACACATCATAGATTTAATAAGTTCGACACTCTTAGCCCTTCAATACAGGAAGGAATAAACTCAGATTATGTCAGTGATATTAAAAATTGGGAAAGACGAAAACTAAGTAATTTTAATGCAAGTCGTTATCGGAATTTATGTAGTGTAAATGGATTACAAGCTTTAATTGGGAAAAGTTATTTACTAAATAAACCTAAAACCCAAATTATGCGTAACCTGTATACATTTCCAGAGTCAGGGATGTTGGGTGTCTTTTCTCAGTTACATGAGGGCAAAAAGATAACACTCACGTTAGAGGGGCATAATTGTGAGGTGATTGCCGATAGTAAAAAGGAGCTCATGTTTAGGGATTGGCTTGACATGTTCTTCGTTACCTTGATATTACGCGATCATTTTTCTCACTTGCCGATACTACTTGGTTTGCCTGATAATATCATTTCAAAGCCATATAGTTCGGGTCAGATGGATGGTTTTGAGCTTGCATTTGCCGAACTATGCAAAGGTATGTTTAAGCCCTACGCAGACATGCGTAAGCTAAGAGACAAGGTGGTAGAAGCGTCTGCTCATTTTTATGTGGAGTGGGAGGAGCAGAAAGAATACGTTAATCATCTCTATTTACCCTTAGTTGAATTGATCTGCGTTGTTCACAGCGCAGAGAGAGAATCACATTATCAGAGTAGCTTGTTGCACGCACTGCAGGCACATAAAGCCTACTATGATAATGAAGATAGGTCACATGATGCAGAGGCAATGATTGCGCTTTGTATCACGGGCATTACGGCTTATGCCTATGATAGGTTCGGCCTAGTACCAGAGGTTGAAACTGATTATATGCCGCTGTGGCTAGTAAAAGGCGAATTTCCGACTTACGATGAGGCTTTTCCGGAAATAAAAGCACTACCTAAGCCAATACGCAGTGATTTTGAGTTTACCGCGGAAAATTTGCCCAGAACTGAACCGGAATTGACGCGTATTTACGAAGCAGCACTAAAGTGGGCAAAAGAAGAACGAGAATTACCGCCTCTTAGTGATGTTATTGGCCGTGATATTGATTCTAAACAGGTCAACAAAAATATTGTTGGTGAAATTTTTATCGATGTACTAGGAAACGATTGGGTTCTAACGCTTTATTCCATGGAGCCAAGCTTAATACAAGATCCGCAAGCTTGGTTAGCAGCGATGACAACACGCTGGCAGGAGTTCATCGCACAATTTTCAGCAGATGCTATTACCAATGTGAAATTTATTGAGTGTGATTAGTGAATTAACTCGTTTGTCGGAATAAATTAGTTGAAAAAAACCGAAGGATTTTACTCTTTGGTTTTTTTATTTTTGCTATCGACAAAATAAATAATGTCGCTATAAGTAACCAAATATAATAACTGTATTAATTACCCTGTCTAAATATGCATAACTAGTTGAAAGCAATCAGCGTTATAGTTAGCGTTCATTAATCGTAATAATTATCACTCAACCTTGTTGGGCGGTCAATCATGGCTTAGGTATTGTATTAATAACCGTCGGTGGATTTTTATGATGACAAACTTAAAGTCACCAAATATATTGAGAGTAACCTTAATGACAATATTTGAACATCATATCCATCATTTACCCGCCAAACCGATGGATTGGATGGTTGAAGATTATGCTGAAGAGCTCGGTATCTTAGAAAATAATATGGCTGATTTTTTTGATTTTAATAAATTTTATATGAGTGATAGGAACTTATGGACCCTAATAGTTCAAAGTGATTTATTAAAAAAGCCAACAGCAGAATGTATCCGTCATTGGTATGACTATCAACAGGTATTAATGAAGAAATTATTGCCTTTTATACATAAAGACAATGCTTATAAATTGCGCTTTCGTCATAAAAGTATAACTAAGCAACCAGCCCCGTTAGGTTACTTATCTGTAGGTGACTGGTTAGATGTTTTTCATACAACCTTGTTGTTAAGGGACCCGTATAATCAGCTCGATGATTTTTTATCTGCAATAGACTAATTAAAGAGCATCGAGAGTTGGATAATCCGTGTAACCAAGTTTGTTACCACCAAACAGCGTAGCGCCATCCAAGTCAGCGAGTTCATTATTGTTCTTTAAACGTGAAACCAAGTCGGGGTTTGATACGAATGGACGACCGAAGGCGACTAGGTCTGCGTAACCTTTGTTTAGTACTTCATCTGCGCGTTCTTGCGTATAGCTACCCGCGACAATGATGGTGTTACTGAAAATTTGTCGCAACTGAATACGGAAGCTTTCAGGTATCACGGGTGCATCATCCCAATCCGCTTCTGATAAGTGCATATAAGCGATATCACGAGCTTGTAGTGCTTGCGATGCATCAAGGATTGTTGCAACGATATCTGGGCAATCCATATCTTTAAAGGTGATGAATGGAGCAAGGCGAACACCAACCTTATCAGCCCCGATTTCTTTAATTACGGCATCAACAACTTCAAGCAGGAAACGGAGGCGGTTCTCACGCGTGCCGCCATAGTTATCAGTACGCTTGTTGGAGTTTGTACGAAGAAACTGGTCGATAAGGTAGCCATTACCACCGTGGATCTCAACCCCATCAAAACCCGCTTCTATTGCGCGTTTTGCAGCGTAAGAAAAATCGTGAATCACGCGATCTATATCTGCTTGATTCATCGCTCGGGGTTGAATGCAATCCACCATGGTGCCGTTACCTTGGTCATCAGAAATCCAAACTTTAGTCTCAACTGGCGCGAGTGCTGAAGGTGCGATAGGTAGTTTACCGTTCTGAAATGTTGGGTGAGAAACGCGACCCACATGCCATAGCTGGCAGAACATCACAGCACCTTGGTCGTGTGCAGCTTTAGTTATTGGTTGCCAGCCTTTTACTTGTTCGTCGGTGTAAACACCAGGAGTGAATGAATAACCCTGGGAGTCATCTGAAATTTGAGTCGCTTCAGAGATGATTAAACCAGCTGTCGCCCGTTGCTTGTAGTATGTTGCCATCATTTCATTTGGTATGTTACCTGGTTGACTTGTGCGAGCTCGGGTCATCGGGGCCATTACTACTCGGTTTTGTAAATCCAAACTTTGGAGATTCGCTTTCTGGAATAATTTACTCATCGGTGTTTTCATGATTGTTTCCTTGGGAAGTCGATAATGACGATTAATGATTTAGGCGAGTTAAGGTTAAGTTGCGTGCTACTTCTGTTGATGTCGTCATTATATTCTTTAGCTTTAATTTGATAATTGAGTAAAATGTAAAATCATTATTCGGATAAACTAAATAATAGGGGGAGAGGTGGATAAATTTTCTGATATGGCCATGTTCGTGAGTATTGTGAAACACCATGGACTCGCTGCAGCTGGTCGTGATCTCGGCCTTTCTCCTGCGACAATGACAACAAGACTTCAGGCCCTTGAAGAAAGGTATGGTGTGAAGCTGCTTAATCGGAGCACAAGGCATGTGTCACTGACGGACTCTGGAGAGCTTTACCACAAAGCCTGTATTGAGATATTGGAGAATGTGAGTGAAACTGAGAACCTTATCCTCAATGGTGTAAAAGAAGTGAAAGGTTCACTAAAAATCTCTGCACCAAAGGACATAGGTAAACAATACATTCTGCCTATATTGTCTGAGTTCTGTAAGCAGTATCCAGATGTGGTGCCGTACCTATATTTGAACGATGATATTTCTAATATTGCTGAATCGGGTATCGATATTGTCATTCGGTATGGAGAGCTTGCTGACAGCAGTTTAATATCACGACGACTATCATCCAGCCAACGAGTGCTATGTGCATCGCCAGAATACCTAGCAAAGCATGGCACGCCATTAACGCCACAGGATTTGGTTAATCATGATTGTCTCGCCATGATCCGCAGTCATGAGGAACTTAAAACATGGCACTTTCAAGATCAAGACAAGAAGAATGCGATCACTGTTATTCCTAAGCGATTTTCAGATGATGGTGAAGTGATTCGATATTGGGCATTAGAGGGGGCAGGGATAGCGCTTAAATCTGTTTTAGATGTGCAAGATGATATTCACAATTTACGTCTTGTTACCGTGCTCAACGGTTATATGACCAATTTTAATACATCGATCTCAGCGTCAAGTGCAGACTTAAATGTGGTGTATATCAGTAAGAAGTATCAACCGAAACGGCTCCGACTATTCTTGGATTTTCTGTTTGAGAGATTCAGTTGCATGGCTAAAAAGCAGTAGGCATAGACCCTACTGCTATATGATGTTAAATCAGTAATAAATTACTTTTGTAAGTTAACCACTACACGACCACGTACTTTACCCGCCATCAGATCATGTGCAGCTGCTACGGCTTCATCTAAGCTGATCTCAGTGCCGATAGAGGTAAAGTCATCATCTGTTAGGATGTCAGCTAAACGTGCCCAGGCTTCTTCTCTGTCTGCCAGAGGACGCATTACACTGTCGATACCCGCTAAGGTAATGCCACGTAAAATAAACGGCGCTACGCTTGCAGGGAAATCCATGCCTTGTGCTAGACCACAGGCTGTCACCACACCACCGTATTTTAGACCCGCGCATACATTGGTTAGTGTGTGACTACCAACAGAGTCTATCGCCGCTGCCCAACGTTCTTTTACCATTGGACGACCTGGTGCTGACAATGTATTACGATCGATGATCTCTGCTGCGCCTAATGCTGTTAAGTAATCCGCTTCTTCTGGACGACCTGTTGATGCAATAACGCGATAGCCTAGTTTCGCTAATAAAGTAATGGCAAAACTACCCACTCCACCGTTAGCACCGGTTACCAGTACATCGCCTTTGTCTGGGGTGATACCGTGACGCTCTAAGGCAATAACCGATAACATCGCAGTATAACCCGCAGTACCGATCGCCATTGCTTGTTTTGCTGACAAGCCTGCTGGTAGTTTGATTAACCAATCACTCTTCAGGCGGGCTTTTTCGGCAAGGCCGCCCCAATGCTTCTCACCCACCCCAAAACCATTCAGTAATACTTGATCGCCAGCTTGGAATTTGTCGCTATCACTTTGAGTTACAGTACCCACTAAGTCGATACCCGGTACCATAGGGAAGCTGCGTACTACAGGGCCTTTACCTGTGATCGCTAATCCGTCTTTAAAGTTAAGGGTACTGTAAGCAACATCAATGCTTACATCACCTGCAGGTAATTGTGATTCATCAATTGATTGTACTGACGCTGTGTATTGGTCGTCATTTTTTTCGATTAAAATGCCTTTAAACATGATTTTCTCCGAATATAGACTGGTCGTCTATTAAAATGTAAAAAATTTTCAATAAGAAATAGGTAATCGCTATTTATAATGAATGTTAGTCATAACTGTTCGGTATAACCGTCCGTTATAAATAGCCTAATTATGATTAATCTATGCCGTATTTAGCTGGTGGCGATACTGGCAATAAAGGTCGCGATGTATAAATCTAACGGTTGCACTGACTGTACAAGTCGCGCCCGCATCACTGCGCCTTCCCAACCGATCCAAAAGTATTCTGCTTGTTGTGCACAGTTGATATTTTGCTTGATATCACCTTGTTGCTGAGCTGTCTCTAAACACGCTTGCATCTTGGTCTGCCACACTGCAAAGATGTTTTGCAGTATTCGGCGATAACTGTGTGGTAAAATAGCCACTTCTTGACCTAAATTACCGACTAAACAGCCGCGTTTAAATTCAAATTTAACAATGCCTCGTTTGGCGCCATCTGCAAATTGTACAATACGCTGTAACGGTGCGATAGACTCATCAAGTAAGCATTTATCTAGCTTTACAGCAAAGTAATTGGCGTAGTTATCAATGACGGCCTGACCGAAATCTTCCTTACTTTTAAAGTAATGATAAAAAGATCCTTTCGGTACACCGACTTTTTTTAGAATGCCATCGATACCAGCAGCGGCAAAGCCACTTTCCGTTAATACTTCCACACCACTGCGAATGAGCAGGGCGCGAGTATCGCTGTTTTCACGGGCTACTTTTGGTGGCCGACCTCGGCGAGGTTTAGGCTGATTGCTTGTCATATTTTCCATAACGCAGATTATAGACCGACCGTCTAATTAATTGCAATGGCTAGATGTGAGAAAGATCCTTAAACAGGATCTTTATTGATTTTGATCAGAAAACAAAAAAGACAGCCGAGGCTGTCTTTTTAATGCAGTGATGAATTAAGCTTGGATTAGAAGCTGTAGTTCATTTGTGCAGAGTAGATGAACGCATCGCCACTTGAAGTGACTTTTACAGATTGATTACCAATAGCTGGTAACTCTTCTTCAAATGTGATCTCTTTACCTGCAACGAGGGCTGCAGCGAAGTCAAATGATAGTGCTGGTGTTGCTTTATACGTTAGACCAGCTGTATACCATTGGCGATCTGTATCTGGAATGCTCATAGTTGCTTTACCGGCTTGCTCATCAAATGCGTAACCTGCACGTAATGTAACGGCTTCTGAAAGGTAGTACTCACCACCCACCGAGTAACGGCTTGAGTCACTATAGTCTTCTTTTTTCTCTAGACAAACACCAGGGCTGCCACCGATAGCTGTTGAATCACAGTTTGCACTTTCTGCAACAATATCGCCAAAATCAGACCATGTGCTGTATTGCCAGCTGTATGAAACTGCGAATTTATCGGTTAGTTTATGGTAACCTGAAATTTCTAGAATGGAAGGTAGATTCAAATCCAAAGTACCATCAACTTCTACTCCGCCTGAAGTTGATCCCGTATATTTACCTTCTAGCTCAGTTTTAACTTTTGATTTATAGCTAATGCCGAAACGGTTATTTTCATTAACTTCATATAGCGCACCAACATTCCAACCGAAACCATAACCATCGCCTTCCATTTTTGCAATCTGCATTGCTGGGGTTGCACCTGCACCTGCATTACGTTCTAATTCAGCTGTTGCATAAACGAAGCTAACGCCAGCGCCGAGGCTTAGTTGCTCATTTATACGGTAAGAAACATTCGGGTTGAAATTGACACTCATGATATGTGTTGTACCAGCTGCAGAGCCACCTGCATAATCATCTTTATATTCAGTACCGGTACCATAATTTGAATAGATAGCTAAACCAACAGCTACTTTCTCGTTAAGCGGTTGGATGTAGTACATTGCTGGAACTACTTGTGCTGGAGCGACATCATCAGCGTCTAAGTCTGAGGCTGAAATACCAGCTAGAGGATATCCGGTAACACCTTTAACGCTAATGTCTGGATCTACATAAGAACCCACAACTGATAGTTGGGCTTTATCAAAAGTTGCCATTAACGCAGGGTTACGTGCAAGTGATGCTGCATCATCGCCGATTGCTGCTTCACCAGCGAATGCGCGGCCTAAACCTGACGCAGAATGTTCACTAACCTGGAAACCAGCTGCGTGAACTTGGCTTGCGGCAAGTAATGCTGTAACTGCTAGAGCAACTTTATTAATTCTCATGTAAACCACCATATAAAATTAGAAATTATGAATGCGATATGTCAGTTCAAATAAAATGAACTTTTTGAATACCTTTTAAACTTGCAGTGAAATCTAAGCCTTTCGTATTAGATCGTAAAGGTATTTTTATAGCAGTTTATGACTAACTGTCTATTTTTCTAATGCTTTATAGTCTTAACATTTAGACAACAACGATTTATCTTTATTCACAACGTGAAGGTAATTCATTGTTATATATGGTTTTAAATAACTTTTAACTATTTTTTAAAATGTTTAAATTAAACTGCTCTGATCTGTTTGCAAATATGTAAAATTTTACTATGAGATACTGAGATTTGTAGAGCTAAGACTCTATAAAATAGCGTTTTTTTCACCCGTTATAACAAAAGGGTATACATTTAGAGGTATCTATATTGTTTGTTATAATGGTTTATAACTATATATTTTATATATTGCATTTTTATTTGCAGATTACGCGAGCGATAGGGGGGGTGGGTTGCGTAGAAAGAGGGTAAATGAAGATGCCATTCATAAGATGAATGGCATTAGAAACTGGTATTATTCACCGCTACTATTAGCCAGTATTATTAACAGAAACTATTCACCAATATTACTCGGTGTATTCTTTTTCTCTTTTAATTGCTCAGAGAACTGACCAAGTACATTATGCATTTGTTGTAATTTACCTAGGAATGCAGCGATGGCGACATCAAATCCTTCTTCATCTGTTTTTGGTAATGCTTGCTGATTTTCAACTAATTCTTCCATATAAGGTAGGAATCGGTTTGAGTTTGCTTTAAAGCCACTGTCAGCTGCAAAGATCGCGCTAAACTTACCCAGTTTACGTTTGCTGATTAACGTTAAAAACTCATCCGCTTCGATAGCTGGATGGTAAAAGCCTTTAAGCTGTGCAGTTAGCTGTTCATGAAGTTGTTGATTTGTCATTGCGCTGGGTTCTTATCGATAAATGGGTCGGTATTATATACCCAAGTTACTTCAAGATGCTATATCAGAGACGATCAGGGATATCAGAACAAGACACAATATGTAGAGAATGGTTATTCCATTTTCAATTATATTAAATGGCGGTACACTCGATCATTGATATTCTGAATGTGATCTAGCTCAATTTTGCTAGATTTAGACCTGAAAATTATGCTTTAATGCTTGGTCAACGGAATGATTTAGCAAGACTCACATCTGCTTAGTTGTATCAGTTAAAAGCTGTCCTCACAGTTGTTAACTGATATATCTATGAGGACGTAATAAGATGAAAAAAATTCTTGTGATCGGAGGTGGTGCGGGTGGCCTTGAGCTTGCTACGCAACTGGGTCGTAAATTGGGTAAAAAAGGCACCGCGAGCATTACGCTGGTGGATCGTAATAAAACCCATCTATGGAAACCGTTATTACATGAAGTGGCGACTGGCTCACTTGATACCGGTATCGATGCATTAAGTTATGCTGCCCATGCAAAGAATCAAGGTTTTGATTTTCAGCTAGGGTGTTTTTCAGGTTTAGACCGTGATACTAAAACCGTCATCCTTGCCCCTTTATATAATGATTGTAATGAATTACTGATTGCCGAACGTACCTTACAATACGATTACTTGGTATTAGCGATAGGCAGTATGTGTAATGACTTTAATACCAAAGGTGTTAAAGAAAACTGTATTTTCTTAGACAGTCCAGATCAAGCACATCGTTTTCACAAAGAATTATTGAATGCATTCTTGTTGCATGGTGCTAGCAAAGATAAAAATGCCAAAGTAAATATCGCGATTGTCGGCGCGGGTGCGACGGGGGTTGAACTGTCTGCTGAATTACATAATACCGCATCACAATTATCGGCTTATGGTTTTACGAATGTAAATCAAGAATCGTTAAACGTGACATTAGTTGAAGCGGGTAAGAGTATTTTACCGGCATTACCGGCACGTATTTCTGCAGCTGCGCACCATGAATTAACTAAAATTGGTGTCGATGTGCGCACCGAAACCATGGTGACAGAAGCGAACAGTAAAGGCTTAGTAACCAAAGATGGTGAGCAAATTACAGCATCATTAATGGTATGGGCTGCAGGTATTAAAGCACCTGATTTTATGAAAGATATTGCGGGATTAGAAACCAATCGTATTAACCAAATCGTGGTTCAAGAGAGTTTACAAGCCAGCCGTGATGACAGTATCTTTGTGATTGGTGATTTGGCATCTTGCACACAAGCAGATGGGTCATTGGTACCACCACGCGCACAAGCTGCACACCAAATGGCAACGATTGCATTTAAAAACATCATGATATTGATGCAAGGTGGCTCGACACTGAAACCGTTTGTGTATCATGATCACGGTTCGTTGGTATCGTTAAGTAGCTTTAGTACTGTGGGTAGCTTAATGGGCAACTTAACCAAAGGCAGCATGATGGTTGAAGGTCGTATTGCCAGAATGGTATATATTTCACTGTACCGTATGCACCAAGTTGCCTTACACGGTTATGTGAAAACAGGACTTATGATGTTAGTGGGTAGTTTGAATCGGGTATTACGCCCAACACTTAAATTGCATTAATCGTCACTAGACTTAAGTTTAGCGAGTTAAAAGGAATGGCCTGGTGGTCATTCCTTTTTTATTACCTAATGATCAGTCCTAAATCGAAATAGGCGTTTTACTTTTCTCACCCCCGATCTCACGGACTAACTTGGGCACTAAAAACCCCGGTAACCGTAATAATAATTCATTCATTATCGCGACCGCTTTTTCTTCAGGCACATCAAAGTGACTAGCACCTTCGACTTTATCGAGCAGATGTAAATAGTAAGGCTGAATTCGATTATCAAACAGGCGCTCGTGTAATTCCACTAAATCATCAGCATTGTCATTAATGTCTGCTAATAACACTGCTTGGTTATATAAACTGATCCCGGCAGTGGTGAATTTCGCTAATGCTGCAGGTAACTCTGCGGCTAATTCATTGGGGTGGTTAATGTGTAAGACCACACTGCAACGCAAGCTTGATTGTTTTAGCAGTGTCACCAATTCATCGGTAACACGAGTCGGCATCACCACGGGTAACCGGGTATGTATACGCAGACGTTTAAGATGTGGGATCTGTTCTAATTGTGCAACCAGCCAACCTAGTTGTTCATCATTGGCCATGAGCGGATCGCCGCCGCTAAAAATGACCTCGATGATCTCGGGTTTAGCGCGGATATAGTCTATCGCTTGTTGCCATTCGTGCTTGTTATTACTGTTGTCTTGATACGGAAAATGACGGCGGAAACAATAACGACAGTTGATTGCACAACCGCCGCGGACAATAAACAGGACTCGGTTGGTGTATTTGTGCAGTAATCCTGGCACCACCGCTTCATGTTCATCAAGCGGATCTTTAATGAAGCCTGCCTGTTGGATAAACTCTTGCTGCTTAGGCATAACTTGCAGAAATAGCGGGTCTTTCGGGTTGCCTTTTTCCATGCGATCCACAAATGATTGCGGTACGCGCATAGGAAATAACTGCCTTGCTGCAAAATCTGATTGGAAAGATACCTCGGGAAGTTCTAGTATAAAAAGTAGCTTTCTAGGATCTGAAATGGCACTTGCTAAGTCTTTTTTCCAATTTTCCTGCATCTTTGCTCCATTTCGGGTTATCATTTGCGGCATTATTGAACTCTAATTATTGAAATCTATTTTTTCATGAGGATAACATGGCAACATACAAAACCAGTGACTTTAAAGGTGGTTTAAAATTCATGCTTGATAATGAGCCTTGCTCTATCATCGATCATGATCATGTAAAACCAGGCAAAGGCCAAGCATTTCACCGCGTTAAAGTTCGTCGTTTAATTTCTGGTAAAATTTTAGAAAAAACATTTAAGTCTGGCGAAACTGTTGAAGCAGCAGACGTAATGGAATCAGAATTAGCGTATCTATATAACGATGGCGAATACTTCCATTTTATGAACAATGACTCGTTTGAGCAAGTTGAAGCTGACGCAAAAGCGGTTGGTGATACGGCTAAATGGCTTGTTGAACAAGATATCTGCGTTATTACTACGTGGAACGATAACCCAATTGCTGTTACACCACCAAACTTTGTTGAATTGGAAGTAACAGAAACAGATCCTGGCCTAAAAGGCGATACTCAGGGTACGGGTGGTAAACCTGCAACATTAACTACAGGTGCCGTTGTGCGTGTACCTCTATTCATCCAAATCGGTGAAGTAGTGAAAGTTGATACACGTACTGGCGAATACGTTAGCCGTGTAAAATAAGTTGATTTTACGCTAACTTAATTAGCGTTAATGAACGATAAAATGCCAGTCTATGACTGGCATTTTAGTTTTTGGAAAACAGGTAAACGTTTTAGGTAATGATAACCGGAGTAGATATGAGTGAATTAAATTGGCAACCGAGTGCAAGTTTTAATGCATTACGTGCTCGGGCTAAGGTATTAAATGTCATCCGTGAGTTTTTTGCGACACGCGATGTATTAGAAGTTGATACGCCAGCCCTGAGTCAAGCCGCTGTTACCGATGTACATTTAGATGCATTTAGCACGGTATTTGTTGGCCCAGGTTATAGCCAAGGTCTGACCTTATATTTGCAAACATCACCTGAATTTCACATGAAAAGATTGCTAGCAGCAGGTAGTGGTTGTATCTATCAAATAAGTAAATCGTTTCGTAATGAAGAAGCGGGCCGTCATCATAATCCCGAATTCACTATGCTGGAATGGTATCGACTTGGTTTTGATCATTTTCAACTGATGGATGAAATGTCTGAGTTACTGACCTTGGTATTAGGGTCGGGTAAAGAGCAGCGCTTCACTTATCAAAATGCATTTAAGCAATTCTTACAGTTAGACCCGTTAACCGCATCGATGGATGAATTACGCCAAGCGGCAAAACCGTACGGGGTTTATGACGTGTTAGAGAATGAACCTGATCGAGACACCATCTTACAACTATTATTCTATGTGGGTGTCGAGAGCCAAATTGGCCAAGATGTGCCGTGTTTTATTTATGATTTCCCGGCATCTCAGGCGGCATTAGCGCGTATTAGCCCGCAAGACTCCCGTGTTGCAGAGCGCTTTGAAGTGTATTTTAAAGGCATTGAGCTAGCGAATGGCTTCCATGAATTAGCGGATGCGAAAGAGCAATTAAGACGCTTTAAAGCGGATAATAGCAAACGTAAGACGATGGCTTTACCAGAGCAGCCTATTGACCATCATTTGATTGATGCGCTAACTGCTGGCTTCCCTGATTGTGCTGGCGTCGCGTTAGGTATTGATCGATTGGTGATGTTAGCAACGGATGCCAATAGCCTTGATGAGGTGATTGCCTTTCCAACTCCTCGGGCATAAAGCCTCTAACCGGCAGCTTAAACTTATCTCAAGCTGCCTTTTTTCATACTCATGATATGGCTACTATCACTGACTTTAAACCCATCTTTTACACGTAGATCGAGCTGTGGTAATGCAATACGAATATTGTGTTCTTTAAAGACATGGTTGATGCGGGTATTGAGTGCGTGTGTCATGGTTAAACGATGACCCATTTCTGCCACATAACAGCGTACTTCAAAGCATAATGCATGTTGGCCAAACTCAATAAAGAATACTTCTGGCCCAGGATTATCAAGGCTTAAGTTATTTTCTTCTGCACTTTCTAATAGCAGTTTTGTCACTAGCTCGATATCAGAGTTAAACTCAACACCAATATTAATGATCACCCGGGTAATGGAATCGGACAGTGACCAGTTAATAAATTGTTCAGTGATAAAGGCTTTATTCGGCACAATAATTTCTTTTCTATCCCAATCTACAATCGTGGTAGCACGGGTTTGAATTTTACTGATAGTGCCAGTTAACTCACGGATTGTAACGGTATCACCAATCCGGATCGGTTTTTCAAATAAGATAATTAAACCGGATACGAAGTTAGCAAAAATCTCTTGTAAACCGAACCCTAAACCTACGGTTAATGCGGCTACTAGCCATTGGGTTTTCGCCCAGTCGACGCCTAAGAAGTTAAAACCAACGACAAAACTAATCGAAATAGTCATGTATTTTGCCAACGTTGTGATCGCAAAACCAGTACCCGGAGAAAGGTCAAGATGCTGCAAGATCAAGAGTTCGAGGGCACCCGATAAATTACGTACTAATACCAGCGTGAGTACAAAAATAATAATGGCTAACAAACAGCTTTTTAAGGTAATAGGATCGATATATTCAACCCCATTTAAGGTATTGGACGCATCCCATAAAGTGATGGTATCTAAGAAGATAAAGGCACGTTGAATTTCGGACCAGAAGAGTGCGTTTAATGCCACAAATAATAGCGTTAACAAGGTGCGTAGCAGCCCCAGCGATTGCGCACTGATTTGATCTAAATCGATTTCCGGCTCTTCGATATCAAAATGACTTTCTTGGCTGCTATTTTGCTCGCCCTTTTCAACTTCTTTCGCCCGCTGAGCAATTATATCGATACGTTTCGCTTTGGCACGTTCAAAGGCGAGACGGCGTTTTTGCAAATGCATGCCGCGACGGATCAAATAATAGCTTAATAAAAAGAACAGCCCCATTAACAGTGATGACTCCATCTGTTTTAACAAGACTTGGGCGGTAGAAAGGTAACCCATGATCGCCATGATCGCAGACGCTATCGGCGCGATAATAAACGCTGTCCAGATGGTATGGTGGACAATATGTGGTTTACCATTATTCTTTTTCTGGTAGGTTAGGGGCAGTTTTTCACGATACAAACGGTAATAGAATTGCACCAATGCACCACAAGTGATGACAAAGGCAAGGCGACCGAGTGAACCGTCATACGCTTGTTCTGGATATTGGTAACACAGCACTTGGATGATATAAGCAGGCCAAGAGATAAAAAACAGGACTTGGTAGTAGCCCCAAATCTTGGCGATGCGCTCTTTACTTATTTTCAAGTGGATCTGTAATAGGCCCTTATGACGAGTCAGATTACGGATGAACAGATAGATGACTAATAAAAACAGTGAGTCTTGTAAGGCATGGCCAATATTAACGGCAAACGGATACTGCCATGCATTTATCATCAATTCGGTAATGATCAATAGCGAGATAGGTAAGAGCAGCGCATCTGCCAATGAATAAGCCAGGTTTCGTAGTGTATAAGCGAACTTATCTTGTGTCACTTTACCGACTTTCGGTGATGTCTCGGCAATATGTTTGGTGAAAAATTTATTCAGTGGTGTGCGTAAATAAGTAAAACCTAAAATAAGCAATGCGGCCAAGCTTAGCGTGCCTAATGGCGAAGAAAATATGGCTTGTGGGATAGTAATGCTGTTCTCGATTGACGTGAGCCAAAGCATACTGGTAAAGAGCTCGGTAATACTTTGCGTACCCAGTAATGGAATGCTTGGTACCCAGAATAAGTGTTCATCCGCTTGCTGTTTAATTTTCACGAGTGTGCTATTCATTTTGCTATAGCTGACTTTTAACTTCGCTTGTTCGTAGATGTGGTTATCTAAACTGCTAATTAGCTGACCGAGTAATAATCGACGTAATTCTATAAAACGTAACAAGCTCGCATGCTCTTCAGTCGTTAGCGTCTTGGTGGTTAATGGCAGATTGTCTAATTGCGTACGCATTTTTTGGTAGCGAAAACGGGCTAAACGGCTATCGACAATCTCATTTTCTAATTTGTCCAGCGGTGGTTCAGTCGGTAAGCTACTTACCTGCGCGCGTAAATTCTCGCCAAACGCGGAACTTATTTTTAACCATTCGACTTGTTCATTAAAATTAATGAGTATGGTGGTGAGCGCATCAACTTGTTGGGTGACGGCTTGCTGCTTATCTTGAATGGTTTCGTTTCTTGCCGATACAATTTCCAGTGCGCTAGACAGTTCTTGGTTGATTTCTAACTGCAGCTGTAAAAAGGGTGAACTAATCAGTGATGAATCATTGATCTGTTTACTCCGCGCAATCGCGTCGGCGGTTTCTTTACGTAATATGTTGTTGCGTAACTCGGTCAACGACGCTAAGTAGTTACTGACGTCTTTTTGTTCTAACAAGTTTAAACGACGATTGAGCTGAGCTAATTCACTGCGGTTACTGGCGCTGAGCTGTTCAAGTTCCAGCATTTGGATCTGGGTTGATAGTGATGATTGTTCGATTTGCAGGGCAATGCGTAAGGCTTCTTGTTCCTCGTTTAAGCTAATGTCACCGCGACCAACTAATTTATCATGGTCTTTTTGAGTTGTGGTTAATTTACCGCGTAAGCGTTCGATATCAGTCTGAAATGAACTGATCCGAATGCCAATTGTAGTGAGTTCGCTGCTGCGTGCTTGCTGTTGTTTTTTTAACGCGGTCTGACTCGAGTTTTGTCTGGCTATCTCTTGCTCGATTTTATTGACTGGCCAGTCACGGGCATCGGCAAAACTGGCCGATGTGTAGTTGCTGATCCGGGCTTTTAATGTTTGCGATGTTACTGGATAGTCATCAATGATCTTTTGATAATTTGAGGCTATTTGACGCGCATCGCTGTCTTCGCTTAACGCTTTTAATGCTTGTTGGTAATACTTGAGTTGTAACTTAATTGAAGGCGTTGGCGCGCGTTCTTTCAGCTGAGAGATGGTGTCGTTAAGCTGGATCTCACCATAACTAAGCTGTGCCTGAACGGGCGTAATAAATAATGAAAATAGAATAAGTAAAATTACATAATTTTTAGTCATCATAATATTTCATAAGGTCGAGTTATCATGCCAGTGACGTTCGGTGTATCCGTTTTCCAACTGCGTTAATCGACCTATTTTTTTCCTGCATTCCATGTTTCAAAGAGGGCGGCTGAGACCACTAATGCGCCACCTGTGATGGTTGCAGCATTGGGGACTTCACCTAAAAAAGGGATCGCTAGCAAACTACCATAAAGCGGTTGTAAACAGGCGATAAGACCCACTGTTTTGGCTTTTAGGTAACGTAATGCTGTGACTAGCAGTGTGTGCGGCATTGCGGTAAAGCAGATCCCTAACACCACTAATAACGTCCAATTGTCATTATTTATTTCCGCTAAGTCTACACTCAAAAATGGCGAAAGCATACACGCGGTGAATAATGTTTGATAAAACATGGTATGGGGTCCGCTGTAATGCGAGAGCTTACGTTTGTAGAGAATGTTTCTTAAAGTAAACAGAAATGCAGAGCTAATACCGCTGATAATACCGAGTGTCACATCGTTCTCTAGAGACAGTTCTGGGACCAATAAGCTTATGCCGGTTAATACCACTAATGCCGAGACGATATCTTGACCTTGGATTTTTTCTCGATTAAATAAAGGCTCTAAAAACACTGTCATGACAGGATAAGTGTAGAAGGCAATAAGCCCTATCGCAATGGTCGACAATTGCATGCCTAAGAAGAAGGTTACCCAGTGTGCACCCACTAGTGCGGCTAATAATACCGCCCAGCCATAATCGCTTAATTTATTTAATCGCAGTGGTTGTTTGGTGACTTTGAGTAATAAACACAGCACAGTGCTGGCAATAACGCAGCGAAGAATGGTGATATCAAGCGCAGTTAAGGGAATAAGTTTAGAGAATAATGTGGTGCCGCCAAGTAATAGCGTCGCAGAGTGGAGAGCCCAAAGCCCTTGTTTACGTTGTTCCATTAATTGCTTACATCCTTGCAATGGTTAGCCAGATCAATTGGCATCGTTAATCGTAGTGACTCAGTGACAATAGCGGTGGTTATCGGGCGGAATATACAGGGTTAGTATATGTTACTGAAGGGGAATAGTACCCGTTACTATACTTACGTTGGTAACGGGTAATATTATCCTAGCGGTTATGCTTAGGTAATCTTATTTGTGTTTAATACGGGCAAATGCTTCACCCATGACTGTTGCTGCTTCTGGTTGTAATTCGTCAACAAATTCAACGGCATCCTTGGCAAACACCGCGACAATCGTTGAGCCCAGTTTAAAGCGACCCATTTCTGCGCCTTTTTCGATCACGATTGGCGCTTGGTTTTCATAGGTCCAACGAACGATCTCTTTATTCTTTGATGGTGCTACTGTGCCGTGCCAAATTGTTTCAATTGAGGCGACGATCGTTGCGCCAACTAATACCAGGGCAAACGGACCAACTTCGGTATCAAAGATAGCGATAGCTCGTTCGTTACGGGCAAATAAATTAGGTACATTTTGCGCCGTCAGTGGATTTACTGAAAACAGATCACCCGGTGCAAAAATCATTTCTTTTAAGGTACCGGTAATTGGCATATGAATACGGTGGTAATCACGTGGCGACAAGTAAACCGTTGCAAAGTCACCGTCTTCAAATTTGTTCGCTAATTGACGATCGCCGCCAAGTAATTCACACACACTGTAGTCATGACCTTTAGCTTGTACAATGCGACCTTGGGTAATTGGACCTGCTTGGCTTACTGCGCCATCTACTGGTTGACATAACATGTTGTCGTCAGCATTGATTGGGCGTACGTCTGCTTTTAATTCACGGGTAAAGAAGTCGTTAAATGTTTGGAAATGTGCAGGATCTGAATGTTTTGCTTCATCCATGTTTACATTGTAACGTTTGATAAACCAGCTGATCACATAGGTTGTTACTTTACCGTGAGCACCATTGGCAAATAAACCAGTAAGACGAGATAAACCGTGTTGAGGAAAGCAGTATTGGGCAATAACTTTAAGCTTGTCTAGCACCTGAGAGCCTCTTAAATAGTTGAATAATTGATAGTTAAATAGAATTAACGCTATTGTAACAAGTTTGACTATTGTTGTCAGAATTAGCTGTTGTCAGAATTTGCGTGATGAGTTTAACCAGATAAGTGTTGTTATGCTATTTATGCTAACAAGATAACACTTATTTGGTGTTGTTATGACATCAATGTGTGCGAATTATTTACGCACTGGGATATGACGTTCAGGACGATTATCGAGCATGGTTTCTAAAATACGAACATAGTTATCAAAGCGAACTTTTTTGATCTTGCCTTTTGCGACTGCATCTTGCAGTGCACAACCGGGATCATTTTTGTGTTTACAATCGCGGAAGCGACATTCACCTAAAAAATCTCTAAATTCGATAAAACCATTGGCGATCTCTTCGGGCTTCATGTGCCATAACGAGAATTCACGTACACCTGGTGAGTCAATAAGATCACCACCTGATGGGAAATGATATAAACGCGCTGTGGTGGTGGTGTGGGTACCTAGACCCGATTTTACCGATACATCACCCACCTGAATATGTAATTCGGGCATTAAGGCATTCACCAATGATGATTTACCCACGCCTGATTGACCAACAAAGATAGTGGTATTATCTTTCAATAGACCTTGTAATTCACCTAAACCTTTACCTTCAGTTGATGATACTTGCCATACTTCGTAGCCGATATCGCGGTAAGTTTGGAGCTGCTGGTTAATGGTGAATAATTCATTGGGGCTTAATAAATCGATCTTGTTCAATAAGATCACTGGGCGAATTTTTACATCTTCGGCAGCAACAATATAACGGTCGATAATATTGGTTGAGAATTCTGGCACCACGGAAGATACAATTACGATCTGATCGATATTCGCCGCAATCGGTTTAATACCATCGTAGAAATCGGGACGGGTCAATACGGTTCTGCGTTCGTGTACCGCTTCGATAATACCAGAAATGCCTTGTAGCTGTTCATTACCTAAGCGCCAAACAACACGATCACCAGTGACTAAACTCACAATAGAACGACGTAGATTACAGCGATGAATGATACCATTCTCATCTTCTACATCAGCATGTTGACCAAAACGGCTAATGATCACACCTTCTTGCTTTTTGCCGAGAAGCGCATCATCCCATTCTCGTGTATCTGGCTTGGTTAGACGTTTAGTTTGGTTGCTACGTACGCGACGTATTTGACCTTGGGTTAGATGTTTCTTTTTAGCCACGGGTAAATTCATTCCTGAGTTGTAACAACGCGTATTATAGTACAGCTGTTGCTGAACATCGCATTTCGAGGTCGATTGGGTATAATAACCTTAAACATACGATTAAACGACAACTATTAGGATCACCTCTATGCCACTTGCCGACAATGCAACGCAATTTAATGAAAATAATTTAGTTTGGATTGACTTAGAAATGACCGGTCTTGATCCAGAAAAATGTCTGATCATTGAAATTGCCACTATCGTTACGGATAGTGAACTGAACATTCTTGCAGAAGGACCTGTACTCGCTATTCATCAAGATAAAGCGGAACTTGATAAGATGGATGAGTGGTGCACAACGCATCACACTAATTCAGGTCTAGTTAAACGGGTATTGGCGAGTGAAGTCACTGAAAAAGAGGCTGTTGAGCAAACATTAGCATTCTTACACAAGTGGGTTCCAGCTGGTAAATCACCATTATGTGGTAACAGTATTGGCCAAGATCGTCGTTTCTTAGTGAAATATATGACGGAATTAAATGATTATTTTCACTACCGTAATGTCGATGTGAGCACGATTAAAGAATTAGGTCGCCGTTGGTGCCCTGAGGTTGTATCGAGTTTTCACAAACAAGGTTTGCATTTAGCATTGGATGATATTCGTGAATCAATTGGTGAATTACAGCATTATCGCCAACATATGTTTAAAATTTAAGCATTGATACTACTGGTTAGATAATTTTACGACCTTATAGTAGAAACATTCGGCAATATCCGGTTTTTTTATAATAAAGCCTCGGTCTAGGCTTGCAAAAACCAGTCGGTTCTATATAATTCGGCACCTAAGATGAGATGCGGTACTAGCTCAGTTGGTAGAGCGCAACCTTGCCAAGGTTGAGGTCAAGAGTTCGAGCCTCTTGTACCGCTCCAATCTTATCTTAGAATACCAAATAGAATATCAAAGCGGTACTAGCTCAGTTGGTAGAGCGCAACCTTGCCAAGGTTGAGGTCAAGAGTTCGAGCCTCTTGTACCGCTCCAAATTCAGATTTGTTTGAATGTTAATTCATTTGAGTGAGTCGAATAGTTGAGAAACTTTAAATCAAAACGAAGCGGTACTAGCTCAGTTGGTAGAGCGCAACCTTGCCAAGGTTGAGGTCAAGAGTTCGAGCCTCTTGTACCGCTCCAATTTCTTTCTTCATACCATGATGATAGAAATGCAGTTGAGAAACTATAAATCAAAATGAAGCGGTACTAGCTCAGTTGGTAGAGCGCAACCTTGCCAAGGTTGAGGTCAAGAGTTCGAGCCTCTTGTACCGCTCCAATTTCTTTCTTCATACCATGATGATTGAGATACAGTTGAGAAACTCTAAATCAAAATGAAGCGGTACTAGCTCAGTTGGTAGAGCGCAACCTTGCCAAGGTTGAGGTCAAGAGTTCGAGCCTCTTGTACCGCTCCAAATTCAGATTTGTTTGAATGTTCATTCACTCGAATAAATCGAATAGTTCCTGAAACTTTAAATCAGACAGATGCGGTACTAGCTCAGTTGGTAGAGCGCAACCTTGCCAAGGTTGAGGTCAAGAGTTCGAGCCTCTTGTACCGCTCCAATCTCTCTTCTCACACCAATGAGTAGACAGATACAGTTCCTGAAACTTTAAATCAGACCGAAGCGGTACTAGCTCAGTTGGTAGAGCGCAACCTTGCCAAGGTTGAGGTCAAGAGTTCGAGCCTCTTGTACCGCTCCAATTTCTTTCTTCATACCATGATGATTGAGATACAGTTGTGAAACTCTGTTTTATGACAAAAAAGCAAAACGAAGCGGTACTAGCTCAGTTGGTAGAGCGCAACCTTGCCAAGGTTGAGGTCAAGAGTTCGAGCCTCTTGTACCGCTCCAATTTCTTCCTTATCTCTTTATTATCTCTTTACTCTCTCTTTATTTACTACTCCCATTATTTTAAAATTTAAAATTTAAAATCTAAAATCTAAAATCTAAAATCTATCCACTCATTACCGTTAATTCTACGCCCATGTCATTTAGACCAATAGCACTTATTTAATCAATGTTATAGTACTTAGTCACTTACTGCTTTCTGCCTAGATTAAGATAAGCTAAGTTAAGTATTTGTTTTGGAAACTAATATAACTTCAAGGATTGATATGAAAGCCGAAAATAAACTCAGTAAAATCGTTAAGAAAGTAACGCTACTTCCAAAAGGCTGCCATGCCCCTGCATTGTCGTTAGTATTTGGCAAAGTTATTAAATTTGCTGGCACGTCAAAAGTACGTGTCGAAAAATTAGATTTTTCTGGCTCTAAACTTAGCTTAAAAAACCGTAAACGCGTGCAAAATCATATTGGTGGTATCCATGCCGCGGCAATGGCGTTACTTGGCGAGTCTGCGACGGGTTTTTTAATTGCTATGCATGTACCCGACAACCGTATTCCATTATTAAAAAATATGAATATCGATTATGTTCGCCGTGCTGCGGGTGATTTAACTGCGGTTGCCACACTCAGTGACGAGCAGATCAAGCATATTCGTGATACTGAAAAAGGTGATATATCGGTACCTGTCGTGATCACGGACAGTGAAGGCAATGAGCCAATTAATGCTGAATTTATCTGGGCCTGGGTACCTAAAAAACGTTAATAGCGCTTTTTAAAGCGCGCAAATTCTACATTTATATATCATTTTGACATAACGGTAGAGTTTTAATTCTATTTCGAATTGGGGCTGGCTATATGGCTCAAAAAGCTTGATTTTTTATAGCAACAGGAACATTGTGTAGCCCACAAAACTATCCTTAGTTATTATAACTACACTCCCCCAATTTGAGGTTTAGCATGTCGGTATACAGTACCTTATGTTTTCTCGGTGCAATTGCCATTTTTATTGCATTTATTAATAGCAAAATTGGCAAAATGCAAACTACAGTTGCGATAACTGCGGGATCAATAATACTGTCTTTAGGTATTGTGATTGCAGGTCAAAGTGGCTGGTTTCATTTAGAGGCCATTGCTACAGAGCAATTAAATAATATCAATTTCGAAAGCTTTTTATTAAAAGGCATCCTGGGTTTCCTCTTGTTTGCCGGTGGTTTAGGCATTAAATTGGCACACATGAAAGACCAAAAGTGGGAAATTACGGTCTTGGCGCTTGTTGCCACCTTATTCTCAACCGCCTTTATTGGTGGGGTGTTATGGGGTTTTTGTCAGCTAGTCGGTATTCCATTAGACTTCATTTACTGTCTACTCTTTGGTTCGCTTATTTCGCCCACCGATCCGATTGCTGTACTGGCGATTGTTAAGAACCTGGATGCCCCACAGCGTATCTCTACGCAAATCGAAGGTGAGTCATTATTTAATGATGGTTTTGGTTTGGTGATCTTTATGACCCTGTTTTCGGTGGCATTTGGTAGTGAAGCGCCAACCGTGAGCAGTGTGGCCCAGCTATTCATGCATGAAGCGATTGGTGGCATCATCTATGGGCTGGTACTTGGTTTAGTATTCCATTATCTAATCAGTTCGACCAATGATCACTCAATGGAATTATTACTGACCATTGCTATCCCAACCGCGGGTTATGTATTTGCTGACGTGATCGATGTTTCTGGTCCATTAGCCATGGTCGTTGCCGGAATTATGATTGGTAACTGGACGCGTCAAAAAGGCTTCTCGCCAGAAAGTGAGTACCACTTGGATCACTTTTGGGAATTAGTCGATGAATTCTTAAATGGTATTCTATTCTTGCTGATCGGTATGGCTATGTTGTTGTTTAGCTTCCACAAAGAAGATTGGATCTTGATGGTATTTGCTATTCCATTGGTATTGGTCGCACGTTATTTAAGTGTGAAATTCTCTTATCTCTTCTTTAACCGTTTCCGCAGTTACAACCCATTGTCTGTGACGATCCTGACTTGGGGGGGATTACGTGGCGGTTTAGCGCTGGCAATGGCGTTAGCAATTCCGGCTGGGGTATTTATTATTCCAGAAAAGAACATTGATGTTCGAGAAATTATTTTGGTGATGACTTACTCAGTGGTGGTGTTTTCAATTTTGGTACAAGGCTCAAGTATTACTGGCTTGATCCATAAAGCAAAAAAATGGGAAACTGAGCAGCTGGAAAAGAAAACGGCTGCTGACGTTATTACAGCCAAAATGGATACTGATAAATAATCGTTAATTCATAGCTAATTCATCGCTATGTTAAAGCGCGCTGGGACTTGTTCTTTGCGCGCTTTTTGTTATTTACTCTCGTCTCTGATATAGCATCTTGAAGTAACTTGGGTATAACCGCTGTGTTAGGCATCACGTGGCAGTGCTTTTTCAATCATGCGGATTAACTTATCTTTGGTCTTATCGATTTGTAATACTGGAATGATGTTGTCTGCTTTTGCCTGTTGCTGTTGTAGCGCCCAGGTAATATGCTCTTGCACCATTTCAGTTGTTTCAACAAATTTAGTTTCTAACGCCTCGACAATTTCTGCTGAATAAGCGGCATTACCCAGTGCCACGGAAATATTCCGCAACCAACGTTCATGACCAATGCGACGGATCGGTGAGCCTTCTGTCTGTTTTAAGAAATAAGTTTCTTCCCATGCGTACAGTGCTAATAGATCGGGCGAATGCAAATTTGAGCGCGGGTGAAAGTCTTGTTCATCGGTAAGCGCTGCAAAACGGTTCCACGGACAGATCAACTGGCAATCATCACAACCGTAGATGCGATTACCGATTAAAGGTCGAAACTCTTCTGGAATAGCGCCAAATAGCTCAATAGTCAGATAAGAAATACAGCGATTAGCATCCACGCTGTAAGGTGCGACAATGGCTTGTGTTGGACAAATCTGTAAACACGCTGTACATTTACCACATTGATTTTCAATAGGTTTATCAACAGGTAGTGGTAAGTTTATTAATATCTCACCAAGAAAAAACCATGAACCCGCTTCTTTGTTTAAAATGAGTGAGTGTTTACCTGTCCAGCCTAATCCGGCTTTTTCGGCTAACGGGCGCTCGAGTAAAGGGCCGGTATCAACAAACGGCCGGGCATCGAGCGTTTCACAATGCTCACTGATTTTTTCGCCTAAGTGTTTAAGGCGTTTGCGGATGATTTTATGGTAATCACGCCCGAGGGCATAACGGCTGATGTAACCTTTGTCTTTCTGCTTTAAGGTGGTCGCCATTAATGCATCGGGTGGTAGATAATCCATGCGTACTGAAATAACGCGGATCGTGCCTGGATAAAGTTCTTCTGGGTGAGTACGCATGGTGCCGTAACGCGACATATAATCCATGTCAGCATGATAACCATTATCTAACCAGGTTTGGAAATGTGGTTCGTAGGTTGATAAATCGGTATCGGTAATACCGACTTGTTGGAAACCAAGTTCTGCGCCCCAGACTTTAATTTTTTGTGTAAGTTGTTGATAGTCTATCGGAGGCATGGTTTATTATCTGTCTATGAGTAAATTGAGGTAAAGTTTATCATATTGTGGTTTTCTTTGGGCTCGACAATTTGTAGAATCTACATACCTGTCCAATTTCATTAGTCGATGTCTTCACTCTGAGATATTTCTTGGTTCGGGAATGAGTCTGTGGCGAGCACAACTCAATATAGCGTTTTATTTTAATGTTTAAGGTAGTTAAATTAGATGACAAATACAGTAAAAGTTTTCTTAGCAGACGAATCAGAAACCGTTGCTTTTGGTGCAAGCCTTTCGCGTTTATGCGATAGTGCTACTACCATTTTTTTACACGGTGATTTGGGCGCGGGTAAAACGACACTCACCCGTGGTTTTGTACAAGCACTGGGTCATCAAGGGAATGTGAAAAGCCCAACTTACACATTAGTTGAACCGTATGAATTAGCCGATTGGAATGTCTATCATTTTGACCTTTACCGTCTGGCTGATCCAGAAGAATTAGAATTTATGGGTATTCGTGACTATTTTACCGATAATTGCCTGTGTTTAGTTGAGTGGCCACAGCGTGGTGAAGGTTTTTTACCTGTTGAAGATTTACAAGTCACCCTTACTTATGTCGGTGAACAGCGTGAAGTTGTGGTGAAAGGCATTAGTGAATTAGGGATAATAATGGTCAATAAATTAGCTAAGATGAATTTAGGATAACAATGTTTAAACGGATTTTACTATTAAGCATAATGTACTTGTGCTTTATGCCATTAAGTTATGCTGCCAATACGGTGAATGCGATACGCATTGTTGAGCATGCGGATAAAACAAGGATTGTTTTTGATCTGGCAAAGAAACCGTTATTCAACCTTTACGACCGTAACAAAAAGACCCAGATCGTGGTGGATTTTGCAGGTACGCGTAATAAGGCTTATGTGAGTAAGCTAGCAAGGTTAAGCAGTAACATTACCCGTGTTGAACAAGCTAAATCCACTAAATCTAGCGATTTACGGATTATTTTTCATCTTGCTCAACCAATTAACTATCGATTTTTTGAATTAGCGGGTAGTAAGACCGCAAAAAACAGGTTAGTTATTGATTTACCTGTCAAACCGATAAAGTCTTTAAAAACAGTTATAAAGAAAAAGAGCCCTGTAGCAGTTAAAAAAACCACGAGAAAGGCGCTGATTAAGCATCCTCAAAGGGATGTTGTGATCGCTATTGATGCCGGGCATGGTGGTAAAGATCCGGGTTCTATCGGTTTTAAAAAGTTTGTTGAAAAAGACATTACCTTAGCGATTGCTAAAAAAACGGTCGCTATTTTAAATCAGAAAAAAGGCATTAAAGCGGTCTTGATCCGTAAAGACGACCGTTATATCTCACTGAATGAACGCTCTGCGATTGCGCGTAAGTATAAAGCTGAATTGTTAGTGTCTGTGCATGCCGACGGTTTTACCTCATCACAACCATCGGGTGCGTCAACGCTGATCTTGTCGCAAGGTCGGGCGAACTATGAATTTAACAAAAATCTGCGTAACGATAATGTCAACGGACTGTTAGGTGGTGTGGGTGATGCGATTAAAAACAGTGATGGTACTGATGATTTACAATACATGTTTCTCGATCTTGGTCGACAATATTCACAAGGTGCAGGTTATAACATCGCGTCACTGATCCATAATGAATTAGCCAAAGTCACACATATGCATAAATCTAAGCCGTACGAGCAAAGCTTGGCGGTCTTAAAATCACTGGATATCCCCTCTTTGCTGGTTGAAACGGGTTTTGTGACTAATTATCGAGAAGGTAAAAAGTTAACCACCCGCAGTCACCAGCGTAAGATTGCTAACGCCATTGCCCAAGGTAGTTACTTGTATTTCCGTAACGCACCGCCAAAAGATACCTATTTGGCGTATATGCGCAATAGTATTCACGTGGTTAAAAAAGGTGACTCATTGTCTGTCATTGCTAACAGTTATGGTACATCGGTTACACGTATCAAACAGTTAAATAATTTAACTAAGAATACCGTGTATATTGGCCAACAATTGAAAATACCAACGAGTTAGGTGTGTCATGACAATTAAAATATTACCACCTCGATTAGCGAACCAAATTGCGGCTGGGGAGGTGGTAGAACGCCCTTCATCGGTAGTTAAAGAACTGATTGAAAACAGTATCGATGCGGGCGCAACGCGTATTGACATTGATATTGAGAAGGGTGGCGCCAAGCTGATCCGTATTCGTGATAACGGTAGCGGTGTCGAGAAAGACCAACTGGGTCTGGCATTAAGCCGCCATGCCACCAGTAAGCTTGCGACCTTGGATGATCTGGAAGCGATTGATAGTCTAGGTTTTCGTGGTGAAGCATTAGCGAGTATCAGTTCGGTGTCTCGGCTTACATTTACCTCTCGCACTCAAGCGCAAACCGAAGCATGGCAAGCCTATGCCGAAGGGCGAGATATGCAGGTGAAGATAAAACCGGCTGCGCATCCGATTGGTACCACAGTTGAAGTCGTTGATTTATTTTTTAATACGCCCGCCCGACGTAAATTTTTACGTACGGATAAAACCGAATTTAATCATATTGATGAATTGGTGAAACGTATTGCGTTAAGTCGCTTTGATTTACAGGTCACTTTAAAGCATAACGGTAAAGTGATCCGCAGTTATCGACCCGCGAGCACTGTCGAGCAGCAAGAGCGCCGTGTCGCCAGTATTACTAGCACCAATTTCATGGCCAATTGCATGGCGTTGGACTGTGAACACAGTGATATTAAACTGTGGGGCTGGATTGGTTTACCGCATGATAATGCGCCAATGGATGTGCAATACAGCTACGTTAATGGCCGTATGATGCGTGATAAGCTGATCAATCATGCCTTGCGTCAAGCTTATGAAGAAGCGACGGGTATTGCGGCGCCGCCAGCGTATGTATTGTTTATTGAAGTGTCGGTACGGGAAGTCGATGTAAATGTACATCCGGCTAAACATGAAGTGCGTTTTCATCAAGCGCGTCTGGTACATGACTTTATTTTTCAAGGTGTGTTTAAAGCTATTACTGAAGGTATTAGCCCATCAATGCCTGCGGCAGAGTTGCCTGTTCAGGAAGCGATTAGTTATCCTGGGCAAGCCCCTATTACCAGTAATGGCAATGCTAGCGAGCAGACTACTGAGCATGGTATGGTGCATGCGGGGATTGCTGATAGCGCGGACTACAATGTAAATGCAAGCATAAGTACAGCTGCATATGGTGATGTTATGCCGATGCAAAATAAGCATGGTTATGGCGTTACAGATAAGCGCCAGGGGAGTACAAGTGCAACGTCGTCGAGTTATGCTCAGCAGCGTCAATATATGCCTGATAAGCCTTCAGCAGGTGCTATCAAGCAATACAATCACTTGTTACAGCCCAGCAAGGCTGAAATAACGGAATTGCAGCAAGCAGCGCGGAACACGACTACCAGTGTTAATCAAGGGCGTCAAGTTGCGTCGAATACTCAGTCGAATGAGCAACATACTGCCCGCGTTAAATTACTCAGTTTAGTCAGCGATAATTATTTATTAGTGCAAGATGATGATGCACTGTTGCTCGCTGATGTACTGGCAATGTGGCAAGTAAACTGCAAAATACAATTGCTGGCCACCTGGGAACAAGGGGTTATATCGCAGCCACTGTTATTGCCAATATCGATCAAATTAGACAAAAACTTTGTCGAAACAGCAAAAAACCAGCAAAATTTGCTCAATCGGCTGGGTTTAGAGTTGAATTATAGCAATGCCGCCACCATTATCGTTAGAAAGGTGCCAGCACAATTACGCCAAGCGAATTTATCTGCTGTGTTACCAGAGTTATTGCAACAGATAGTCCATCTATCCGAGCAGGCGACAGCCTCAGATGTTGCCCCCTTGTGTCATTGGCTTGCAATACAAGGTAGTCACGGATTGACCAAATTCACTTGGGAACAAGCGACTCAAATATATAGCCAATTTATCGAACAGGATAGCTGTGTACAACAGCAATACAGTTCTAAACTATTTGAGAAACTTGACTATATGTCTGTAATAGAGAGATTTAATTGTGACTCAACAGCAAACTAAACCATTACCAAAAGCTATCTTTTTAATGGGGCCAACGGCGTCAGGTAAAACGGATCTTGCTATTGAGTTAACGAAAAAGCTGCCATGTGAAATTATCAGCGTGGATTCTGCGTTGATTTATAAAAGCATGGATATTGGCACTGCGAAGCCAACAGCGGCAGAACTTGCCCAAGCACCGCATCGCTTAATTGATATTATTGATCCGGCAATGACTTATTCAGCGGCTGATTTTCGTGAAGATGCACTAAAACATATGCAAGCGATCACAGATGCAGGAAAAATACCGCTACTTGTTGGTGGCACTATGCTTTATTTTAAAGTATTACTGGAAGGTTTATCGCCGGTGCCAACATCTGTGCCTGCAATTAGACAGGCTATTGAAGCGGAAGCAAAACTGCGTGGTTGGGAATCATTACATCACGAATTATCTTTGTATGATCCCGAATCAGCTGCGCGTTTACATAAAAATGATGCACAACGCGTTTGCCGTGCCGTTGAAGTTTACCGACTAACGGGTAAGTCATTGACTGAATTAACCCAACAAAAAGGTGAATCACTGCCTTATGACGTCAGCCAGTTTGCGATTGCACCAACCGATAAAGCGGTGTTGCATGAGCGTATAGAACAGCGTTTTAAGTTGATGATAGAGGCGGGTTTTGAAACCGAAGTGCAAGCGTTACATCAACGTGACGATCTACACCTTGATTTACCATCAATGCGCTGCGTGGGTTATCGCCAAATGTGGGAATACCTTGATGGCAAGATGGATCATGATGAGATGGTGTTCCGTGGTGTAGTGGCAACAAGACAACTGGCAAAACGTCAAATGACGTGGTTAAAAAGTTGGAACGATCTAACTTGGTTAGACTCCAAAGCAGATGACAATTTAGAAAAAGTTTTATTATCAGTTGGCTAGAGTCTATTTTAAAGTTGTATACTGATAATTATTGGTTATTTTTTTCATTATAATAAAAATCGAATTTTTAAAAGGAAACTATTAATGGCTAAGGGACAATCATTACAGGACCCGTTTTTGAATGCATTACGTCGCGAACGGATTCCAGTTGCAATTTATTTAGTTAACGGCATTAAGTTACAAGGCCAAATTGAGTCATTTGACCAATTCGTTATCTTACTCAAAAATACCGTCAGCCAAATGGTATATAAACATGCCATTTCAACTGTGGTACCGGCGCGTCCGTTACAACATGGCCTGCAACCTGACGGTGAAAGTGATAAATAAATTTTTGAAATTTAACATAAAAAATCTTGTGAGTCATATACTCATAGGGAGTCGTGAAGTTGTTTGATCGCCATGAAGCAGGTGAACGTGCCATATTAGTGCACGTTAACTTTAGTGATGAAGGCAACCGAGAAGACCTGCATGAATTAGAAATGCTGGTTTCCTCTGCCGGTGTAAATGCGTTATCTGTGGTAACAGGTTCGCGTTCAAGACCACATCCTAAATATTTTGTTGGTACCGGTAAAGCAGAAGAAATTGCTGAAGCAGTAAAGCTTTATCAAGCAGATATTGTTATCTTTAACCATGCCTTAGCGCCACGCCAAGAACGTAACTTAGAAGCGTTACTGGAATGTCGTGTTGTTGACCGTACAGGCCTGATTTTAGATATATTTTCGCAACGAGCTCGTACCCATGAAGGTAAGTTACAAGTTGAATTAGCGCAACTGCGCCACATGTCGACTCGATTAATTCGTGGTTGGACGCATTTGGAACGCCAAAAAGGCGGTATCGGTATGCGTGGTCCAGGTGAAACTCAGCTGGAAACGGATCGCCGTTTATTGCGCGTGCGTATGGACAGTATTTTACGTCGTTTAGACAAAGTGGTCACCAAACGTGACCAAGGCCGTCGCTCACGTAAACGTCGTGAAATACCGACAATTTCGTTAGTCGGTTATACCAATGCGGGTAAGTCGACGCTGTTTAATCGTCTCACGGATGCTAAAGTGTATGCCGCTGATCAATTGTTTGCGACGTTAGATCCAACATTACGTCGTCTTACGGTTGCCGATGTTGGTGAAGTGGTGTTAGCGGATACCGTTGGCTTTATTCGTCACTTACCACATGATTTAGTCGCTGCTTTTAAGGCCACATTGACGGAAACGCGAGAAGCAGATCTACTTTTACATGTAATTGATTGTGCAGATGAAAACATGCGCGGTAATATCATCGAAGTAAATTCGGTATTAACCGAGATTGATGCCGGTGAAGTGCCTGTTTTAATGGTATACAACAAAGTTGATAAGCTTGATGATGGTCGTTGTCGTATCGATTATGATGATGAAGGCAAGCCTGTTAACGTATGGCTATCGGCAATGTCAGGCGACGGTACAGCGTTTTTATATCAAGCATTGACGGAATTATTGGCAAGTACCATGCAAGTGGTCAAGCTACAGTTATCGGCAATGCAGGGTAATATCGTCAGTCATCTCTATAATCTTGATTGTATTGAGCATGAAGCGTTTGCTGAAAATGGTGACTGGCTACTCGACATTAGAATGACTATGATTGACTGGCAACGTTTGAAAAAACATAAATGTAATAACATTGAAGATTTTATCCTTCAGCATTAGGCTGATATAATGAATATTTTCTCGAAACTATCTGGTAATGGAGATGCAAATGGCTTGGAATGAGCCCGGAAATGGCGGTAATAAAGATCGCGACCCTTGGGGACAAAAAGGTAAAGAGCAGGGACCCCCTGATCTTGACGAAGTATTTAAAAAGCTAACCAGCAAGTTCGGTGGCGGTAAAGGCGGTAAGTTCACTGGTGGTGCTAACTTTAATAAAGTTGGTGTCTCTCTGGTGCTTGGTGTACTTGCCGTGATCTGGGCTGTCAGTGGTTTCTATACGATCAAAGAAGCTGAACGTGGCGTGGTATTACGTTTCGGTCAGTATTCACAAACAGTTGAACCGGGTTTATCTTGGTTACCGACGTTTGTTGACCGTGTGATCCCTGTTGACGTTAGAAGCATTCGCTCTATGCCTGCAGCTGGTTCAATGTTAACCAAAGATGAAAACGTTGTTGACGTAAAAATGGATATTCAATATCGCGTTATTAATCCGCGTGAATATCTGTTTAGCGTAACAAATCCGGATGATAGCTTACATCAAGCGATTGACAGTGCATTACGTTTCGTTATCGGTCATACGACAATGGATGATGTGATCACAACAGGTCGTGAAGTTGTACGTCAAAGTACCCGTGACAACATTGAAGCTATCATTGATGAGTATCATATGGGTATTGAACTTGTTGATGTCAACTTCTTGTCTGCACGCCCACCGGAAGCAGTTAAAGATGCATTCGATGATGCGATTGCGGCACAAGAAGATGAACAACGTTATATCCGTGAAGCCGAAGCTTATGCGCGTGCAATTGAACCAACAGCACGTGGTCAAGTGAAGCGTATTGAGCAAGAAGCCCAAGCTTACCAACAGCAAATTGTGTTAAAAGCACAAGGTGAAGTTGCACGTTTTAATAGCCTACTGCCACAATATCAGCTTGCACCGGAAGTAACGCGCCAACGTTTATACCTAGAAACAATGGAAACGGTTTATTCAAATACAACGAAAATTGTGGTTGATACTAAAGGTACTGGCAACATGCTATATCTACCATTAGATAAGATCATGAGCGCTAATGCGGACAGTAAACCGACTCGTTCGGCAAACACAGTACAAGCACCGCAACAACCAGCGAAATCAAATAACCGTTATCAGTATCCAGATACGAATAGTAATGTTCGTCCTGATCGTTTTAACACAGGGAGAAACTAAGCTATGAATCAATTAAAAGCAGTTATTTTAGTACTTGTGCTATTACTTGGTTTTTCGTCTTTCTTTGTGATAAACGAAGGTGAACGTGCGCTAGTAGTGCGTTTTGGTAAAGTACTTAAAACAGGTGAGGAAGCGAAGATTTATCTTCCTGGTCTGAACTTTAAAGTACCTTTTATCGATTCAATTCGCGTATTAAGCGCTCGTTTACAAACGCTTGATGGCAACGCTGATCGTTTTGTTACTTCTGAAAAGAAAGATTTAATTATCGATTCTTACGTGAAATGGCGTATTGAAGACTTTGAGAAATTTTACCTCGCAACCAATGGCGGTAACTTCTTACAAGCAGAGTCTTTATTACAACGTAAAATTACCAATGGACTACGTAATGAAATTGGTAACCGTACGATTAAAGATATCGTTTCTGGCCAACGCGGCGAAGTAATGGAAACGGCATTGAAACGTATGGCACGTTCATCTGAGCTGGGTATCCTGGTTGAAGATGTACGGATCAAGCAGATCAATCTACCGCAGGAAGTAAGTAACTCTATCTTCCAACGTATGAGTGCAGAGCGTCATGCTGTAGCGAAAGAACATCGTTCGCAAGGTTATGAACAAGCTGAGATCTTAAAAGCAGAAGTGGATGCGAAAGTAACCGTAATGCTTGCTGAAGCCAACCGTCAAGCACGTCAAAAACGTGGTGAAGGTGATGCAGACGCGGCGAAGATTTATGCTGATACGTACAATAAAGATGTCGAGTTTTATGGTTTCTTACGTAGTCTAGAAGCTTATTCTAAGAGCTTTAGTAATAAGTCTGATGTATTAGTTATCTCTCCAGAGAGTGATTTCTTTAATTACATGAAAGGTTCTGCTGTAATAAAATAACCATTGCTGGTCAATGAATAACAAAAAGGCCGTTGCTATCTTAGATCGCAACGGCCTTTTTTATGGCGTTAACTTATTATATACCCAAGCTACTTCAAAATGCTGATTGTGCATCTTGAAGTAGTTTGGGTATAACATGCTAATTACTTATGTGTTATGACTTATATATTATGAATAGTGTGCTGCAATTTCTTCGAGTACTTGTAAGGACCAAGTGGCAATCCGTTCATCAGTCTGATCGTACTGGCTGTCTTCATCGAGGGCAAGACCGAAAAACTGGCTTTCATCTTCAGTTAACGCTTTTGAAGCCACGAATTCATAACCTTGGTTTGGCCATTGGCCGATAAAGTGAATGCCTTTACCTTGTAACTCGTCAAATAGCATGCCCATCGCATCCAGATACCATTCGCTGTAGTTAACTTGATCACCAAGACCAAATAGCGCGACGGTTTTCCCAGCCAGGTTGATCCCTGCAATATCAGACCACAGATCGCCCCAGTCTTCCTGAAGTTCGCCATAATCCCAAGTTGAAATACCGAATATAACGACATCATAGGTTTCTATGTCAGTAAAACCCGAGTCTTTTATGTCATGTAAGTCGACAAGTTCTGCACCAATTTCAGCTTGGATCTTTTCCGCAGCTATGGTGGTATAAAAAGTGGTGGAGCCGTAATATAAACCGATTTTCATTATCTACATCCAAAGACAGTGTTGCTAATCATACTATGTGTTAATAAATACGATGTGTTGATCATGCTCTGAGCGATCAGTTGCTCATCGTTACGCATAGTAGCATGAGATAATTGTACTATAATTCATGTTTATTTATACAGTGTTGTTATACTGGTCGCACAGTAATGGAAATAAAAGCATAGGGCACAGGCTTGGAAAAAATTGAAATTATAGAACAGTTTTTAGATATTATGTGGCACGAGCGCGGGTTGTCAGACAATACCCTGAGCTCTTATCGTAATGATTTAAACCAATATCATCACTGGTTAGTGCAACACAAGCAGCAATTATTAACCGTAGATCGGCTTGAAATCCAAGCATTTATGGCAAGCCGTTTTGATTTAGGCTACAAAGCCAGTAGTACCGCGCGCCAGTTGAGTGCGATCCGTCGCTTCTATCAATATCTCTATCGTGAGCAGATGCGCGATGATGATCCGACCGCCTTACTCATTAGCCCGAAACTACCGCAGCGTTTACCGGACGATTTATCTGAAGCAGAAGTGAATGCATTATTAGCCGCACCAGAATTAGACGATCCGATCCAATTACGTGATAAGGCCATGATGGAGGTGTTATATGCCACAGGATTACGGGTATCAGAATTAGTTGGCTTGAGTATGGAGTCAGTGAGCTTACGCCAAGGGTTAGTGCGTGTGACCGGTAAGGGCGGTAAGGAACGCTTAGTGCCTATGGGTGAAGAAGCTGTGTATTGGACTGAGCGCTTTATTGCCGAAGGTCGCGCGACGTTATTAAAAGGGTTAACGTCTGATGTGGTGTTTCCTTCCAGACGTGGCAATTTTATGACACGGCAAACTTTCTGGCATCGTCTTAAGCATTACTCACAAGTCGCTGGGATCACAACGCATTTGTCTCCGCACACTTTGCGCCATGCGTTTGCCACCCATTTATTGAACTATGGCGCCGATCTTCGTGTCGTACAAATGTTACTTGGTCATAGTGATTTATCCACGACACAAATTTATACCCATGTGGCAACCGCACGATTAGAGCAGTTGCATAGTGAACACCATCCTCGTGCGTAATTGGGAGTGTTGCCACGGCATTCGCAAGGATTAGGGCTAGTGATAAATAATGAATTCTGTTAATTTATCGGGTATAGATATCCATTAAGGATAAGAGCGGAGAACATATGTTAAAAAAATTAATGATTACAGCAATCGCTGCAGGTTTGGTGGGGAGTTTTGTATTTGGGGTTAATAGTGCTCCGCAACAAGCAACACCGCCTGTGCCGACAACAATACATACTACGCCAGCGACAGACGTTGCACTATCTGCCGACCAGCTAGATATCTCACGCTTATTAGCTGAAAAACTTAACTTTAAAGTAGCGAGTGTAAGCGACAGTGTTATTCCTGGTTTGTTTGAAGTTGCGACCGACCAAGGTATCTTTTATGTTAACGCGGATGTCACTAATCTTATCCAAGGTTCACTTTATCAAGTTGATGATAATGGGGTCACGGATCTAACCGAACAAGCAATGGGTAAAGTACGCCAGCAAGCAATACAAGCATTCGCAAGTGATACAATTAACTACCCAGCTGAAAATGAAAAGCACAGCATCACGGTATTTACCGATATTAATTGCGGTTACTGTCGTAAGTTACATAACGAAGTCGCGCAACTGAATCAGCTTGGTATTAGCGTTAAATATTTAGCCTTTCCACGCGGTGGTCTCAACTCTAAGACTTACCAAGATATGGTGTCAATTTGGTGCGCTGAAGACAGCGTGCAAGCGATGAATAATGCCAAACGTGGTGGCAAGGTTGTTCCTGAAAGTTGTACCAATACCGTTGCACAACAATATGAACTTGGTCGTCGTTTAGGCGTGACCGGTACGCCTGCTATTGTGTTTGAAAATGGACAAATGCAACCGGGTTATGTGCCTGCTGCACAGCTTCTTAGTATTCTAGCCAGCGTGGAGAAATCTTGAAAAAACAAATTAAACGTCGCGATAACGTCGATTGTGACGGTATATCAGCAGCGGTACCTGCATTATTACGTCAAATCTATGCCAGTCGTGGTGTGAAGTCTGATCAAGAATTAGAGAAAGGGGTTAAAAACTTATTACGTCCCAATCAGCTTAAAGGCATGACTGCCGCGTGTGAGTTATTAGTCAGCGCGTTAGTGAAAAATCAGCGGATCATCATTATTGGTGATTTTGATGCGGATGGCGCCACGAGTACGGCATTGTCGATGCTTGCTTTTAAAATGCTAGGTTATCGTAATATTGATTTTTTAGTCCCTAATCGCTTTGAGTTTGGCTATGGTTTAAGTCCTGAGATTGTTGATCTTGCTGCAACTAATGGTGCGCAATTGATCATGACTGTCGATAATGGTATTTCCAGTATTGCCGGTGTTGCTGCCGCAAAAGCGTTAGGCATTAAAGTGCTTGTGACCGATCACCATCTGCCGGGCAACGAAATACCGGATGCAGATGCTATTGTTAACCCCAATCAACACGGCTGTACATTTCCAAGCAAAAATCTTGCTGGCGTTGGTGTGGCCTTCTACGTCATGTTGGCATTGCGCGGCGCATTGCGTGAACAAGATTGGTTTGCTAAACAAGGTATAACCGAGCCTAACTTAGCTTGCCTGCTGGATATTGTGGCATTGGGTACGGTTGCCGATGTGGTGCCGTTAGATGCTAATAACCGTATTTTAGTGCATCAAGGTTTACAGCGTATCCGCGCCGATAAATGTCGCCCCGGCATTAAAGCCTTGATCGAAATTGCCAATCGTAATCAAGCTCAGCTTTGCGCCAGCGATCTCGGTTTTGCATTAGGACCAAGATTGAATGCGGCGGGACGTCTCGATGACATGTCAGTTGGCGTTGCCACGCTGTTGTGTGAAGATCTCAATAACGCGCGCCGTTTTGCTGGCGAGCTGGATAGCCTGAATGAAGAGCGAAAAGAAATTGAAAGTTCGATGCAGCAAGAAGCCTTGGCTATTCTCAAAAGTGTCGATTTTGATGCCGGACAAGTACCTTACGGTATTTGTTTATTTCAAGATGACTGGCACCAAGGTGTGGTGGGTTTAGTTGCATCACGTATTAAAGAGCGCTTCCACCGCCCTGTTATCGCTTTTGCTGATGCTGGCGAAGGGGAAATAAAAGGCTCAGCCCGTTCAATACCTGGCTTGCACTTACGTGATGTTTTAGAGTTACTCGATATCCGTAATCCGGGCATGATCTTGAAATTTGGTGGCCATGCGATGGCGGCTGGTTTGTCTTTACGGCTTGATTGTTATGATGAGTTTGCCAAACAGTTTAACGCCTTAGTGCAGGAACTATTAACGGAAGAGCAGTTAACAGGCGTGGTATTAAGTGATGGCGAACTACTGAGTGAGCAACTGTCATTACCAACCGCGGAACTAATCAAAGAAGCGGCGCCCTGGGGACAGATGTTCCCTGAGCCGATCTTTGATGGCATCTTCAAATTACGTGAACAACGTCTTGTGGGTAAAAAACATTTAAAAATGATGTTAGAGCCAGAGCAGGGTGGACCATTGGTGGATGCGATCGCTTTTAATGTTGATTTGGAAGTATGGCCTGATGCCTCCGTACAGAAGATTGAGTTAGCCTACAAACTTGATGTGAACGAGTTCCGTGGTAAGCGCAGCTTGCAGTTTATGGTTGAGCATTTACAGCCATTACGTTAAGTGATAGCTTTTAGCGATTGAAGTGTTAGTTTTAATCGTCTTTAGCTATCTATTGTTTGCCGTTATAGTTATTACCTCTTCTACAGCAATCCAGCTTTAAGATAAGGATATAGACCATGACTATGCAACGCGTAATGAATGAAATGAAAATTAATGCTCCGAGTATTCCATGTGGTACGTCACTGGTCGCCGTGGTTGATTTGTTTGCTAAACACCAGATTAATGCGGTGCCGGTGGTGAATTCGACAAATGAAGTGATTGGCTTCGTCTCTGAATCAGATTGCTTACAAGCACTTATTAGTGGCAGTTACCACTGTGATAAACCTGCGATTGTGAACGATGTGATGAGTAAAAATGTCGTTAGCGTATCACCACAAGACAGTATTATTGATATTGCCATTCGCATGACCAAAGACAACTTGAGTGTCTACCCTGTGGTTGAAGGTGGCCAATTGGTTGGTCTCATTCGTCGTGGTGATATACTGCAAGTATTAGCAGAAAATAATAACCAATGTAGTCAAGTCAGCTAACCTCGTTGGTTGCCATGATGTTCAAGCCATGCTCCAGTAGCGTGGCTTTTGGCTATTTTATGTCGTCAGATTTCCCCTCGTTTTTATTTATTCCTATTTATTTTCTTATATTATCGATTAATTTGCTGTTTTCTTAATCTTCCTCTGTATATCCGCGAGTGAATTCGGTAAAATTTGCTGTTGTGCAAAATCCCATAGTTAGAATTATATACTTAGCAGTATGCTGATGCATATATCGATATCCGCATGCAGCATGCTGAGTACAATATCTTTAGCAAAATGCTGAATACAAATAAAATAGAGCAGAATCATGTTTGAAGTAAATCCAGTACTGAATAAATTAAAGGAGCTAGGCGAACGCGCTGAGCTGCTTCGGGGGTACCTTTGACTACGATGCGAGTAAAGAGCGTCTAGAAGAGGTATCTGCGGAATTAGAGTCATCGGAAGTATGGAATAACCCTAAATACGCCCAAGAATTAGGTAAAGAACGCGCGTCGTTAGAATTGATCGTCAAAACGATTGATGATCTCGGCACGGGTTGTGATGACGTTGAAGGCTTGGTTGAACTGGCAGTTGAAGCTGAAGACGAAGAAACATTTGCTGAAGCACAACATGAAATTATCGGTTTAGAAGCACAACTGGCTAAACTTGAGTTTCGTCGTATGTTTTCTGGCAAACATGATGCAAATGATTGCTATCTTGATATCCAATCTGGCTCTGGTGGTACCGAAGCACAAGATTGGGCAAACATGCTATTACGTATGTTCTTACGATGGGGTGAGGCACACAAATTTAAAGTTGAGCTGATCGAAGTATCATCTGGCGATGTAGCCGGGATCAAAGGTGCCACTATCCGGTTGGGTGGTGAATATGCTTATGGTTGGTTACGTACCGAAACCGGTGTTCACCGTTTAGTGCGTAAATCACCGTTTGATTCAAGTGGCCGTCGTCATACTTCGTTTGCATCGATATTTGTATATCCAGAAATTGATGACAGCATCGAGATTGATTTGAATCCATCTGATTTACGTATTGACGTTTACCGTGCTTCGGGCGCGGGTGGTCAGCACGTAAATACCACGGAATCTGCGGTACGTATTACTCACTTACCCACTAATCTTGTTGTACAATGTCAAAATGATCGCTCGCAGCATAAGAATAAAGATGCGGCAATGAAACAAATGCGGGCAAAATTATTTGATCATGAAATGCAAAAACAAAACGCGGAAAAACAAATCGCCGAAGATGCGAAGTCAGATATCGGTTGGGGCAGTCAGATCCGTTCATACGTATTGGATGACTCACGCATAAAAGATTTACGTACTGGTGTTGAAACACGCAATACACAAGCCGTTTTAGACGGTGATTTAGACAAATTTATTGAAGCCAGCCTGAAATCAGGCCTGTAAAAAAATAGGGTTAAACAATGACTGAACAGTTACAAGATGAAAACAAACTGATTGCAGAACGTCGCGCGAAATTAGATCATATCCGCACCAACTGTAAAGCAAATGGCCACCCTAATGACTTCCGCGTAAAACATAAGTCGGCAGATTTACAGGCTGAATTTGGCGAGAAAAGCAAAGAAGAATTAGTTGAAATGCAACACCTAGTAAGCATCGCGGGTCGTATTATGGCTAAACGTGGTCCTTTCCTTGCTATCCAAGATACAGCTGGTCGCATTCAAGCATACGCCTCGAAAGACGTGCAAAAAGCCCAAAAAGCGGACCTTGGCGGTCTAGATATTGGTGATATCGTTGGTATTACTGGTGCGCTAAACAAATCTGGTAAAGGTGACCTTTACGTTGAAATGACTGACTACGTGCTACTTACTAAAGCACTGCGTCCATTACCAGAAAAATTCCACGGTCTAACGGACCAAGAAATGCGTTACCGTCAACGTTATGTTGATCTTATCGTTAATGAAGAATCACGTAATGCCTTCATCGTACGCTCTAAGCTAGTAACAGCCATCCGTAACTTCATGGTATCAAAAGATTACATGGAAGTTGAAACGCCAATGATGCATGTGATCCCGGGTGGTGCAACTGCGCGTCCATTTATCACTCATCATAACGCGCTTGATCAAGCAATGTATCTACGTGTAGCACCTGAGCTTTATCTTAAGCGTTTAGTGGTTGGTGGTTTTGATCGTGTATTCGAAATTAACCGTAACTTCCGTAACGAAGGTTTATCACCGCGTCACAATCCAGAATTCACAATGATGGAATTCTACCAAGCTTACGCTGATTACAATGACCTTATGGATTTCACTGAAGAAATGCTAAGCACGGTAGCGGTTGAGGTGCTAGGTGCGACAGCTATGCCTTACGGCGACCACATGGTTGAGTTCGGTGGCAAATACACACGTATTAGCATGTTAGATGCAATCAAACAGTACAACCCAGAGCACGAAGTTATCCAAGCATTGACTAATGAAGGTGTTCAAGATCGTGAGTTAATGGTTTCTATTGCGAAATCACTGAACATGAAGATAGAGAAATTCTGGACTTGTGGTCAATTACTGGAAGAGATCTTTGGTGAAACAGCTGAACCACAACTTATTCAGCCAACATTCATTACTGGCTACCCAGCAGACATCTCGCCACTAGCACGTCGTAGCGATGACAACCCGTTCTTCACTGATCGTTTTGAGTTCTTCATCGGTGGCCGTGAAGTTGCGAATGGTTTCTCTGAGCTTAACGATGCTGAAGACCAAGACGCACGTTTCAAAGCACAAGTTAACGCCAAAGATGCGGGTGATGATGAAGCAATGTACTACGATGCGGATTACATCACTGCACTAGAGCACGGCTTACCACCAACTGCTGGCCAAGGTATTGGTATCGACCGTCTAGCTATGTTGTTTACTAATACACATACTATTCGTGACGTGATCTTATTCCCGGCAATGCGTCCACAAGCAAATAGCTAATTAGTTAACTATTTATTAGTTATGTAGTTAAAGCTTAATGATAAAAAAGCCAGTCACGTGATGTGACTGGCTTTTTATTTTCTGGGTTTTGTTCTTAATGCCTGCACTGTGGTTTACAGACATTAAGTATTAGTTAGTCTGCTTCTACCAATGAATACGGTAATGGCATGAAGGCTAATGTTGATTCGTTATCGGTAATTTTAAACACACTATCCGCCTCAAGGTTATTTGGCATAACGCTCGAGATCAGCTGCACACCGTCACTATAACGATAGCTTAAGTTGACTTTACCGCTACTGCGCCAGTTCTCACCCAGTTGTAATTCAATGCTATCACCGCTGTTTACTTCCGTTGCAGTAGCACCGCTTAAGATTGCCATTGCACGTTTGTTGGTGCCACGGTATTTAGCGCGAGCAACAGTTTCTTGGCCTGTGTAACACCCTTTAGTAAAGCTAATGCCATCATAAGCTTGTAGATTGAATGCTTGTGGGATCTGTACGCTGCTCATTGTTGCCCCTACAATCGGTGCTGCTGCGAGGATATCTAGAGCATCCCAGAATGAACCGTCATCGGTTGCTGCTTCTGCCAAGTGTTGGCTGATCTGTTGTAGTGAGGCGTCGCTTTTTTGTAATAATACTAAGAAGCGTGGGGTATCGCCAATAAGTCGCATGACAAAACCATTCGGTAAATGAGTGACAGCTTCTTCGCCTAGGGTAATTGCGAAGGTCTTATTCAGCCACTGTTCAGCTTGTGCGCCTGCGATACCGTAGAGGTTACAGAATGCAGAGGCGTCGGTCAGTTCTATTTTTGAGAATACCGCGTATTTTTTTAGTTCCGGCAAGGTGATCGCCAGTGCGTCTTTACGCATGATGAAATAAAACGAATCGCCTTTTTTAGCAACTTGGAATGTTGACCACAGCTTGCCTTTTGGATCGCAATGACCACCCCAAGTTGTTTGTTGATCTTCTAAACCCACCAGATCACAAGTCAATTGGCCTTGTAAATAACTTAAACGCTGCTCACCTGTTGCAGTCATTAATCCCCAGTGCGATAGTTCGCTTACGATCACATTTGGTAATGCATCGGTTGATGCTAGGGTCAGTTTATTAAATTGGGTCATTGTTTGCTCTTCTCTGGCTAGTTTTCTCTATGGTAGAGTGAACGCAAGCATTTGTCTTTAGAAGATCTTGTTTATTTTTGTGATAGAATAACCCTATGGACTGTAGGATAAGGGAAAAAAATGACTAAGTTAGATTCAAAGGCGCGTTTACGTTGGGCATGTCGCCGTGGCATGCTGGAATTAGATGTATTATTTCGTCCGTTTGTGGATGAAGCTTATGATGATTTATCAGATGAAGATAAATTTATTTTCCAACGCTTGTTAGAAGGCGAAGATCCCGAGTTATTTGCTTGGGCAATGGGTCATAAAAAGTGTGGAGACCCAGAGTTAGCCTATATGATGGATAAAATTGTCTCAAGAGTTAAAGTGTAGCGTCACGTTACGCCCATCTAAATACTGGTTGTTGCTGTGTATTGCAATGCATAGTGTGGTGCTTGGTTTGTTATTAAATTGGCTGACCCTTGTCGCATTACAATTGGTTTATACCGTAGTCATTATTGCCTTGTGTAGTTATCTCTGTTGGCAACATTGGCTACGCCGTCCCTGCTTTGTCTATTTCACCAATGGTTACATCCAGTTTGACGCGGGTGGTGAGTTATTTGCATTCAGCAAAGATTCTCGCAGTGCCGATCTTTTTATTCAGTTAAGTTATACCAGCCTAAGCCAGCGACACACTCAGTCGTTATACATTATGCGAGATGCCATCGACGATGCTGATTACCGTCGTCTCGTGCGCACGATTAAAATATTAAAGTAGCGGCATGATAAAAAAAAAGCAGCTGAGTAGCTGCTTTTTGTGTCTGATTTGTGATTAACGGCGAATGACGAACAAACTATACCTTAGGTTGTAAGATAGTCGGTTGTGGCTCGTCAAACTGCTCTGGGTAGTCAAGCGTATAGTGTAAACCGCGACTTTCTTTCCGTTCGAGTGCGCAACGGATAATTAAATCAGCCACCGTCACCAGGTTTCTTAATTCCAATAAGTTATTACTGACGCGGAAGTTACTGTAGTACTCATCAATTTCTTGTTGCAACAGATTAACCCGGCGTTGGGCACGCTCTAGACGCTTGGTCGTTCTGACAATACCGACGTAATCCCACATGAATAACCGCAGTTCATGCCAGTTATGTTGAATTATCACTTCTTCATCTGAGTCTGTTACTTTGCTCTCATCCCATGCTGGAATACGGTAATCTTTACGTTTTTTATGTAACTTCGACAAGATATCTTCTGCCGCGGCGTGGGCAAACACAATACATTCTAATAATGAGTTGCTGGCTAAACGGTTAGCACCGTGTAAACCGGTATAAGCCACTTCGCCAATCGCGTATAAGCCACGCATATCCGTTTGACCGGTTAAGTCAGTCATTACACCGCCGCAGGTATAATGTGCCGCGGGTACTGCTGGGATAGGATCTGTGGTGATATCGATACCTAACTTCAAGCAACGCTCATAAATAGTCGGGAAATGACTAATCACGAACTCCGCGGGTTTATGACTGATATCTAAATACACACAATCAGTACCTAAACGTTTCATTTCAAAGTCGATAGCACGGGCAACAATATCACGCGGTGCTAATTCTGCCCGTTCATCGAAACTGGGCATAAAGCGGGTGCCATCGGCATGACGTAAATAAGCGCCTTCACCACGTAATGCTTCTGTTAATAAGAAGTTTTTCGCATCGGGGTGAAACAAACAGGTAGGGTGGAATTGATTGAATTCCATATTGGCCACACGGCAACCTGCGCGCCATGCCATCGCAATACCGTCACCACTCGAGACATCAGGGTTAGTGGTATATTGATAAACTTTACTTGCGCCACCTGTGGCTAAAATAACAAAGCGCGCTTTAATCACTTCGACTTTTTCGGCGTCACGATTCCACACATAAGCACCGACAATACGGTTGGTCGCTTGATTAAGCTGCTTAGTTGAAATCAGATCCACCGCGTTAAAGCGTTCCATTAGGGTGATATTAGGATGTTGAGAGACATTGTCGATTAGCGTGGTTTGTACTACTTTACCTGTGGCATCGGCGGCATGCAGAATTCGGCGGTGACTGTGACCGCCTTCTTTAGTTAGGTGATAGTGCTGTTCACCATTATCGTCAGCGACCTGATCAAACGGTGCGCCTTTGTCGATTAACCAGTTTAAGCTGGCGGCTGCGCTGCTGGCCGTAAAGCTAACGGTATCTTCATCACATAAACCGGCACCGGCGATAAGCGTATCGGCAACATGGCCTTCTACACTGTCCGCTTCATCAAAAACGGCAGCGATACCACCTTGTGCATAAAGGGTTGAACCTTCTGTTAAGCTGCTCTTACTGAGCACCATCACTTTAGCTTGGTCAGCGAGTTTTAGGGCCAATGAGAGTCCAGCTGCACCACTGCCGATAATCAGTACATCGCTTTGGTATTCCGCATTTGTTCTCATAGTTTCCACTCGATTTGTAGTATGCTGTTATGTCTATAGCCAAGTTACTGCAAGATATAACTTTAAGTTGGGCATTATAAGCTTTAAATCTCGGGCAATAAAAAGGTATTTTGATTTATTTGACCTTATTTTGATTTAATTGGCCTAATGTCGCACTTTATTTGGCGTTAAAACGAACTTTATTTATATAACGTAGTCTGAAAAATACGCATTAGTAATACTAGTGTCATCAGAATAATAAGAGGTTATGAGTTACTAATGAGTGCAAAAGAGACGGACTTGCAATTAGTTGAGCGAGTTCAAGGCGGTGACAAAGCCGCATTTAATTTATTGGTGACTAAATACCAACAGAAAGTTGCGAACCTGATCTCACGCTACGTTTCAGCAAGTGGCGACGTTGCCGATGTGACTCAGGAAGTGTTTATTAAAGCGTATCGCGCGTTGCCGAATTTTAGAGGTGATAGTGCGTTTTATACTTGGCTATATCGTATTGCCAGTAATACCGCTAAGAACTATTTAATTGCGCAAAGTAGACGACCACCTGCTAACGATATTGATGCCGCAGATGCGGAGTTTTACGATGGTAACGATGGCATGCGTGAGTCATCAACACCAGAGCGTATTATTCTAGCTGAAGAAATGAAAGCGGTTATTTTTTCAGTCATTGACGGGTTACCTGATGAATTACGTACCGCGATAACATTGCGTGAAATGGAAGGCATGAGTTATGACGATATTAGTATTGTCATGAGCTGCCCAGTGGGTACTGTTCGCTCACGTATTTTTAGAGCACGTGAAGCGATTGAAGTAAAATTAAAACCGTTACTTCAACAGTAAGTTAAACACAGATTACGGATGAGTAAATTTAGGTATTAATTATGATAGAAAAAGAACGTTTATCTTCCATTGTAGACAATGAATATATTGATGCAGCATTACTTGATGAACTCGGTAAGGATGAAGCATTAGCTTCGAGCTGGCAGCATTACCACATGATTGGTGATGTGATGCGTGGTGAAACACCTGCTACGGTTAATTTAGATCTAACCCGTGCTATCACCGCGGCTATCGCTGAAGAACCGGCACTGATAATGCCAAAAGAAAGTGCCAACGATAGCTCTTTCTATCAAAAAGTAATCCAGCCTTGGCTAAAAACCGGTGGCCAATTCGCCATTGCGGCGTCAGTGGCATTAATGGTGATTACGGGTGTGCAATATAGTAATACCGAAGCGCCGATAACAGGGCTTGAACCTGCGTTGAATGTGATGCCGTTTGCCGGTATTGCCTCACCCGTCAGTTTGAGTATTGAGTCGCCAGATTCGCGTCAAGTACCGCCTGAATTTACCGATGAAGAAAAAGTAGAGCAAGTACGCCGCATTAATGCATTTGTGCTTGATCATCAATTACAAAAACGCATCCAGCAATAATAGTGAGCCAGTAATGTTCAAAAAAAGTGTTGGTTTGTGGATCTTATTGTCTGCGCTCTTTACTCCTGTCGCGTGGAGTGAAGTTACGGCTGGTGATGACAAGGTAGTAAAGAGTAATGCTGTGAATAACGTTGCAGCAGCGCCGCCGCAATTATCTGCGGATGCCTTGTTAGACAACATGAAAACGGCGTTTAAACAGTTAAATTATGATTTGTCTTATGTCGAGATTGAACGCGGAAGAATTACCCCGATGCGTTACAGTCACGGGGTGATTGATGATGTTTCTGTGGGCCATTTATTATCATTAAATGGCAATCCTCGAGAATACTTACGTCGTGGTGACATCACTAGTTTTTTTGAAGCCGAACAGCCGGGTTATTCGTTATCATCAACGGCAATTCCGGGACTGTTGTTCAATTTAATGGCGACTGAACTGACACTTGATGACAGCTTATACCAAGCGATTTATGTCGGTGGTAAATCACGCGTGACAGGACGTTTAAGCCAAGTTGTGCGGGTGGTACCAAACGATAAATACCGCTTTGGTTATTTAATTTGGATTGATGTAACCACCAATCTGCCGCTGCGTATTGATATGATCAAAGACAGTGGTGAAGTGGTGTTCCAAGTGATGGCGATTTCGTTATATCAATTCCCGGATGTGACGCCTTGGTTAGAGCAACTAAACTCGGTAAAATTACCCCCCGTGTTATCTGCAGTACAAACACAAGCATTGCTGCCTGAACCGACTAAATCGGAATGGAAAGCCGCTTGGATGCCAGATGGATTTAAACAGATTGTGAGCAATAAACACCAGATCGTTGGTATTGGTCAGATAATTGACTACATGCAGTTTTCTGATGGACTTGTCGATATCTCAATCTACGTCAACACCAATGCGAAAGCGGGTAGTTTAAGTCAAGGATTAGGTGTATCGGGACAAATTAGTTTACAATCTAAGATTACAGATGATATTGAGATAGTCGTCGTCGGCGAAGTGCCGAGCATGACCGCTAAAAAAATTGCTGACTCCGTCGTTCGAAATCTTGATAACTAATTTATGCTAACAATCATGGCGGGCTAACGATATAAAACAGGTATCGTGTTAGTCGGTCAAGATTGTTTTAAACAAGGTTTTATCCGCATGATTATTGAAACAGCTATCGTTAAAAGTGTCATTGGTGATCAGGTTTCGGTACAGTGCGAGAGCCAATCTGCTTGTAACCATTGTCATGCCAGCGATAACTGCGGCACCGGTATGGTCGCCAAAGCATTCCCCCATCGGACACACCGTTTTACCGTCACTAAAACAGCAGATGTTGTTGCCGGTGATAAGATCGAAATTGGTTTACGTGAAAAAAATTTAGTCACCAGTGCAATGCTGGTTTACTTACTGCCATTAGCGACAATTTTACTGTCACTGGGTCTGGGTCAGTATTTATCCCAAGTTTTCCAATTTGAAGGTGAAGGCTTGGTTATTCTCGCGGCTTTTGTTGGTGGCTACATTGGTTTTAGTTGCACGCGAAAATTAAGCGTTATATTCGATCAACGCTTTGATTTTAAACCTAAAATGCTAGGTGTCGTGGCTCAATCGGAAGTGATAGGGCAATGGCGTGCTGATTAAAAGCAATTGAAAGATAGCAGTCATCCCTTAAATCCGTTAAAATCCGCCTCATTAAGTGTCATATCTACTAAGTATTGGATATTATCTAACTCATGAAACACATTCGTAATTTTTCAATTATTGCTCATATCGATCACGGTAAATCGACTTTATCAGATCGTTTGATCTCATTTTGTGGTGGTTTATCTGACCGTGAAATGGCTGCACAGGTTCTTGACTCAATGGATATTGAGCGCGAGCGTGGCATTACAATTAAAGCGCAAAGCGTGACCCTGAACTATAAAGCCAAAGATGGTGAAACTTACCAACTTAACTTTATTGATACACCTGGACACGTGGACTTCAGCTATGAGGTTTCTCGCTCATTAGCAGCTTGTGAGGGTGCTTTACTTGTTGTCGACGCTGGTCAAGGCGTAGAGGCACAAACACTCGCAAACTGTTATACCGCGATGGAAATGGACTTGGAAGTTGTGCCAATCCTTAATAAAATCGATTTACCCGCTGCCGATCCTGATCGCGTAGCAGAAGAAATCGAAGACATCATCGGTATTGATGCAATGGAAGCAACGCGTTGCTCTGCCAAGACTGGTTTAGGTATCGAAGACGTACTTGAAACAATTGTCAGAGAAATTCCATGTCCATCAAAAGGTTCGGAAGATGCACCACTGCAAGCCCTGATCATCGATTCATGGTTTGATAACTACCAAGGTGTGGTATCGCTAGTACGTATTAGCAATGGTTCATTACGCAAAGGCGATAAGCTCACAGTGATGTCGACAGGTCAATCGCACCTGATTGATAAAGTCGGTATCTTCACACCAAAACAGACTGATACTGGCGTGCTTCACTGTGGTGAAGTAGGTTTTGTTATTTGTGGTATTAAAGATATTTTAGGGGCACCGGTTGGTGATACGCTAACCTTGACTCGCAACCCTGCGGATGCGCCAGTACCGGGTTTTAGTAAAGTTAAACCTCAGGTTTATGCGGGCATGTTCCCAATTAGCTCTGACGATTATGAAGCGTTCCGTGATGCACTGGGTAAACTCAGTCTCAACGATGCGTCTTTATTCTACGAACCAGAGAGTTCAACCGCACTTGGTTTTGGTTTCCGTTGTGGTTTCTTAGGTTTATTACACATGGAAATCATTCAAGAGCGTTTAGAGCGTGAATACGATCTTGAATTGATTACGACTGCACCCACGGTTGTCTACGAAGTGGAAACCAAAAAAGGTGAAGTTATTTACGTTGATAGCCCAGCAAAATTACCGGCAATCAATGACATCGAAGAGATCCGCGAACCCATTGCAGAATGCAACATCCTCGTACCACAAGAATACCTAGGTAATGTAATTACCCTTTGTATTGCCAAGCGTGGTGTACAAACGAAGATGGATTATCACGGTAAGCAAGTGGCATTAACTTACGAGATCCCGATGGGTGAAGTAGTGATGGACTTCTTTGACCGTTTGAAATCGACAAGCCGTGGTTATGCGTCACTGGATTACTCGTTCATCCACTTTAGTCCTGCTGACATGGTACGTGTTGATGTATTGATTAACACCGATCGTGTTGATGCATTAGCCATGATCACGCATCGTGAAAATTCGATGAATCGTGGGCGTTTACTGGTTGAAAAGATGAAGGAACTTATTCCTCGTCAAATGTTTAACATTGCCATCCAGGCGGTTATTGGTTCGCAAGTGATTGCCCGTAGTACCGTTAAGCAAATGCGTAAAAACGTGATCGCCAAGTGTTATGGCGGTGATATTAGCCGTAAGAAAAAACTGCTCCAGAAGCAGAAAGACGGTAAGAAACGCATGAAGCAAGTTGGTAATGTTGAAGTTCCGCAAGAAGCCTTCTTAGCTGTGTTGCATATCGGAAAGGACTAGATTAATGGCAACCTATTTTTCACTGATATTGGTATTAGTTACTTTCGTTAGCGGTATTATTTGGGCGTTAGATAAACTGATTTGGGAAAAAGCCCGCGCTGAAAAAGTCGCGTTTGCTCAATCTCAAGCGGAATTACCCGCGGAAGCTATTGCAAAATTAGGGCAAGAATCGTTTATTGTTGAAAATGCAAAATCGATCTTCCCGGTGATTGCGGCGGTAATGATTTTACGTTCATTTATATATGAACCATTTCAAATTCCATCCGGATCTATGATGCCAACACTATTGGTTGGCGACTTCATCTTGGTTGAAAAATTTAGTTATGGCGTTAAAGATCCGGTATTACGTTCTACACTTATCGAAACAGGTAAGCCTGAACGCGGTGATGTAGCGGTATTTAAATACCCTCCACAACCGACGGTCGATTACATTAAACGTGTTATCGGGTTACCGGGTGATCGTATTGCCTATCGTGGAAAGCAGGTTTTCATTCAACAAGCATGCAGCGGAACAAACTGCGCAGGGTTTAAAAAACTCGATCTTAGTTTAGTCGAAATTGGCAAATTTAAAGATCAAATGGTTGAATTACAGCAATATACAGAGCAACTAGGGGATGTTAAACACAACATTTTAATTAACCCTAGCCGTCCTGACTTAGCGCGTGATTTTTATCAGCAAGATAATCCGCCAACCCGTCAATATGAATGGGTGGTACCGGATGGTCATTACTTCATGATGGGTGATAACCGTGATAATAGTGCTGATAGCCGTTTTGGGGTTTTGTTCCGGAAGCAAATTTAGTTGGTAAGGCTGTGTTCATTTGGACTAGTTTCGAATTTGAACGCGACCCAGATTCTTTATTACCTGGTTGGATCCCAACAGGTATACGCTTTAGTCGTATTGGCAAGTTAAAATAATTATGACAATTATATTAGAAAGATTACAAACAGTATTAGGTTATCAGTATCAAGACGCTGGCCTACTGCAACAAGCGCTGACGCATCGTAGTGCTTATTATAAACATAACGAACGTCTTGAATTTTTAGGCGATTCGGTACTTGGCTTTATCATCTCTGATGCATTATTCCGTCAGTTTCCTGAGGTGCCAGAAGGCGATTTAAGCCGGATGCGTGCAACCTTAGTGAAAGGGTTAACGCTCGCTGAGATCGCCCGTGAGTTTGAACTAAGTGAATGTTTAATCTTGGGTCCTGGTGAATTAAAAAGCGGCGGCTTCCGTCGTGAATCTATTCTCGCTGACACAGTTGAAGCCCTGATTGGTGCTATGTATCTGGATAGTGATATTGAGAAAACGCGTGAACGTGTGCTGGCTTGGTATGCATCACGTTTAGCCACGATCGAACCTGGTATCGGTCAGAAAGACGCGAAAACACAATTACAAGAATGGCTGCAAGGACGTAAGCAACCACTTCCACTTTATCAAGTGGTGGAAGTTAGGGGTGAAGCTCATAATCAAGAGTTCACTATTCATTGCGTTATTGAAGGCCTAGATCACCCTGTTGAAGGTAAAGGTACTAGTCGTCGTAAAGCAGAACAAGAAGCAGCTCAAAAAGCATTGGAGCAAATACAATGAGTGATATGACTTATAGCGGCTTTATTGCTATCGTTGGTCGTCCTAACGTAGGTAAATCAACGTTACTAAACCGTATTTTGGGACAAAAGGTAAGTATTACCTCGCGTAAACCACAAACGACTCGTCACCGTATTCTCGGTATTGATACTGAAGACAATCGTCAGACTGTGTATATTGATACACCGGGTCTACACATAGATGAAAAACGTGCAATCAACCGTTTAATGAACCGTGCTGCAAGCAGTTCATTAAAAGATATGAATGTTGATGCCGTAATCTTTGTTGTTGATGGTACCCGTTGGACCGACGATGATGAGATGGTACTCAATAAGCTACGTGATATTAACTGCCCAATTTACTTGGCCATTAATAAAACCGATGCGATCAAAGATAAAGATCGAGAACTAATGCCGCATCTGCAGGTATTGGCGGCGAAGTTTAAATTTACCGAGATTATCCCTATCTCTGCAACGAAAGGTACCAACGTAGAAATGCTACGTGGTATTTGTTCGAAGCAGTTACAAGAAGGTGATTTTTACTTCCCTGAAGATTATGTTACCGATCGTTCTTCACGTTTCATGGCATCTGAAATCATTCGTGAAAAACTGATGCGTTTCACCGGTCAAGAATTGCCTTACTCAACCACAGTTGAGATCGAGCAGTTTAAAGTCAGTGAAAATGGTACGTACCATATCAATGCGTTAATTTTAGTTGAGCGTGATACTCAAAAACGTATGGTTATTGGTAACAAAGGCTCGAAGTTAAAAACCATTGGTACAGAAGCACGACGTGATATGGAAACTTTGTTTGATAATAAAGTATTCTTAGAATGTTGGGTGAAAGTGAAATCTGGTTGGGCAGATGATGAACGTGCACTTCGTAGCTTAGGTTACGGAGATGAAGTGTAAATAGCGTTATTGCATGGACTTACAAAACGCCTTTGTACTGCACCGTCGTCCCTTTAAGGAGTCGAGTTTACTCATCGACTTCTTTACCATTAACGATGGTAAAATTTCGTTAGTGGGACGAGCAGGGCGAGGGCGTAAAAATAGTCAAAGTGCAATTTTACAGCCGTTTACCTTACTTAATATCGCCTATGCCGGCAAAGGTGGATTAAAATCCATGCGTCAGGTCGAGGCGGTATCTAATTCATTACCGCTCTCCGGTCGGCATCTCTATGCTAGCTTTTATCTCAATGAATTACTCTATCGCTTACTCGCCAGTGAACAAGCGAATCCCGAACTATTCTCCCATTATCAAAATGCATTATTAGCGTTAGCCAAACAACAACCCCTTGAACCGTTATTGCGTGAATTTGAATTTAATTTAATGCAATGTTTAGGTTACATTGGTGCGTTAAGCTATTGTGCTGATACCATGGATGCCGTGTTCCCGGAACGTATGTATAAATACGTACCACATGTTGGGATTGTGCCATCTATTTATAAAGTTGCAGTGGGACACTCATTTTTAGGTGCAGATTTACTCGCCTTTGAGCAACGACAGTTTAACCAAGATAATTTAGCCGCGGCAAAACGCTTTTGTCGACAAATGTTGTTACCCTATTTGGGCAACAAGCCGCTGAAAAGCAGAGAACTGTTTATTAATAAGCCGCTGAAAAGAAGAGAACTATTTATTAATAAGCCATGAACAGCGGATAACCATTTATTAACAAGCCTCTAAAAAACAGATAACTATTTATCAATAAGGGAATGAAACGTGAATAAGATCTTTTTAGGTGTCAACATTGACCATATCGCAACCCTACGCCAAGCTCGCGGCACGACTTACCCTGATCCTGTACATGCTGCAGCTGTCGCTGAACTCAATGGCGCAGACGGTATTACGGTGCATTTACGTGAAGATCGTCGTCATATTCAAGATCGTGATGTACGTGTATTGAAAGAAACTATTCAAACTCGCATGAACCTAGAAATGGCGGTGACGGCTGAAATGCTCGATATTGCCTGTGAGATAAAACCTGAATTTGTTTGTTTAGTGCCAGAAAAGCGTGAAGAGCTGACGACTGAAGGTGGTTTAGATGTACTTGGTCAACAAGATAAGATCACCCAAGCGGTTAAACGTTTAAGCGAAGCCGGTATTTTAGTCTCGCTATTTATTGATGCCGATAAAGAACAAATTGATGCTGCGGTTGCCAGTGGCGCGCCATACATTGAAGTGCATACCGGAGCCTATGCCGATGCAGAGTCTGAAGGCGAACAACAAGCTGAATTGAAGAAGATCGCAGCTGGCGTGAGCTATGCGCATAACGCAGGATTGAAAGTAAATGCGGGTCATGGTTTGCATTACCATAACGTGCAACCGATTGCGGCTATTCCAGAAATTTATGAATTGAATATCGGCCATGCAATTATTGCCCGTGCGGCATTTGATGGTTTAGGTAAAGCGGTAAAAGACATGCAAGTTATTATGCAAGAAGCGCGTAATAATAGCTAAACCTAGCATCCGCTAGGAACGTTGTACGGTATTCGTATTACATGACATCAGCATAAAAAAGGAGCCAATGGCTCCTTTTTTGTTTGTTTAGACTGACTAGTGAATCAATACACTAATTCGGCAAGTACGGCTGAGCTTCCTTAATCACGGTTTCAATGGCTTCTTGCAGTTCAAAGATCTCAGGTTCTACTTCTTCAATTTCTGCACCCTTGCGTAATCCGCGTTCAATCTGATCGGCTAAATTCTGAATGGGTAATACCCCACAGCATGCCGCACCCCCATGGAATTTATGGATTATTTTCTTAAATTCTGAGCGTGATAAACGACGTGCGAGTGCAAGTTCAAGGTGTTCGCTGATGTCAGGGAGACTATTGATAAACATTTCTAACATGTCTACTGCAAGGTCTTCTTTACCCATAGATCGTTGTAAGGTCAGTGGCCAATTTAAAATATGATTTTTTACAGCGGTGTTATCATGCGACAAGCTGCTCCATTGTTGTAAGATACGTTTTAGAATGGATTCATCCAGCGGCTTGGTTAAGTAATCATCCATGCCTTTACTGAGTAGGCGATCTCGTTCACCACTCATTGCATGTGCTGTAACGGCAATGATTGGCGTCGATTGATTGCGCGTGCCCGAACGAATCGCTTTGCAGGCACTGATACCATCCATTATTGGCATTTGGATATCCATAAAGATAATATCAAAATCCATTTCATTGGCTTTCGCCACGGCTTTCGCACCATTGCTACATACTTCAATCTTAGTCACCGAATCGGCCAGCATCGCGCTAATCAGTTTAAGGTTTGCAGGATTATCATCAACCGCTAAAATAGACAGATCAACTTTGGCTTTCGGTTTCTCAATCTTCAGTTGTGGTATTGGCTGTTCATCAGGTTTTTCTAAATAAGCTAATGCATTCACTAATTTACGATGATTACACGGTTTAGTCAGGCAATGTCTTGCCCCCACGCGAATGATCTCTTCTTGTAAGCAAGGATCAGATGAATTAATTAATACCACGACAGCAGCATTAATGTCATGACACTGACTCATCTTGTCATACATAGAGGTTAAGTTGCTTTCATCATTTTGTGCAATAACAACACAGTAGTAAGGTTGATTGATATAGTGCTGCCATTCAGCCTCATTGGCACAATGTAATACGTCCAGATCCCAGCTATTAAGCAAGGATATTAACGAGCGAGCTGAGTAGTTATCGACTTCATACAATAATACCTGCTTACCTTTAAAATCACTTATTGGCAGTGGTTCTGACAATGAGTTAGCGGTTACATTGAATTTTAGCGAGAATTTAAAGTTAGACCCTTGGCCTAAGTCAGAATCGAGCGAGACCTCACCGCCCATAAACTCAACTAAACGCTGGGTAATAACCAGACCTAAACCGGTACCGCCATAACGCCTTGAAATACTGGTGTCAGCTTGGTTAAAGGCTTGAAATAATTGTGCTTGTTGTTGCTCCGAAATACCAATGCCGGTATCACGGATATTGGTTTGGATGGTGACACTATTACCCGTCCATTCCAGTAATTCGATATGAATATCAATGTTACCGTTTTCAGTAAACTTGATCGCATTGCCCAGCAGGTTGGTGATCACTTGCTGGAAACGGAACGGGTCGCCAATAATGCCATCGGGTACATTCTTATCAACATGGAGTGATAATTCCAGGCCTTTATCATGCACGGTTGGGGCTAATAAGATCGCGGCTTCTTCAATGGTGTCGCGTAGGTTGAATGGGATCTGCTCTAACGTGAGTTTACCCGCTTCAAGTTTAGAGAAATCAAGAATATCATTAATGATACTAAGTAAATTCTTGGCTGATTTTTCAATGGTCTGCAAGTAATCGGTTTGATTCGGGCTCAGCGATGTTTTTAATAACTGGCGAGAGAAACCGATCACCCCGTTAAGCGGGGTTCTTAACTCATGACTCATATTGGCCAAGAATTCAGATTTTACCCGTGCCGCTGCTTGCGCGCGTTTTTTTGCCATATCCAATTCAATATTTTGGATCTCAATCTGTTCTAAGGTTTCCCGTAAATCAGAGGTCGCTTGATCAATATTTTGTTGCATCTCTTCATGATAAGCCGATAGCGATTTGGCCATCGAATTAATACCATTCTTGAGCAGTGCTAATTCACCTGTGTGATCCCCTGTGACTCGGGCATCGAGTCGACCTTCTCTGATCCGATCGACCACCTTCACCATGTCAGTAATGGGCTGGGTTACATTTTTAACCAGTCGCCAAGAGAAAATAAGCGCGGTAAAGAAGCCCAGTAACACAATAAATACCGAGACCGTGGTATCACGGTATTGCAGTAAAATCGCTTTGTCTCGTATCAGCTGGATAGATAAATAACCGAGGATCTGCTCCGGGTTTTCTAAGTTTAACGGGAAACTGTTATAGTCAATTTCGGAAATAATGGGGGAACGCAGGATGATGTAATCATCAAGCACTTCGACGTGGGTCGTTTCCGGTAACTTTCTGTTGTCGGGATTCTTGAGCACGGAAAAATTACGGTGATAATTACTGGTTACAAACAGCTTATTATTGCTATCAAAAATGGCAATACTTTTAATCGTCGGCGCAAACTTGCGGTGGGTTAAACCGAGCAATTTTTTCAGTGATTCTCGGCTGTTTTGTAACATGCCGTACTCACTCGCGATCGCCAGTGGTTCAATGATATTGATGCCCTGTTCAATAAGCACTGTCTCTAGTTGCTGATAGCGGTTAAAAGTGAAATAGCTGGCTAATAGTGTACCGATCAAAACTGTCGGTAAAATCGTCAGCGCCATTACTTTGGCACGAAGTCCGTATTTAGTCATAAAGTCATCTTATTGGTATCGGGTTTAATGCCATCTACGAAGTTATTTAAAGTATAAAGCGGGAAAGCAGGTTAGAATAATACCCTAATGATGACATAGGCAATAGTTGTATATCAATATGGCGCAAATTTATAAAGCAAAAAAAGTACAAAAAATTACGAGTAAAGCGGTCGAGATCACTATTGATAAGCTAGATCACCAAGGTCTAGGTTTGGGTCGTCTTGATGGCAAAGCGGTATTTGTTGCTGGTGCACTACCAGGTGAACGAGTATCAGTGAATATTATTGAGCAAAAAAAGCAATACGCAAAAGCGACCTTAAGAAAAGTATTAACCCCATCAGCACAACGAATTGAACCGGCGTGTCCGCATTATGCAACGTGTGGCGGCTGTAGTTTGCAAATACTCGATAGCGAAGTTCAGGCTGATTATAAACAAACGGCGTTGTTTAGCTTATTGCAACACTTCAGTAAAAATGATGATATTAATTTTGCAGAGCCGATTTTATCGCAACCTTGGCAATATCGCCGTACTGCACGTTTAAGTGTGATGTTTGACCGCAAGGCCAAGCAATTAGTCTTTGGCTTCCGTGAACGAAACAGTAAATCTCTGGTTGCGATTAACGAGTGCCCAGTATTAGAGCCAGCCTTGTCAGTATTGATCCAACCACTACGCCAATTACTTGCTACGCTTACAGTACGTCGTGATTTAGGTCATATAGAGCTGTTTTCGGTAGATTCGGGCGTTATTTGCTTATTCCGTATCTTGAAACCGTTAAAAGATAAAGACCAAGATTTACTGCAAGCCTTTGCGAGTGAACATCAGTTGAGTATTTATCTGCAACCTGAGCCTGACTCAGTGGTTAAATTAACCCCTGATATACCCGCAGCATGGTATCAATTGGCTGATGGCGAATTTAAGCTCAGTTTTACCCCAGGTAACTTCATTCAGGTTAATCCTGTGGTGAATAACCAGATGGTAAAACAAGCGATAGATTGGTTGGAATTAACTCCTGAAGATAGAGTATTAGATCTGTTCTGCGGTGGTGGTAACTTCAGCTTACCGCTGGCACGTTTATGCCATTCGGTTGTTGGTGTTGAAGGTGTTGATGGGATGGTGCGTCAGGCGCAAGCGAATGCGATAGCCAATAATGTTACTAATGCGCAATTCTATCAAGCAGACTTATCTTCCGATTTTTCTAAATTACCTTGGGCAAAAACCAGTTTCGATAAAGTATTATTAGATCCTGCTCGAGCTGGTGCTGCTGAAACAGTGCAATATTTACATAAACTTAAAGTGAAAAGAATTGTCTATGTATCTTGCAATCCAGCGACATTAGCGCGAGACTCGAAGTTGTTGATGGAAAAGCATTATAAATTAACCCGCCTTGGTATGATTGATATGTTCCCACAGACAGGACATGTTGAATCAATGGCGTTATTTGAACGCGTTTAGATATATACCCAAGCTACTTCAAGATGTTCTGATATAACATTTTGAAGTAACTTAGGTATAACGTGTATTTTGGTTTATTCTTGTTAGGAATTAAGACATGGTTGCGGTACGTGATTCTCATTTGACCAACCCGGAAGACTTTGATGCGAAGACTTGGACGTCTTCGCTAGCACTCACCTCGACAGAGCAAGATGAATTATTTGAGTTATATTCTCAATTAGCATTAAAAGAAGCAGCTGAATCCCTCGAGGATGAAGCTGATTTCCGTTTCCCGTTGCTTGCTTACGGGGTTGAAATGATCGAAATATTAATGACCATGGATATGGACATGGAGACCTTAAAGGTGGCCTTGTTATATCCATTTTTTGATGCCAAATTATATGATAATGACGAAATTGAAGCGTTATTTGGTAGCAAGTTATTACCCCTATTAGTTGCGGTTGTCGAAATGGACGCGATCCGTACACTGCAAGAAAAATCACAAAAACCATCTGAAGCACAAATCGATAATTTACGCCGCATGTTAATGGCGATTGTGGACGATGTGCGTGCGATTGTGATCAAATTAGCAGAGCGTATTTGTCATCTTCGTCAGGTAAAGAATGCATCTGAAGAAGAACGCGTACTGGCAGCAAAAGAAATCTCAGATATCTACTCGCCGTTGGCGAACCGTTTAGGTATCGGTCAGCTTAAGTGGGAACTGGAAGATCTGTCATTCCGTTATTCTCACCCCGATACCTACAAACAAATTGCCAAGCTGTTACTTGAGCGTCGTCTCGATCGTGAAGAATTTATCGACCGCTTTGTTGCGCAAGTTAAAACCGGTGTTGAAGCGGCTGGCGGTAAAGTCGAAGTCTACGGTCGTCCCAAGCATATCTACAGTATCTGGAAAAAGATGCAGAAGAAAAACTTGGATTTCGACGGTCTTTATGACGTGCGCGCAGTGCGTGTGATCGCGGACGAATTACAGGATTGTTATGCCGCGTTGGGTGTGATCCATAATTTATTCCGTCCTATTCCCAGTGAATTTGATGATTATGTAGCAAATCCAAAAGCCAATGGTTATCAGTCTATCCATACTGTTGTCGCAGTTGGCGATGAAAGTAAAGCGGTTGAAGTACAGATCCGAACCAAGCAAATGCACGATGATGCTGAATTAGGCGTCGCTGCACATTGGCGCTATAAAGAAGGCGCTGATACCACCAAAAAAGGCAGCTACGAAGAGAAAATTGCTTGGTTACGTAAATTATTAGCATGGCAGGATGATATGGCGGAAAGCGGTAGCTTAGTCGATGAGTTACGCAGTCAAGTATTCGATGATCGTGTCTATGTGTTCACCCCAAAAGGGGATGTGGTTGATATGCCACAGGGTTCAACGCCGCTTGATTTTGCTTATTATGTACATAGCATGGTGGGTCATCGCTGTATCGGTGCCAAGATCAGTGGTCGTATTGTGCCGTTCACGTATGAACTGCAAACGGGCGATCAGATTGAGATCATCACTCAGAAAAATCCCAGCCCAAGTCGTGATTGGTTATTACCAAACTTAGGTTATGTAAAATCTGCACGTGCCCGCGCTAAGATCAATACTTACTTTAAGCGTCTTGATCGTGATAAAAATGTCGCGGCAGGCAAAGACATGTTGGAAGGCGAGTTGCATAAGCTCAAGTTACACCTGTCTGATGCGAACTGTGCGTTCGAACGTTTTAATGCCAATACGATGGATGATTTATTAGCCCAGGTGGGCAGTGGTGATGCACGTCTTAACCAAGTTATTAACCATATTAAAGTGTTGTTATTACAACCCAGTGCCGAAGAGGAAGATAAGCTGGCACTCGAGCTTGTTGATCAACAAGTACTAAAATCGCAAAATCAGCCGAAGAAAAAACACAGCAAAGACCATATCGTGGTGGAAGGCATGGGTAACTTGATGACCCATATTGCTAACTGTTGTCAGCCTATCCCAGGTGATGACATTGTCGGTTATATCACCCAAGGCCGTGGAATTTCGATCCACCGCAATGGTTGTTTACAGTATGCTGATTTAAGTAATCGCCAACCAGAACGTATTATTGATGCAGTTTGGGGGGGGGATTTTAGTGGTGGTTACGGTGTTACGCTAGTGGTGCATGCCAGTGATCGCAGTGGCCTGCTACGTGATTTAACGACTATTTTTGCCAATGATCGTATTCACGTTGTTGGTATGAATACCCGTACTGATTCTAAGCAGCAAACGGCGACACTCGAGATCAATATCGAGTTATATAATATTGATACCTTAAGCCATTTAATTAATCGTATGAGCCAAGTGAAAGGTGTTATTTACGCGAGGCGCTTAAAATAAATCAATAGGTCTGCTTTATTATATAAAGCAGAGTAAACTCAAATATTTACTCTGCTTTATATTATTACCACATCCGATAGCGCTGCACCAAAAATCGATTCTAACTCTGCATTAACAATATCTATTCGTTTAGAACTGACTACCCAGTCAAATTTTATCAATATTTAATTCGACATACCCCTAATTTTCTTTGTTTTTCTCATTATATTCAACAATATGTCTGTGTGTTTCATTTATTTAGACTAGCATATCCTATTAATAGCATGATCTTTATACGTTACAGCTCCGCATGAAGTAATTAAATTCAAGGAAGAATACTAATGAAACGAAAGACATTTTCAGTTCGCTTTACTGTTGGTACCATGTTTGTAATTGCGACCCTCATTACTGGCTTGGTAGCAGTGTCTTTGCAATACCATTTCAGTAAAAAAATGGCGGTGGAACACACGGTGCAAAATTTATCTAAGGCATCGTCCGATTTATCCGCATATATACAGACCTTAGAACGCGATGCTTCTAATGCAGCGCGCTTATTGGTTTCTATTAGCCATATTCTTGATGTTCAATCGAATGAGCAAGACCTGCGTAATATTCTCGCTGAAATGATGACCGAAAATAAATTATTTTACAGTATCTATATTGGCTCCGAAAATGAGGACTTTTACCAAGTGATCAACCTTGAATCATCGCCAATTGTACGAGAGAAAATTGCCGCGAATAGCGATGATCGTTGGGTTGTTATCAAGATAACGGGTGATCGGCAGAATCGAATACGTGAAACTTATTATTACGATAGTGAATTTGTATTACGAGAGATGAATACGACCAAAAGTAACTATTTCCCAACCGAAAGACCTTGGTATGAGGCTGCTAATACCGATTCGGTATTTAAAACTAAACCCTATTTATTTCAACATTTAAAAATAACGGGTCAAACTTATTCACTTAAATTTAAAGATAACCATAGTCATAACCAAGCGTATAGCAGTATCCTAGGTATTGATATTGTGTTGTCTTCTATCGCAGAAAAATTGTCGAATAATTCATTCGATTTCGATGATACTAGCGAAATTGAGTCTTATCTATACACAACATCGGGTGAAGTGATATCGTCAAGTCGTCAAGCGGCTAAGCACATTGTCATTCCCGAATCGGCTATGTTGGCGTTAACAACGCTGCAGCGTAGCACTATCAGCAACACCGCTAAAATCAAGATTTCAAATCATAATGACTGGGCGCCGCTGGACTTTTCTTTATCCGGAAAACCGCAAGGGTATGCTATCGATATGTTGTTGTTGATTGAGGAAATGACGGGCATTGATTTTGAGTTTATCAATGGTTTTTCTTGGTTCGAGTTGATCGACAAGTATAACAATGGTTCTCTCGATGGATTGCATTCGTTACAGAAAAATCAGAATAATAAATATTCAGGTGTATATAGTGATCCTATTTATGATTTTAATTTTGCCTTAGTGACTCGTACGGGTAGTGCGGATATTCATAATTATGCCGAATTGACAGGACAGAAAGTGGCTATCTTATCGGGTTGGTTTATTACAGCAAAATTACGTCAAGATTTTCCTGACATTGAGTTAATTGAATTTGCGGATAGAAATGCGGCATTTAAGTCTGTTTCGCAGGGACAAACAGACGCATTACTGGATGTTAAACCGGTACTCATTTCGGGATTATCACAATACTTTTATAAAAACCTCAAATTGCATAATGATATTATCGATCTGGCCGAGCAATTTCCTTCCGCGTTTTACATCTTGTTGAAAGCAGAGAATCACGACCTTATTCCCATCATTAATGCTGCAATCGAAAATATTAGTGATACCCAACGCGCTGCACTGGCGAGTAAATGGCTTGGGGAGAACGTTATATACGACAATATGATGGTGCCTTATCAAGACTTAGTATCGCTAACGGGAGCACAAGGTAATCATGATCAAATTCTTGAGCGTGTTATCGATGGGCAAGAAAGTTTAGTTTATATCAGTCCTGTTAAGGCTGGCTCTCAATCGGAAGAGTTCTTCGCGGTTGTCATCCCCAAAAAAGTGATCTACAAGAAGGTCAATGAGCAGCTAAAAATAGCTATTTTAGCGACCGTTATGTTTATTTTATTGATGTTGCCTTTTGCTTGGTGGTTTGGCGCACCCATTGTAAGACCAATCCGACAATTACGCGTTGAAACGAAAAAAGTACAAGAGCGGCAGTATGGTGAAGTGCAATTAGTGGATACGCCAATAAAAGAGATCTGGGAGTTATCTGAAGCGATGTTGGAGATGTCTAAAGACTTACAACAATATGAAACCGCACAAGATGAATTTTTAGAAGCGTTTATTAAGCTTATTGCGCAAGCGATTGATGATAAATCGAAGTACACGGCTGGTCATTGTAATCGTGTGCCAGAGCTTGGCATGATGTTAGCGGATGTTGTTGAGCAATGTGATTCCGCGTTATTTAAAGATTTTAAATTTGCCAACGCGGATGAGAAACGTGAATTTAGAATTGCAGCTTGGCTGCATGATTGTGGCAAGATCACGACCCCTGAATATATTGTCGATAAGGGCACCAAGTTAGAGGCAAATTACAACCGTATTCACGAAGTTAGAACGCGGTTTGAAGTGTTGTGGCGTGATGCTGAAATCGCCGCATTAAAAAAACAAATCGTCTTACCAGCGCATAAAAGTACGATCGATGCTGAGCTTAAGGCCAAGCAGCAAAAACTGACCGATGATTTTGCGTTTATTGCGGCATCGAATGTTGGCGGCGAGTTTATGAGTGAGGATAAAATTGCCCGGGTGAAGGTTTTATCAGAACAAACATGGCTACGTCATTTCGATGATAATTTAGGCCTTTCTTCGGTTGAAGAACTGGTGAAACAAGAGTCGTTGAATGCCCAATTGCCTGTGATTGAAAAATTACTGTCAGATAAAGCTGAGCATATTGTTAAGCGAGATCGCAAAGTGGAATTTGATCCTAAGTTTGGTATTAAAATGGACGTGCCAGAGCATCAATATAACCTAGGTGAAGTCTATAATTTAACGATTAGTCGCGGTACGTTAACGGCGGAAGACAGATATAAGATCAACGAACACATGATCAGTACGATTAAGATGTTGGAGAATCTCCCGTTTCCACCTGAACTAAGTCGTGTCCCACGTTATGCTTCAACCCACCATGAAACATTAAACGGTACGGGTTACCCACGTAAACTGACTGGCGATGACCTTTCTATTCCTGAGCGTATCTTAGTGATCGCCGATATATTCGAAGCCCTGACGGCATCTGACCGTCCTTATAAGAAAGCCAAACCGGTCAGCGTTGCCGTGGATATCATGTATAAGATGGCTTTGGATCAACATTTTGATATCGAGTTATTTAGGCTGTTTTTACAAAGCGGCACGCATATTAAATATGCCCAAAAATATCTGCCGCCTGAACAACTCGATGAGATTGATTTAAGTAAATACCTGCAACCACAACCGTTCGATGAGGTCGATTTAAGTAAAAAATTGACGGCTTAATTGTCATCCTAACGCGCTATAAGTTCTTATAGCGTGTTATTAATCCAACTCTGTTCATTTAGTGCTACCCCTCCAAACGTAATGCATATCATTATATACTCACTGATAAATCATTTAGTCTCAGTTTATGGCTGCATTTAAACTAATGGGTCAAGATCTCGGGATTTTATTTAAAAATTGAATTAATAGGATTTATTTTGAAAGAAAAGTACACGATTAATGATTTACGCCATATGGTTGAGGCATTACGTAATCCAGATACAGGATGCCCTTGGAACCTGCAGCAAAATTTTGCCTCGATAGCTAAGTTTACGTTAGAAGAAGCATATGAAGTGGTTGATAGCATTGAAAGTAATGATATTAAAGGCCTGGAAGGTGAAATCGGCGATCTGCTTTATCACGTACTCTATTATACACAATTAGGACAGGAACAGGCATTATTCAGCTTTGATGACGTTATTCAACAGCTTGCAGCGAAATTAATTCGGCGTCACCCATATGTTTTTGGTGAAATAAAACTACAATCTAAATCTGAAATTATTGTTGCATGGGAAAAACAAAAATCCGAAGAGCGCTTAAAAAATCATAAAAACGCAGTTCCACACAGTGCATTAGACAACATTCCTAATGCCTTTCCGGCTCTGGTTCGCGCCGCGAAAATACAGCAGCGTGCCGCTACCGTAAACTTTGATTTTAATGGTTATAAGCAAGCATTATCAAAGGTTTATGAGGAGGTTGAGGAGGTCGTGGCTGAAGCCGATGCCGCGGTCATTGATGATGATAAACTCGAAGAAGAGTTAGGTGATTTATTGTTCTCTGTAGTGAACGTTGCACGCCATCTAAAACACGATCCTGAGCAAGCACTTCGTAAGGCAAATGAAAAGTTTGAAAAAAGATTTAGACAGGTAGAAGTACTTGCATTACAGAATGGTAAGTCGCTAAGTGATTGTTCTGTAAGTGAAATGGAATTCCTATGGCAAAAAGTGAAATAAAATTACAACATATGATCTACCGCACAGTTATACAAAAAGGGCAATGCTATACTTGTCAACATTGTGGGATGAGGGGGATTTGTTTATAATGTCGTCCCTTCTGGTATATATTCAATAATACACATTTAATCCCTAACAACTTCAGGTTATGTATGACAACTAAGTACGTTTTTGTTACTGGTGGGGTAGTATCCTCATTAGGTAAAGGTATTGCGGCAGCATCATTAGCAGCTATTTTAGAAGCTCGTGGCTTAAAAGTCACAATGATGAAACTAGACCCTTACATTAACATTGATCCGGGCACAATGAGCCCGATTCAACA